>NZ_JBMOSL010000001.1:0-717885 GCF_049315965.1 Brevundimonas sp. NPDC058933
ATCGGCTTGATCGTTTCTCAGCAAAACTCATTCGGTTCTACTTGCCGATAACAAAACGCGACGATGTCTTCTCATTATATTCGGGCTAACGTGCACTCGCACTTCTTGAGCCCGGATGATTTTTATGTGTTCGGTTGACCCCGTGGCTATGTCGGAGGTTCCACACCCGATCCCATTCCGAACTCGGTCGTTAAGCCCTCCAGAGCCAATGGTACTTCGTCTCAAGGCGCGGGAGAGTAGGTCGCCGCGGGGTCTACCGAACACATAAAATGTCTTCTCATTAGTCTTGTCCTACCGGACTTCGGACTACTTGAGGACAGGCCTCGAACCACATTCTTCCTTCGCACGCCGCCTTGCCGCGGGATGGAGCAGCCCGGTAGCTCGTCAGGCTCATAACCTGAAGGTCGCAGGTTCAAATCCTGCTCCCGCACCCAAACAAAAAAGCCGCTAGATCAATCGTCTAGCGGCTTTTTGCTGCCCAAATCCAACGCCTCAAAATCCCGCCGTGGAAGCCTCGTGGAAGCGCCTGACGCGCAAAACTAGGCACAGCGGGGCTTCGGATCACGATGCCGCGAGGCTGATCGGCGCTGGCGGTTGCTCAGCGAAGGCGCAGATGCGACGTTCTTTGGCGGGCCTGCTGCTGGAAGACGGGTACGCTCATGCCTGCATGAACCTTGAAGGCGAACTCGAAAACACCCTGCTTGCCCAGTGCGTGAATGGCTTTCATGTCGTGGTCTAGGAGGGCTCGAAAGGCTTCTTGCTCTGGCAACGCCGGGTCAGACTCAGCCAATTGCCTGAGCCGATCTTGGCAGAACAGAACCTGCACCTGGACCGGCTGCTCGCACCACAACTGCCGTCGTTGTCAAAGACCGCGATCCGTTCGGCAGGCGGCGTGGAGTCGGGTCCGTTCTCGTTTGTGACGGCCTCGAGGAACTCGAGAATTGCGTCCCGCGTCGTGCCGGGCCGCCAGGAAGGAAGCGGCGAGGACATGGCTATAAATCCGGTTGCAACAGTTCAAGGAAGGACAACGGGCGCGGGTCTAAATTGGCGTAGGCTGTCGACGAGTGGTGTGGCGTCCTAGAGGTCGAGGCCTGCGTCTCCAGCTTGTGCGCCGAGCGCGACCGGGACGAACTGCCGGGCGGCGGCCGCAGGCCAGATCTGAGCGCCACGCGCGGCGCTCGCGAACGCCGCGTCATCCTATTTTGGGAAGAGCAAGATCGCCGAGGCCCGCAGACCCCAGCCGGCCGACGTTCCGCACACCGCCGCGTCGAACATGGACAGGACGGCCGTGGCCGTCGCTAGGTGTTTGACCCTTAGGGACATTGCCGCAGCCTCCATAGCGAGGCCGGATGTTCGGCCTCGACGAAGCAGGGCAATAATCAGGTGAAGACCTGACGCTGTTGCACAGGTGCCCTGAGAACCGCCCTTCATTTAGGGGGCAGATCGGCTCGATCGGGGGCGACGCCGGATGGATTGCTCGAGATCCGGCGGACGATCCTGCGAGGACCTCCTGGAAGTCGCCGGAACTGCTTCCTTGTTGCCGCCGCCTCGGCGATCAACCGGCGCGCTTGGAGTTCTCTGAACGTGAAGCTCTCCGTCCGGGAATTCTTGCGGTCGTGCGGCATCTCTGAGACCTCATCCGGAACGACCCGATGCCCTCCCCCGCACCACCTCCGCGCGGGCCCGCTCGACGGCGATAGGCCCGCATGTCGTTATCGGATGGCTCACCTGCGACCCACAGCCCCAACCCAGGTCTTCGTCTTATCGGCCCCGACATTGCCCCAGGGCATTCCCGTCAGCTCCAGTTCAGCATGATCCGTGACAACGACTCCGCAACCATCGCCACCGCCAACGCCGCTTGCGGGTTTTGAGGGCCTACCGGCCGGGGGGCGGAGCAATCTCGTTATCCAGAACCGCCAGAGGCCGCCAGTCAGTCGCTCAAGGCTTTCCATGTCCTCGCCCTATGCTGTTAGAGGTTTCAGGATCGCATGGCGACGTCGGTCCATGGGTCTGGGGCCCTAGTTGCGGCGATATGAGGCCAGTGTTCCAGTTCCACGCCATGTCCGCGATCTTTCGCCGACAAACGGCCTGCTCGTGCAGGGCGAACATGCCGGGAGGCAGGGGGCGGACCTGGGGGTGGCCCGCAAACACCATCTGAGAACCCGCCTCTCCGAAAGACGGCCAGGCCGCCGCGCCTGCGGCAGAGGGCGTGCCGGTGCGGGCGAAGCTGGTCCAATAGTCAACCATGGCCTGGGAGAGGGTCGCGTGCTTCGGCGTCTGGGGAACCCTGGGCCAGCGGGGCGGCGTCCGGTCGAGATTGCCGAACATGAAGGGTAGTTCGGCGGCGTGGAAGGCGTGCAGGCCAGCGGTTTCGGCGGCGGGATAGCTGTGGTCGAACAGATAGAGATAGGAGGGCTTGCCGAGCGCGCCCTGGGATCGCACCAGACGCTCGGACGTCCAGCCGTAGAGCGCGTCCCGCGTGTTCGCCAGGATGCTCTCCTCCATGTCCGAGGAGGGGTAGAGCGCTAGGAAGGCGTCCGCGAGATCCCCGTACCGCGCGTGGATGACACGCTCATAGTCTGACGCCTGTGCGGGCGCTGGCGGGGCCAGCATGCGCAGGGATCGGATCTCGCCGCTGTTGAAGCCGGCGAGAATGGGAACATCAGCCTGTTGGCCGCGGTCGAAGACATCGACCAACTGATCAGGCAGGACGACGCCGTCGACGGCGGCAAAGGGCGAGAAGCCGGCCGCGGCGGCGGCGTCGGTCAAGACCTGGGCGTCCATGGCTCTCAGAGCGCGAAGGCTCCGCGCCTGAAGCGGGCGGTGCAGCGCCGCTCCCGCCTGTTCGGCCGCCGGCGCGCCATAGCGGGCCGTCTTCAGAACGGGCGTCGAAATCATGTAGGCGCTCTGGGCGATCGCCTTGTCGAAAAGGCCTTTCGTCAGAGGGGAGGCCATCAGATAGAGGACGCTCAGCCCGCCGGCGGATTCGCCGGCGATCGTGACATTGTCCGGATCGCCGCCGAATGAGGCGATATTCCTCTGCACCCAGCCGAGCGCCGCAACCTGATCCAGAAGACCATAGTTGCCTGAGACGTCGAGGGGGGATTCTGCGCTGAGTTCGGGGTGAGCCAGATAGCCCAGCACCCCCAGTCGATAGTTGATCGAAACGACGACCACGCCTCTCGCTGCCAGCGCCGCGCCGTCATAGAGAGGCTCCTTGCTAGACCCCGTCAGCAGCGCCCCGCCATGGATCCAGACGATGACGGGCGTCCTTGCCGTCGTGGTCGGCGGCGTCCAGACGTTCAGGGTCAGACAGTCCTCGCTGGTGGCCCCGAGGTCCTGGGAATAGATCGAGACGATCTTCGGCGTCGGCTGAACGCAGGCTGGCCCGAAGCGCGAGGCGTCAAGGACGCTCGTCCGCCGTGGCGCCGGAAGCGGCGGCCGCCAGCGGTTCTGACCTACCGGCGGCGCAGCGTACGGCAGGCCACGATAGACCTGTATGCCGTTCTCCAGGCGGCCGCGTACCTTTCCTTCCGCGACCGTAACGATGGGGGAGGCGGGCGCGGGCGGGCCCTCGGCGGCGGTCGCTGGAACCGCAGCCGTCAAGAGCGCTGCGCAGAGGGCGTAAAGAGCGTGGGCGGGCTTCATCGGGCGGCCTCCGTGATGCGATCCGCGCGTCCGAGGACCCTGGCGAGCCAGAGGAAGAGGCCGATGGCGGCGAGATAGACCGGCGTCAGGGCGTAGAGGGCGATCTGCAGCGAGTTTTCTGGATGCGTGGCGCGGAAGGCGTCGCTGGCCAGGCCGACGAAGGTCGGGCCGACGCCCATGCCGATGAAGTTCATCACCAGCAGCAGAAGCGCGCCCGACATCACGCGCTGGTTGGGTTGGACCTCCGCCTGGACCAGAGCCACCGACGAGGAGAGATAGAAGTAGTTCAGGAAGGTCGGCAGGGTCAGGAAGGCGAGGGCCAGGGGCCAGGTCGGGGCCCAGATGAAGGCGATGTAGAAGGGCACCGCCAGGGCGAGCGAGGTGGCCGGGAGAAGGGCGTAGGCCCTCTTCGAGCGACGGGTGAAACGGTCGATGAGCCAGCCGGAGGCGAAGATGCCTGCGCTCATTCCGACGCCGACGACGATGGCGTACCAGAGGGCGACATCGCCAAGGGTCATGCCTTTTTCACGCATCAGGAAGAGGGTGGCGAAGTTGCCGAGGCCATAGGTGACGATCTGCGTCACGCCGCTGCCCAGGGCCGCCAGGACCAGGGCGGGGCGCGAGAAGAACATGCGGAAGGTCGACCAGAACCCGGCCTTCTGGGCGCCGCCGGCCATGGCGGGATCCAGCCCGCCCCGCCGGGGTTCGCGGACGATCAGCATCAGCAGCAGCGCGGCGCCGACCCCGATCAGGCCGATCACCACGAAGGCCGCGCGCCAGCTGAAGGCCGCCGCGACCGAGGCGCCGAAGGCGATGCCGATGGCGGCGCCGATGGGCGGGCCGAGGTTGTAGATGCCCAGGGCCATGCCGCGGCGACCGGGCGGAAAGGAGTCGGTGATGATGGCGTAGGACGGCGGCACGCCGCCCGCCTCGCCGAAGCCGACGGTCATCCGCGCCGCCGCCAGTTCGCCGAAGTTACGCGACAGGCCGCAGGCGACGGTCGCGGCGCTCCATATGCCGCAGGCGATGGAGACGACCGCGACGCGGTTGGTGCGGTCCGCCAGCCAGCCGACCGGAATGGCGATAAAGCAGTAGAAGAACGCGAAATAGAGCCCGCCCAGCAGGCCCAGTTGGCCGTCGCTGATATGCAGGGTGTCCTGGATCGGCTTGGCCAGGATCGACAGCAGCTGGCGGTCGAGGAAGTTCAGCACATAGATGAACCAGAGCGCGCCCAGGGCGATCCAGGCCTGGCGGCCGACCTGCGTTGGGGGAGGCGCGGCGATCGTCGGGTGACTCATGAGCGTTTCCTCGTGAAGCGGGCCTTGGGGCCCGTCTATTTTTCGGGATGGGTCAGGGCTTGGTAGACAAGCGTGCGCGCGCGGCTGCGAAACTCCGCGCTGACGGGATCGGCCAGGCGTTGGGTCAGGCCGATGAAGATCAGGTCGTTTTCAGGGTCGATCCAGAACCAGGTGCCGCCGCCGCCGCCCCAGCTCAGGGTCCCGCGGCCCTCTGGCGCGCCATGGGCTTCGGGATCAAGCACGACCGAAAACCCCAGGCCGAAGCCGAAAGCCGGGCCGAATGGCAGGAGGCGCAAGGCGTTGGGCGCAGCCAGCACATCCGGAGGGACGGCATTCAGGCCCATGAGAGCGACGGTCTCGGGCGTCAGGATGCGGACGCCGTCGAGCGATCCGCCATTGAGGATCATCTGGCAGAAGCGTCCGTAGTCCGCCGCCGTCGACAACAGGCCGCCTCCGCCGCCCTGGTAGCGCGGCGGACGCCTATAGTCGTTGATGGGCTGATCGAAGATGTGCGTCGCCTCGCGCAATCCGCCGGCGCCGTCGTCGCTGTAGATGGAGGCGAGGCGGTCTTCATTGTCGGGGCGGGTCTGGAAGGCCGTATCGACCATTCCCAGAGGGGCGAAGATCCGGCCCTGAAGAAAGTCGCCGAAGGCCTGACCCGTCAGTCTTTCGACGACGAGGCCCTGAAGATCGGCCGCGATGGAATAGAACCACTCGCCGCCCGGCTGGAACATGAAGGGGACCTGCGCTGCACGCCGGGCCAACTCGTCCAGACTTTCTGCGCCCAGGACCGAAGCGTCGCGATAGGCGCGTTCGACCGGGTGGACATCGAACAGGCCGTAGCCGAGGCCTGAGGTGTGGCTCATCAGCTCGCGCAGGGTCGGCGCCCGCCGGGCCTTTTCGGTCAGCAGGACGCCCTTGTCGTCGACGCCGCGATAGACCCCGGTCGCCGCGAACTCGGGCAGGACGGTCGTGATCGGGTCGTCGAGCGCCCAGAGACCCTCTTCGAACAGGATCATCATGGCCACGGCGGCCACGGGCTTGGTCATTGAATAGATGCGGAACAGCGCGTCACGCGTCAGCGGTTCGGCGGCGTCAAGGCTGGGATGGCCGAAGGTTTCGAAGGCGGCGACCTGACCATGGCGCATCAGGAGGGCGGTCGCGCCGGCGACCTGCCCATCATCGACCATCCCGGCCATGAAGGCCTTGAGTCGGTTCAGACCCCGACGGTCGAAACCCAGGTCCTCGGGCGCGGTCGAGAAGGTCAGGCCGCCAGGCTCATGCATCGTCGGCGGCGCTCCGGCGTTCCGCCGCCCGGCTCTGGCAGATGCCGATGAAACCATGGGCCATGAAGGCGGCCATGCGGGCCTTGATGGCCTCGAAATCGTCGGATCGGCACAGGCCGCCGGACAGGTGGTCGATCCGGCCGGTCCGCGCCAGCGTCAGGGTCAGGGCACCGGTCACGAAGTGATAGCCCCAGAAGATATCCTCCTCGGCGCAGTCGGGCAGGGCCTGCTTCAACAGGGCGATCAGTCGCAACACCACGGGATCATAGAGGCGGTCCATCACCTCCGCGCCCCAGGCCGGCGTATTGTTGATCTGGGCGCTCAGGGCGCCGAAGTGACGCCAGCCGTCGCCGCCGGTCGAATAGGTGTCGAGGTCGGTGTCCAGAAAGGCGCGCAAGGCGCCCTCGACGGTCGGCCTGCCCTGGACCTGGGCCTCATAGGCGTCGAGCGCCTCCATCCGTCGACCCACGGTGATGGGCGCGCGGCGCGCCATCACCTTGTCGAAGACCTCCTGTTTGTCGGTGAAGTAGTAGTGGATCAGGGATTTGTGCACCCCGACCTTGTCGGCGATGTCCTTGATGGTGACGCCGTGAAGGCCGTTGCGCGAGAAGAGGTCCTCGGCCGCGTCCAGCAGTTGCTCGAGGCTCTCTGCCCGCTGTTCGGCTTTGCGACGGGGCTTGCGGACGGGAGTGGAAGACATGCGCTGGACCTCGATGCGCCCGGCCGTCACCCGTCGGGGGGCCGATTCCGGGACGGAAACAGCCGTCACTCTATGCGTCCCCGAACACGGCGCGAAGCTGCGTCTTGTTGATCTTGCCGGTTGCGGCCAGCGGCATCTGTTCGACCGCGACGATCTGGTCGGGAATCCACCAGTCTGCGACGCGGCCCTTCAGCGCCGCTCTGAGCGCGGCCGGGTCCGGGGCTGCGTCGCCGGTCGGCTCGATGATCATGACCGGACGCTCGCCCCATTTGGCGTCGACGCGGCCAATCACCGCCACAAGGCTCACCGAGGGCAGGGCGCCGATGATCTCCTCGATCTCCATCGGGTTGATCCATTCGCCGCCGGACTTGATCAGGTCCTTAGACCGCCCGGCCAGGGCGAGGTTGCCGGCGTCATCGATCTTCGCGAGGTCGCCGGTGTCGAACCATCCCTCGGCGTCGAGCGCCGAGGTCTCCGCGCCGTAGTAGCGCTGGATGACGCTTTGCCCCCGCACCTTCAGGCGGCCCACGGCGTTGCGCTGCTCTTCCAGGGGCCGCCCGGCCTCGTCGGTCAGCAGCAGGTCGAGGCCCATCGGCGCACGCCCGGCCCCGCGCCGGGCGTGCGGCTGCGCCGTGGCGGGCGAGATGGCGCCCAGCGGGGACAGTTCGGTCATGCCCCAACTGGTCTGGACCGTCACGCCGAGACGGCTCTCCAGTCGCTGGAGCAGGGCGTCGGGGCAGGGCGCGCCGCCGAGGATGATGCGCTTCAGCGAGGGCAGGTCGCCGCCGGTCAGGTCCAGATGATCGACGAGGCCGAGCCAGACGGTCGGCACGCCTACCGCCACGGTGGCGCCGTGCGAGCGGATCAGCCGGTCGAGCGCCGGCCCGCCCGTGACGCGCCCGGGCAGCACCAGGCTCGCGCCCACGGCCGGGGCCGCGAAGGGCAGGCCCCAGGCATTGGCGTGGAACATGGGGACCGCGACCAGGATGACGTCATCCGCGGTCAAGGCCATGGCGTCGGCTTGCAAGGACCGGATGGTGTGCAGGTAGTTGGAGCGATGGGTGTAGCCGACGCCCTTGGGCGCGCCCGTGGTTCCCGAGGTGAAGCAGAGCCCGGCGAGGGTCGTCTCCTCGAACTCGCCCCACGCGACGGAGCGGCCCCTGGCGGCGATAAGCGTCTCCAGGTCGATGACGCGCGGTTCGGCCTGACCGGGTTCGCCGTCCAGAAGGATCAGATGTTCGAGGCTGGGACAGGCGGCCATAAGAGCGTCGCCCAGGGGGCGCAGGTCGGCGCTGATGGCCAGGACCCGGTCGCCCGCCTCGACCGCCATGGCGGCGAGTTGGGCCAGGGTAAGCCGGGGATTCAGGGTGTGGCAGACCATGCCCGCCCCCATGGCGGCGTACCAGACCTCCATGTGGTTCTGCGTGTTCCACGCCAGGGTCGCCACGCGGTCGCCAGGCCCCAGTCCCAGGCCCAGAAGGGCGCCGGAAAGCCGGTTGGCCCGGTCGCGGAGATCCCGATAGCCGATCGTCTGGTCGTCGTCTGACCCGCCCGCGGTGACGACCCGGGCCGCGTCGTGCCATTTGGCGCCGTGATCGAGGAAGCGATCAACGGTGAGCGCATAGTCCTGCATGAGGGCGGGAGTGAAGCCGGTCATCCGTGGGGTAGGTCCAGACACAGTTACAAAGGCCGGGGAGGGCCGGAAGCGGGGGGGGGGGGGGGGGGGCGCCCCCCCCCCGCCTTTGTCGTTGTGCACGGGATCAGTGTTCCAAGGGCGTGGCGGACTTGCGCACCACCAGGGCCGGGCGCACCTCGGGCTGGATCAGCTTGGCGGGATCGACGCCGCGCGTCGGGGCCAGCAGCTTCTCGGCGGCCATCCGTCCCATGTCGCGGATCGGCAGGCGGACGGAGGTGAGGTTGGGCCATACCCGCGCCGCCATGGGCAGGTCGTCGAAGCCGACCACCGACAGGTCGCGCGGCAGTTCCATCCCGCGTTCGCGCGCCGCCTGCATGACGCCCAGGGCCATGTCGTCGTTCAGGGTGAAGATGGCCGTCGGCGGCTGCGGCAGGGACAGCAGGGCGTGGCCGGCCTCGACGCCGGATTCGTAGGTATAGGCGCCTTGCAGGTCATATTCGGGCGACAGGGTAATCCCGCGCTTGGTCAGGGCGTCGATGAAGCCCTGACCGCGAACGACCGAGGAGCGGAACGACGCCAGACCGCGCACAAGGGCGATGCGGCGGTGGCCCAGGTCGGCGAGATGATCAGCAGCTTCGGCGGCGCCGATCCAGTCGTTGGTCACGACCATGTTCTGCGGCTCGTCCAGCACCAGCGAGGCGATGCGGACATAGGGGCAGTCCAGTTCCTGCAGCAGTTCGATCACCGAATCATCCTCGGACACCGAGGGCGGCATGATGACGCCGAACAGGCGCTGGCGCTCGATGAAGCCGCGAATGTCCTTGAGCAGGGTGGGGGAGTTCCGGCTGCACGGATGGACGACCAGTTCGAAGCCGGACCCCTTCAGGGCGTCCAGGATGCCCTGCTGCATATTGACGACGTAGGTTGGGCTGGGCTGGTCGTAGATCATGCCGATCAGGAAGGAGCGGCGGAAGGCCAGGCCGCGCGCCTGGGGGTCAGGGATGAATCCCAGTTCGTCGATGGCGGCCTGAACCCGCTCTCGCGTGTCCTCACGCACGAAGGGCGACTGGTTGATGACGCGCGAAACGGTCTTCTTGGAGACCTCGGCGACGCGGGCGACATCGTTGATGGTGGCGCGCTTGCCCGTCTTAGTCGGCCGCGAATCGTCTTCCGACAACGGCGTTCCCCCTGAGTGTTCTTATTTGACCATAAGGCATAGCCTCGCACGACGTTGTGCGCCATGGGCTGTTTTCAAGGCGGATTGACACCGGTTTCCTAAGCCGCCCATTATCCGGCGTTTTCCAATGGGGCGTCATTTGACCGACCAGATCATTTCTTCGGAGCGCTGCGTATGACGGCCGCTCCCTTGCAGACGCCGATCTCGGATCAGGCTGTCGCCGAGACCTTTGTCAACGCGCGCCTGGCGGCGCGTGCGGTGCCCGGCTATCCGGGCGACGCGCCGCTGCAGATGGCGCGTTCCTACGCCATCCAGGACGCCGCCATCGCCCTGTATCCGGATCGGGTCGTGGGCTGGAAGGTCGGCGGCGTGCCGCCCGCACAGCAGCCCGCCCTGGGCATCCATCGCCTGGCCGGCGCCATCTTCGCCGGCAACGTCTGGACCACGGGCGCGGCGCCGACGCCTCTGCCGGCCATCGAGGGCGGCTTTGCCGCGGTCGAGGCCGAGTTCATCGCCCGCATCGGCGCCGACGCGGATCCCGCCAAGATCGAATGGACCGCCGAGGAAGCCGCCGATCAGATCGACGCCGTCTTCATCGGGGTGGAACTGGCGGGCAGCCCGCTGTCAGCCATCAACGACCTGGGCTCGGCCGTGGTCGCTTCTGACTTCGGCAACAACGGTGGTCTGGTGATCGGGCCGGAGTTGACCGACTGGCGCGAGCGCATGGATGCGATCCAGGTCGAAACCATCATCGACGGGGTCAGCGTCGGCAAGGGCGGGGCTCCGTCGCTGGCTGGCGGCGCACTGGAATCGGTGCGTTTTCTGCTGGAACACTGTGCACGTTGGGGCCGTCCGTTGACGGCCGGGACCCTGGTTTCGACCGGCGCCGTGACCGGCGTTCACCGGATCTACGCCGGCAGTGAATCGACGTGCGTATTTGAAGGCGTGGGGGAAGTCCGCTGCTCGGTCGTCAAGGCCGCGCCGCATCCGTCGCAAGTCTAGTATTTAATCACAGCATGAACCCGTCCGCCGTTCAGGGTGGTCAAGAAGACGGGGCATGCGAGGAACCAAGGGAATGGGTCTCGTACCATGAGTGACGCTTCGAAAGCCGCACCCGCCGGGGAGGGGCCGATCCGCGTGATGGCGCCGCCGGCGGGCAAGTACCGCTGGATCGTGATGTGGCTGCTGTTTGCGGCCATGGTCATCAACTACGTCGACCGTCAGATGATCGGCTTCCTGAAGCCGACGCTGTCGACGGAGTTCGGCTGGTCCGAGACGGACTATGCGGACATCGTCTTCTGGTTCCAGGCGTCCTACGCCGTCTTCTACCTGATCTTCGGACGGGTGATGGACAAGATCGGGGCGCGCTGGGGCCTGGGGATCGCCTTCCTGATCTGGCAGATCGGCCACATGATGCACGGCGCCGCGCGCGACCTGTCGCACTTCATCATGGCCCGGATGCTGCTGGGCGTCGGCGAGGCCGGCGGCTTCCCTGGCGGGATCAAGGCCGTGGCCGAGTGGTTCCCCAAGAAGGAACGCGCCTTCGCCACCGGCCTGTTCAACGCCGGCACCAATATCGGCGCCATTGTGACGCCTCTGGTCGTGCCGATTCTGGTGCTGAGCTTCGGCTGGCAGGCGGCCTTTGTCGTCACCGGTCTGCTGGGCCTGGTCTGGCTGCCGATCTGGCTGATCGTCTATCGTCGCCCGCGTGAAGTGAAGACCCTGACCCAGGGCGAACTGGAATGGATCGAGCAGGATCCGGCCGACACCGTCGAGAAGATCGGCTGGAAGAAGCTGCTGACCGTCAAGGAAACCTGGGCCTATGCCGCGGGCAAGTTCCTGATCGACCCGATCTGGTGGATGTTCCTGTTCTGGCTGCCCGACTTCCTGGGCAAGAACTATGGTCTGGACCTGAAGACCTTTGGACCGCCGATCGTGGCCATCTACCTGCTGTCGGACGTGGGTTCGGTCGGCGGCGGCTGGATGTCCGGGCGCTTCATGAAGAGCGGCATGAGCCTGAACAAGGCGCGCAAGCTGACCATGCTGATCTGCGCCCTTTGCGCCGTACCGGTCGCCTTCGCCGCCTTTGCGTCGAACCTGTGGGTGGCGGTGCTGATCATCGGTCTGGCCACCGCGGCTCACCAGGGCTTCTCGGCCAACCTCTACGCCTTCCCCGGCGATGTCTTCCCGCGTTCGGCGGTGGGCTCGGTCGTCGGCATCGGCGGCATGCTGGGCGGCATCGGCGGCATGATCATGGCCAAGTACGCCGGCTTCGTGCTGGACAAGATCGGCACCTACACCCCGATCTTCGTGGTGGCGGCCTCGGCCTATCTGGTGGCCCTGCTTGTGGTTCATCTGATCTCGCCAAGATACGAACCGGCCAAGGTCTGATGACCTGAGGCCCAGAGGGGCGCTCGTCTGAGGGGGCGAGCGCCCCTCTTCAATTCCAGCAGGAGGCGGTAATGCCTGATGTGAATCGACGCGGTTTGCTGATCATGGGGGCGGCGGCCCCGGCTCTGGCTCCAGCCCTGGCGGGGGCCTTACCCGCGAGCGCTAAGGTGCAGACCGTCGCGCCGCCCGATCCGACCGAGGTGGTCCGCCTGTGGCCCAATGGCGCGCCGGGCGGGGAGGGGGTGACGGTGGTCCCCATCGTCCCCGAGCGCTCGACCGACCCCGCCTATCGCGACCGCTACGCCCAATACACCACCGACCCGATCATGACGGTGATGCGGCCGGACAAGCCAAATGGCTCGGCCATGCTGCTGATTCCCGGCGGCGGGTATCGCTGGGCGGTGCTGGACAAGGAGGGCTTTGACGTAGCGCGGGTCTTCGCCGCCAGCGGCACGACCTGTTTCATCCTTCGCTATCGCCTGCCCGCCGACGGCTGGTCGGCGGGAGCGGATGCGCCCTTGCAGGATGCGCAGAGAGCCATCCGCCTGATCCGCAGCCGGGCGGGTGAGTTCGGGGTGCGGACCGACCGGATTGCGGTGCTGGGCGCCTCGGCGGGCGGGCATCTGGCGGGACTGGCCAGCGCGCGGACGGATGCTGCCTATGCGCCGGTCGATGCGGCGGATGCGGCGTCGCTGCGGCCCGATCTGACGGTGCTGATGTATCCGGTGGCGACCATGGCCGACCCGCATGTTCACGCCGGATCGCGGACGCATCTGCTGGGAGAGACGCCGTCAGCCGAGCGGATCGCGGCCTATTCTCTGGAGAAGATGAACTGGAACGGGGCGGCGCCCGTCTTCCTGCTGCACGCCATGGATGACGTTTCGGTGCCGGTTGAGAACAGCCTGATGCTGCTGAGCACGCTGAAGGCGGCGACGGTCAAGGCTGAGGCCCATGTGTTCCAGGAAGGCGGCCACGGCTTCGGCATCCGCCTGATCCAGGGGCGGCCGGCGGCGGTCTGGCCCGAGCTGGCGCGCGCCTGGGCCGCCCGTCTGGATTTCGCCCTGTAGTCAGGTCCCGGGCTGGATGTAGGGGATGGCCGCAAAGAAGGCCCGTTCGTCGCCGCGTGGGTCGTTGGCCATCCGGGGCTCCACGTCGAACAGCAGGGTCTGGCGCGTCGGCAGTTCGTAGCGGTCCCAGCGCGGCAGGCCCGCATGGTTGGGATCGCCGTCGCGGGCCAGGGCGATGAAGGCGTCGCTCATTCTGTCCGCCACCGCCTGTGCGCCCGGTCCTTTCGTGCGCGATCCGGCGGCGTGCACGTTATCGAACACCAGAGGGATGTCGGCGGTGTGGAAGGCGCCCTTGCGGCCCGAGGCCGTCTCGCCCGGGAAATCCAGTTGATAGACCCAGGCGGGGGCCTGCGCCTTGGCGCGCTCCTCGGCCTCGATCACCGCGCCTCGCCAGGAGCGTCCGGCGGTGGTGGCGGCGATCAGGACCTGATCCGGCGACCAGTCGGGGTGCATCCGGCGATAGGCCGCGATGACGGCCTCGGGCGTGATGTCGATGCGCAGGACGCCGGGCGACATCCGCGCGGGCAGCGTGTCCCATGTCAGACCGACATTGGCGGGATCATTGCCCATGAAGCCGAGGGTTTCCTCGCGCGTATTGCCGATGATCATGGGGATGTTCAGACCCTGCGGCGCGGCGTCGGGATAGAAGGGGTGGCGCGGCAGGCTGCGGAAATCCAGCACCGGGCCGAAGTAGAGCCCGCCGTAGCCGAGGATAGGGTCTTCGGCGCCCTGAGCCTCCAGAAGGCGTTCGACCGGCAGGGTGGCGGCCTCGTGGGCGCGGTCGGGCGTCAGGTCCAGCGCCTTGAGCCAAGCGGTCGCGCGGGTCGTGGCGTTGATGGGGCCGGACGCCGTGACCTGCTGGCCGCTCATGGTCGCGGCGCTGTGGAACAGACCCTTGGCGGCGGGCATGGCCATCAGGGTGGCGATCTTGGCCCCGCCGCCGGACTGGCCGAAGACCATGACGCGGTCGGGATCGCCGCCGAAGGCCGCGATGTTGTCGCGCACCCAGCGCAGGGCCAGGATCAGGTCCAATTGGCCGACATTGCCCGAGTCCTCGAACCCCGGCGCCAGCCGCGCCAGATAGGCGTAGCCGAGGGCGTTCAGCCGGTGGTTCAGGGTCACCACCACCACGTCGCCGCGCGTCGCCAGGCGCGTTCCGTCATAGAGGGGATCAGACCCCGAGCCGCTCGAATAGGCGCCGCCGTGGATATAGACCATGACCGGCCGTCGGCCCGCGTCGAGACCCGGCGTCCAGATGTTGAGGAACAGGCAGTCCTCGCTCTGGTTCGGCTCGTCGCCGCGCTGCGGGCTGGCGGCGCCATAGTCGAAGGCGGGGGCCGGATCGCGCCACGGCGTCGGCGGCTCGGGCGGCTGAAAGCGCCGGGTCGGCGCGCCATAGCGGACACCCTTGAAGACGTTGATCCCGTCCTGACGACGGCCGACGACCGGTCCGGCAGTGGTGACGGCCCGCGGCGCTCGCGGCGCGGCATGGCTGGTGCTGGCGGTCGCCGTCACGGCTAGGCCTGCGAAAACGGCGGCTCGTCTCGACATCATCATGGTCGCCCCTCCAAAGAAACCGGTGTCATCGCTTTAGCAGGCATTTCGACGAGGGCTCCAGAGGCCCGTGACGTGGGCGCGCCGCCAAACCTGTCCAATCTGTAACTTGTCGCGAAGGGGGTGAAGCCGTCAGTGTGAAGTCTCTTTTACATCGCGGGGGCGCTTCCATGCTGACGATCAACAATCTGGTTCATGTTTACGGCAACGGAACACGGGCGCTGGACGACGTCAGCCTGACCATCCCGACCGGCATGTTCGGCCTGCTGGGCCCGAACGGCGCAGGCAAGTCGACGCTGATGCGGACCATCGCCACCCTGCAAACCCCGACCTCGGGCGAGATCCAGTTCGGCGATATCGACGTGATCCGCCAGCCGGAGCTGCTGCGGCGCACCCTGGGCTATCTGCCCCAGGACTTCGGCGTCTATCCGCGCGTCTCGGCCTACGACATGCTGGACCACATGGCGGTGTTGAAGGGCATAGCCGACGGCAAGGACCGCAAGCAGACGGTCGAGGCCCTGTTGAACCAGGTCAATCTGTGGAGCGTCCGCAAGAAGGCCCTGGCCGGTTTCTCGGGCGGGATGCGCCAGCGTTTCGGCATCGCTCAGGCCCTGATCGGCAATCCCCGCCTGATTATCGTCGATGAGCCGACCGCCGGTCTGGACCCGGAAGAGCGCAACCGCTTTCTCAACCTGCTGGCCGAGATCGGCGAGAACGTGGTGGTCATCCTGTCGACCCACATCGTCGAGGACGTAGCCGACCTGTGCCCGCGCATGGCGGTGCTGGCGGGCGGCAAGATCCAGCTGGAGGGCGCGCCGCTGGAGCTGATGAAGCAGTTGTCCGGCCGCGTGTGGAAGAAGGCCATCGCCAAGGAGGCGCTACCGGAACACCGCGCCCGCTTTGAGGTCATCTCGACGCGTCTGTTCGCCGGTCAGACCGTAATCCACGTCCTGGCCGACGCCAAGCCGGGCGAGGGCTTCGAGCCGGCATCGGGCGGTCTGGAGGACGTCTATTTCTCGACGCTGGCCGCCTCGCGTCGTCCCGCCGCCGCTCAAGCCGCCTGAGGCCCGCATCATGTTCGGGAAAGTCGCGGCCTTCGAGTTCCGCTATCAGCTTCGCCAGCCCGCCTTCTGGGTTATCTCCATCCTCTTCTTCCTGCTGAGCTTCGGCCTGGTCGCCAGCCCGAACGTCAGCCTGGGCACCGGCGGCAACGTCTTCAAGAACGCCCCCTATGCGATCGCGCAGGCCCATCTGGCCTTCAATCTGTTCTTCATGCTGGCGACGACGGCCATTGTCGCCAACGTCGTGGTGCGTGACGCCACGACCGGCTTTGGACCTATGATCCAGGCCAGCCGGTTGTCGAAGTTCGACTATCTCTATGGTCGTTTCCTCGGCGCCTTCGCCGTGGTGGCCCTGGCCTTCCTGTCGGTCGCCTTGGGCATCCTGATCGGCTCGCTGATGCCGTGGGTGGACAAGGAGACGGTCGGGCCCTTCCGTCCGCTGGACTACCTCTACGGTTTCGTCGTCATGGGCCTGCCGGGGCTGCTGTTCAGCTCGGCGGTCTTCTTCACCCTGGCGACCGTCACGCGGTCGATGATGGCCACCTATGTCGGCGTCGTCGGGGTCTTCATCCTCTATATGACCACGACCTCGGTGTTCGGCTCCAAGCCGGAGTTGGAGACCCTGGTGGCCTGGCTGGAGCCCTTCGGCGCCGGCGCCTATGGCCTGGCGACCAAGTACTGGACGGCGGCTGAGCGCAACACGATCAACGCGCCCCTGACCGGCCTGCTGCTGGGCAACAAGCTGCTGTGGCTCGGCGTCAGCCTGGCCTTCCTCGCCGCCGCCTGGCCCCTTTACAATCCGTCGCCGCGTGGATCGAAGCTGCGCAAGCAGGAAAAGCTGAAGGCCCTGGCCGAAGCCTCGCTCGATACGACGGCGCCGGTCGCGCCGCTGGCTCAGCCGTCCTACGGCTTCAAGGCCGGGTGGACCCAGCTGATCTCGCGGACCGCCTTCGAGATGAAGGCCGTGTTCAAGAGCCCGGCCTACTTCGTCATGCTGGCGCTGGGCTTCGCCTTCGGCATCGCGGTCCTGCTGTTCGCGGGAGAAATCTATGGCGCGCCCGTTCTGCCGGTGACGCGTGTGGTGATCGAGAGCCTGGGCACCTCGTTCGTGCTGATCGTCATGATCATCTCGATCTACTACTCGGGCGAACTGGTCTGGCGTGACCGCGAGCGGCGCACGCATGAGATCATCGATTCCACCGCGACGCCTGACTGGACCTTCCTGCTGCCCAAGACGCTGGCCCTGATCCTGGTGCTGGTCTCGACCCTGCTGGCCGCCTCGCTGGCCGGGATGATCGTGCAGACGATCAAGGGCTACACCAACTACGAGATCGGCAAATACCTGTTCTGGTACGTCGTGCCCCAATCCATCAGCTTTGCCTTGATGGCGGTGCTGGCCATCTTCGTTCAGTCGCTATCGCCCAACAAGTTCGTCGGCTGGGCCATCATGGTGGTCTATCTGATCTCGACCATGGTCCTGTCCAACCTGGGCTTTGACCACGTTCTCTATCGCTATGGTTCGGGAACGGGAATGCCGCTGTCGGACATGAACGGCCTGGGCAAGTTCGCGGGCTATGCGGCGTGGATGCAAGCCTACTGGTCAGCCTTCGCCATCGTCCTGCTCGTCCTCGCCTATGGCCTGTGGCGTCGGGGGGCGGAGACGCGCTTCCTGCCGCGCCTGAAGCGTCTGCCGCGTCGTCTGATGGGGCCTGCGGGCGTGATCGGCGGTGTCGCTCTGACCGCCTTCGTGGGGTTGGGCGTCTATACCTACATCAACACCAACGTCTGGAACGAATACCGCAGCCGCGACCAGCGCGAACAGCTGTTGGCGGACTATGAGAAGACCCTGCTTAAGTACGAGAAGACCCCGCAGCCCGAGATCACCGACGTCAAGCTGGACCTGGACCTCTATCCGCATCAGCCGCGTCTGACGACCAAGGGCAGCTATGTCATCGAGAACCGCACCGGCGCACCTCTGAATGAGGTTCATCTCCGCTGGAATCAGGACCTGAAGATCGCCAGGCTGGACGTTCAGGGCGCGACGGTCGCCAGGGAATGGCCCGAGTTCGAGTATCGCATCTATCGCTTCGCCACGCCCATGCAGCCGGGCGAGAAGCGCACCATCGCCTTCGAGACGGTGCTGGAGCAGCGCGGCTTCAAGAACAGCGGCGACACCACGCGGATCGTCGACAACGGCACCTTCGTCAGCAACGGCGAGTTCGCCCTGACCATCGGCATGGGCCGCGACGGCCTGCTGTCCGACCGGGCCAAGCGTCGCAAATACGGCCTGCCGCCCGAACTGCGTATGGCCAAGCTGGAGGACGTCAGCGCCCAGAACCAGAACTACATCGGTTCGGGTTGGGTCAACGCCGACATCACCGTGACCACGGTGGCCGATCAAACCCCGATCGCGCCGGGCTACAAGGTGTCCGACGTGACGAAGGATGGCCGCCGCACGGCCCGCTTCGTCACCGAGGCCCCGGTGCTGAACTTCTTCTCGGTCCAGTCCGCCGACTATCAGGTGGCCAAGGAGCAGCACGGTCCCATCGAACTGGCCGTCTATTACCACAAGGGTCACGAGCGGAACGTCGAGCGCATGCTGAACGGCATGAAGTCGGCGCTGGACTACTACGGCACGGCCTTCAGCCCCTATCAGTTCCGTCAGGCCCGGATCATCGAGTTCCCGGCCTACGCCAGCTTCGCCCAGGCCTTCGCCAACACCATGCCCTACTCGGAAGGGCTGGGCTTCATCGCCGACCTGAGCGACGAGGAGAAGATCGACTACGTCACCTACGTCACCGCTCACGAAGTCGGACACCAGTGGTGGGCGCACCAGGTGATCGGCTCGGACCAGCAGGGCTCGACCCTGCTGTCGGAATCCCTGGCGCAATACTCGGCGCTGATGGTGATGGAGAAGCTGTACGGACCGGACAAGATCCGTCGCTTCCTCAAGTATGAACTGGACCGCTACCTGCGCTCGCGCGGCATGGAACGGCTGGAGGAGATGCCGCTGATCCGGGTCGAGAACCAGCAGTACATCCACTATCAGAAGGGCGGTCTGGTCATGTACCTGCTGCGCGATCAGATCGGCGAGGAGGCCGTCAACCGCGCCTTGCGTCGGGTGCTGGCGCAGTACGCCTTTAAGTCCGCGCCCTATCCGCGCTCGCTGGATCTGGTCAACGCCATCCGCGCTGAGGCGCCGGCGGACAAGCAGGCCCTGATCACCGACCTGTTCGAGAAGATCACCCTGTATGACGTGGCGGCCAAGTCGGTCACGGCGACCAGGCGCGCCGACGGCAAGTGGGACGTCGCCCTGACGGTCGAGGCCCGCAAGCTGTACGCCGACGGCAAGGGCGAGGAGACCGAGGCCCCGCTGAACGAGACCTTCGACGTCGGCCTGTTTTCGGCTGAGCCGGGCAAGGGAGCGTTCGACCAGAAGTCGGTCATGCTGATGGAGCGCCGCCCTCTGCGCAGCGGAACCCAGGTCTTCCGCTTCGTCACGGACAAGAAGCCGGCCTTTGCGGGGATCGACCCCTACAACCGCTGGATCGACCGCAACTCTGACGACAACGTCAAGCCGGTCGGCTGACGCCAGAGCCTTCTCCTCCCGCTGCAAGGCGGGAGGAGGGGCCTACGGCGAGTTAATCCGGCTGCCTTATTTTCGCCTCGACCCGCTACGCATGTAGCGCTACAAATGTAGCGTCAACCGATGCGGAGTGTCCCAGTGATCGAGTCCCTGCCCAGACGCGAACGCGAAGTGTTCGAGACCCTGTGTCGTCTGGAAACCGGCACCGCCGCAGGGGTGCGCAACGCCCTGACCGACACGCTCAGCGATTCCGCCGTCCGCACCCTGCTGGCCCGCCTGGAGACCAAGGGACTGGTCGAGCGCGAGGCGGGAACGGACGGCTTCGTCTATCGCCCCGTGCCCCGCACGGAGACTGTCGCCGCCGGCGCCCTGCAGCGGATGATCGACACCTTCTTCGCTGGCTCCGCCGCCAGCGCCGCCACCGCCCTCCTGGGACTGGGCCAGCGCCTGACCGCTGATGAGGCCGCCGCCCTGGAGCGCGCCATCGACGAAGCGGTGGAGCGTCAGCCATGACCCTGGCCCTGTTTCTGTCGCTGCTGGTCAAGTCCAGCCTGATCACGCTCAGCGGTCTGATCGTCGCGCGCTTCGTGGCGCGTCGGGCGGCCGACCGCGTGGACATTCTGCGCGCGACCGTCTGCCTGTTGCTGGCCCTGCCGGTGCTGGTCGCAGTCTTGCCCGCCGTCGAACTGGCGCTGCTGCCGGCGGTTCCGGCTGTCGCTTCGACGCCCACGACGCCGCTGTGGGCGGGCGAGGTCGGGCCGGTCGCGGGCGTGGCCGTCTCGGCGCAACTGTCGTGGCCGACGCTGGCGACGGTCGCTGCGGGATTCTGGCTTCTGGGGGCTGTGGCGGTCGTGGGGCGGCTGCTGCTGGGCCTTCGCACCCTCAGCCGCTGGACCGAGCAGGGGCGGGCGGTCAAGTGTCTGACCTGGCGCAAGCCGCTGGAGCCGCTGGCCCCCGCTGCTCGCCCACGTCTTGTCAGCAGCGACCGGGTGTCCAGCCCGCTGAGCTGGGGCGTCGCGCCGGGCGTCATCGTTCTGGACCCCGCCAGCCTGGCCGAACCGCAGACCGCCGCCGCCGTCCTGGCCCACGAAATGGCCCACCTGCGCCGCAAGGACTGGGTCTTTCTGATCCTGTCGCGGCTGGCGCTGGCCCTGTTCTGGTTCAATCCCCTGGTCTGGCGGCTGTCCGCCGTCCTGGCCGAGACCTCCGAAGAAGCCGCCGACGCCGAAGCCGTGCGGACGGTGGATCGCCGGGACTACGCCCGCGTCCTGGTCCGACTGGCCGCCCATCCCTCATCCTATCCCGCGACGGCCATGGCCGCCGACACCCACACGCTTGAGAAAAGGATCGCCTGCATCATGACGAACACCTCTGCTCGTCGCCGCCCGCTGGTGGTCGCCCTGACCGTCGCCGCGCTTGCCGTCGTCGCCACGCCGCTGGCGGCCCTGGAACTGAGGGAGCAGGCCTCGGCCTATGCCCCGCCGCCGGCCCCGCCAGCGCCTCCGGCCCCGCCGCCCCCGCCGTCGTTCCGGGTCCAGCCGGCGCCCCCCGCGCCGCCGCCGCCTCCGGCTGTCGCGCCGCCTGCGCCGCCAGCGCCACCCGCACCTCCGGCCCCGCCCAGCCGCGTCAGCTACACCTATTCCTCGACCGGCTTCTATTCAGAGAACAGCACGCCGGAGCAGCGGGCCCAGGCCGAGGCGGCGCGCGAAGTCGCTCGCCAAGCTCGCGTCCAGGCCGCAGAGGCGCGTCAGCAGA
This sequence comes from Brevundimonas sp. NPDC058933, assembly GCF_049315965.1. Lineage (NCBI taxonomy): Bacteria > Pseudomonadati > Pseudomonadota > Alphaproteobacteria > Caulobacterales > Caulobacteraceae > Brevundimonas > Brevundimonas sp. NPDC058933. Next base: position 21,160 of record NZ_JBMOSL010000001.1, read on the forward strand.
GCGTCGAGGTCCGCCAACAGGCCGCAGAAGCACGCGTTCAAGCGGTTGTCGCCCGTCGCCAGGGCGAAGAGGCGCGTCGCCAGGCGGCGCAGGTTCGCGCTGACGCGGTTGTCGCGCGTCAACAGGGCGAGCAAGCGCGGGCTCAAGCGATTGTGGCTCGTCGGCAGGGCGAGGAGGCCCGTGTGCTCGCCGCTCGCGCTCATGTTCAGGCGCGTGAGCAGATGGGCAGGGGCGCCGAGCATATGCGTCGAGGCGCAGAAACCATGCGTCAGGAGGCCGCCCGTCTGCGCGATCCCGCCTATCGCGCCGAGCAGGTCGCCAAAAACCGCGAGCAAGGCAATGCGGTTACCGACGCCGAACTGCTCGCCCTCAGTCCCAAGCTGGTGGAACGCGCCGCCGAGATGGACCGCAACGCCGATGAAATGGCGAACAGGGCCAAGCGCCCGACCTAGGCGCCATAGGGCGACAGGCGTTCGGCGGCGTCGCGGCACAGGGTCTTGATCCAGCGCCGCGCCGCCTTCAGCCGCGCCATGCCGTGAACCTCGCGGTGGGTGCTGAGCCAGAAGCGGCGCTCGATCAGCACCTGATCGGGCAGGACCCGCGTCAGGCCCTCGGCCAGGAAGCAGGGCAGGACCCCGATCCCGCCGCCCGCCGCGATCATGTCCCGCTGCGCTCGGATCGAGGAGGAGGCCAGCCGCGGGCGCAGGTTGGGGCGGATCTCGTCCAGGTAATGCAGTTCGGACGCATAGATCAGATCGTCGACATAGCCGACGATGTCGAAGCGGGGCAGGTCGTCCACGCTGTCGGGCGCGCCATGCCGGGCGACGTGCTCGGGCGCGGCGTAGAGCGCCAGTTGATAGGGCGTCAGCGGCTCGACGATCAGGCGCGGGCTGGCGGCGGGGCTCAGGGTGATGGCCATGTCCACCTCACGCCGGCTGGGCGAGAGGAAGCCGGAACTGGCGGCCAGTTCGATGTTCAGTCCCGGATGCGCCGTCAGCAGTTCGGGCAGGGCGGGGGCCAGGACGGCGCCGCCGAAGCCTTCCGAGGCGCTGATGCGCACCGTGCCGGCGACCAGGTCGGGCCGCGTCACCCGCTCGGCGGCCTCCATGGCGCTCTCGGCGTCCAGCGCCGTCTCCAGCAGTTGCGCCCCGGCCGCCGTCAGCAGCAGGCCAGAGGCCGAGCGCACCACCAGGGTCGACTTCAGCGCTGTCTCCAGCCGGGCCACGCGCCGCCCGACCGTGGCCGCGTCTATGCCCAGCCGCTGGGCCGCGGTCGCCAGTGAGCCGGCGCGGGCGGCGGCGATGAAGATGCGAACGTCGTCCCAGTCGAACATTGCAGGAATGCACAGCATAGGATGCAAGATTGCAATGGGTGGCGGCGTGCCAGTCTGCTAGGCCATGCTGGAACGAACAACGACATCACAGGGAAACGCCTCCATGCGCGACATTCGCCACTTCATCGACGGTGCGGCCTTCGACGGCGCATCGGGTCGTTTCGGCGACGTGTTCAACCCCAACACCGGCGAGGTTCAGGCCCGTGTCCAGCTGGCGACCGTCAGCGAGATGGACCGCGCGGTGCAGGCCGCCCAGGCCGCCTTCGAAGGCTGGTCCAGCACCAACCCGCAGCGCCGCGCCCGCGTGATGTTCGAGTTCAAGCGCCTGGTCGAGGCCAATATGAACGAGCTGGCCGAGCTGCTGTCCTCGGAACACGGCAAGGTCATCGCCGACTCCAAGGGCGACATCCAGCGCGGTCTGGAAGTCATCGAATTCGCCTGCGGCATCCCGCACGCGCTGAAGGGCGAATACACGCAAGGCGCCGGTCCCGGCATCGACGTCTATTCCATGCGCCAGCCGCTGGGCGTGGTGGCGGGCATCACCCCGTTCAACTTCCCCGGCATGATCCCGATGTGGATGTTCGGCATGGCCATCGCGGTCGGCAACACCTTCATCCTCAAGCCGTCAGAGCGTGATCCGTCGCTGCCGGTGCGTCTGGGCGAGCTGATGATGGAGGCGGGCGCCCCCGCTGGCGTGCTGAACGTCGTACACGGCGACAAGACCGCGGTCGACGCCATCCTGACCCACCCCGACGTCCACGCCGTCAGCTTCGTCGGTTCGTCCGACATCGCCCACTACGTCTATCAGATGGGCGCTCAGCACGGGAAACGCGTCCAGGCCATGGGCGGCGCCAAGAACCACGGCATCGTCCTGCCCGACGCCGACATGGATCAGGTCATCAAGGACCTGACCGGCGCAGCCTATGGCTCGGCCGGCGAGCGCTGCATGGCCCTGCCGGTGGTGGTGCCGGTCGGCCAGCGCACCGCCGACGAACTGCGCGAGCGTCTGGTTTCGGAAATCCCCAATCTGCGCGTCGGCGTCTCGACCGACGCCGAGGCCCACTACGGCCCGGTCGTCACCCAGACCCACAAGGACAAGGTCCTGGGCTGGATCAACAAGGGCGTGGAAGAAGGCGCCGAACTGGTCGTCGACGGCCGCGAGTTCAGCCTGCAGGGTCACGAGAAGGGCTTCTTCATCGGCCCGTCGCTGTTCGACCACGTCAAGCCGGAGATGGAATCCTACAGGGAAGAGATCTTCGGCCCGGTGCTGCAGATCATGCGGGCCGCCAGCTTCGAGGAGGCGCTGAGCCTGCCGTCGAAGCACCAGTACGGCAACGGCGTCGCCATCTTCACTCAGAACGGCCGTGCGGCTCGCGACTTCGCCGCCCGCGTCAACGTCGGCATGGTCGGCATCAACGTGCCGATCCCGGTGCCGGTGGCCTATCACTCGTTCGGCGGCTGGAAGCGCTCGGCCTTCGGTGACATCAACCAGCACGGCATGGAAGGTCTGCGCTTCTGGACCAAGACCAAGACGGTCACGGCCCGCTGGCCTGACAGCGAACTGGAGCACGGGGACAGCTCCTTCGTCATCCCCACGATGGGCTGACGACGAACGCGTCGAGGTTTGGGCCGGCGTCGGAGGTCTCCGGCGCCGGCCTTTTTTGTTCAGAGAGCGCCGATGGCGACCTGCAGGCCAGCGGCGGTTTTGGCGACGTCGGCAGCCCCTTCGATCACGAACCGATCGGTGGTGTCGCTCGTCAGAGCCGTGTGCCTGAATACGGCCTGTTCCGCCGGACGGACGGCGCGTGAATTCAGTTCCGTCACCGAGGCCTTGTCCATGCCGGGGCCGCTCAAGGTCAGGGCGTGGGGCGTGTTGCAGGTTCGTCGGACGGCGACCTCGACCCGGTCGCCCACGGGGACCGCCTCGATCAGGCGAGCGCCGCAGGACACAGGGATGTCGAGGTTGATCGTCACCTTGACGGTTTCTGCCTCCGCCGCTCCTGAGGCGACAAGGGCGGAGACGGCGGCGACGGCAAGGAGGATATGGCGCATACGGCAGTTTCCTTCATGCAGCCGATAGAGCTGACGGTGTCTACAACGCCTCAAGGCGAGGATCGGCTTCCAGAGAATAGGGTATCACGCCTCGGCTGTTTTCCGGAACGCGCAGGATTCGGTCGATCGGTGGAAAGGCGCGCTGGGTGCAATCAGTTCGTTCGCAGATGCGGCAACTGACGCCCATGCGGGTCGGCGGTCCGTTCAGATCCAGGCCTTCTGTATAGACCAGCGCTCGGGCGTGTTCGATCTCGCAGCCGAGGCCCAGGGCATAGCGGCGATCGGGTTCGAGGTAGGAGCCGCCCGGCTTGGACACGCTCTTGGCGATGCAGATATAGCGAGAGCCGTCCGGCATCTCCGACAGATTGACCAGGGTGCGGTCTGGCGCGCCGAAGGCTTCGTGCACGTTCCACAGGGGGCAGGCGCCGCCGAAGCGGGCGAACTGGAACCGCGTGGCGCTGTGCCGCTTGGTGATGTTACCGGCCATGTCCACCCGCGCAAAGTAGAAGGGCACGCCGCGCCAGCCGGGGCGTTGCAGGGTGCTGAGCCGGTGGCAGACCTGTTCGAAGCTGACGTGGAAGCGGTTGCGCAGTCTGTCCACGTCGTGGCGCAGTTCGCGCGCCGCCTCGAGGAAGCGGCGATAGGGCAGCAGCAGGGCCCCCGCCGCATAGTTGGCGAGACCCACCCGACAGACGTCGCGCGCGGCGGGAATGTCGAAGGCGGCCCGGTCCAGCTCATGCTCGATCAGGTCGTGGAAGCGCAGAAGGACCAGTTGGTGCGCCATCAAAAAGCACCGCGTCGCCCCGGGCAGGCTGGCGTCGATGTAGAGGATGCGCCCCGCCGGATCGAAGCGCCGCATGGTCCCGCGCCCGTCGCCGGTCGCCAGTCGTACGCCGCACAGGTCGTTCAGCGCCGCTTCCAGATCGCGTTCGGGATGACCGCCCGCGCCCAGCCCCAGCTGCTCCGCCAGAGCCTCCGCCGCCTGATCCAGCACGTCGATGTAGTTGTCGCGATAGTGGAAGAAGTCGCGCACCGCCTCATAGGGCAGGGCAGGGGCCGCTTGCGCCCGCTCGTCGCGGCCCAGGGTCTCGTTCAGCGTCTTCAGCCGCTCGTCCAGCCGGCGATAGTCCTGATGCAGGGCCAGGAACTGACGCGCCAGCCGGGGCGTGTTGGTCGCCGCCTGCTTCAGCTCGGCGGGCGAGGGGGCCTCGGCGTGGCCGGCCACGTCGGTGACGGCCTCGCGCAGGTCGGCGATCAGACGGGCGTCGCCGTCCAGATCGAACAGGCTGGCGTCCACGTCGAAGGCCCGCGTCAGGGCGATCAGAACCCGCGCCGTCGCCGGGCGTTGATTGGTCTCGATCTGCGACAGGTAGGAAGGCGACAGGGCCAGCCGCCCGGCGCAGGCTTCCAGCGTCCAGCCGCGCGCCTCGCGCAGCTTGCGCACCTTGGCCCCGAGGTAGAGTTTTCCCGCCATCGCAACTTAGCAAAACAGCCCATCGACCTTGGCAGGCTTACGCACTTACGCCCTTTTTGCAAAGTTGCGATTGCCTTTTTGCAACGAAGCGTCTCAGTGATCACCAAAGATTACAGGGAGCAGCCCACACCATGAGCCAGGCCATCCTCGAGGAGCTTGAACGCCGCCGCGCCGCCGCCAAACTGGGCGGTGGTGAAAAGCGCATCGCCTCCCAGCACGCCAAGGGCAAGCTGACCGCGCGCGAACGGATCGAAGTCCTGCTGGACGAAGGCAGCTTCGAAGAGACCGACATGTTCGTGGAGCATCGCAGCCACGACTTCGGCATGGATCAGCAGCGCATTCCGGGCGACGGCGTCGTCACCGGGCGCGGCACCATCGGCGGCCGTCTGGTCTATGTCTTCTCGAAAGACTTCACCGTCTTCGGCGGCTCCCTGTCGGGCGCGCACGCGGCCAAGATCGTCAAGATCCAGAAGATGGCCCTGACGGCGGGCGCGCCCATCATCGGCCTGTTCGACGCGGGCGGCGCCCGTATTCAGGAAGGCGTGGAATCGCTGGCCGGTTACGCCGACATCTTCTTGCAGAACACCCTGGCCTCGGGCGTCATCCCGCAGATCTCGGTCATCATGGGTCCGTGCGCGGGCGGCGACGTCTATTCGCCCGCCATCACCGACTTCATCTTCATGGTGAAGGACACGTCCTACATGTACGTGACCGGCCCGGACGTGGTGAAGACCGTCACCAACGAGGTCGTCAGCCACGAGGACCTGGGCGGCGCCCGCGTCCACGCCGGCAAGTCGGGGGTCGCCGACGGCGCCTTCGAGAATGATCTGGAGGCCCTGTCGGAGGTCCGCCGCCTGATCGGCTTCCTGCCCCTGTCGAACCGCGAAAAGCCGCCGGTGCGCGACTCCTATGACGAGCCGGATCGCGACGAGGCGTCGCTCGACACCCTGATCCCGACCAATCCGAACCAGCCCTATGACATGAAGGAGCTGATCCTGAAGATGGTCGATGAGGCCGACTTCTTCGAGATCGGCGCCGACTTCGCTAGGAACATCATCTGCGGCTTCGGTCGTCTGGACGGCCAGACCGTCGGCATCGTCGCCAACCAGCCTCAGGTGCTGGCGGGGGTGCTGGATATCGACAGCAGCCGCAAGGCCGCGCGCTTCGTCCGTTTCTGCGACGCCTTCCACATCCCGCTGGTGACCCTGGTGGACGTGCCGGGCTTCATGCCGGGCACCAAGCAGGAGTACGGCGCCCTGATCAAGCACGGCGCCAAGCTGCTGTTCGCCTATGCCGAGGCCACGGTGCCGAAGCTGACGGTCATCACGCGCAAGGCCTATGGCGGCGCCTATGACGTCATGAGCTCCAAGCACCTGCGCGGCGACGTCAACTACGCCTGGCCCACCGCCGAGATCGCGGTCATGGGCGCCAAGGGCGCGGTCGAGATCATCTTCCGCAAGGAGGCCGGCGACCCCGAGGCCCTGGCGGCGCGCGAGGCCGAGTACAAGGAACGCTTCGCCAACCCCTTCGTGGCGGCCGGTCTGGGCTACATCGACGACGTCATCATGCCCCACGGCACGCGCCGTCGCCTGATCAAGGCCCTGCGCACGCTGAAGAACAAGACCCAGGAAAATCCCTGGAAGAAGCACGACAACATCCCGCTATGATGGAAGATCAAAATCAAAATCAAATCGTTGATGAAGCGCCTGACGGTGACGCGGAAGCGCGCATGGCTAAGAGGCGCTTCTGGTGGCAATTGCTCGGGTGGGCTTGCGGGGCAGTAGTCGCCATTGCCACTGGATATTGGCTGATCGAACGCTTTATCGGTGCTCAGTTTTCTGCCGATGAAAACAGTAGGTTATCGTTCTTCTTTTCGAAGATAGTAAGTGACCTGCTTCAGGTCGGTCTTCCCGCCCTGATTGTTATTCTAGTTATCGGTTTTGTGACGATCCTTGGTGCCCAGTTCGCAAAGTCGACCCTTAGGGGGGTATTTGGTATCAAAGAGGATGTTGATTCTACAGTCTATGGTCGTCATTCGTTTGATTACATGGAGGCACGTAGGGCCCATTTTCTTAGAGCTGGTTCTGACATCAGTTATTCTGATGATGAATCTGAAGTGATCTATCCTGGAGCTTTCCCGCGTTCTAGGAGGCTCCAGAGGAAAATTGAAACTCTGGAAGCAAAGCTTGAAGAGGTAAATTCGTCCTCTGGTGTGTTTACGCGAATGTGTAACCGTTTGGGCTCTGAGCGCGATAGGCTTTCTTCAAACTCGAAAACCAATCTCCTGATTGGTATAGTTTCTACGCTTCTCGCGATAGGAGTTCTTGGGCTCCCACTTGTGAGTCCGAGTGTAATATCTGGTACTGAGTCGATCTCGGATGCCTCTTTTTGGAGGCAGTACGCGACGCGGTTGCCTGTAGGTATACTGCTTCAGTTTGTGGCTTTTTTCTTTCTTAGGTTGTATGTCTCTTGTGAGATGGACATTAAATCCAACAAGAATGAAATAACAAATATTGAAGCTCAGTACCTTGCGTACTTGATGACTCAGTACGGAAATCCGGAGCGCGCATCTTTTGTCGTACAAAAGCTTGCTGAAACAGAACGAAATTTCATTATTCGTCGGGGCGAGAAAACAATCGGTGTGGAAAATGACAGCCGATACAATGATCTTAAAGAATCCCTAGATCGCGTCCTTGGTGCTGTTTCCGTTCTTTTAGGCGCTGATAAGAGCGTGCCCAAATAATCCAGAGACAAGTCATGTTCTCCAAAATCCTCATCGCCAACCGGGGCGAGATCGCGGTTCGCATCATCAAGACCTGTCGCAAGATGGGCATCAGGACGGTGCTTGTTTACTCGGACGCCGACGCCGGTTCGCTGGCCTGCGAGATGGCCGACGAGACCATCCACATCGGCCCGTCGCCCGCCGCCCAGTCCTATCTGATCCAGGACAAGATCGTGGACGCGGTGCGCCAGTCCGGCGCCGAGGCGGTCCACCCCGGCTTCGGCTTCCTGTCGGAAAACCCGGTCTTCGCGCGTCGTCTGGAGGCCGAGGGCATCACCTTCATCGGCCCCAACCCGCACGCCATCGAGGCCATGGGCGACAAGATCACGTCCAAGAAGTTCGCGGCTGAAGCGGGCGTCTCGACCGTGCCGGGCCACATGGGCCTGATTGAATCGACCGAAGAGGCGGTGAAGATCGCCAATGAGATCGGCTATCCGGTCATGATCAAGGCCAGCGCCGGCGGCGGCGGCAAGGGCATCCGCGTCGCCCATTCCGACGCCGACATGGCCGAAGGTTTTGCCGCGGTGAAGGCCGAGGCCCTGACCGCGTTCGGCGACGACCGGGTCTTCCTGGAGAAGTTCATCGTCAATCCGCGCCACATCGAGATTCAGGTGCTGGGCGACAAGCACGGCAATATCGTCTCGCTGTTCGACCGCGAATGCTCGATCCAGCGCCGCAACCAGAAGGTCATCGAAGAGGCCCCGTCGCCTCTGCTGGACGACGCCACGCGCAAGGCCATGGGCGATCAGGCCATCGCCCTGGCGCGGGCCGTGAACTATGACAGCGCCGGCACGGTCGAGTTCGTGGCCGGTCAGGACCGCAGTTTCTACTTCCTGGAAATGAACACCCGTCTGCAGGTTGAGCATCCGGTGACGGAGCTGATCACCGGCGTCGATCTGGTCGAACAGATGATCCGTTCGGCGGCGGGCGAGACCATGGCCTTCAAGCAGGAAGACCTGTCGATCAACGGCTGGGCCATCGAGAGCCGCATCTACGCTGAAGACCCCTATCGCGGCTTCCTGCCGTCGATCGGCCGTCTGGTGCGCTATGAGCAGCCGGAAGAGGGCGATCAGGGGGACTACACCGTCCGCAACGATTCAGGCGTCCGCGAGGGCGACGAGATCAGCATGTTCTACGACCCCATGATCGCCAAGCTGTGTTCCTGGGGCGAGACGCGCGAGGCGGCCGTCACCGGCATGGCCCGCGCGCTGGAGGACACCCACCTGTCGGGCGTCGGCCACAACGTGCCCTTCCTGTCGGCGGTGATGGATCAGGAGCGCTTCAAGTCCGGCCAGCTGTCGACCAGCTATATCAAGGACGAGTTCCCCGACGGCTTCCGCGGTCTGGAGCCCAGCGAAGAGCAAAAGGACATCTTCATCACCGTGGCCGCGGCGATGAACGAGGTCCTGGCTGAGCAGGCGGGCGATCCGTCGGAACGCACCGACTGGACCGTCCTGATCGACCGCGAGGCCCACGAGGTGTCGCTGGCCTATGACGAAGCCGAGGATCTGGTCATCTCGCTGGACGAACGCGACCTGACCCTGTCGGAAATCGACTGGCGTCCGGGCATGGCCCAGTTCCGCGCCGTGCTCGACGACGAGCCCTTCACCGCCGAGGTCAAGCGCGCGCCGGACGGCTTCGACATCCGCCACCGGGCCGCGAAAGCCCGCGTGCGCGTCCTGACCCCGCGCACCGCCGCCATGTATCAGCGCCTGCCGGAAAAGGTCGCCGCCGACACCTCCAAGCTGGTGCTGTCGCCCATGCCGGGTCTGGTCGTCGACATTCCCGTGACGGTCGGTCAGGAGGTCAAGTCGGGCGAGACCGTCGCCATCATCGAAGCCATGAAGATGCAGAACATCCTCAAGGCCGAGCATGACGGCGTGGTGAAGGCGGTCGGCGCCAAGGCCGGCGATCCGGTCGCCGCCGACGACGTGCTGGTGGAGTTTGCGTAGATGACGACCTTTCCCACGCCGAGCCCGCTGGAATGGCGGGAACAGGCCGAGAAGGCGCTAAAGGGGCGGGCGATCGAAAGCCTGCTCCACCTCGACGCCGACGGCCTGATCATCCGGCCGCTCTATGCCGAGGCGACCGGGGTGCAGGCGCTGCGCGCGCCGCGCACGACGGACGCCGAGGGGCGGGCGTGGGATGTACGCACCCTGGTCGAGGGCGACGAGGCGGCGGTGATCAACGCCGCCGTCCTGACCGACCTTGAAAACGGCGCCGCCTCGGTGGTGCTGAAGGGCGCGTTCACGACCGACGAGACATTGCTGGCCGCCGCGCTGGACGGCGTCGCGCTGGAACTGGCGCCGGTGGCGCTGGATGCGGGCTTCGACGGGTTGAAGGCCGCCGAGGCTCTGGCGGCCGTGGCCAAGGGTTCGCCCCGCGCCCAGCTGCAATTCCACCTCGACCCGATCTCGGCTTTTGCTGAGGCGGGGGAGGGCGAGATCGACGCCGCCGTGACCGAGGCGGCTGAGGCCGCCGCGCGTCTGGCCGGGACCTATCCCGAGGCCAGACTGTTCCTGGCGTCGGGCCGTGTGGTGCATGAGGCCGGCGGCTCGGCGGGGCAGGAACTGGCCTTCGCCGCCGCCAGCGCCGTGGCCTACGTCAAGGCCGCCGTCCTGGCCGGCCTGAGCACCGAACAGGCGCTGAAGGGCGTGGTGCTGGGCGTCTCGGTCGATGCTGAGTATTTCGACGCCCTGGCCAAGGTCCGGGCCATGCGCCTGATCTGGGCCAGCGTCTCCAAGGCCTTTGGGCATGAGACCCCTGCGATCATCGAGGCCCGTTCGTCGCGGCGGATGCTGTCGGCGCGCGATCCCTGGCCCAACCTGCTGCGCCTGACCGCGGCCGGGTTCGCGGGGGCCGTCGGCGGCGCCGATGTGGTGGTGCTGGACGCCTTCACCCGCGCCGAGGGCCTTCCCGACGCCTTCGCCCGCCGTCAGGCCCGCAACACCCAACTGGTGCTGATGGAAGAGGCCAATCTGGGTCGGGTCGATGATCCCGCCGCCGGCTCCTGGTTCCTGGACAGCCGCACCCGCGATCTGGCCGAGGCGGGCTGGAAGGAGTTCCAGTCGATCGAAGCCGAAGGCGGCGTGGTCGACGCCCTGAAGCACCACCTGATCCAGCCGCGCGTCGAACGCACGCGTGGTCAGCTGGAGGCCGCGCTCAAGGACGGCGCCCGCCACATGGTCGGCGTCACCAAATACGTCGATCCCGATCCGCGCCCGGCCCCGGTCGAGGCTGCTGATCCCGCCTTCGTCCCGGTGCGCCACGGCGCTCTGACCCCGGTGCGCTTCGCCGCGCCCTTTGAGATCGCGTCCGAGGAGGCGAACCGATGAACGCCTTTGGGAGCTTCCCCGACTTCACCAAGGTCGAGCTTGACCTGACCACGACCGGCGCAGGTCCGACACGCGACCCGTGGCTGACGCCCGAGGGCCTGACGGTCGAGACGTCCTATGGTCCCGAGGCGCTGGACGGTCTGGACGCCATCCACGGCCTGCCGGGCTTTGCCCCCTATATGCGCGGGCCCTATCCGACCATGTACGCGGGCAATCCGTGGACGATCCGCCAGTACGCGGGCTTCTCGACCGCCGAGGAGTCCAACGCCTTCTATCGTCGCAACCTGGCGGCGGGCCAGAAGGGCCTGTCGATCGCCTTCGATCTGGCCACCCACCGGGGCTATGACAGCGACCACCCGCGGGTGAAGGGCGACGTCGGCATGGCCGGTGTGGCCATCGACAGCATTCTGGACATGCGGACCCTGTTCGACGGCATTCCGCTGGACCAGATGTCGGTGTCCATGACCATGAACGGCGCCGTCCTGCCGATCCTGGCGCTCTATGTCGTAGCGGCGGAAGAACAGGGCGTGCCGCACGCGGCTCTGACCGGAACCATTCAGAACGACATTCTGAAGGAGTTCATGGTCCGCAACACCTACATCTATCCGCCCGCGCCCTCGATGCGGATCATTTCGGACATCTTTGCGTGGACCGCGCAGGAGACGCCGAAGTTCAACTCGATTTCGATCTCCGGCTATCACATGCAGGAGGCGGGGGCCTCGGCCGAGATCGAACTGGCCTACACGCTGTCGGACGGTCTGGAATACATCAAGGCCGGCGTCGATGCGGGCATGGACGTGGATCGGTTCGCGCCGCGCCTGTCCTTCTTCTGGGCCATCGGCATGAACTACTTCATGGAGGTGGCCAAGATGCGGGCCGGCCGCCTGTTGTGGGCCGAAAAGGTCGCCGAGAAATTTGCGCCCAAGGACCAGCGGTCCCTGTCGCTGCGCACCCACTGCCAGACCTCGGGCTGGAGCCTGGCGGCGCAGGACGTGTTCAACAACGTGCCCCGCACCATGGTCGAGGCCATGGCGGCGGCGGGCGGTCAGACCCAGAGCCTGCACACCAACGCCCTGGACGAAGCCCTGGCCCTGCCGACCGACTTCTCGGCCCGGATCGCGCGCAACACCCAGATCCTGCTGCAGATGGAGACGGGCCTGACCCGCACCATCGACCCCTGGGGCGGCAGCTTCTACGTCGAGCGCCTGACCCATGATCTGGCGAACCGCGCCCGCGCCCTGATGGCCGAGGTCGAGGCGGCGGGCGGCATGGCCAAGGCCATCGAGGCCGGCATTCCCAAGCTGCGCATCGAGGAGGCGGCCGCCAAGACTCAGGCCCGCATAGACACCGGCAAGCAGACCGTGGTCGGCGTGAACCGCTATCTGAACGATACGCCCGACGACATTCCGATGCTGAAGGTCGACAACGCCGCCGTCCTGACGGCCCAGATCGAGAAGCTGAAGCGCCTGCGCGCCGAGCGTGATCAGGCCGCGACCGACGCGGCGCTGGAAGCCCTGACCGCCGGGGCGCGCGGAAACGCCAACCTGCTGGAGCTGGCGGTTCAGGCTGCGCGCGCCAAGGCCACGGTGGGCGAAATCTCCGACGCGCTGGAGGCCGCCTTTGGGCGTCACGTCGCCACGGTGAAGACCGTCTCAGGCGTTTACGGCAAGGAGGCGGGCGATGATCCCAAGGTGGCGCGCGCCCGCGACATGGTGGCGACCTTTGTGGAAAATGACGGCGGCCCGCCGCGCATCCTGATCGCCAAACTGGGCCAGGACGGTCACGACCGGGGTCAGAAGGTGGTCGCCACCGGATACGGCGACATCGGCTTCGACGTCACCGCCGGGTCGCTGTTCCAGACCCCCGCCGAGGCCGCCAGGGATGCGGTGGAGAAGAACGTCCACGCGGTCGGCGCCTCGTCTCTGGCGGCGGGACACCTGACGCTGGTGCCCGAACTGCGCGCCGAGCTGGCCAGGCTGGGGCGCGAGGACATCATGATCGTGGTCGGCGGGGTCATCCCGCCGTCCGACGTCCAGCCCCTGCTCGACATGGGCGCCGCCGCCGTCTATCCGCCCGGCTCGGTCATCGCCGACACGGCGGCGGATCTGATTGAAAAGCTGAACCTGCGTCTGGGCTACGCCCAGCCCGCACCCAAGGATGTGAAGTGATGATCGGCGCCCTGAACCATGTCGGCGTCGCCACGCCTTCGATCGCGGACTCGATCAAGCTGTATCGCGACATCCTGGGCGCTACCATGATCGGCGAACCCTTCGACTTGCCCGCGCAGGGCGTGAAGGTCTGCTTTATCGACACGCCCACGGCCCAGATCGAACTGATCGAGCCCTATGACGAGACCAGCCCGATCACTGGCTTCCTGGCCAAGAACCCCAAGGGCGGCCAGCACCACGTCTGCTTCGAGGTCGCCGACATCCACGCCGCCGTCGCCGAGATGCGCGCCAAGGGAGTGACCATCCTGGGCACGGGCGAGCCCCGCATCGGCGCCCACGGCACGCCGGTCGTCTTCCTGCATCCCAAGGAGATGGGTGGCGTCCTGATCGAACTGATGGAAACGCCGAAAGAGGCGCACTGAAGTCAAAAGGCCCGGTCGCTGACCGGGCCTTTTTTCTAGAACAGGATCTTGCGCAGGCTGATGCGGAAGGTCCGACCCAGGGGGTCGATGTAGTCGGGCTGATAGGCGAGGGGCGTCTCGCCCAGACCGTTGCGCACCTCCAGTCGCTGATCGAACAGGTTGTCGACACCCAGGCTGACGCGCGCGCCTCTCAACCACGGATACTTCGCCACCCAGGTCTGACGTGACGACAGGTCGGCGAACAGGTTCAGGCTGACGGTCGTCAGATCCGAGAAGCTCAGGTCGTCGTCGGGCGAGGTTCCGCCACTAACGCGCGTCGATTGTTTCCAGTTGGCGTTCAGGAAGCCGCCCATGCCGCTCTTGAACACGCCCATCTGGAACTGGACTTCGTTGCGCGGCTGGCCGCCCCGCGCGCCCGTGGCCGCACCGTCCAGCAGGTCCAGGACCGGCACGCCGTCGCGGATCGTGATCTCATCCTGAATGCGGTAGGTATGATAGAGTGAGAGGTTGAAGCGGCCTTGGCCCGGCTGCATCGTGGGGCCGCGCGAGCCGCGCCCGCCGCCGCCCGGTCCCATACGCATGCCGCCTCCCGGCGGAGGTCCGCCGGCGCCGCCGCCAGGAGGCGGGCCGCCTTCGCCGCGCATCGTGACGCGGCCGCCGCCGCCTCCACCGCCAGGACCCCGTTGGCCCATGCGCGCGGCCGCAGCCGGATCAGGCTTGCCGAACGGGGTCGAGAAGTTCAGGCCCCAGCGCACTTCCTGCTGGATCGCGCTTTCGAAGTTCAGCGGACGGGCATCAACAGACAGAAGGTCGCCGTCCGCGTCGCGAATGAAGCGTTCAGGCAGAGCCGCCTCTAGCTCCGTCGTAATGGTCGGGAAGGCGGCGATGGAATCCGAGGTCTCGGTGCGGGTGTAGTTGGCCGTCAGCCTGAGGTCCCGGTCCTTCAGCGGCGTCAGGTTGAAGCCCAGCTTCAACACCTGCTTGGTTTCTTCGGACAGGTTGGGATTGCCGCCCTCGATGCGGAGGATGTCGACCGACTGGCCGGTGGCGAAGTCATAGACCGGGACGTTGGGCGTCGAGATGATCGGGTCGTTCAACTGCGACATCGACGGGGCGTTCTGCTCGTCAGCCCAGCTGATGTTGAAGTTGACCGGGCTCCACGGCGACCAGTTGAGGCCCAGGGTGTAGGCGCTGAGCCCGCCGAAGTCGGACAGGTCCTGATAGGCCAGGTTCAGGTTGGCGGACAGGTCGCCCAGCGCGCCCAGAACCTCGCGGTCGCGGCTGGCGATCGGCAGGCTGAAATTGCCCGAGGCGCTGGTCCGGTCGCGCGACAGCGACCGCTCGGAAAAGATGTTGGAGCGCTGGCTTTCCGAATCCAGCGACTGGGTGTCGAAGCCGACCTTGAAGGTCGAGGTCAGGGCGCCCGCCGGGCCCTCCCAGGCCGTGCCGTTGATGACGGCCTCGACATTGGCGCTGCTGGACACCGAGCGCGCGGTGTCTACGGGCGCCAGCGGCAGTTGGCTCGCCTCTCCGAAGGGGTCGATCGTGCCGGCTGTCAGGCCGGCTTGCAGCGCCTCCTGGTCGAGGCCGCGTCCGGTGCGGGTCTTGGTCTCGGTGCGATTGTAGCCGCCGGTCACGGTCCAGCGCCAGTCGCCGAGATAGCCGTCCACCAGCGCTCCGACCTTGCCGGCCCGGGTGTCCGTCGTGCGCGACAGGGAGTCTGGCGCGTCCAGGTAGAGGCCTTCCGGAACGGTCGAGGGGGGGATGATGAGGTCGACGCCAGGCAGACCAAAGTAGCTCAGGCTGGAGGTGTCATCCAGGCTGGCGCTCAGGGTCAGGGCGGTGGTGTCGTTCAGGTCGCGTACGAGCGATCCGGCGACCGATCCCTGCTCGCTCTTGGGCAGGATGGTTCGGTAGTCGGTCGGTTCCCCGTCTTCGCGCTGGATGTCGCGTTCCGTTTCGAACAGGGCCGTGTCGTTTTCGTATTCGAGGTCCAGCGTGGCGCGCTGCTTGCCGGCGATGCGCAGGACGTTGCTTTCCAGATCCGTGACCGTGCGGCCGCCTGCATCCGGGCGGCGGACGCTGGCCTGCATCGTCACGGAGCGGAAGTCAGCCTTGAGGACGAAGTTCACCACCCGCTGATCGGCGCTGTAGCCATAGGAGAGGGCGGTCTCTTCCGGCAGGATTTCGGTGCGTTCGATGGCCTCGGGCGGGATGCCGCGAATTTCCTGGAAGCCCGAGATGCGACGTCCGTTGACGAGAAATACGGGCGAGCCGCCGCGCGAACTGCGCGTCACCGGCTCCAGCAGGGTCATCAGCTCCTGAATGCTGCTGGCGCCATAGGCCTTCAGCTGTTCCTCATCCAGCACCAGTTCGGGCTCGTAGTCGCCCAGGGCCGCGCCGCGCCGCCGGGTCGAGACGGCCTGGATCTCGCCCAGGTCATAGACCTCCTGCTCTTCAACGGCGGTCGGAGGCGTCGTCTGGGTCTGGACCGCGCCTGTCGTCACCGGAGCGGTCTCGGCGTTGGGGGTTATCGAGGCGAGAGCGAGAAGCAGAGCGACGGGCGACATGGACTGTCCTGAATAGACCGAAGGCTTGGGGCGACTTCGCCCCGTGAGATGCGTCGACCTTCTTGAAGACCGATGTGCGCCGAATAAGGGCGACGAGTCTCGTTCAGATTAACAGCCTGTAATGACGCGGAAATGTCACAACAGGCTCGACAATGGTCTAACGAACGAAGGGGCGGCGTCCGTCGGACGCCGCCCCTTCTTTTTTCAGTCCTGATGGAAATCAGAAGCGGGCGCGGACGCCCAGCACCAGGTTTCGGCCACGCTGTGGCGCGGTCTCGGCGAGGAAGGAGGCGTGGTTCAGCGCCAGTTCGTCAAGCAGGTTGGTCCCGCGTAGGAAGACCTGGGACTTCACGCCCGCCAGATCGACATCATAGGCCACGGTGGCGTTGACCATGTTGTAGCCCGGCGTCTCGCTTTCGAAAGCGGCGATGTCGTTCTGCTTGAAGGTGCGGCTGTATTCGACGTCGCCAGACCATGGCCCGGCGAAGGCCTCGGCGCGGACGCCCAGGCGGGCGGCGGGAATGCGGGGCAGGTTGCCGCCATCGCCCTTCAGTTCGCCGCGCACATAGTCGCCGAAGACCGTGGCCGACAACCAGGGCGTCAGTTGCTGGCGCACCTCGCCTTCCAGACCGGTGAAGGTCGCATCCGCCTGGCTGTACTGGATCAGGCGGAAGTCCTCGAATTGATCCAGCGTCCGGGCGAAGATGTAGTCGTCGTAGGCGTAGTGATAGGCGCTGACCGAGGCCGTGGTGGGCCCCGCCGTCTTGCGCAGGGTCAGCTCCAGGGCGTTGGCCGTTTCGACGTCGAGGCTGCTATCGCCGATCTCATAGGTGTTGGTCGCCAGGTGGACGCCGTCCGCATACATTTCCTGAGCCGAAGGCGCGCGCTGCGAACGCGACAGCGACACCGCGCCGGTCCAGCCGGGCATGAAGTGCCAGACCGCCGAGCCCGAGATCGAGAAGGGTTTGTGCTCGGTGTCGGCCAGGCCGAGGGCCGAGGCCTCCTGCCACTCCTGACGCAGGGCGCCTTCGAAATGCCAGTCGCCAAGCTCGTACTCTTCCATCACGAACAGGCCGGTGTTCTTGGTCGTGCTGGGGGCCAGGAAGCTTTCCTCGCCGACCGCGGCGAAGTCGCTCTTGCTCAGTTGCAGGCCGACCACGCCCTTGAAGCCGGCGATCGGCTTGTGCTGGGCCTCGATGCGGCCGTCGTAGCCTTCGTTGGTGAAGGTGGTCGAGACGACGCCTTCTTCCAGTTCCTGATGTTGATAGTCGGTGTAGCCGGCCCGCAGACGAACGTTCTCGATGCCGGGCAGAGGATCGCTCAACTCGCCGCGCAGGTCGACGCGGCGGCTCTTCAGCCGGACCTCGGGCACGCCGTGGTCGTGATCGTGCTCCTCGCCTTCCTCATGATCATGGTCGTCGTGGTCATGATCGTCGTGGCCGCCGCAGTGCAGGTGGTCGCCGTGCGGGTGGCAGCCCTCGTATTGGTGGGTGTGGCCCGCCAGGCCATAGCGGCTGGTCTGTTCGGTATAGGCCGCGCCCAGATAGCCGCGAGATCCGATGTATGAGGCGCCGAGCGTCGCGGTCGAGGTCTCGTTGTAGGAGCCGTCCAGGCGGGGTTCGTCCCAGTCCGGCACCTTGTAATCGTCGGCCTTGCGGGCCGCCGCCTCGACACGAACGGCGAAGTTGCCCGCCCCGACCGTCAGGCCGACCACGCCGGCCTCTTCGTTATCGACCGAGCCGCGACGGTATTCGACCACGCCCTCGCCGCCGTTGGCCGGCACGCGCGTCGGGATCTTCTTGTCCAGCAGGTTGACCGCGCCGCCGATGGCGCCGCCGCCATAGAGCAGGGCCGAAGGACCGCGCAGAATCTCGATGCCTTCCAGCAACAGGGGCTCGCCCGAGATGGCGTGGTCGGGGGAGACCTCGGAGGCGTCCATCAGGCCGGCGCCTTCGCTGAGCACCTTGACGCGCGGGGCGGCCTGACCGCGCACCACCGGGCGGCTGGCGCCGCCGCCGAAGGTGTCGGAGTTGACGCCCGGAATGCCGCTGAGGGTATCGCCCAGGGTCGACTGGCGACGGTGAACCAGTTCGTCGCCGCTCAGAAGCGCGACGTGCGAACCCACGTCGTCGCCGGCGCGACCCAGAGGCAGGGCGCGGACCACGACGTCGGCGATCTCGGTCGGCTCGTCCTGTCGGGCTGTCTGGATCACATCGTCGGCGGCGAAGGCGGAGGTCGAGAGGGCGGCGGCCCCGACGGCGGTCAGCAGAAAGGTTTGAAGTCGCAAGGCACGCATCCCCGTTACAATGTCGCGAACTTGATATGTTATAGTGTATCACCATGCAACTGCTCCGGTCGATTTCTTTGCAAGCGGAGCCTTTGGCCGGATGCGGCGTTGGGTCGTAACCTTTGCAGAGAGACGCCCATGACCCGATCCGCCGTTGTGCTGATGTCCTGTCTCGGCCTGGCCGCCGCCGCCTGTTCGCAGGAAGCGCCGCCCGCGCCCGCCGCCTCGCCTGTGGAGGCGCCGGTCAGCCAGCCCGCCGCCGCCGTGGGCTATGCCTGCGAAAGCGGCAAGACCATCGCTGTTACCTATCCCGACACGCAAACGGCCCAGGTGTCCTACGACGGGCGCGACTACGTCATGACCAGCGCGGTCTCGGCCAGCGGCGCCCGCTATGCCGGGCAGGGGCTGGAATGGTGGACCGCCAGCCGGAACGGGCAGGAGAGCGCGACCCTCAGCCGCCTGGGTCCCAATGATCAGGCGGGCGGCGCGGTGATAGAGCGCTGCAGCCGCCCCGTCGCAGCCCTGGCTCCGGCGCCGAATGCGCCAGGTCAGCCGGTGTCGAGCCTGACGCCCTGCGTGGGTTCTGACCTGAGGCTGTCTGTCGAAGGCGGCGACGCTGGCATGGGCAATCGTGTCACGACCCTGGCGCTGCAGAATGTCGGCGCCCAGGCCTGTAGCCTGACCGGCTATCCTACCGTCACCCTTGCCGACGCTGGCGGGCGGGCCATGCCCACGGTCAGGGCGGTACAGGAGCCGGGCAACTACTTCGCCCAGAATGCAGCGCCCACGGCGGTCCCGCTGAAGCCGCAGACCAAGGCCTTCTTCGACCTGGCCTGGAACGTCGTGCCGCATGAGGCCGAGGGCGAGAAGACCTGCCCGGAAGCCAAGACCCTGCGCCTGACGACGCCGGGCGATACGGCGCTGGTCAGCTTGCCGCTGGCCCTGACGCCGTGCGGGCGGCAAATTCGTGTCAGTCCTTTCCGGCCGGTTTCCAGTGATGCAGCCGGTCCTGCCCCCGCGACCTGAAATCGGGGGTTCAAACCTGCCTGAATTCAGCGTAGCGGAGCAAGCATGACCCAGAGCACCTCATCGGTCTTCTACGACCGCATCTCCGCCGAACTGGCCGACATCGACGCCCAGGGCCTGACCAAGCCCGAGCGTGTCATCGCCTCGCGTCAGGGGCCGGTGATCTCGGTGAACGGCCGCGAGGTTCTGAACTTCTGCGCCAACAACTATCTCGGCCTCGCCGGGGACGAGCGCGTCACCCAGGCGGGCATCAAGGCGATGGAGACGTGGGGCGCGGGCACGGCCTCGGTCCGCTTCATCTGCGGCACCCTTGAAATCCATAAAGAGCTGGAACGCGCCATCGCCGACTACCTCGGCTTTGAAGACACCATCCTGTTCGCCGCCGCCTTTGACGCCAACGGCGGCATCTTCGAGCCCCTGTTCGGAGCCGAGGACGCCATCGTCTCGGACAGCCTCAACCACGCCTCGATCATCGACGGCGTGCGCCTGTGCAAGGCCAAGCGCTATCGCTTTGCGACCTCGGACATGGCCGACCTGGAGGCCCAGCTGAAGCAGGCCCGGGCCGACGGCGCGCGCGAGATCATCATCGCCACCGACGGCGCCTTCTCGATGGACGGCTATATCGCCAGGCTGAAGGAGATCCGGGCTCTGGCTGACCAGTACGGCGCCCTGATCATGGTCGACGACTGCCACGCCACGGGTTTCCTGGGCGACAAGGGGCGCGGCTCCTATGCTCACAATGGCGTCGAGGTCGACTTCGTCACCGGCACCTTCGGCAAGGCCCTGGGCGGCGCCATGGGCGGCTTCATCTGCGCCAAGGCCAATGTCGTGGCCCTGCTGAAGCAGCGCGCACGGCCCTATCTCTTCTCCAACGCCCTGGCCCCCGCGATCTGCGGCTCCAGCCTCGAGGCCATCCGCATCGCGAGCGGCGAGGAGGGCGACGCCCTGCGCGCCCAGTTGTTCGCCAACGCCGCGCGCTTCCGCTCGGCCATGACGGCGGCGGGCTTCACCCTGCAACCGGGCGAGCACCCGATCATCCCCGTCATGCTGGGCGACGCCAAGCTGGCGCAGGACATGGCGGCGCGGATGCTGGAACTGGGCGTCTATGTGATCGGCTTCAGCTTCCCGGTGGTGCCGCGCGGTCAGGCCCGCATCCGCACCCAGATGTCGGCGGCCCACACCTTTGAACAGATCGACGCCGCCGTGGCGGCGTTCACGACGGCTGGTAAAGAACTGGGAGTGATTTGATGGCGGACATGATGAAGGCCCTGGCCAAGACCAGACCCGGCGTGGGCCTGGAACTGATCGACGCTCCGATCCCGGTGGCGGGCGACGAGGACGTGCTGATCCGCGTCCACCGCACCGCCGTCTGCGGCACCGACATCCACATCTGGAACTGGGACGAGTGGTCCCAGAAGAACGTGCCGGTGCCGATGATCACCGGGCACGAGTTCGCCGGCGAGATCGTCGCCATCGGCAAGGACGTGGATCGCCGTCTCAAGATCGGCCAGCGCGTCTCGGCCGAGGGTCACGTCATCGACCTGAACTCCGAAGCGGCCCGCGCCGGTCACTTCCACCTGGACCCCGACACCCGCGGCATCGGCGTGAACCGCCAGGGCGCCTTTGCCGAGTTCGTGGTGGCCCCGGCCTTCAACGTCATCGAGCTGCCCGACGACGTCCCCTATGAGATCGGCTCTATCCTGGACCCGTTCGGCAACGCCGTTCACACGGCGCAGCAGTTCGACCTGCTGGGCGAAGACGTCCTGGTGACCGGCGCCGGTCCCATCGGCATGATGGCCGCTGCGGTCGCGCGTCACGCGGGGGCTCGCACCGTGGTCCTGACCGATATCAACGACTTCCGTCTGGAACTTGCGCAAAAGGTTGCGCCGGGCGTGCGCACGGTCAACACCACCAAGGAAGACCTGCGCGACGTCATGCATGAGCTGGGCTTGAAGGTCGGCTTCGACGTGGCGCTGGAGATGTCGGGTTCGCCCATCGCCTTCAAGCAGTGCGTCGACACCCTGATCATGGGCGGCGGCATGGCCATGCTGGGCATCCCGTCCAGGCCGATGGAGACGGACTGGGGCACGATCATCCTGAAGGCCCTGACCATCAAGGGCGTCTACGGACGCGAGATGTTCACGACCTGGCGCAAGATGCTCGGCCTGCTGAAGGCCGGTCTGGACCTGACGCCGCTGATCACCCACCAGATGCCCTATCAGGACTTCGAGGCGGGCTTCGAGGCCATGCGTTCCGGCCAGTCGGGCAAGGTCGTCCTGAACTGGGCCGACTGATCCGCGTCTAAAGCGAACGTAAGGCCCTCTGACCGCAAGGCAGAGGGCCTTTTCGTATCAGGCCAGCGCCGAACGCGACCCGGTCGCCCGGAAGACGATCACCACGAAGAGGATCATCGACAGAAGGGTCAGGCTTGGGCCGATGATCAGGCCGGGGTCGGCGAAGGCCTGAAGCGACGGCCCGCCCAGAATTTTGGCGGCCAGAGCCGGCATGAAGACCAGCAGACCGATCAGGGCGATCCAGAAATGCACGACCGGCAGCCACCCCTGCGCTGCGTCTGGCTGAACCCGGTAAAAGAGGCCGTACAGAGCCATCGACACCCAGCCCAGCAGGTTGATGTGGGCGTGGACCGGCGAGGCGGCGAACTGCAGCGTGGCGCCCATCCAGTAACCCAGGGTCATGCCGGTCAGGGCGAACAGCACCGCCAGCCGAAGGAAGCGGTTGGAAAGTCGATGGTGCATCGGCGTGTCCTCCAGCGATCGCGCCCTGCATGCCCCATGAAGCGTAACGCTGGTTTTCCAAAATCAAACAAGCGTCATTTCTGATGGTCGGACGGGGCTTGACCGCGACGCTGGTCCGGAGGACGGAACGCATATGAACTATCGCCACAGCTTTCACGCCGGAAACTTCGCCGATCTGGTCAAGCACGCCCTCGTGCTCTGGCTGCTGAAGGAGCGGCAGGAGAGTGGGGCGGCTGTCACGGTGATCGACACCCACGCCGGCGCCGGCCTCTATGACCTTTCCGGCGACGGGGCTCGGTCCAGAGAGGCCGAGGCGGGCGTGGCGCGGCTGATGACCGCCGCAGATCGGCCGCCGCTGATCGAGGCCCTGGCGGTCGAGGTCGCGGCCTTGAATCCGGACGGCGGCGCACGCTTCTATCCAGGATCGCCGTTGCTGGTCGCGCGGGCCCTGCGCCCCGGCGACCGCTACCTGGGTTTCGAGTTCCATCCGCCGGTTCAGGCGATGCTGGTCGAGGCCCTGGCCGCCTGGCCGGCCGCCGGCGGGCTTGAAGGCGACGGCTATGTAGAGGCGCTGAAGGCGGCTCGAACGATCAAGGGGCCGCTGGTCCTGATCGATCCCCCGTTCGAGCGACCCGACGACTATGTCCGTTCGGCCGAGACCACCGCCGCCATCCTCCGCCACGACCGCGCGGCGACGGTGGCGATCTGGACCCCGCTTAAGGACATGGAGACTTTCGACGGCTTCATCCGACGGCTGGAGGAGGCCCAGGTGGGCCGGGTTCTGGTAGCCGAGGCGCGCCTGCGTTCGCTGAACAATCCCATGAAGATGAACGGCTGCGCCATGACGGTGGTCAATCCGCCCTCGGGAGCCGAGGCCGCAGCGGCCGAGATCTGCGGCTGGGTGGCTGCGAACCTGGGCGAGGCTGGCGCGCGGGCAGAGGTCTGGCGCGCAGGCTAGGCCTCGAGCAGGACGCCGGGCTCGTAGAGATGAGGCTCGAAGGTGGCGATGGCCAGAATGGGCTCCATGGCGGCCACGACCTGGGGATGCCGCGTCATGACCTTCCAGTCGGTGGCGCTGGCCCAGGCGGCGTGATTGGCGACAACCCGCCCGTTGAGACCGCGGTGCAGGGTGGCCGAGACGAAGCCGGGCAAGGCGCGCTGGACCTGGGCCAAGGCGGCCAGATGCTCGATCAGGTCCTCCTGGCGCCGGGGGTCGCATTTGAAGATGTTGATCAGAACGACGGGGGAATCGTCGTGTGCGTCGGCGGTCATGCGGGGCAGCCTCGTTGCAATCGCCTGACTTCTACCCCAATCCAGAGACAGACGCTTCCTTCTCCCCGCTGGAAAACGCCGAAATGACCCGCATCGCCATTCTGGAAACCGGCCATCCGCCCGAGCATCTTCGGGACGCCTTTGATGACTATCCCGCGCGTTTTCGCGCCCTTCTGGGCGAGAATGTCCCGACGGTGCGGTTCGACGTGCAGTCAGGGCATCTGCCGGACGATCCATCGATCTATACGGGCGCGATCGTCACGGGCTCCGCTGCGGGGGTTTATGACGACCTGCCATGGATTTCGCCTCTGGTGGAGTGGCTGAGGGCGGCGCGGGGCCGGACGCGCCTGCTGGGCATCTGCTTTGGCCATCAGGTTCTGGCCCACGCCTTCGGCGGCAAGGTCGAGAAATCGCACAAGGGCTGGGGTGTGGGCCTGCACCGCTATGACGTGGTCAGCCACGAGCCGTGGATGCACCCGCGCGCGCCCTCCATCGCCATTCCGGTGTCGCATCAGGATCAGGTGATCTCGATCGCGCCGGACACCCGGGTGATCGCCTCCAGCCCCTTCACCCCCTACGCCGGTCTGGCCTGGGGCGAGGACGCCATCAGCTTTCAGTGCCATCCTGAGTTTCAGCCGGCCTATGCCGCCGCACTGATCGAGGGCCGGCGCGGGGATCGCATTCCGCATGATCTGGCCGACGAGGCCCTGCTGAGTCTGGAGGGCGCGAACGACCGGGCCGTGCTGACGGCGTGGATACGCGCCTATCTGTTGCTGACCCCGCCGCCGATCGAAGCGGACGGCAGCGGTATCTAGGACGGGTTTCATCTCGTTCGCTGAACGCTAAACCTTGCGCAACCTCTGGCGTGCGATGCTGAGGCTTCAGTGCGGAAGTGTTATGTCGCCAATCAAAGCTGCGGTCCTCGCGACCGCCATTTTTCTGTCGCCAGCCATGGTCAGCGCGCAGGCGCAGGTCGAGGGACCGCCCGCCGATCTTCTGCGGGCCGTGGAGCAGCGCGCCTCCCGGACGAATTTCGCGCAGTTGGAGACCTTTGGCGAGGCTGCCTATCGTCGGCGCGATCGAGAGGGGCTCAACCGCCTTTATCATGTCGTGTGGATCATTCAGAACCAGGGCGAGTTCGAGCGCGCGGCTTTCTGGAACCAGCGACTGGAGGCCAAGGCGCGGACGCAACGCGACCAGCGCTACATCCAGATCGCTCGCCTTAATGAGCTGACCGCCCGATACGATCGCGGCGACCTGACCGTCGACGCCGAAATGGCGCGAATGACGACAGCTGGCGTGGACTGGTTCGTGCGCGCCCATGCCGCAAGACTGACGGCCCTGACCCTGATGGACCAGGATCGCGTCGGCGAAGGCCTCAAACTGCTGAATCAGGCCGAGGCGGACATCCCGGACGAAGACCTCTACGCCGACACCGCGCACGCTGGCCTGTGGGAAGTCACAGGCATGGGCCTGATGAAACTGAATGACGTGGTCGGCGCTACGATCGCCTTTCGCCGTTTCGAGATCGACTACGCCAATCCCGCCTATCCACGACCGGATTTCGACAGCCTGTACAACCTGACCAAGATGGCGGTTCAGGTGGGCGACCTGACGCGCGCCCAGGAGTATTACGCAGCCCATAGACGCCTGAGTCTGAGGACGGGGCTCGAAAACCTTCTGGTCTATGACGCGAGCCTGTGCGCCCAGGTCGCGGACGCCAAGGACGAGCCGCTTCAGGTTCTGGCCTGCGTCGCCCCCTATGGCGAGGACATGGGCACGGCGGCTTTTCTCATGCTCGACATTCTGCCGCTGCGGGCGGTGGCGCGAGCGCGGACGGGCGACGTCGAAGGCGCGCGTCG
Source organism: Brevundimonas sp. NPDC058933 (assembly GCF_049315965.1). Taxonomy (NCBI): domain Bacteria; kingdom Pseudomonadati; phylum Pseudomonadota; class Alphaproteobacteria; order Caulobacterales; family Caulobacteraceae; genus Brevundimonas; species Brevundimonas sp. NPDC058933. The sequence continues at coordinate 46,499 of NZ_JBMOSL010000001.1, forward strand.
GGATCTGGCGCGGCTGCGTGCGCTGGATATCGAAGGCGGCGTGGATTCCCATGTCGCCCTGGTCGAGGCGGAGCTGCTCTTCGCCTCCGATCGACCGGCGGAGGCCTATCAGGTGATGCGCACCTACCAGCGCGATCGCGACGTCCAGACGGCCCAGAGGTTCAGCGCAGGCATCCGCCAGGTCACGGGCGACATTCAGGAGCAACTGGATCGCAGACGCCAGCAACTGGACACGGCGCGCGCCAATACTGAACTGCAGCGGACCGTCATCCGCTGGCAGAACTGGATCGTCGGCATCGGCGTGGTCTTCATGCTGTCGGCGCTGCTGACCCTGATCTGGCAATGGCGACAGGGGGCCGAATTGCGCAGCGCGCGCCGTCGGGCCGAGGACGCCAACCGCGCCAAGAGCGAGTTTCTCGCCAATATGAGCCATGAAATCCGCACGCCTCTGAATGGCGTCGTGGCCATGGCCGACGCCCTGGCGCAACGTGACCTCAACGGCGATGAGCACGACATGGTCGAGGTCATCCGCTCGTCAGGCGCAACGCTTGAGCGTCTGCTGTCGGACATCCTGGACAGCGCTCGCATTGAGTCGGGGCAGGTCACGATCGAGGCGGCGCCCTTCCATCTGGGGCGCGCGGTGCAGGACGTGGCGGCCCTTTGGCGCATTCCTGCGGAAGACAAGGGCGTCGGAGTGACCGCCCATGTGGATCCGAGGCTGGATCGCCTTGTCGACGGCGACGCCGTGCGCGTGCGTCAGGTCCTGACCAACCTGGTCAGCAATGCGCTGAAATTCACGACCAGCGGGGAGGTGACGCTGGCGGTCGAGCCCGGCGTCGAAGGCGATGTGCGATTCATCGTCACGGACACGGGCGTCGGCTTCGATGAGGAACAGAAGGCCCGCATCTTTGGCCGGTTCCAGCAGGCGGACGGGTCGATCACGCGCCGTTTTGGCGGCACAGGGCTAGGGCTGGCCATCTCCCGCGAGCTGGTCGAACTGATGGGGGGGCGACTGGAGTGCGACAGCACGCCGGGTGAAGGTTCGCGTTTCTGGTTCGAAATACCCTTGCCGCCGGTCGAGGACACCGGCGAAAAGGAAGAGCTGGCGCCGCCGGTCGCGGACGTTCGGCTACAATCCTTGCGGGTCTTGCTCGCTGACGACCATCCCGCCAACCGCAAGATCATTGAAGTCATGCTGGCCGCCACGGCGATGGAGCTGGTCGCGGTGGAGGACGGGGCCCAGGCGCTGGAGACGTTCAAGCGGGAGGCCTTCGACCTGGTGCTGATGGACATGCAGATGCCGGTGATGGATGGCCTGACGGCGACCGCATCTATCCGCGCCTTCGAGGCGCAGACCGGCCGCGATGCGACGCCGATCCTGATGTTGACGGCCAACGCCATGGCCGAACACGTCGAGGCAGGACGGGCCGCAGGCGCGGACGGCCATCTGACCAAGCCGCTCACCCTCGTCGCCCTGTTCGAGGGGATGGCCCGTGCGATGGCCTCGGGCGAGCGGTCTAAGGTCGCCTGAAGTCTCAGGCCAGGCTCAGGGCCACTTTACCAAGGGCGGCATGGAGCTGAGGATCGACTCGACGTTGCCGCCGGTCTTCAACCCGAACATGGTGCCGCGGTCGTAGAGCAGGTTGAACTCGACGTAGCGGCCGCGACGGATCAACTGTTCCTCGCGTTCCTCGGGCGTCCAGGCCTCGGTCATGCGGCCCGCGACGATCTTCGAATAGACGTTGAGGAAGGCCTTGCCGACGTCCTGGGTGAAGGCGAAGTCGCGTTCCCAGTCGCCGCTGTCGTGGTGGTCGTAGAAGATGCCGCCGGTGCCGCGTGGCTCGTTGCGGTGGGGCAGGAAGAAGTATTCGTCGCACCACTGCTTGTACTTGGCGTGCCAGGCCGGGTCGTAGGCGTAGCAGACGCCCTGCATGGCGGCGTGGAAGGCTTCTGTGTCCGGGTGGTCCTGACGGCGATCAGCATCCAGCACCGGCGTCAGGTCGCCGCCGCCGCCGAACCAGGTCTTGGTGGTCGAGATCAGGCGGGTGTTCATATGCACGGCCGGGACGCGCGGGCTGACCGGGTGGCAGATCAGGCTGATGCCGGTGGCGAAGAAGCGCGGGTCCTCCTCGGCGCCGGGGACGTTCCTGGCGTAGTCGGCAGGGAAGGTTCCGTGGACGGTCGAGCAGTGGACGCCGACTTTTTCAAACAGGCGGCCATGCATCATGCCCATGACGCCGCCGCCGCCTTCCTTGCGGTCCCATGGCGTGCGCACGAAGCGGCCGGGCTCGCCGGGGAAGAGGTCGGCGGGCGCGGCGTCTTCCAGGGCTTCGAAACCGGCGTGGATCTGGTCGCGCAGGGTTTCGAACCAGAGGCGGGCGCGCTCGCGGTGTTCGACCATCAGGGTGGGGGTCTCTTGGATCATCAGGGCTTCAACCATGACGGACGGCCTTTGTGAACAGGGCGGGGTGCACGCTTCATGCCCTCAGAGATGAACACCGGCCTTGATCCAGATCAGACCCCGTTCCCATCACGCGCCCTCTGTGCCAGCGTGGCCGCAACAGTTTGAGGGACATCCATGATCCGCACCGCCTTGCTCGCCGCCGTCTCACTCGCCGTCCTGGCCGCCCCCGCCCTGGCGCAATCCCGAGGCAGCGGCGATACGGCGGGGCAAGAGAGGGTGATGCAGATCCTGCGTCGCACCCCGCTGATCGACGGCCACAACGACCTGCCGTGGGCCTTGAGGCAGGGCTTTGGCAATGACCCCTATCGCGTTGATCTGGCGACCAATCTGGCGGCGACGACGCGGCTTCACACCGACATCCCCCGCCTGCGTGCGGGCGGTGTCGGGGCCCAGTTCTGGTCGGTCTATGTCCCCGCCAGCCTGGAGCCGGTCGAGGCCGCAAAGGCCACCTTCGAGCAGATCGACACGGTCAAGCGCATCGCCGCCGCCTATCCTGCGGTGTTCGAGATCGCGACCACCGCCGACGACATCAGCCGAATCCACAAGGCCGGACGCATCGCCAGTCTGATCGGCATGGAAGGCGGGTATTCCATCGACGATTCCCTGGGCCTGCTGCGTGAGTTCTATGATTCCGGCGCACGCTACATGACCCTGACCCACTCCAGGACCACGACCTGGGCTGACAGCGCCACGGATGCGCCCAAGTGGGGCGGCCTGTCGCCATTTGGCGAGCAGGTGGTCAAGGAGATGAACCGCATCGGCATGATGGTGGACCTGAGCCACGTCTCGGAAGAGACGATGACCGACGCCATTCGCGTCTCGACCGCGCCGGTCATCTTCTCGCACTCGTCGGCGCGGGCGGTGACGGCCCATCCTCGCAACGTGTCTGACGCCGTGCTGCGGCTGATGCCGGCCAACGGCGGCGTGGTCATGGTGACCTTCGTGCCGGGCTTCATCAGCGAGGCGGTGCGGGCGTCGGGCGCGGCGCGCTCGGCCGAGATGTCGCGGCTGTCAGCCCTGAACCCCGGCGATCCCGATGCGGTCAAGGCGGGCATGGCGGCCTTCGTCGCGGCCAATCCGGCGCCCAAGGCCTCGATTGACGATGTCGTGGCCCATATCCAGCACGTCCGCGACGTGGCGGGCATCGACCATGTCGGACTGGGGGGCGATTTCGACGGCGTCGACAGCCTGCCCGAGGGCGTCGAGAGCGTGGAGGCCTATCCACGCATCCTCGCCGAGTTGATGCGTCGCGGGTGGAGTGAGGCCGACATTCGCAAGCTGGCGGGTGAAAACCTGCTCCGCACCATGCGCGCCGTAGAACGCGCAGCCACGGCCCAACGCGGCGAGCGGCCCAATCTGGCTCAACTGCCGAATGACGGTCCGCCGGCGTAGAGGCGGAGCGGAGGCTTAAAAGCTGGCGCGGATGAAGGCGGCTGGGCCCTGGAAGTCGTAGCTCAGATCGCCGGTCCAGGCGTCCTTTTCGATCGTCAGGTCGTAGTCCACGAAACGATACATGACGCCGAAATCGAAGTGATCCGTCAGGGCGTAGCTGATCCCGGCCTGCACATTGGTGACGCCGCCGTCGTAGTCGCCGAGCGATAGCGACATGTAGTCGACGCGGGCGTTCACCGTGATGCGCGGCGCCGGGCTCCAGGCGCCGAACAGACCGACGGTGGGCAGGGGCGCCAGAAAATCGCGTTGGCGCACGGTCTGTGCGGCCTGGTTCTGGCCCACGCGCGCCTCGCCCCGAAACGAAGATGTCGAAGTCCGTGGCGTGAAGACCGATGGCGGGGCCGATCTCCAGCGTGTCGTTGCGGATCAATGCGTAGCCTATCGTCAGCCGGTAGACGTCCGAGCTGAAGCCGCTTTCCACACTGGCTGAAATCGGGAAGGTGACGTCCTCGAACTGGATATCACGCCCCAGCGAGGCGCTGCTGGACCGATCCAGTCGATAGTAGTCCGCGCCGATGATGACCCGGTCGAACGCTCTGAAGCCCGCATTGATCGATCCGAGCGTCTCGTGATCGTTCAGGCCGAGATCCGATTCGAAATCGATGGCGACCCCTCTTGATGCGTTCGGCAGGCGGAACTCGCCCTCGCTGTTCACGTCCGCCCACAAGGCGGCGCCTTCGATCCAGAACCGGTCGTTGAGCGACTGGGCCCGGGCGTCGCCGCCTGAAGCAAGGAGGCCTGCGACCAAGGCGGAGGCGGTGATGAGGTGGGTCGTCGAGGGCTTGTTCATGGGGCGAGCTTCCTATCAAGGAAACGGCGCCGCCATCGGGTAAACCCTGAGAGCGATCAGTTTTTATCCGATGTAGAATCCCTTGATCTGACGCAGTCCCTCCCAAAGGGCGATGCCTGCGCTCACAGACAGGTTCAGCGAGCGCGTCTCAGGGCGAATAGGGATGACGACGCGGGCGTCGGCGGCGGCGTGGACATAGTCGGGAGCGCCGGCGCTTTCCTTGCCGAAAAGCAGAATATCATCGGATCGGAATTCGAACTCGGGCAAGGGCGTGGCGCCCCGAGTGGTAAACAGGATCAGACGGCCGGGCGCGCGGTCACGCTGGAAGGCGGCCCAGTCGGCGTGGCGAGTCATATGGCTGAGCGGGCCGTAGTCGAGCGCCGCGCGCTTCATGGCGCGGTCGTCGAAATGGAAGCCAACGGGCTCAATCACGTGCAATTCGACGCCGAAACAGGCGCTCTGCCGGATGCAGGCGCCCACATTCTGCGGGATGTCAGGTTGAAAAAGGGCGAGACGCATTCTAAGGCCCTCATACGCGCGGGGCGGGGTCTTGTCGCGGCCTTTATTGCGACTGTTTCGCAAGTTGCGTCAGCGACTTGCGAAGAGGGTGGCAGAATCAGGGCCGCAGGCATCTTCTGCCGTTCCGCAGGGACGATCCATGCCGACGACTAACCCCTTTCGGGGCGGGCGATCGGGAGTGCAGAGGTGAGAGCGTGGCCGAATCGGTCGTGAATGCTGAAGGGCCTGATGGCCAACACGGGGGCGGCGACGCCACCCGCCGCGACTTCATCCACATCGCCGCCGGCGCGGCTGCGGTCGGTGCTGGCGTGATGGTGGCCTGGCCGCTGATCAACCAGATGAACCCCGCCGCCGACACCCTGGCCCTGGCCTCGATCGAATTCGATCTGACCAAGGTTCAGGAAGGTCAGCAGGTCGTCATCAAGTGGCAGGGCAAGCCGGTCTTCGTGCGTTACCGCACGCCGGCCGAGATCCAGAAGGTGTCCGCCGAGGGCGCCGTCGGCTCGCCGCCGCAGACTGATGTCGAGCGCACCAAGGCCGGCCACGAGAAGTATCTCGTCGTCATCGGTTCCTGCACCCACCTGGGCTGCGTTCCGACCTTCGGTACGGGCGACTTCGGCGGCTGGTTCTGCCCCTGCCACGGTTCGCACTACGACGCCTCGGGCCGTATTCGTAAGGGACCGGCGCCGCTGAACCTGGTGGTGCCCAACTACGAATACATGTCTGACACCCGCGTCAAAATCGGCTGAGGACGGACAGAGGACCCATGAGCGATCACGAATCCACCTACGTCCCCAAGACCGCGATTGAGCGGTGGATGGACACCCGCCTGCCGATCATCCGGTTCGGCATGGACTACGCCAACCTGCCGACCCCCCGTAACCTGAACTACTGGTGGACCTTCGGCGGCATCCTGGCCCTGTGCCTGATGACGCAGATCATCACCGGCATCGTTCTGGCCATGCACTATACGCCGAACACGGCCCTGGCCTTCGCCTCGGTCGAGCGCATCATGCGCGACGTCAACGGCGGCTGGCTGATCCGTTACGTGCACGCCAACGGCGCGTCGATGTTCTTCATCGCCGTCTATCTGCACATGCTGCGCGGTCTCTACTACGGCTCCTACAAGGCGCCGCGCGAGATGATCTGGATCGTCGGCTGCCTGATCTTCTTCCTGATGATCGCCACCGCCTTCCTCGGCTACGTCCTGCCCTGGGGCCAGATGTCCTTCTGGGGCGCTGAGGTCATCACCAACCTGATCGGCGCCATTCCGATCATCGGCGAGCCGATCCTGATCTGGCTGCGCGGCGGCCCGGCCATCGACAACGCCACGCTGAACCGCTTCTTCTCGCTGCACTACCTGCTGCCGTTCGTCATCGCCGGCTGCGTGGTGCTGCACCTCTGGGCCCTGCACGCCGCCGGTCAGAACAACCCGGTCGGCATCCTGATCCCGAAGGACCGCCAGAAGAAGGACATGCTGCCCTTCCACCCGTATTTCACGGTCAAGGACGGCTTCGCCATCATCCTCTTCCTGATCCTGTTCGCGGTCTTCGTCTTCTATCAGCCGAACGCCCTGGGCCACGCCGACAACTATATCCCGGCCAACCCGCTGCAGACCCCGGCCCACATCGTGCCCGAATGGTACATGCTGCCCTTCTACGCGATCCTGCGCGCCATCCCCGACAAGTTCGGCGGCGTGGTGGCCATGTTCGCCGCCATCGGCGTGCTGTTCGTCCTGCCCTGGCTGGACACGTCCAAGGTGCGCTCGATGCGCTACCGCCCGACGATGAAGACCTTCTTCATCATCTTCCTGTTCGTCTGCTTCGGCCTCGGCTGGTGCGGTGGTCAGTTGCCGGACGCTGCCGTCATCCCGGGCATGCCCAGCTTCACCCTGTTTGACGGCAAGCTGAACTCCTACCTGTGGCTGACGCGCTTCCTGACGGCCTACTACTTCATCTTCTTCCTGGTGCTGATGCCCTGGCTCGGCCTGCGCGAGAAGCCGTTGCCGGTCCCGGCGACGATCTCGGAGCCGGTCCTGCCCGTCACCGAGCAGAAGGGCTGAGCGCGATGATTTCGAACGAGAAGAAAACCGTGTCCTTCCGCAAGATCCTGGTTTCCCTGACGGCCGCTGTCGGCCTGGTCGCCATCGCCGCTCCGGCGATGGCCGCCGGGGGCGCCAAGCATCCGCGCGAGGGCAACTTCAGCTTCGAGGGGCCGTTCGGCACCTACGACCAGGGACAGCTGCAGCGCGGCTACAAGGTCTACAAGGAGGTCTGCGCCTCCTGCCACGGCATGGACCTGATGCATTTCCGTAACCTGGGCGACAAGCACGGGCCGTTCTGGAACCCGAAATACCCGAACCCGAACGACAACCCGGTCGTGAAGGCTCTGGCCAAGGAAGCCCAGGTTCCGGACATCGACAGCGAGACCGGCGAGGCGCTGATGCGTGACGCCACCACCGCTGACAAGTTCCCGAACCCCTATCCGAACGCCACGGCTGCGGCGGCGGCCAACGGCGGCGCCATGCCGCCGGACCTTTCGGTCATGGCCAAGGCCCGTCACGACGGCGCCAACTACATCTACTCGCTGCTGTCGGGCTATGTGACCCCGCCCGCCGGCCTGAAGATGACCTCGGCGCAGCACTACAATCCCTATATGGCGGGCGATCTGACCCCGTTCTGGGAAGGCGAGGGCCATGTCCCTCCCGGCGGCTTCATCGCCATGCCCGCGCCGCTGCGCGCCGGTCAGGTCACCTATGACGACGGCACCGAGGCCACCGTCGACCAGATGGCCAAGGACGTCGCCGCCTTCATCGCCTGGACCTCCGAGCCCAAGGCGACCGAGCGCAAGCAGATGGGCTTTGGCGTGATCATCTTCCTGCTGCTGTTCGCAGGTCTGACCTACGCCAGCTACCGCCGCATCTGGAAGGGCGTCGCCCACTAAGGCGAACCCCTTCGAGACGAGATGACCCGCCGGAGCGATCCGGCGGGTTTTTTCATGTCCGGATGCGGAATGCGGACGCATCGACTCGGGCGATTTCGGTCTCTAGGCTCCGCACTTCGTTTTCGTCGAGGGGTTCCCCATGCGTTTGATGTCGTCCGCCGCTGTCCTGCTGTTCGCCGCTTCCCTGGCCGCGGAAGCCGCCGCACAAACCCCGGCGTTTGATGCGGCGCGCATCTCCAACGACATCAAGGTCCTGTCCGACGACAGTTTCGAGGGACGCGGCATCGCCACCCCGGCGGAACAGAAGGTCATCGACTATCTGAGCCAGCAGTATGCGGCGGCGGGCTTCGCCCCCGGCGGCGAGAACGGCGGCTGGACCCAGGCGGTGGGCCTGAACCGCTTCACCGTCTCCAACGTCAGCGGTCAGATCAAGCTCGGCGACTGGACGCAACCGCTCGCCCAAGGCCAACAGGCCACCATCACCACCCGACTGCCGGGCGAAGCTGTTGATCTTTCGGGCCTGCCTCTGGTCTTTGTCGGCTACGGGACCAAGGCCCCCGAACGCGACTGGAACGACTTCAAGACCGACGTGCGTGGTAAGGTCATCGTCGTCCTGGTGAACGACGCCGACTTCGAAGAGCCTTCGCTGAACACCTTTGGCGGCGAGGCCATGACCATCTACGGCCGCTGGACCTACAAGTATGACGAGGCCGCTCGTCAGGGCGCGGCGGGCGTGCTGATCGTCCACGAGACCAGGCCCGCCTCCTACGGCTGGACCACGGTGGCCAACTCCTGGTCCGTGCCGCAGTTCGACATCGTGCGTCAGAATCCCTCGGCCGAGCGCGTGCCGATGGAGGCCTGGATCCAGCGCGACGTGGCGGTTGAGCTGTTCCAGCGCGCAGGGCTCGATTTCGAGCAGGAGAAGATCAAGGCGCGCAGCCGTGACTTCCAGCCTGTCGAACTGAAGGGCGCGACCATTGACGCCCGGTTCGACGTGAAGACCGATCAGATCGTCACCCACAACGTGCTGGCCAAGCTGGAAGGCACGACCCATCCGGATGAGACCATCCTCTATACCGGCCACTGGGACCACATCGGCATGGGCGAGCCGGACGCCTCGGGCGACCGCATCTTCAATGGCGCCATCGACAACGCCTCGGGTACGGCGGGCCTGATCGAGCTGGCCCGGGCCTTCGCCGCCGGTCCCCGCCCGGAGCGCACCATCGTCATGATCGGCTTCACCGCAGAGGAAAGCGGCCTTCTGGGGTCGGAGTTCTATGCCGCCAACCCGGTCTATCCGCTGGAGAAGACTGTCGGGGGCTTCAATCTGGATTCCTCGGCTGTCTTCGGCCGCATGAGCAAGCTGGGCGTGACGGGTTACGGACACTCCGAACTGGATGAGCCGGTCATCGCGGCGGCGGCGGCCCAGGGGCGCGGCTTCGTCGGGGACGCCGGCGCGGCGGCCGGCATCTACTTCCGGTCGGATCACTTCCCGCTGGCCAAGAAGGGGGTGCCGATGGCCTATCTGTCGTCGACCGGCGACTTCCTCGACGCCCCGATCGAGCCGCGCCTGGCCAAGGCCGCTGACTACCGCGCCAATCGCTATCACCAGGCCGCTGACGAATGGGAAGCCGACTGGGACTATGCGGGCATGCTTCAAGATCTGGAAGTCATCTACAAGGTCGGCCTCGACCTGGCCAACAGCCGCGTCTGGCCGGAATGGAAGGACGGGTCCGAGTTCGGCCCAGCCCGCGCCGTCAGCGCGGATCAACGCCGCTAACCGCCGCGCCTTCGCGGAACATGACAAAAAAGTAAGGGGCGGTCTCGCAAGAGGCCGCCTTATTATTTTGCGCGAAAGCCCCCGTGGGGAGGGCTCGGGAGTTTCCATGCATCGTCGGTTCATCAGCGGCGTCGCCGCCGCCGCCCTTCTGTTCGCCGTCGGCTCGGCCGCGGCTCAGGATTTTTCGGCCCAGCGTCTGTCGGACGACATCCGCACCATCAGCGCCGACGACTTCCAGGGCCGCTATCCCGGCACCGACGGCGAGAAGAAGACGCTGGACTGGCTGCAGGCCCAGTACGAGGCCATGGGCCTGGCGCCCGGCGGCCCGAACGGCCAGTGGCTGCAGGTCATCGACCTGAAACGCTTCACCCCGGTCGCTGACGCCGCCAAGGCCAGCTGGACCGGCGCGGACGGTCAGGTCCACGCCCTGACGCCGGGAACCGACATCACCCTGCGGGCGGTCAGCAATGACGGTCGGGCGGCCATCGCCAATGCCGGTCTGGTCTTCGCCGGCTTTGGCATTCATGCGCCGGAGCGCGGCTGGGACGACTACGGCGGCCTCGACGTGACTGGCAAGATCGTCCTGGTCGTCGGCGGCGAGCCGGACGGGGATCTGTTCAACGGCCCCTACACGACCAACTACCAGTCCGGCGCCTACAAGGCGGACGAGGCCAAGCGCCGCGGCGCCCTGGGCGTCATCACCGTGTCGAAGGCGACCGCGACCGACACCGCCTGGACCCGCCAGGCCCAGGGCAACGCCCGCACCCGCACCCTGACGCCGGGCGCGGCCGATCTGGAGTTCTCTGGCGCGATCAACGCCGATACGGCCAAGGCCCTGGGTCTGGATATGGCCGAACTGACCCCGCGTCTTGGCACGGGCGACTTCCGCGCCTTCGCCGTGCCGGGCGTGACCATGTCGGTCGAGACGGCCGAGACCATGGACACCCTGCGCACCCACAACCTGCTGGCCAAGATTCCGGGAACCGAGCGCCCGAATGAGACCATCATCTATTCGGCCCATTGGGACCATGTCGGCGTCAACGAGAACGCGGCGGGCCACGACAAGATCTTCAACGGCGCCTGGGACAACGCCTCGGGCACCATCGGCGTGCTGGAGATGGCGCGTCAGCTGAAGGCCGCGCCCGCGCCGGACCGCACGATCGTCTTCGCCCACATGGCGGCCGAGGAGATGGGCCTGCTGGGCGCCTACGCCTATGCCGCCGATCCGGTCTATCCGCTGGAGACGACGGTGGCCGACATCAATATCGACATGCTGCCCCTCAGCGGTCCGACGAAGGACGTGCCGATCTTCGGCAAGGGTCAGAACAGCCTTGAGGACGACCTGCAGACCCTGGCGGCCGCAGAGGGCCGCTATGTCTCCGACGACGGCCAGCCGGAGCAGGGCTTCTATTACCGCTCTGACCACTTCCCCTTCGCTCGCGCGGGCGTTCCGGCCTTGATGCCATGGCACGGCGTCGACTGGGTCGAGGGCGGCAAGGAAGCCGGCCTGGCGGCGTGGAAGGCCAAGTTCGGCGCCGACTATCACAAGCCCAGCGATGAATGGTCCGCCGACTGGGACCTGCGCTCGGCGGTCGAGAACCTGACCCTGCTGTATCGCCTGGGCCTGCAACTGGCCAACAGCGACGCATGGCCGACCTGGAAGCCGACGTCCGAGTTCGGTCAGGTTCGCGCGACCAGCGACGGGGCGCGTCGATAAGGGTCTGAACCGGGGCGGCCCTACGGCGTTTGTCAGGAATGCGCCATTTCCTGACAGCCGCCTTGGCGGCGCCCTTGTGTCTGCTCGCCGCCTGTGACCGGGACGGCGGCGTCAATCCGCCCACTGAACCGGCACGCCCGATCGAGGGACCGGCTGCGGCGGCCGCCCCAGCCGAGCGCCCCCCCGGCGCTGAATCCATGTTGCCGGGCGCGGGGCCGGTCAACTTCGTCGGGCGGTGGGCGGCCGAGGCGGATTGGTGCTTCAATCCTCGCGGTGATCGCGTGCCCATCGAAATCACCACCACCGAGTTTCGCGGCTACGAAAACCGTTGCGACATCCAGCGCATCACCCAGATCAGCACAGGATACGAATTGGCCCTGAAATGCGATTCCGAGGGTCAGGCGCGCTACGAGCGCCTTCGTCTGACGGCGACCAGGCAGACGCTGATCATTACTCGAATGGACCAGGCTGATCGTCCCGTTCGTCTGATCCGCTGCACCACCCTGGCCGGCTGACGACACAGCGCTCCTGAACGAACAAGGCCGCCCGGTCGGGCGGCCTTGCAGCAGTTCCAAACCGGAGCGCGAAGGCTCTAGTTGTTGAACAGGAAGTGCATGACGTCGCCGTCCTTGACGACATAGGTCTTGCCTTCGGCGCGCATCTTGCCGGCTTCCTTGGCGCCCGCTTCGCCTTTCAGGGTGACGAAGTCGTTGTAGGCGATGGTTTCGGCGCGGATGTAGCCCTTTTCAAAGTCGGTGTGGATCACGCCGGCGGCTTGCGGGCCGGTGGCGCCGACGGGGATGGTCCAGGCGCGGGCTTCCTTGGGGCCGACCGTGAAGTAGGTCTGCAGGCCCAGCAGCTTGTAGGCCTCGCGGATCAGGCGGTTCAGGCCGGGCTCTTCCAGACCCAGGGTTTCGAGGAACCCGCGTTGCTCCTCGTCGTCCAGGACGGCGATTTCCGACTCGATCTGGGCCGAGATGACCACCGAGTTGGCGTTGTCCTCGGCGGCGCGCTTGGCGACCAGGTCGGACAGCTCGTTACCCTTGTCAGCCGAGCTTTCTTCCACGTTGGAAACGTAGAGGGCGGGCAGGGAGGTCAGAAGCTGCAGCATGTGCCACGCCTTCTCGTCTTCCTTGTCCACCTGGGCCACGCGGGCGGGCTTGCCGGCGCGCAGCGCCGTCAGGGCCAGGTTGATCAGACGCAGGGTGGTCTGAGCTTCCTTGTCGCCGCCCTTGGCCTTCTTCTCGACGTTGACGACCCGCTTTTCCAGGCTTTCGAGGTCGGCCAGCATCAGTTCGGTCTCGATGATCTCGAGGTCCGAAATGGGGTCGATGCGGTTCTCGACGTGGGTGATGTCGTCATCGACGAAGCAGCGCGCGACAAAGGCCACGGCGTCGCAGTCGCGGATATTGGCCAGGAACTGGTTGCCCAGGCCCTCGCCCTTGGACGCGCCGCGCACCAGACCGGCGATGTCCACGAAGGTGATCCGCGAGGGGATGATCTCCTTGGACCCAGCGATGCCGGCCAGCACCTCCAGGCGCGGCTCCGGGACCGCCACGTCGCCGGTGTTCGGCTCGATGGTGCAGAACGGATAGTTGGCGGCCTGAGCCGCCGCCGTCTTGGTCAGGGCGTTGAACAGGGTGGACTTGCCGACGTTGGGCAGGCCGACGATCGCGACTTTAAGAGCCATGGGATTCCTCGTGAGCGCGAGCCTTTAGCGGGTTCGGGCCCGTTTGTCAGGTGCGGCGGCGAGCAACGCACCCTCTCCCATCAGGAGAGGGACGCTGCTGCTATTCCTGCGAATCCACCACCGGCGGCTGCTTGACCGCCGCGTGGACGCCGATGGCCGCGGCCTTTTCGAAGGTCAGGGTGAAGGAGGCGACGCCGCCGTCGACCAGAGGGTCGCGCAGGCCCATCAGCATGATGTGCGTGGACCCCGGTTTCAGCTCGACCTTCTGACCAGCGGGCAGGGGCAGGCCGTCCTTCAGTTCCGACATGCTCATCACGCCGTTTTCCATCTTCATCTCATGAACCTGGGCGCTGTCGGCCAGAGCGGTCGAGACGCTGAGCAGGCGGTCGTCGGATCCGGCCGTCAGGGTGACGTAGCAGCCGCCGGCCTTGGCGCCGTTGGGCGTGGGGCGGCACCAGGCGTCGGCGACCGTGACGGTTCCGGGGGCGGCGGCGGCGGTCTCAGCCGTCTTCTCGGCGGGCTGGCCGCAGGCGGCGAGACCGAGGAAGGCGGAGAGGGCGAGGATGCGTTTCATGGCGGGTCTTTCTTTCAGGAAACGACGGGGCGGGGCCGCATGAGGCGTCGTGCTGCGAAATCCAGCAGCAGTACGGCCACGAGGCTCAGTCCCGTTAGGGGATAAAGGATGCAAAGCGGGATGACGATTCCCAGGATGGCGAGGCGTATGCGCGGACCGGGCGGGGCGGTCGGTGCGCCGAGGCGGGCGCGGGCCAGGCTGGGCGGGCGACGTTTCCACCACATCATCAGGCCGCTCAGGCCCAACAGCCAGACGCCGATGCAGCCGGCCAGCATGATCAGGCGATTGATCTGGCCAAACTGGGTGCCCTGATGGGTGTAGATGCCCCACTCGATGGCCTTGGCCCCGGGGCCGAAGCGGTCGAAGCCGATGTCGGCCAGAACGGCGCCCCTCGCCGGGTCGATGTAGAGGGTGCGGCTGTCCTGCACCCGGCGGACTTGGGCCGTGACGGTATAGGCCGTGTCGGCCTGGACCGGGATCGACACCGTGTAGGGGCGCGGCAGGTCGCGGACCTCGGCCGTCGTGACCACCGCCGTCAGGTCGTGTCGGTCGTGGGACGGCGCGGGCAGGACGACGCCCTCCATGGTCCATCCGGCGCCGGCGGGGTGATCATCATGCTCGGCCCTCTGCCAGGCCCCGGCGACGGGCGCGGGCGGGCGGCCCCAGCCGCTGGCCTTCACCAGGCCCATGACCTGATCGCCCCAGACCGCGGACCAGGGCATCCCTGTCACGGCCAGAAACAGGATGACTCCGCCAACATAAAGACCGACCAGGGCATGCAGGTCGCGCCAGAAGGGGCGACGACGCGCGTCCGTCTCACGTGGGACCAGCACCGCGCCCTGACGCCGTCGCGGCCACCACAGATAGAGCCCGGTGGCGCACAGGACGATGGTCCACCCGGCGACGATCTCGATCAGGATGTTGAGCGCCTTGCCGGTTGTCCCGCCGAACAGGCTGAGAGAGTGCAGTTTCTTGATGATCTCGGTGACGCCGCCATAGTCGGTGACGCCGGTCACGCGGGCCGTATGGGGATCTACGAAGACGGTCTTCTGCGCGCCGTCAGGACGGTCCACACGCACCCGAACCGCCTGGTCGGCGGCGGCGGGCAGCAGGAGGCTGGCCGCCCGACCGCCACCGGCCTGAGCCGCGCTGGCGATCCAGGCCTCAGGCGCGGTCTCAGTCGCCGCATGGGGAATCTGGATCATCCGTCGGTTGGCGACCTGATCGATCTCATCCTTGAACAGATAGAGGCCGCCGGTCAGGGCCAGCAGCATCAGGAAGGGCATGACCAGCACCCCGGCGTAGAAGTGCCAGCGCCAGACGGCGCGATAGGCGCCGGACATTCTGTCCGGCGCCTCGCTCTTGCTCGTGGCGGGACGGCTCATCAGTAGGCCAGCCTGACGCCGACGAAGACGGAGCGGCCCTCGCCGGGGAAGAAGACGGCGGTCGATGTCGTGCGCGCGTCGGTCACGGCCGAGAACTCGCCGACGTAACGCTCGTCCGTCAGGTTGCGCGCGTCGACATAGACTGAGGCGTTGGCGCCGATGCTGAAGCCGCCGGTCAGGCCCAGCACCGCATAGTCGGGCGCCTTCGTCGTATTGGCGTAGTCGACATAGGGGCTGCTGATCCGCCACTCGACCGAAGGGGTGACGAAGACGCCCGAGGCATGGCGCCACGTCAGCTCGGCCCGGTACTGATGCTCGGGCACGACCGGCAGGCGGTTGTCGCCCCAGCGCGCATCGCCGTCGAAGCGGAAGTCGCTCCAGGTCCAGGTCTGGCGCAGCAGCAGGGAGCCGTCCGCCAGTTCGACGGGCAGGCGCCAGTCCAGACCGGCCTCGATCCCCTGGTGGAGGGTCTTGTCGGCGTTGAAGGTGGCGGCGGGAATGTCCGGGCCGGTGATGAAGTTCAGCATCTCGCCGTCGATCTGGCTGCGATAGGCGGTCAGGTCCCAGGCGAAGGCGCCGCGTCTGCCGCGCGTGCCGATTTCGGCGGTCCAGGCGTCCTGAACCTCGACCGGGGTGAAGCCAGTCAGCGGGGCCTGCACCAGGGCGCCATAGGTCGGCGGCTCGACCGAGCGGGTGACGTTGGCGAAGACCTGGGCGCCGTCCTCGGCTTCCCACAACAGGCCCAGACGCGGCGAGAACCAGTCGTAGTCGATGCTGTCGTCATTGGCCGGGTTCAGATGGTCGCGATAGTCGCGCGTGGCGCGCCCCCAGGATCCGCCCGCCACCAGGGCCAGTCGGTCGGTGACGAACAGGCGCCCCTCGGCGAAGACGTCCAGCCCCGTCGCTTCTTGCTTGCCCTTCGCGGTCAGGACGCCGCGATCGCCGGCGATGTTGACATAACGCAGGGCGTCCAGGTCGCCGTCACGCCAGCTGAAGCCATAGAAGGCGTCGGCGCGCAGGCCCGCGACCTGACCCGTCCAGTCGATGCGGGCGAAGGCGCCGCGCGTGGCGCTGTCCTGATCCACGACCTGGAAGATCGGGTGATAGAGCGACTTCTCCCAGCCCCATACGGCGCCCTCGAACAGCATCGATTCATTGAAGCGCCAGCGCGTCTGCAGCGTCAGGCGCTTGACCGTCAGGTCGCGGGCCTGATCCCCGGTCAGAGCGGAGGTCGAGGCCATGCGCGGCGTCTTCAGCGCCTGATCCAGGGTCAGGGCGCCGGGGATGTCCTGCTTGATGTCCGCCGCCTGGGCGATCAGGCGCACCTCGCGGTCCTCGCCGAACGCGCGCCCGGCGTTGACGGTCAGGCGGCCTTGCGACTGTTCGCTGTGGTCGCGCCAGCCCTCGCTCTGCATTCCGGTGACGGCGGCGTAGATGTCCCAGTCGCCGTGCGTGCGAGCGACGGCGGCGTGGCCGCGCCAGGACTCGAAGCTGCCGCCTTCCAGCTGAAGCAGGGTCTCTTGCAGCGCCGTGCGGCCCGTCGGCGTGACCAGATTGATCGCCCCGCCCAGCTGCGCCCCGCCGAAGCGAAGCGTGTTCGACCCCTTCCACACCTCGATGTAGCGGGCGCTCAGGGCGTCGACGCCCTGAAAGTCGGAGAAGCCGTCGGCGTCGGCGAAGGGGACGCCGTCCTGGGCCAGCAGGACGCCGCGTTGGTGGAAGCCCTGGGCGATGCCCGAGCCGCGGATGGAGAGGCGGCTTTCCTCGCCATAGCGCTTCTGGGCCAGGACGCCGGGCACGTTGCGCAAGGTGTCGGCGAAGCCCTGGGCGAAGCGGTCGGCATAGCTCTCGGCCGAGACGACGGCGACGGCGCCCGGGGTGCGGCTGAGACGGTCGCGCGCCTCGGCCACGACGGCGGGGTCCTCGGCGTTGCGGCGCCCGGTGACGATTATGCTGTCGACGACGGTGGCCGGACCTTCAGCGTTCGGCCCCTCAGCCTCGGATGCATGAGCAAGGGCGGGCGCCAGGCAGGCGCCGATGAGCAGCGCGCACGGCGCTGCGGTGGTCTTGAAAGACATGAAACTGGAATCCTGAAAACAGAAATGCAGCCGCGCGGCCCGTCAGCAGGCGCGCGGCGTCGATAGGTCTGGTTTTCAGGCGTGGGGAGGGGCGGTGGACGGCGGGCGCGGCGGCGCGCGGGCCGGCGGCGGAGGACTGACGCGGAAGGGCGTATAGACGACCGGCGCGACCATGCGGACGGCCGGAGCGGGCGTCGGCGCGGGCGGTTCGGGCAGGGCGGCCAGAAGGGGCATGACGCAGGCCGCGCACTTGGCCCCGACATGCTGGTTGACCGGGCCGTCGACGCCGCCCGTCTGGATCGTCTGCGGCCCCTCGGCCGAGCAGATGACGATGGGCAGACCGGGGACCGAGGCCGCCAGGGCCGCGAACGGCAGCAGAGTTCCGATCACGATGGCGAACGTCGCGGCCAGGAAGGCCAGCGAGCGCGCAATCGACCAGTTTTCACTCTGGGACCGGGTCACAGGCCGGGGCTTAAACCTTCCCGCAATGTGAAGCCAGACCCGTCCAGCGCGACGGGACGCCGCGCACCCTCGACAACGGCCGTTTCTCCGTGTCAGCGTGGCCGCCGAAACGCTCAGGGAAGACCTCATGATCCGCGCACTCGGACCCTTCGCCGTCGCCATGCTGCTGGCCGCGCCGGTAATGGCGCAACAGGTGGAGGAGGGGCCGGGCGGACCCGACCGCGTCTCCCTGACCGTCTATAATCAGAACATCGCCCTGGTGGAGGACGTGCGGAACCTGAACGTGCCCGCCGGGCGATCGCGCCAGGAGTTTCCGGGCGTCTCCGCCAGCATCCGGCCGGAGACGGTCGGCCTGTCGGGGCGCGGCCTGTCGGTGGTCGAGCAGAACTTCGACTATGACCTGCTGACGCCCGGCAAGCTGATGGAAAGCGCCGTCGGCGGCGACATCGGCATCGTCCGCACCAACCCCGGTTCGGGTGCCCAGACGACCGAGCGCGCCCGCGTCCTGGCGGCGAATCAGGGCGTGGTCTTGCAGATCGGCGACCGGATCGAGGTGCTGCGCGACGACGGGGTGCCGACGCGGGTCATCTTTGACCGGGTGCCGGAAAATCTGCGCCCGCGCCCGACGCTCAGCGTCACCCTGGACGCCGAAGGCGCCGGCCGTCGCGAGACGACGCTCTCCTATCTGACCACCGGCCTGGCGTGGAAGGCCGACTATGTCGCCCGCTTCGACGAGAAGGCGGGCAAGCTGGACCTGACCGGCTGGATCACCATCACCAACAACTCCGGCGCGACCTTCAGCAATGCCCAGACGCGAGTGGTGGCGGGCGACGTCAACCTGATCAACGACAACAACGGCTACAACCCGCGCGGCGTGGTGCGGCCCGGCCAGCGCGGCAACGGCACGCAGACGGGCGGTCAGGGCGCCCTGGCCGACGTCTATGTCTATCCGCTGCCGGAAGCCGTCACGGTCGCCAACAACCAGACCAAGCAGGTCGGCCTGATCGACGCGGCGGGCGTGCCCGCGACCAAGCGCTATCTGAACGTCATCGACGGCTTCCAGACCTTTGAGGAGCCGGTTGCGGCCGAGGTCGGCGTCATCTTCAGCAATGGATCGGGGAACGCCGCCCGCGCCCTGCCGGCAGGGGTCATGCGCGTCTATGTGAAGGACGAGGCGGGCGAGCCGCGCTTCATCGGCGAGGATCAGGTCGATCACTCCCCCGCCGGGTCCGAGATCGTGGTCACGACCGGCGAGGCCTTTGACGTGACGGTGCAGCCGCGTCTGGTCTCGTCCGAGCGCACGTCCAGGCGACTGGTGGACTATTTCCGCACCCGCTATGCGATGGAATACACGGTCCGCAACGCCCGGCCCGAGCCGGTGACGGTCGAGGTGCGCCAGCGCGGTCTGGGCCGCGACACCGAACTGTCGGAGCAGAGCATCGAGGGCGAGATGCGCGACGCCCGCACCGTGGTCTGGCGCGTGCCTGTGCCGGCCAACGGCGAGACCAAGCTGACCGCGACCATCACGACCGGCGGCTGATCCGATGCGCCGCCTTCTGGCGATCACCACGGCCCTGACCGTCCTGGCGCCCTCGGTATGGGCGCAGACCGAAAGCGTCTCCGCGCGCCCGGACACGGCGACCGTCGTCATCTACCGCGACCAGCCGGTCGATACGGTCGCCCTGATGGAGCAGTCGCGCCAGCCCTGGAGCCGGCTCGACCGCGAGGGTCTGGCTCTGATCGTCGAGACGCGCACCGTCGACCTGCCGGCGGGCGAGGGGATCATCCGTTTCCGGGGTCTGGCTACGGGCGTCGTGCCGCAGAGCGCGGTGCTGGAGGGCCTACCGGCCCATGTGGTCGAGCGCAACGCCGACTTCGACCTGCTGTCGCCCGCCAGCCTGATGGAGAAGTCGGTGGGCGAGGTGGTGCGCGTGGTCCGCACCAATCCGGCGACCGGCGAACAGGTGGAAAAGGCCGCCGTGATCCGGGCGGGCGCGCAAGGGACCGTGCTGGAGATCGACGGGCGGTTCGAGGCTCTGGACTGTTCCGGCCAGACCGAGCGCGTCATCTTCGACCGAATCCCTGAGGGCCTTGGCGACCAGCCGGTGCTGTCGGTCCGCACCCGGGCCGAGCGGGCGGGGCGCCACACCGTCACCCTGGCCTATCTGACGACGGGACTGCAGTGGTCGGCCGACTATGTCGCGCGGTTGGACCCGTCGGACGGGACGCTGGACCTGACCGGCTGGCTGACGCTCGCCAACTTTGGCGGGACGGGCTTCCCCGATGCTCCGGTGCAGGTGGTGGCGGGGACGCTGAGGAAGGATGCGGGGACCGTGCCCGTGGAGCCGGTGGTGCGCTATCAGCAGAACCAGTGCTGGCCGCAGGGGACGACGACGTTCGGATCGGGCCAGTTCGTCGAGTATGGCGGGCCGCCGCCTCCACCCCCTCCGGCTCCGATGATGGCCCGAGCCGAGGAAGCCTCGGTGATCACCGATGAAATCGTGGTCTCCGGCAGCCGCATCGCCCGG
Organism: Brevundimonas sp. NPDC058933; assembly: GCF_049315965.1. Taxonomy (NCBI): domain Bacteria; kingdom Pseudomonadati; phylum Pseudomonadota; class Alphaproteobacteria; order Caulobacterales; family Caulobacteraceae; genus Brevundimonas; species Brevundimonas sp. NPDC058933. The sequence continues at coordinate 66,881 of NZ_JBMOSL010000001.1, forward strand.
CAGGGCGAACTGGGCGACTACAAGATCTACACCCTGCCGGAACCGACCACGGTGGCTGCGCGCCAGACCAAGCAGGTGCGCTTTCTGGAACGCGAGGGCGTAGCCTATGAGCGAGTCTATCGCGCCTACGTGCCGAACGGCAACGAAGAAGCTCGCCCCATGGCGATCCTGCTGAAACTGAAGAACGAGGAGGCGGCTGGCCTCGGCGTCGCCCTGCCGGGCGGCTCGGTGGCGGTGATGCAGCCGGACGGGGCGGGGGGCGTCCTGCTGGCTGGTCAGGACCGCTTTGTGGACAAGGGCGTGGGCCTGCCGGTGCGCCTGTCGTTCGGCGAATCGCCCGACGTGCGGGTGCAGACGCGGCTGGTGAAATCGACCAGCTCGACACGCGGAGCGGTGACGACGGACCGCTCCGAGATCGAGACCACCGTCACCAACGCCCGCGCCGAGCCTGTCACCATCGAACTGGTCGCCGACGCGGCGATGTCACGCGGCTTCCGCCTTCGCAGCCAGTCGGTGCGTAGCCAAGTGGACGACACCGGTTATCCGGTCTGGACGCTGACTGTGCCAGCCAATGGCGCGGCGACGCTGAAGGCGGCATGGACGACGACGGATTGAGATTTTCCATTCTCCCTCCCCTTCATGGGGAGGGTGGCCGAGCCTTAGGCGAGGTCGGGTGGGGGCGCTTCGGCAGTTCAAGCGCCGCCTGTATCGCCGCGTCCTCCCCACCCGGTCGCTACGCGACCACCCTCCCCATGAAGGGGAGGGAGAGGGGCTTACTCCCCCTTGGCCGCCTGCCTCGGGCTGAACTTCGGCGCTGGGGCCAGGCGCATGACCTCGCCCTGATAGCGTTCGTCGTCGCCCGCCACGGCAAACGGCAGGGCGTCGGCGCAGGCTTGCAGCAGGGCGTCCAGCCAGGGCTTCTCGGCCTTGTGGAAGTCGCCCAGGACGTGGGGCATGACCAGGTGGCTCTCGCCCGGATGGCCGACGCCCATGCGGCCGCGACGGAAGTCGGCGCCCAGGTGGCTGATCAGGCTGCGGACGCCATTCTGGCCCGCCGCGCCGCCGCCGGTCTTCATGCGGAAACGGCCGGGGGCCAGGTCGATCTCGTCGTGGAAGACGATGATCTCGCTGGGCTTGATCTTGTAGAAGCGCGCCGCCTCGCCGACCGCGCGGCCGCTTTCGTTCATATAGGTCTGCGGCTTCATCAGCAGGACCTTGACCGGGCCGTCGGCGCTGTCGACCTCGCCCTCGCTGACGATAGACTGGAACTTGGCCCGCTCGGGACCGAAGCGCCAGCGGCGCGAAATCTCGTCCACGGCCATGAAGCCGATGTTGTGGCGGTTCTTCTCGTACTTGGCGCCCGGATTGCCGAGCCCTGCGATGATGATCATGCGGACCTCATGCCCTGTGATCCGGGCAAAGAAAAGCCCCGCGCCGGCGAACCGGGCGGGGCTGAATTCTTTCCGAAAAAGGAAGCGTTTAGGCTTCGGTCTCGGCTTCGGCCGTCGTGTCGCCTGCGTCCGATTGACCAGCGGCCGAGTTCTTGATCGTGGCGATGACGAAGTCGCGGTCGGTGATGGTGGCCGATGCGCCTTTCGGCAGGGTGATGTCCGACATGCGGATGGTTTCACCGATTTCGCGACCCTTCAGGTCGACAACCAGTTCTTCCGGGATCTTGTCGGCGGCGACCAGGATCTCGACCGAGTGACGGACGACTTCCAGCATGCCGCCGGCGCGCGAGAAGGGCGCTTCGTCAGCGTTCTTGAAGTGAACGGCGATTTCGATCTTGAGCGGAGCCTTGGCGTCGACGCGCATCAGGTCGAAGTGCAGCGGACGGTCCGACACCGGGTCGAACTGAACGGTCTTGGCGATGACGGGCTGGGTCTCTTCGCCGTACTTCAGGGTCACCAGGTGGCCCAGCAGCTTGCCGGTGTAGAGGGACTTGCGGAAGTCCTTCTCGTTCACCGAGATCGAGACGGGGGCCTTGTCGCCACCGTACAGGATGCCAGGCACGGCGCCCGAGCGACGAACAGCGCGTGCGCTGCCGGTACCCACGCCTTCACGGACGTCAACGTTCAGAATGATCTCGGCCATCGGGCTCGCCTCAATAACAACAGTAACGCCGCGCCAACCGGGGCCCGCGCAGCGGGGTCATGAACCCTCGAATTCAAGAGGGCGGGCTATTACACGGAACAGGGGGAGGACGCAACCGCCCCGGTCGTTTCAGCCCGCCCGACGTCAGTTCATGACGCTTCCCGGCGTGGAACTGGTTTCGGCGATGGTCACCGCCGGCGTCGTCTGAACAGGCACGGGACCAGTATACTGGGCCGTGCAGGTGGCGAGGTCGCGCACGATGTGGCGGCCGGCGCAGAACATGTCCTCATAGCTGGGGCGGGACGCCGCCAGGCACTGGAACAGCATCAGCTTGGACATGCTGAGGCAGAACTCGTTGTTCGATTCGCTCGATAGTGCGTCGGTATTGGTGCGCGCATCGTCGCCTGCGGCGCCCAGGGCGGCCAGTGCGGCGATGGCCAGCGAGTTGACGACGGCCGGCGTGAACGGCGCGCCGCGTTGTGCGGGCGTCAGATTCAGGCCCGAGCCGCTGTTGGCCGCGGTGTGCAGGCGGAGGCTTTCTTCTGCCGAAGGCAGTTGCGCCACCGACAAGGTCTTGGCGCCTTCCAGGCGCACCTCACGATTCGGAATCGGCGTGACGGCCCAGCGACGGCGAGGGTCTTGACGCTCCTGGATCGTATAGGCGTCGCCTTCGACCGCCTCGGCGATGGCTGTCAGGGCGGCGATGTCCTTGCCCATGGTGGCGGTGATCAGGCCTGCCGCGGCCGGGGCGCCGGGCAGGGTGGCGGCGTAGGCCGGGTCGGCCACGATGCTGGCGATCATCTGCTGACGCAGGGCGGGCGTGGAGGCGAACTGGCGCACGCCGGCCACATATTCCGGCGACTGCAGGGCCAGGATGGAGCCGTAGGCGATCATCCCCCGCGACAGCTGGCCAGGTTCATAGGCCGCGCCCTTGCGGATCGCCGCCTGGATGGATTCGGCGTCCGGGAAGCCGCCCTGGATAGTGCTGACGTCCCGGACGAAGGCGACGTAGACCGAAGCCGCCTGCGCGACGCCCTCATTCAGGCTTACCGCCGGCAGAGGCGTGACCACGGGCGGCGGGGGCGGCGCTTCGGGTTCGGGTGTCGAACAACTGGCCAGGATAGCGGCGGCGGCGATGGCGGCGACGGACAGGCCGCGGCGCAAGAAGGCCTGGGACATCGGCGAACTTCCCTCAAAATCGAACGCAGGCGCGCGCAGCGCGCCCCTGAAACTGATGCGTCTTATATCGCTGAGGGAATGGTTATCCGAAGGTTAATCGAACAGCTTCGAAACCGATTCCTCGTTGGCGATACGGCGGATAGCCTCGCCGATCAGGGGAGCCACGGAAACCGTGCGAATCTTCGCGCACTTCAAAACTTCGTCAGGCTGCTCGATGGAATCCGTGATGACCAGTTCCTTGAGCGGTCCGTTGGTCACGCGCTGGACCGCCGGGCCGGACAGAACGCCGTGGCTGATGTAGGCCGAGACCTCGGTCGCGCCCCGGTCGATCAGGGCCTGGGCTGCATTGACCAGGGTGCCGCCCGAATCGACGATGTCGTCGAACAGGATGCAGCGGCGGCCTTCGACGTCGCCGATGATATTCATGACCTCGCTTTCGCCCGCCTTGGGGCGACGCTTGTCGACGATGGCCAGATCGGCGTCCAGCCGCTTGGCCAGCGAGCGGGCGCGAACCACCCCGCCGACGTCGGGCGAAACGATCATCAGATCGTCGCCACGGGGATAGTGGTCCTTGATGTCCTGAGCCAGCACGGGGGTGGCGACCAGGTTGTCGGTCGGAATATCGAAGAAACCCTGGATCTGGCCGGCGTGCAGATCCATCGTCAGGACGCGGTGAGCGCCGGCGCGAGTGATCATGTTGGCCACCAGCTTGGCCGAGATCGGGGTGCGCCCCCCGGTCTTCCGGTCCTGTCGCGCATAGCCGAAGTAGGGCATGACCGCCGTGATCCGCCGCGCCGACGCCCGCACCAGGGCGTCCGTCATGATCAGCAGCTCCATCAGGTTGTCGTTGGCCGGATAGGAGGTCGACTGGATGATGAAGACGTCCTCGCCGCGGACGTTTTCCTCGATGACGGCGAAAACCTCGTTGTCGGCGAATCGTTTCACCTGGGCCTTGGTCAGCGGCATGTCGAGGTGGTTGGCGATGGCCTGGGACAGAGTCCGGTTCGAATTGCCAGAGAGCAGCTTCATTACCGGTCATCCTTTTGCCGTCATCGCTGCGCCAATGAGCACAGTCGTTTCTGGACGCGCTCTTTAACAGCGGATCGCCCCGCATCAACCCGTCATGACGGATTTCGCTGCATTGGCATGGGCGTCGTCGCTGCTATAGAGGTCGCCGTAATGACAGCGGCGCACCGGGGGTGCGCTGTGATCAAGGCATCTTGAGAGGTCGCCCTTGCCCGCTTCGAAGTCCCGCACCGGCCTTGCCCTGATGACGGTCGCCGTCGCCGCCCTGACGGTATCCGCCTGCGCCGGGAACAAGCCGCGCCAGCGACTGGCCTATGAGGAGCGCCCGGTCGAGTTGCTCTACAATACGGGCTATCAACGGCTGCAGTCCAAGCGCTGGACCGACGCCATCGACTATTTCCAGGAAGTCGAGCGTCAGCATCCCTATTCGGAATGGTCGCGCCGCGCGATCCTGATGCAGATCTACGCCTATTATCAGAACAATAACTATCAGGACGCCGTCGCGGCGGCCGATCGTTTCATCGCCCTGTTCCCCGGGAATCCTTCGGCGGCCTACGCCTTCTACATGCGCGCCATCTGCAACTTCGAGCAGATCGTCGATGTCGGCCGTGATCAGGCCTATGCTGAAGCCGCTCTGACCGGGCTTCGCGATGTTGCGCGCCGTTACCCGGATACGGCCTACGCCAGCGACGCGCGCATCAAGATCGACATGGTCAACGACCAGTTGGCCGGCAAGGAAATGGCCGTGGGGCGCTTCTATCAACGCGCCAATCAGCCCCTGGCGGCGCTGAATCGCTACAAGGCCGTGATCAATAATCAGGCTTTCCAGCGCAGCTCGCACACGCCCGAGGCGCTTTATCGCCTGGTCGAGGTCAACGTCGCTCTGGGATTGAACGAAGAGGCCACGCGCAACGCCGCCGTTCTGGGCCACAACTATCCGGGCAGCCCCTGGTATGCTGAAGCCTACGCGCTCCTGACTGAACGGGGCGAGCGACCGGAGGTGCAGCCCGAAGCCAAGCGGGAAAGCTGGTTGCAGCGCATCATCCCTGGCGGAGCCTGAGCCTTTCGGCCCCGATCGGGCGGCCGGGTTGCGGAAAGACGCTGCGTTCCCCTTCTGTTTCCGGCTACAGTGGGCTGTAACGTCGAATCAAGCTGACCCATGCTGACCACTCTCTCGATCCGTGACGTCGTCCTCGTCGACGCCCTCGACCTTGAGGTCGGCGAAGGGCTGACCGTGCTGACCGGCGAGACCGGGGCCGGGAAATCCATCATCCTTGACGCCCTGGGCCTGGCCTTGGGCGCACGCGGCGACGCGGGGCTGGTGCGCGCGGGCGCCAAGCAGGCCGTGGCCACCGCCGTCTTCACCGCGCCCGACGACGCCGCCGTGATCGACCTGCTGGCCGAGCGCGGCTTCGAGGTCGCGCCGGGCGAGGAACTGATCCTTCGCCGTGTCGTCTCGGCTGACGGCCGCAGCCGGGCCTACGTCAACGACCAACCGGCGGGCGTGACCGCACTGCGCGAGATCGGCGCCCTGCTGGTCGAGGTGCACGGTCAGCACGAGACGGTCGGCCTGCTGGACTGGAAGACCCACCGCGCCCTGCTGGACAATTATGGCGGCCTGCAGCCCCAGCTGTCGGGTGTGGCCGCTGCCGCTGAACGGCTGAAGGCCGCGCAAGGGCGTCTGGATGCGCTGGAAGCTTCTGCCGCCGAGGCCGCCGCCAAGGCCGAGGAGATCGCGCTCAACCTGGCTGATCTGGACGCCCTGGACCCGCAGCCCGACGAAGAGACCGAACTGGCCGGCGAACGCGCTATCCTGGGCGCCTCGGAAAAGGCCGTGGCCGATCTGGCCGACGCGCGGAACCTGCTGGGCGGGGACAAGCTGAGCCAGCGTCTGGCCTCGGCCCTGCGCGCCGTCGAACACGCCCGCCAGCGCGCTGTGCAGGCGGGCGCCGAGGGCGACAACCTGATCATCATCAAGCTGGGTCTGGCTGCGGAAGCCGTGGACCGCGCCCTGGTCGAGGCGACGGAAGCCGTCGCCGCCGTGGACGCCGCCGCCGACGCCTTCGACTTCGAGCCGGGCCGTCTGGACAAGGCCGAGGAGCGCCTGTTCAGCCTGCGTGCCGCCGCGCGAAAACTGAACACCACGGTCGACGCCCTGCCGGCGCTGCGGGTGCGTCTGCGCGAGCAACTACGCCTGATCGAAGACGGGGCCGAGGCCCTGACCAATGCGCGTCGGGATGTGGCCGTGGCGATCGAGGCCTATGACGTGGCCGCCATGCTGCTGACCTCGGCGCGGGAAGCGGCGGGCGACCGCCTGACCGCCGCCGTCATGGCGGAGCTTGGCCCGCTGAAGCTGGACCGCGCCCGTTTCCGCGTGACCCTGGACCCCATCGAGAACCGTCGCGGCCCGCTCGGCGTCGAAACCATCCGCTTCGAGGTCGCCACCAACGCCGGCACGCCCTTCGGCCCGCTGGACACCGTGGCCTCGGGCGGCGAACTGGCCCGCTTCGCTCTGGCCATGAAGGCGGCGTTGGCGAGCCGCGAAGATCAGCGCCAGCCGGTCATGATCTTCGACGAGGTCGATCAGGGCGTCGGCGGCGCCGTGGCCGAAGCCGTCGGTTCGCGCCTGCAACGTCTGTCCAAGGGCGCCCAAGTCCTGGTCGTGACCCACAGCCCCCAGGTCGCCTCACGCGGCCACGCCCACTGGAAGGTCCGCAAGGCCGACCACGACGGCCACACCCGCACCTCCATCGACGTGCTGGACCCCCATCCCCGCCAGGAAGAAATCGCCCGGATGCTGTCCGGCGCCGAGATCACGGACGAGGCGCGGGCGGCGGCGCGGGTGCTGATAGGCTAGGGCGATGCGCGACGACGGCACGGAAGGCTTCTGGGTCTATATCGTCGCCAATCGTCGCAATGGTGTGATCTACACGGGCCATACCGACAACCTGGGCCGTCGTGCGCATGAACATGCATCCGGCGTCATGCCGGGCTTTACGCGCGATAACGGCTGCAAGACCTTGGTCTGGGCCGAATGGCACGAAACCCGCGAAAGCGCTTTTCGACGTGAGCGCGCCATCAAGGAATGGCGGCGCTCGTGGAAGCTGCGGCTGATCGAAGAACGGAACCCGACTTGGCGGGATATGCTGGCGGACTATGTGACATAGTCCGCTCCTAAATCGCTCATCCCGGCGAAGGCCGGGATCCAGATTGTAAGACGCGCCGCCTATCTCAGATGGCGCAATGCCGCCCTTAGGAACCAACCGCTCCGCCATATGATCTGGCTCCCGGCCTTCGCCGGGATGAGCGGAATAGGGGGCGGAGAGTGATGAAAGGCGAGCGGGAGTCGGGGGGCTTACACCCCCAGGATCCAGCCTTCTTCGTTCTCGACCTGGGCCACCAGCGCCTCATCCGCCGTCTTCGGCGGGGCGAAGGCCTTCTGCAGTTCTCCGGCGTCGTCCATCTGGGCGAAGGCTTCGGCGGCGGTGCGGACCTGGGCCTGGGTCTTGTACTCCTTGACGCCTTCGCCGTTGATCTTGCGCTTGGCGTCGAACATTGCGGGCCAGACCTCGACCACCAGGGCCGACAGGGGCTCGACGTCGGCTTCGGTCAGTTCGCGCCAGCCGGTGTTGAAGGGCCAGACGGCGGCGGAGGCGCCCAGCTTGTCCAGCAGGCGGCGCACCATGGGCACCCCCAGCAGGGTCAGGCCGCCGACGGCGCCCGCGCCGTGCATCTGCCAGACGCTCTTGGGCGGCAGCTTGTCCTTGCGCGCGGCCAGTTCAGTGGCGCGGAATTCGGGGATGTCGGCCCCGGAGCCTTCGGGCGGCTTGGTCGTGGTCAGCCAGCGCTGGGCCTGGCTGGCGGGCGCGCCCCAGAAGGGCCAGGGCTGGTCGGTCATCAGGCGGTTCATCTTGGCCGCGACCTGATAGCGGTTATTGGTGTTATCGGCCTTGTCGACGACGTTGGCGGCCAGGAACTTGCCCATGGCTTCCCACGGGCGGCCGTCCAGCTTCAGGCGCGCCGCCGTGCCGGCGGGGAAGCCGAAGTCGAAGTCGAAACCGACCAGGACGCGGTCGCCGCGCTTCCTGTGCTCGGCCAGCAGGTCGGCGATCAGGACTTCGCCTTCGGCGCGCGTGGCGACGTTATGGGTCTCGGTGTAGAGGCGAAAACGCACGTCCCGCTTGGCGACGCCGACCCAGAGCGTCTGCTCGCCCAGCTTCTTGCCTTCGGCGGCGGTCCAGTCGGCGATGATGTAGGCGTCGAAGAGACGGGCCACGGCGGGCTCCTGAAACACAGTAAACAGCAGAGGCGGGGGTTCTAGCCTTCCGGGACGGAGCCGGGAAGGGCGATCAGCGCTTCATCAGGGCTTCGACGTGCGACAACCAGCGGCGCCCCAGCCGCAGAGCCTCGGACGGCGAGCCGGTGGAGGCGGGCAGGTCGGCGTTCCACAAGGCCAGTTCGAACTCGGGACTGCGGGTGTCGCTGAACATCAGGCGCAGCACGACCTGCTCCGCCTCGGGCACCACCACATCCAGATCCTTGCGCAGGACGCCGCGCCGGGCGCGGGCCACGACGTGGCCGTCGACAATGATCTCGCCGCCCTCGACCTCGTCAAAGCCATAGACCAGACCTTGCGAGCCGCGCTTCCACAGAACCACCACCTGACCGCCGTCGAAATCCAACCCTGCAGCTCGGCCCTCAGCGGGCGACAGCGCCTCGGTGTCGGCCTTGACGCCCAGTGACTTGAGCAGCGCACGCTTTAATCGCCGCTCGGGTTCCATCCACCAGGAAAGCATCAGAGCGCCTGTGGTCAGGAAGGCGGCGGTCAGGGCGATCAGCAGGATGACCCTGAACGTCTCGCCCATGGTCAGGCCTCCAGATCCAGGTCGATCACAACGGGGACGTGGTCGCTGGGCTTTTCCATGTCGCGGGCGTCGCGATGGGTCTCGATCCCACGGAAGCGGTCCGTCGCCTGAGACGACAGCAGGGCGTAGTCGATGCGGATGCCGTTGTTTCGCTGCCAGGCGCCGGCTTGGTAATCCCAGAAGGTGTAGGTCCCCTTGGGCTCCCGACCCAGGTCGTGGGCGTCGGCCAGCCCCAGCCACTTCATGGCGTTCAGCGCTGCGCGCGTTTCCGGCTGGAACAGGGCGTCGTTGACCCAGTCCTCGGGCTTGGCCGCGTCGTCAGGCGTCTGGATGCAGTTGTAGTCGCCGCACAGGGCCAGCGGTTCTTCATAGGCCAGCAGGGCCCTGGCGTGGTCGTGCAGGCGCTGGAACCAGGCCAGCTTGTACGGAAACTTCTCGGTGCCGACGGGATTGCCGTTGGGCAGATAGATGGAGGCTACGCGCACGGGAAGCGGGGCTTCGACTACGGCCTCCAGATAGCGGGCCTGTTCGTCGCTGTCGTCGCCGGGCAGGCCGCGCCGGATGTCGGACAGCGGGAATTTCGACAGGATGGCGACCCCGTTGTAGGTCTTTTGACCATGGGTCTCAACGTTGTAGCCCAGGCTTTCGAAGGCCTCGCGCGGGAATTTCTCGTCCACGCATTTGATTTCCTGGAAGCAGACGACGTCAGGATTGGCGGCTTCCAGCCAGGCCAGCACGGTGGGCAGGCGGGCGTTGACCGAGTTTACGTTCCAGGTGGCGATGCGCATGGCCTGAGGCTAAGGCGCGTCGCGTTCGGCGAAAAGGGCTCGTCGAAAACAAAGACGCCGCCGGATCGCTCCGGCGGCGCTTCGTTTGTCGATCAGGTGTGGCTTAGGCTTGCGGCGCTGCCGCCGGAGCCGTCGTCGTCAGCTTGCAGCCGCCGCCGATCTGCTGGGCCGTGGCGCAGGGATAGACCTGCTGGATCGCTTTTTCGGCGTTCTGGCGAATGATGAAGCCGTCAGCGCCGGCGCAGGTCATCTCGATGAAGCGGCCATTGGCGTTCTGGCCCATCAGGCGGACCTGCTGAACGTCGCAGGCGCCGGCGTCCGAGCCGGTCAGCCAGGATTTGACCGTGGCGGCCTGCTCGGCCGGCGTGGTGAACTGGCAGGTGCCGCTCTGGCTGATGACCTGCAGGCATTCGGTCTTTTCCCAGCCCGAAGCGGCTTTCTCGATCCAGTAGCCGTCGACGCCGACGCAGCCGACTTCATAGACGACGGCGCCATTGCCCGATTGCCCCCGGACCTTGGCTTCATCAACCGTGCAAGGAACGCCCGCCTGGGTCGCATAGGCCTTCAGGAATCCCTGAATGTCCTGATTGGCCGGCAGGGCGCAGGTCGGGCCAGTGGGCGCTTCCGGATTGGCTGCGCGTGCGGCCTGGGCCTGGCTGTCGAGGATGACGCAATCGACGATCTGGGGCGGGGTCGAGGCGACCAGAATATAGCCGGGCGCGCCGGTGCAGGCCGCCTCGTAAATCTTGACCTGTTCGGCGCTGACGCCGAGCAGATTGGCTTCCGAGACCTGACAGGCGGTGGCGCCGGCGACAAAGAGGGCCTCGACCTCCGCCTTGATAACCGCAGGATCGACCGGCGCCGGGGCCTTCTGACGTTGTTGGCGCTGTTGCTGGCGTTCGTTGCGGTCGCCGCCGATGCGGCCGGGCAGGACCCGCTCTGCCGGGGGGCGTCCATTGCCCGCCTGGGCCGCTGAGCCGGATTGTTCTTGAGCGACGGCAAGCGCCGGGCTGAGCGTCATGACGGCAAGGCCGGCGGCGATCCCCAGAGCGCGGCTGAAACGTTTGATGGTCACGGAAAGGGCTCCTCGGCCTCTACTGATGGCGCAAGCCTTGGCGGGGTCAGGCTTTCCGGTCAAGCGCCGCCGACAACCTTGTCATACGCAGCCGATGTGCGGGCGGCACTGGACCCGTTCGCAGCAATCGGCTTAAACCTATGACCGTTGCGATTGGAGACTGACTTGGCGGACGGGGCGATCAGCGATGAGGCGGCGACGACCGCACGCGGCCTGACCTATCCGTCGGGGCCGCCGCCTGAGCCGGGCCGAGCGGTCGAGGTGGCGCCGGGGGTGCTGTGGCTGCGCCTGCCCCTGCCGATGAGCCTGAACCACATCAACGTCTACGCCCTGGCGGACGGCGACGGCTGGACCTTGGTGGACACCGGGCTGAAGACCGAGGCGTCGAAAGCGGGCTGGGAGGCGGCGCTGGCCGGACCGCTGGGCGGCAAGCCGGTAAAGCGGGTCATCTGCACCCACATGCACCCCGACCATATCGGTCTGGCGGGCTGGCTGTGCGAGCGGTTCGATGCGCTGCTTCTGATGTCGCGGCTGGAATATGTGACGGCGCGGATGCTGCTGGCCGACACGGGGCAGCCGGCTCCGGATTCGGGCGAGGTCTTTTATCGCGCCGCAGGTTGGAACGATGCACAGATCGAACATTGGCGCAGCGGGTACGGCGGCTTCGGCAAGGCGGTGACGGAGATGCCGTCGGCATATCTGCGGCTCTCCCAGGACGACGTGGTTCGGATTGGCGAGCACGACTGGCGCGTGGTGATCGGCGAGGGGCACTCACCCGAACATGTTTGCCTGTGGCGTGAGAGCGACGGCGTCTTTCTGGCGGGCGATCAGATCCTGCCGCGTATATCCTCCAACGTTTCGGTCTGGCCGACTGAGCCGGAGGGCGATCCCCTGGGCGAATGGCTGCGCTCGCTTGAGGCGCTGAAGGCGCGGCTGCCGGGCGACCTGTTCATCCTGCCGTCGCACGGCGAGCCCTTCTATGGCGTCACGACGCGGCTGGAGGCTCTGATCCGCGGCCATGAGGTGGCGCTGAAACGGCTGGAGCGGACGCTGAGGACGCCATCCCGAGCGGTGGACATCTTCTCGGCCCTGTTCGCGCGCCCGGTGGGCGACGAGGTGCTGAGCATGGCGACGGGCGAGGCGATCGCGCACTTGAACTATCTGGCCCGCGAGGGGCGGGCCCGACGTGACCGTGATGAGGCGGGCGTCGATTGGTGGACACTGACGGAGGCGGCGCAATGAGCGAACACATCAAGGTCGAACTGGACGGCGGCGTCATGACGGTCGTCTTCGACCGGGCGGACAAGAAGAACGCCATCACCCAGGCCATGTACACGGCCCTGGCCGAGGCGACTGAGCGGGCCAAGGTCGATGATGCGGTGCGCGTGCTCCTGTTCCGCAGCGAGGGCGACTCGTTTTCAGCCGGCAATGACATCGCCGACTTCATCGCCCTGGGCTCGCAGAGCAGCGGCGATCTGGTCGAGATGGGGGTGTTTCGCTTCCTCAAGGCCCTGGCCGATCTGGACAAGCCGGCGGTGGCGGCGGTGCGTGGACGCGCCGTGGGCATCGGCCTGACCCTGCTGCTGCATTGCGACATGGTGGTGGTGGCCGAGGACGCCCTGCTGTCGGTTCCCTTCGTCAATCTGGCCCTGGCGCCCGAGGCGGCGTCGTCGTTGCTGTTGCCGGCGACCGTCGGCCACCAGCGGGCGTTTGAACTGTTCGCCCTGGGCGAGGCCATCGACGGCAAGACGGCCTTGGCCTGGGGGCTGGCCAACCGGGCGGTTCCGGCCGATCAGGTCGAGGCCACGGCCCGCCAGTTGGCCGACAAGCTGGCGGCGCGCGCGCCCAATTCGATCCGCAAGACCAAGGCCCTGATGCGCGACGCAGAGGCCCTGTGGGGCCTGATGCAGCGCGAGGCGCACGCCTTCGGCTCCCAGATGCGCAGCCCCGAAGCGATGGAGGCCTTCATGGCCTTCAGCCAGAAACGGGCGCCGGATTTCTCGAAAGCGGGCTGATTTCTCGCAAACGCGATTGATTCAAGGGGGCAGGGGGTCTAGGCGCCGCGCATGAACGCCGTCGCCGCCCCCTTGTCTGTTGAAACCGCGACGCCCGTCCGCATCGAGCGAGAGCGACTGGGCGATGCGGCGGCGATCGACGCCCTGGTGCTGGCGGCCTTTGGCCCCGGTCGGTTCGCCAAGACGGCGGAGCGGCTGCGAGAGGCCGCTCAACTGGCGGCCGGTTTTTCCGCCTATGAGGGCGAGCGGCTGATCGGCTCGGTGCGGCTATGGTCGATCATGGCGGGCGAGGCGCGCTCGGTCTTCCTTGGTCCTATCGCCGTGGATGCTTCCAGCCGTCGCGGCGGGCTGGGCGCGGAACTGGTGCAGGCCTGCGTCGAGGAGGCCAGGGCGATGAAACTGGACGGCGTCCTGCTGATCGGCGACCCGCCCTATTTCTCGCGCTTCGGCTTCCAGCCCGCGCCGGACGCCGCCTTCAGCGGGCCGGTGGATCGACGCCGGATCATGTGGCTGCCGATCACGGATGTGGCTCCGGCCGGTCCGGTTCATCCGGTCGCCTGAGGCCCGTTCGACCTTCCTTTGCCGGACGACGCGCCCCATAGTTCGCTCATGACGAACCCAGAGACATCGTCGGGCCTGTCCAGCGTGGCTGAAGCGGCGCGTCAGGCGCCGGGGCGGGGGCTGCCGCCGGTGCATCTGTGGCATCCCGAGCATTGCGGCGACATCGACATCCTGATCCGAGCCGATGGCGTGTGGATGCACGAGGGCTCGCCCATAGGCCGGGTCGAGCTGGTGCGGCTATTCTCGACGGTGCTGAGGAAGGACCCGGACGGCTATCATCTGGTCACGCCCGTCGAGAAGCTGAAGATCAGGGTCGAGGACCTGCCGTTCCGGGCGATCACGATGCAGGCGGTTGACGGCGTGTTGCGCTTCACGACCGATGTCGGCGACGTGGTCGAGGCCGGGGCGGACCATCCGATCATTGTCGAGACCGACGCCGCGACTGGCGAACCGGCGCCGCGCGTCCATGTTCGGGGCGACCTGTGGGCGCGGATCGCGCGGCCGGTCTTCTATGAGCTGGTCGACCTGGCCGAGGCGGCGGAGGGGCGACTGCGGGTGCGGTCCGGCGGCGAGGCCTTCGTTCTGGGGGAACTGGAATGAGCTGTGACAGTCTGAGGGCGCGGCTGGAGGCCCGTCTGGACCCGGTGGGGTCCTGGAGCCCCGAGCGGACAGCCATTCGCTCGGACTACGACCTGAACCCCGGCGCGGCGAGGCCGACACGTGAGTTGCGGCCCGCTGCGGTTCTGGTGCCTATCATCATGCATGACGACGGCCCCACGGTGCTGATGACGCGGCGCTCGGACAGTCTGGCCAGCCACACGGGCCAGATCGCCTTTCCCGGCGGGCGGCTGGACCCGGGCGAGACGGCGGGGCAGGCGGCCCTGCGCGAAGCCTTCGAGGAGGTTTCGCTGGACCCCGGCGTGGTCGAACTGCTGGGGCTGGGCGATCCCTATGAGACGGGGACCGGGTTTCTGGTGACGCCTGTGGTCGGTTGGCTGACGGCGCCGCCGCAGGTCGCTCCCTCGCCGGACGAGGTGGCCGAGGTGTTCGAGGTGCCGTGGGACTTCCTGATGGACCCGGTCAACCACCGCCGCGACTATTATGATCCAGAGGGCGGAGCGCGGCGCTGGTTCTGGGCCATGCCGTTCGAGGAGCGCTACATCTGGGGCGTGACGGCGGGCATTCTGAAGGGCCTGTTCGGACGCCTGTATGGCGACGAAATCGAGCCTCTGTCGGCGGCGGCCGAGGACGCTGCGTGAGTCATCGGCTGCAAGGTCAGGACTGGCTGACGGCCGCCGCGACGCGGGCGGTCATGGCGGCGCTGGCGGCGGCGGGCGGGCCTGACTGCGCTCGTTTCGTCGGGGGCTGCGTGCGCAACGCCCTGATCGGCGCGCCCATCGACGACATCGACATCGCCACGAGCCTGACGCCCGACGCCGTGGTCGCGGCGCTGAAGGCGACGGGCTTGAGGTCGGTCCCGACCGGCATCGAGCACGGCACCGTGACGGCGATATCGGAGCGCCAGCCGTTCGAGATCACCACCCTGCGCCGCGATGTCTCGACTGACGGGCGGCGCGCCACGGTGGCCTTTACGACCGACTGGGCCGAGGACGCGGGGCGGCGCGATTTCCGGCTTAACGCCCTCTATGCCGATGCGGAGGGCGTCATTCTGGACCCGACGGGGCAGGGGTATGACGACGCCATGGCGGGGCGGATCGTCTTTGTCGGCGAACCGGAGGAGCGCATCCGCGAAGACTACCTGCGGATTCTGCGCTTCTATCGGTTCTATGCCTGGTATGGGCGAGGCGCGCCCGATGCGGCGGCGGTGGAGGCTTGCGCGGCCCTGGCCGAGGGCGTCGAGCAGTTGTCGGCCGAGCGGGTGTCCAAGGAACTTCTGAAGCTGCTGGCCGCGCCGGATCCGCGGCCAGCGGTGCGATTGATGGCTGAGGCGGGCGTTCTTGGGCGGGTGCTGGGGAGCACCTTCGATTTGGCGCTGTTCGAAGCGATGACGGGTTTGAGCGGTGATGCGCTGCTGCGGCTGTCCGCCCTGCTGCCTGGCGATCCGGCGAAGGCGGCGGAGATCGCGCGGGCCTTGCGCCTGTCCAACACCCAGCGTGACCGTCTGGTCGAGGCCGTGAGCGGGGAGGCGACGACGACGCTGACGCGACCACAGGCGCGGAAGGTTCTCTATCGCGATGGGCGACAGGCGTTCGAGGATCGCGTCATGCGGGCCTGGGCGGCGGGTGGACACACAGAGGCTTCGCGGGAGTTGCTGGCCCTGGCGCAAGACTGGACGCGGCCGGTAATGCCGGTCGGCGGGCGTGATCTGGCGCGGCTTGGGCTGACACCGGGGCCGGAGACGGGGCAGGTGCTGAAGGCGTTTGAGGACGGCTGGATCGCGGACGACTTCCCCGACCATGGCCACGACGCGCGGCTCAGGGCGCTACTGCCGCCAAGGTGAATCGCGTGATGACCGGACGGTGGTCCGAGCCGTTCTTGCGGCCGAGCTTGCGTTCCAGCAGGGCAAGGTCGGGCGAGCGCCAGACCTGGTCGATGGTCATGCCGACCGCTGAGGGCGCCGCCGAGGGCCAGGTGCCGGGCCAGCCGGGGGCGGGGATCAGCCCGGCCTCGGCCTGAATCTGACGGCCGATGCGGGCGCTGGACACGCTGTTGAAATCGCCCGCCGCGATGACCGGGCCGGTCATGTCGCGGCGGATGGCGGCCAGGGCCGTCGCCTGATTGATCTGTCCCCACTGATACTGGAAGGGCCAGGGCCGGGTCAGGTGGGCGCCGATGATGTTGATGGGGCCTAGCGGCGTCTGAGCCGTGGCGGCGACCGAGACCAGGCTGTCGGGCCGGTCGGCGATGACGGTCAGCGGATAGCGCGAAGCGATGGCGGCGCGGGCCGCGCCGCTGGGCCGATCCACGCGGGTGTTCAGCACGCGATGAGGATAGCCCGCCAGCACCGTCTCCAACTGGGCCGAAGGCGCGTCCCCCAATTCGACCAGAACTATGATGTCGGCGTCCGCTTCGGCGATGGAGCGGGCGATGGCCTCGACCTCGGTGTTCCGGGCCCACAGGTTGGCGGAATAGAGGGTCAAGGCAGGCGCGCCTTCGCGCGGCAGGGCTCCGCCGCGTGGCAACCACTGGGGCCAGACGGCCAGAACCAGCAGAACAGTGACGGCCAGCCCTGCGATCATAGCCGGACGTAGCCGCAGCAGGGCGTAGGCGAGCGTCAGCGCCAGCGTCGCCGCCAGAGCCGGAGCCGGAAACTGGGCCAGAAGGTCGGTCCAGCGGTGGCCGATCCGCGTCAGGGCGGACAAGGCGACAGCGACGGGCGGCGTGAGCAAGCCCAGCGCCACCAGATGGATCGCGGCCTTAAAGGGGGAGATCAAGCGAGACGTCCTCGTGGTAGCGACGCGGCGGACCGCCCTCTGGCCTATCGACCCGGGCGATGTGTGTCGAGGGCTGCGCGGCTTCGGCGGAAGCTCGCGCACAATAGGCCGGGCCAATCCCTTTTATTTTCCGGGTTTGCGGCGTGTCGCCCGCCTTCTGCGCGCCGGGGCGGCCGGGCTGAGCAGACTGATCATCCATTCCCTGGAGATCATTCGATGAGCGACGACGCCAGCGCGCGGCTGGGCCTGCCCTATCTGGCCGCAGGACAATTGCAGAAACATGTGACCCTGAACGAGGCGCTGACGCGCCTCGACGTCCTGACCCAGACGGCGGTGGTCAGCCGCACCACCCCCGCGCAACCGGCGGCGGCGCTCGACGGGACGCTCTACATCCTGCCGCCCGGCGCGACGGGCGCGGATTGGTCCGACCATCCCGCGGGCGGTCTTTTGCGCGCGGAGGCCGGGGGCTGGCTCGCGGTGGATGCGCCTGACGGCTTGCTGGCGGTGGTTCTGGACAGCGATGAGGTGCTGGTACGTCGCTCCGGGGCCTGGGTCCCCTTGGCGGCGGGGGCGAGCGAGCCGGTTACAGTCCTTCAGAACCGGACCCGTCTGGGCGTGAACACAGAAGCCGACGCGACCAACGTCGTGGCGGCGCGCGTGAACAAGGCGCTGTGGACGGCGCTGGAGAGCGAAAGCGGCGGCGACGGCGACCTGCGCTTCACCTTCAACAAGCAGGGCGGGGGCGATGTCCTGTCGCTGTTGTTTCAGAGCGGGTGGAGTGGTCGCGCGGAACTGGGCCTGGTCGGCGACGACGACCTGAGGCTCAAGGTCAGCGCCGACGGTGGAACCTGGCACGACGCCTTCTCGGTGGATCGCACGAGCGGGCGGCTGTGGTTCGCCCAGGGCGCGACGCGACGTGAAACCACGGTGCTGACCTCGGGCGGCAGTTGGACCCCGCCCGCCTGGGCGCGCTGGGTCGAGGCGATCTGCGTGGGCGGCGGCGGCGGCGGTGGAAGCGGCGCGGTTGGCCCCGCCGGCACGGTGCGCTTCGGCGGCGGCGGCGGAGGTGCGGGCGGCCTGGTGTCGGGCGCGTGGCCAGTCAACGGTTTTTCCGGTCCGCTGGCTGTCGTGATCGGAGCAGGCGGATCCGGCGGTGGCGCCGGCGTCGACTCCACGGTTTCAGCCGGCGGCGTCCGGCTGCTGACCGGCGAGGGCGGCAAGGCCGGGATGACCGGCGCCGCCTCGTCTGGCATCGGCGGCGCAGGCGGCGGCGGCTTGATCCGGTCCAACGCAGGCGGCGACTCATCGGCTTCCGCTGTCGCGGGCGAGGGGCAGGCGCAGACACGGACCGATGGCCCGGGCGGCGGCGGCGCGGGCGGCGGCGTCAGCGCGGCAAATGTCGCCTTCAGCGGCGGCGCGGGCGGCGACGGCGCGGTTCTGCATGTACGCGCGGCTGGAGGTCTGGGGCGCACGACGTCCGGCCTGAGCGGTCAGGCGTCGCCGCTGTCGGCGCTGTCCAGCGTCGGCGGGGGCGGGGGCGGGGGCGGGGGCGCAGCCTCGGGGGCGGGGTATCCCGGTGCAGCGGGCGGTCTTCATGGCGCGGGCGGCGGCGGCGGCGGCGCGGGCGTGACGGCGGGAGGCGTCGGCGGCGCAGGGGCGGCGGGCGTCGTCTGGCTGACGGCGATCGGGTGAGCGTGATGACCCGATATTTCGACCGCATCCTCGAACCCGAACTGCTGGACGAGGAGGCCTGGGCGGCGCCCGAACGCCTGACCCCCGACGATTGTTTCGACCACCTGGGCAGCGACTGGCGCAGACCCGCCGCGCCCGGCGATCAGGAGGATGAAGGATGAGCGAGACAAGGCAGAACGAGACGGGTCTGGCCGAAGGCCGCTGGCTGTGGCGGCGGCTCTATGTTTTCGTCGCCAGCGCCGCGCTGTGGCTGCTTCTGGCGCGGGCGGTGGGAAGGACGGCGCCCGCGGACCTGCCGCGAGTGGCCGATGGCTTGATGAGCCTGATCGCGCTGATGCTGGTCCTCTATCTGGTGGCGCCCACGGCCCAGCAGATGATCGCCATGCTGGCCAATATGCGCCTGCGGCTGGCGGCGGGAGGAAGGGCGTGAGCTTTCGCTTGTCGCAACGCTCGCGCGCCCGGTTGCAGGGCGTCCACCCTGACCTGATCGCCGTGGTCGAGGCGGCGATCCGCCGAACCGAGGTGGACTTCATGGTGACGGAGGGCCTGCGCGATCCCGTTCGTCAGGCGGCGCTGGTTCGGGCGGGGGCCAGTCGGACGCTGCACTCGCGCCACCTGACCGGCCACGCCATCGACGTGGCGGCCTTGGTGGAGGGGAAGGTGCGCTGGGACTGGCCGCTGTATGGCCGGATCGCGGGGGCTTTCAAGGCGGCGGCGCGCGACCTCGGCACGCCGCTGACCTGGGGCGGAGACTGGGTCCGGTTGCGGGACGGCCCGCATTTCGAACTGGATCGGAGGGCCTATCCATGAGGCCCCGAGATATTGCCCGGACCCTGACGCCTCAGGGATGGCTGGTCCTGGCCGGGGCGGCGGTCTTGCTGTTGATGCTCGTCGCCCGCGGGGTGGGGTTAAGTTGGGACCCGTTCGGCCTGCAGCAGAGGCGGTTGGCGACGGCCCAGGCGCGGGCAACGCAGGCTGAGAGCGATGCCCAGGCCCGTGTCGTCGAGACAGAGGGGCGAAGGCAGCAGGCTGCGCGCCTCGAGATACATCACCGACAGACCCTGGCCGTGGAGCGGGCGACCGTCGCGGCCGTCACCCAGGCGAGGAGCGCCGACGATGCGAACGACCCCTTGGACCCTGTGCGGGCTGATCGCCTGCGCGCTCATGACCGCGAACTGTGCCGGCTCGCGCCCGATCTCGACGGTTGCGCCGCCGCGCCTGGTCCTGGCTGAGGCGACGACCCGCCCCTGTGGGCTTGCGACCCTGCCCGCGGCGCCCAGTCTGGCGGAGCTGGAGGCGGCCTATCTATTACGCGGCGCCCAGATACTGGCCTGTGATGGGGCGAGGCGGCTGGCGATCGAGGCCCTGACCGCCGAACGGGCCATGCTGGACGGCTGGATCGGGGTGGAAACTCAGGGTGGGCGAGCGGCGTCGCCTGGCTGATGCGGCGCTTCTTGCCGGGCGGGTCGGCAAAACCTGCCGACTTCGGGGGCTTCTCGGCAAGACTTGCCGAGCGTCCAACGTAGTTTACCAAATCTAACGCATAGAAATCAATGGGTTAAAAATCGGCACGGGGTCATCGCTCCTGGCCCCGTCCTTGCTCCTTGTCATCCCGAGCAGAAAGCTCCCGGCAGCCAAAATGGCGTCGGACATGTCGAAGACACATAGGATGGCCAAAATGGCTAACAGCATCAACACGAATGCTGGCGCTCTCATCGCGCTGCAAAACCTCAATGCGACCAGCCGTGACCTCAACGTCACGCAAAACCGCGTGAACACAGGCCTGAAGGTTTCCTCGGCCAAGGACAACGGCGCGATCTTCGCGATCGCCACCAATCAGCGCGCCGAGATGGGCGCCTTGGACGCCGTCAAGAATTCCATGCAGCGCGGCCAGTCGATCGTCGACGTGGCCCTGGCCGCCGGCGAGACCGTGGTCAAGGCTCTGGAAGAGCAGAAGAGCCTGGCTGTCGCCATCTCCAACGCCACCGGCGACGCTCTGAAAGCCTACGTCACCGATTATAACGCCCTGGGCGCTGAAATCACCAAGGCCCTGGCCGGCGCGACCTTTGACGGCGTCAACCTGTGGACCGACACGACCGCCGCAGGCGTCGAAATCAGCGTCAAGACCGGCACCAGCCTGACCGACAACTTCGTTCTGAAAGGCGGCGCAACGGCGACCACCGCTACCGCTCCCGCCACCGCCACTGCTTTCGCTGTCGCCGACTATGCGGCGCCGACCGCAGCCGAGAAGACCGCCATGGGCGCGCTGACGGGCGTCGTCGACGGGGCGATCAAGGCCTTCACCGCCGAACTGGGCGCCATGGGCACCAAGTCGAAGTCGCTGGAGCGTTCGCTCATCTTCACCAACAAGATTCAGGATGCGGTTGAAGTCGGCATTGGCAACCTGGTGGACGCTGACCTGGCCAAGGAGAGCGCCAAGCTGACCGCCCTGCAAACCAAACAACAACTCGGCGTTCAGGCGCTGGGCATCGCGAATCAGTCGAGCTCGATCCTGCTCGGCCTGTTCCGCAGCTAAGAATTGGAAGCGGATTTTCGGATCCGTCTCCCGATACCTCTACCCGAGCAGAATGCTCCCGATAGTCAAAATGACGTCGGAAATGTCTGAAGACTAAGGAATTTCCAGTATGGCTAACAGCATCAACACCAATGCAGGCGCTCTTGTCGCCCTGCAAAACCTGAACAACACGAGCCGCGATCTCTCGATCACGCAAAACCGTGTGAACACTGGCCAGAAGGTCTCTTCGGCCAAGGACAATGGCGCCATCTTCGCCATCGCCACCAACCAGCGCGCCGAGATGGGCGCCCTGGACGCCGTGAAGCAGTCGATGCAACGCGGTCAATCGATCGTCGACGTGGCCCTGGCCGCCGGCGAAACCATCACCAAGGCGCTTGAAGAACAGAAGAGCCTGGCGGTGGCGATTGAATCCTCCGTGGTCGGCTCAGCCGCTGAAACGGCCTACCTGGCGGACTTCAACGCCCTCGGCAATGAGATCACCAAGGCTCTGGGCGGCGCGACCTTCGACGGCGTCAACCTGTTCTCGGCGACGACGACGGACGCTGTCTCGGTCAAGACTGGCACGGCCACGGCGGACATCTTTACGCTGAAGGCGGCCGGTACAGCCGCGACGACGGTCTCGACCGCAGGCGGGGCGGTGGGGCGTGCGGGCGCCACGGCGGCGCTGGTGGAAACCGCGTTGAAGGGCTTCACCGCTGAGTTGGGCTCTCTGGGCACCAAGTCCAAGTCGTTGGAGCGGTCGCTGACCTTCACCGGCAAGATCCAGGACTCGATCGAGGTGGGCATCGGCAACCTGGTGGACGCCGATCTGGCCAAGGAAAGCGCCAAGCTGACGGCGCTGCAGACCAAACAACAACTCGGCGTTCAGGCGCTGGGCATCGCGAACCAGTCCAGCTCCGTGCTGCTGGGCCTGTTCCGATAAACGAGATTGAAAGCGGGGCTACGGCCCCGTTTTTGATGAGGAGACCACCCCCGAGCAGAACGCTCTCGGCGTCAAAACGACGTCGGAAATGTCAAAGACAAAGGAACCGCCAAAATGGCTAACAGCATCAATACCAATGCAGGCGCACTTGTTGCTCTACAAAATCTGAACAACACGAGCCGTGATCTCTCGATCACGCAAAACCGTGTGAACACTGGCCAGAAGGTTTCTTCGGCCAAGGACAATGGCGCCATCTTCGCCATCGCCACCAACCAGCGCGCCGAAATGGGCGCCCTGGACGCTGTGAAGAACTCGATGCAGCGCGGTCAATCCATCGTCGACGTGGCCCTGGCCGCCGGCGAGACTGTGGTCAAGGCGCTGGAAGAGCAGAAGAGCCTGGCGGTCGCTATCTCCAATGCGACCGGCGATGCTCTGAAGGCCTATGTGACCGATTACAACGCCCTCGGCGCTGAAATCACCAAGGCCCTGTCTGGCGCCACCTTCGACGGCGTGAACCTGTTCACGGACACCACCGCTGCGGGCGCACCCATCAGCGTCAAGACCGGCACCGGTTCGACGGACAGCTTCAACCTGAAGGGCGGCGCGGCGGCGTCCACGGCAACGACCGTGGCGACCTCCACGGCTGTCACTGTGGCCGACTACGCGGCGCCGACCGCTGGCGAGAAGACGACGTTGACGGGGCTGACCGCCGCCGTTGACGGCGCCATCAAGACCTTCACGGCTGAACTGGGCGCCCTGGGCACCAAGTCCAAGTCGCTGGAGCGCTCGCTGACCTTCACCAGCAAGATGCAGGACGCGCTTGAAGTCGGCGTCGGCAACCTGGTGGACGCCGACCTGGCCAAGGAAAGCGCGCGCCTGACGGCCCTGCAAACCAAGCAACAGCTGGGCGTGCAGGCGCTGTCGATCGCGAACCAGTCGAGCTCGGTTCTGCTCGGCCTGTTCCGCTAAAGAATTAAGGGCGGGTCTGCGGGCTCGCCCTTGATGAGACCACCCCGAGCAGAACGCTCCCGGCCGCCAAAACGGCGTCGGAAATGTCAAAGACACAAAAGGAACTGCCAAAATGGCTAACAGCATTAATACGAACGCAGGCGCTCTTGTTGCTCTGCAAAACCTGAACAACACGAGCCGCGATCTCTCGATCACGCAAAACCGTGTGAACACCGGCCAGAAGGTTTCTTCGGCCAAGGACAATGGCGCCATCTTCGCCATCGCCACCAACCAGCGCGCCGAGATGGGCGCCCTAGACGCCGTGAAGCAGTCGATGCAACGCGGTCAATCGATCGTCGACGTGGCCCTGGCCGCTGGCGAAACCATCACCAAGGCGCTTGAAGAGCAGAAGAGCCTGGCGGTGGCGATTGAATCCTCGGTCGCCGGTTCGGCGGCTGAAACGGCCTACCTGGCTGACTTCAACGCCCTCGGCAATGAAATCACCAAGGCTCTGGGCGGCGCCACCTTCGACGGCGTCAACCTGTTCTCGGCGACGACCGATGCTGTCTCGGTCAAGACCGGGACCGCTTCTGGGGACACCTTCACCCTGAAGGCGGCTGCCGGCGCTGCTACGGCAGTGGCCACGGCCGGTGGTTCGATCCTTCGCGCGGGCGCTACGGCTGCGGCCGTGGACACTGCGCTGAAGGGCTTCACGGCTGAACTGGGCGCCCTGGGCACCAAGTCCAAGTCGCTGGAGCGCTCGCTCAGCTTCACCAGCAAGATGCAGGACGCCCTTGAAGTGGGTGTCGGCAACCTGGTGGACGCCGATCTGGCCAAGGAAAGCGCGCGCCTGACGGCCCTGCAAACCAAGCAACAGCTGGGCGTGCAGGCCTTGTCGATCGCGAACCAGTCGAGCTCGGTTCTGCTCGGTCTGTTCCGCTAACAAGACGTGGTCGAGGGCGGGTCGTTCGGCCCGCCCTCGTTCGCACGTGAGGAGACAGGAGGCGCGGCCAAGCCGCGTTAAGGAGAAATGTCAGACAATGTCGCGAGACTACCTGGCGTAACTCTCGTTCAACCTGACGTTCTTGGTCAGGGAGTCGAGGCTCCGCCAAAGCCCGTTCATGCCGAACCCGATGCCGGGCGTTATCGCCTGACCATCGAGGAAGGTCCCGGCGGGTTTGTCTACAAGACCCGCGATCGGGTCACCGGCGAAGTGATACGTCAATTGCCGCGTGAAGAGGTCGTGAAAATGAGCGCCCGCCCGGACTATGGGGCAGGCGGGTTGATCAAGACCAAGGTCTGATCGACGCAAGTAGCTTGGAACGCAGCGCCGCCGGCTTGCCGGACGGCGCCGCGTTCGTTTCCACGCCGTTAACCATACGCTCAGGAATCAGCGACATTAGTAGCCTTCAGAATTTGAACTGGGGCTAGAAGCCATGACCAACAGCGTTCTCACCAATGCCTCGGCGTTAATCGCGCTCCAGAACCTCAATTCGACAAACAACAAGCTGGCGGCGACCCAGAGCCGGGTGAACACCGGCCTGAAGGTGCAGGGCGCCAAGGACAACGCCGCCACCTGGGCCATCGCCCAGAACCAGCGCGCCGACACGGGCGCCCTTGAGTCGGTCAAGACGAGCATGAACCGCGCGACGTCGCTGGCCGATGTCTCTCTGGCCGCCGGCGGCCAGATCTCGGATCTGCTGATCGAGATGCGCGAAAAGGCCACGGCTGCGGCCGACCCGTCGTCGACGCCCGCCTCGCGCAAGGCCTATAACGACGAGTTCCAGTCGTTGCTCAAGTCCTTGGCGTCCTTCGCCAAGAACGCCACGTTCGACGGCGAGAATATTCTGAACGGCGCCAGCACCAACACGCTGGATTTCCTCGCCAATGTCGGCGCGACCGAAACCATTTCCATGAACCGTCAGGATCTCTCGCTGAACGGCGTGGGGCTGCAGTTGCCCGCACGCGCCGCCAGCGCTGGCCCGCCTGTAGTGACTGCTCGCCCGGCGGGGCCGCCTCTTCTGGATACGCTGGAAAACGCCCAGGAAGCATTTACGGCCATCGTGGGCGCTCTGGATAACGCCAACGCCAAGCTTGCCGAGCTTGGCGCGCAGTCCAAGCAGATCGAAAAGCACAACATCTTCGTCGGCAAGCTGATGGATTCTCTGGAAGTCGGTATCGGCAATCTGGTCGATGCCGACATGGCCAAGGAGAGCGCTCGCCTGCAGGCGCTTCAGGTCCAGCAGCAGTTGGGCGCGCAGGCCCTGTCGATCGCCAACCAGGCGCCGCAGATCATCCTGTCGCTGTTCAAGGGCTGATCTATCTGAAGTAGCGGGGCGCGCCGTGGCCGAGTGAAATCGGCGGCGGCTTGCGCCTGGCCGGGCGCGGCATGAGCCCGTACAGGCTCGCCAGTCTCAGGAATAGCCAACGCACGTAAGACATGGGCTCTCGTCCGCCTTGCCTGTGGTTGGCTGGTAACGTTGAGCAACCGTCGCTGTTCCGGCCTGATCTTAAACAGTTCGTTACCCGCTTGGCTGCAAGCTGGGCGCAGGAGCGTATCGGTCTGTGATCAACAACAGCTATCTTCTTGGTTTGTACGGCGGGACCTCGACCTTCTCTGGAGGCTTGGGTGGAACGCCTGTCGCTGTGAAGAAGCAGCCGACGGCTCCATGGGCTACGACGGTCAAACCGCAGAACCAGTCGGATCTTCTGCGCGCGGCGCTGAGCGGTCGGCGTCTGATCAACGAGGACAATGCGACCCTGGACGTCAAGGGCGCGTCGTCCGGCGACTATCGCAAGATCTTCGCCATGTACCAGGGCCTGACCATGCTTGAGGCGATCGCGGATCGGGCGGGCCAGAAGAACCTCACCGCTTCGGAACGCGCCCAGCTGTCGAAGCGCATGGACGCAGGGCTGGCTGAAATGTCCGCCTATCTGGGCGAGGCCAAGTTCGACGGCGTGCGGATGGTTCAGGGGCAGTCCGCCACCAAGGCCCAGACCGGCGCCGCCGTTCCGCGTGATTCGGCCAAGTATGTCACAGGCGCGGTCCATACCGGCGCGCTCGCCGACGAAGTCGCGGCCTTCCAGGGCGACGTTCAGTTCAACATCACCGTGAAGAAGACGGGCGGCGATCAGGTCATCGCCATCAATCTTGCGGACATGGGGTCCGATCCGCGCACGCTTCAGTCTGTGGTGACCCATATCAACAGCAAGCTTGAAGCGGCTGGCGTTGAGACCCGCATGGGGCGCGAACAACTGCCGTCCGAGCCCCGCGTCATCAAGAGCGGCGACAAGACCATCACCCTGCCGGCCGGACCCGACAAGTGGGCGCTGAACCTCCAGGGCGTGTCGTACGAGAAGGTCAGCTTCACGCCCGTAACGTCGTCCGACGCTGTCTATGTGGTGCAGGGGGTTGGCAAGACCGGCGGCCATGAAGTCCTCAAGTTCCAGGAAGGCGCGGGTCAGACGGCCAGCGGTGCAGCCTTCTGGG
The DNA here is from genome assembly GCF_049315965.1 of Brevundimonas sp. NPDC058933. NCBI lineage: Bacteria > Pseudomonadati > Pseudomonadota > Alphaproteobacteria > Caulobacterales > Caulobacteraceae > Brevundimonas > Brevundimonas sp. NPDC058933. The sequence goes on from NZ_JBMOSL010000001.1 coordinate 93,467, forward strand.
TCGAGGGTCAGGTTGGTCAGTCGGGCCTGCCCGACGGCGTCGAAACGGTCCGCGCCAGCGCCACTGGTCCGGACGGATCGATGTGGATTGTCGCCGACGTCAGCGCCGGAACCGCGACCCAGCCGATCAAGGGTCAGGGCGACGTCGTCCTGATGAAACTGGATTCGGCGGGCAAGGTTGTTCTCAGTCGCGCCCTGGGCGCCGCATCCACCGCCAGCGGCTACGCCATCGCCGTCGACGCCGACGGTCGCGTGGCTGTGGCCGGCTCGGTGGTCGGGGCCCTCGTCCCCGGTGCTTCGGGCGCTGACGCCAGCCTGGCCGACAGCTTCGTCACCGTATTCGACGCCAAGGGCGTCGAGCAGTGGACCCAGCGTCGCGGAGCCAAGGCGGCGGACGAGGCGACGGCGGTATCGTTCGGGGCGGATGGTCGGGTCTATGTCGCTGGTCGTTCGCAGTCCTCGATGCCCGGCGCGCTCGCCTCGGGGGGCTGGGACGGCTATGTCCAGGCCTTCAGCGAAAGCCGGATCCACAGCCTTGCCCCGATCACCGCGACGGCGACCGGCATCGATCAGTTCGGCACGGCCGGGGACGACAACGTCCAGGCCATGACCACGGACGGCGACAAGCTCTACACCGCCGGGGTCGAGAACGGCCGCATGGTGGTGCGCCAGTTCCAGATCGACGCCACCGGATCGCCGACGCTGCTGGCCTCTCGCGACCTTGGACACGCCAGCGGCGAGATCGCGGGCCTGTCCGTCGTCAACGGTCAGGTCATCCTGGCCGGTTCGACCCGCAACGGTGCGCTGGATGTCGGCCAGATCAACACCGCTCATTCCGGCGGCACGGACGCCTTTGTTGCGGTCATCTCGGACGATCTGAACGCATCGGCCAACGACCGCCTGACCTATTACGGCGGGGCTGGCGACGATTCAGCCGCCGACGTGAAGATCGTGGACGGCAAGGTCTGGCTGACGGGGATCTCCGATCGCATGGTCGGCGCCAAGGCCGAGGATCCGACCTCGGGCTATCTCGCGCGGCTGGATCCCATGACCGGCGCCGTCGAGTGGAGCCAGACCTGGACCGGTGCAGACCGTCAGGCCGCGCCGATGACAATCGCCGTGGCGTCAGGCGGCGCAAGCGTGCTGGACCGCCTGGGCCTGCCGCAGGGCGAAATCCCCCAGTCCGATTCCAAGCAACTGGTTGACGCCACCTCGCTGCGGGCAGGCGATCGCTTCTACGTGACCTCAGGCACAACCGGTCGCTCGGTCGCTGTGACGATCGACGCGAAAGACACCTTGCAAACCCTGGCGCGCAAGATCGAGACGGCTTCCGGCCGCTCGCTGACGGTCACGATCATGACCGACAGGGATCATGTCACGGGTCTGGACGGCGACACCAAGATCACCGCCGGCGGCGTGCAGCGCCTGTCCATCGCCTTTACCAATGGACGCGAGGGGGCTGTGCTCCGGGCCGGCGAGGCGGGGCGCGACGCCCTGGCGGGACTCGGTTTGACGCCGGGATACATCGGCCCCAGCAGCAGCGATCTGAAGACCTTTGGTCTCGACCTGCCGAAAACGCTGAGTCTGAAGGATGCGGAAGCCGCCAAGACGGCCACAAGCACCATTCAGCTGGCCGTCAAAGCCCTGCGCGACGCCTACAAGGCCTTGGACCCGGACAACAGCAAGCCCAAGGTTACGGGAACGGCGCCGCCCTACCTCAAGGCGCAACTGGCCAACTATCAGGCCGCCCTGGCACGACTCACAGGCTAGAGGCGTCGCAGCCCGCTTTAGGTTGACGGGTGCGGCGTCGCCGGGGTTATTGGGGCCATCATTGGCGTCGAGTCCCGCATGGCCCTTCCGAAAGACAATCGTACAGTCCTGATCATCGGGGGCGGCCTGGCCGTCGTCGCGGCCGTGGCGGCCGCCCTGGTGTTCAGCGGAGGGCGAGATCGACCGACCGAAGCCCCGCCCGCGTCACAGGGCGGCCTGACCATCGATCTGGCCGAGGCGCCGACGCTGGAGCCGGCGCGTGAGCTGCGTTGCTTTGTCGACGGCCAGTTTGTCGGCCTGGCCACTCTGGCCGACTGCGCTCGGCGCAACGGCGTAGCCACCAGCGCCCTGGACGTGGGTCTGGACGCCACCGGCGCCCTGGCCGCGGCGCCGACCGCAGCCTTCGCCCCGCCGCCTGAACTGCCCGCCGAACCGACTGTCGAGGTCGCCTCGGTCGATGAAGGCGCTTCGCCGGTGGAATCCAGCCGTCCGACGTCCGCCGCATCTTCGGCCACGGCCTGCTTGCGCCACACGGGTTCGGAATGGCGGGCCATTTCCAACGGCATGAGCCTGGGGGCCTGTGTCCAGGCGCTGTACGCCGGCACCTGTGTTCGTCCAGGCGAGGCTCAGTACGGCCGCTGGGGCGACACCACCCTGCGTCTGGTGCCGCGTCGCGTCGAGCAGTCGAGCGACAACAGCCGCTTCCGCACCCTGGCCCAACAGGACCGCAACTGTCAGTTCCCGGAGCTGGGCCGATGATCCGCAAAACCGTCGCTGCCGCCGTCGCTGTCGGCCTCCTTGGCTTGACCGTCGCCGCCTGCGCTCAGAAGGGCGTCGAGGCCCCGACCGAGCCGGGCGTCTGCTATCACGTGGTGCTGGCCGAGGACGGCAAGTCCGCGCCCCAGATCAACGTCGTCGCCCGCGACCAGCCGCAGATCGAGTTCTGCGCCGCACGGCTCGAGGAAATGCGCCTGCGCTTCCTGAGCATGGGCGGTAACAATCGCGACATGATGGGCGCCTACCAAGGGCAGTTCATCTTCATCGATCGGGGCGGCGTGAAATTCGGCAAGACTCTGACGGGGCAGCGCTTCTTCGCTCTGACGCGCACGGGGGACGGACGTCTGGCCATTCCAGGCGCCATCCAGCGCGAGATCGACGGTCGCCCCGTGGCCATCGCGCCGAACTAGAATTCCCGTCCGCTTGGGCGTGAACAAAACTGGAACATTCCGTCGTCATCCGCTATGGAGCGACGGCAAGAACATAAAAGGACATCGGTCATGGCCGGCAGCGTCAACAAGGTCATCCTCATCGGCAACCTGGGCAAGGACCCGGAAATCCGCACGCTGAACAGCGGCGACCGCGTCGCCAACCTGCGCATCGCCACCTCGGAACAATGGCGCGACAAGGCCACCGGCGAGCGCAAGGAAAAGACCGAGTGGCACCAGATCGTCATCTTCAACGAGAACATCGTGAAGGTGGCCGAGAACTACCTGAAGAAGGGCTCGACCGTTTACATCGAGGGCTCGCTGCAGACCCGTAAATACACCGACGCCCAGGGCGTTGAAAAATACTCCACCGAGATCGTGCTGCAACGCTTCAACGGCCAACTGACCATGCTGGGCGGTCGTAACGACAGTCAGGGCAGCGGCCAGGGCGGCGGCTACGGCGGCGGCGGCCGTAACGACGACGACTATTCCTCGGGCTTCTCGACCGGCGGCGCCAACAAGCCCTCGGGTCCCAAGGAAAGCTACGACCTGAACGACGACATTCCGTTCTAAGGCGATCGGAAAACCGAAGTGGGCCGGGGGGCTTACAGCTATCGCGACGACCCGGCCGTGCCGTCCTTTCCCGACGACCGGCCGCTGGTTCTGTTCGATGGCGATTGCGCCCTCTGTTCCCATTCCGCGCGGACCCTGCTGAAGCATGGTCCGCGTTTTCGTCTGGCGCCGACGCAGTCGGACCTGGGCCGGGCCTTGCTGGTCCACTACGGCCTGTCGCCCGACGATCCTTCCACCATGCTGGTGATCGAGGACGGGCGCGCGATCAGCCGCTCGGACGGGGTGCTGCATCTGGCGGCGTCGCTGCCCTTCCCCTACCGCGCCGCCGTTGTGGCCCGGCTGATCCCGCGACCGATCAGGGACGCCGCCTATGGCCTAGTCGCCCGATACCGGCGGCGATTTCCGGGCCAGGCCTGGTGCGCCCTGCCGCCTTCGGCGGCGGACCTCAAAGACCGAATTCTGGGATGAACAGATGAGCGACGGGGGGCGGGTTCTGGTTCTCGGGGCCAATGGATTCATCGGCTCGCATCTGGCGGCCTCGCTATCGCGCGAAGGCTGGCGGGTTCGCGCGGGCGCCCGGCGTCCCGTTGAGGCGTCACGGCGTGCTCCGACCTTCGACTGGATCTCCGCTGATTTCGCCCGACTGACCACGGTCGAGGCCTGGGCGCCGTTGCTGGACGGCGTGGACGCCGTGATCAACTGCGTCGGCGTCTTGCAGGATGGGGCGGGGGACAGCACCCGTCTGGCCCATGTCGAGGGGCCGCGCGCCCTGATCGCGGCCTGCGAACGCGCCGGGGTGCGGCGTCTGGTCCACATCTCCGCTGTCGGCGCAGACGATGCGGCGGGCACGGCCTATGCCCGCAGCAAGGCCGAGACCGAGCGTCTGGTCGAGGCCAGCGCTCTGGACTGGCTGATCCTGCGGCCGTCGCTGGTGGTGGATCGCGCGGCCTTTGGCGGCACGGGTTTGATCCGGGCGCTTGCGGCCTTTCCTCTGTTCAGCCCGGTTGTCGGCGGCGAGCAGGTGTTCCGACCCGTCGCCCTGAGCGATCTCGGCGTCGCCGTCGTCGCCGCGTTGAAGCCGGGCGCGCCGATCCGCGAGACCTTCGACATGCCCGGCCCCGAGGCCGTGACCATGGCTGAGACGGTTCGCCTCTATCGCGGCTGGCTGGGCCTGTCGCCCGCGCGGGTAGTCCGGGTTCCGCGCGTTTTGGCGGCGCCGGCCCTGGTCATAGGCGACCTGTTGGGACGGCTGGGCTGGTCCTCGCCGATCCGCACCACGGCCATGCGCCAGATGGATCATGACGTTTCAGGTCAGGACAGCGGTTGGGCCGAGCGTCTGGGCGTTCAGGCGCGCGGTTTCTCGCGCTTTCTGGCCGAGACGCCGGCGTCGGTTCAGGACGTCTGGCACGCGCGGCTGTGGTTTGTGCGGCCGATCTCGATTGTGACGCTAGGCCTGTTCTGGCTGATCACCGGCCTGATCAGCTTCGGGCCGGGCTGGAGCGGGGCTCTGGCCATCCTGCATGAGGGCGGCTTCGGGCGTTGGGCGGGACCGATCGCCTGGTGGGGCGCGTTGCTGGACGTGGTGCTGGGGCTGGCCCTTTTCGTGCGGCCGTGGACGGCGCGGGTGGCGATCTTCATGTGCCTGTCGACCATCGGTTATCTGATCGCCGGGACGCTGAGCCTGCCGCACTACTGGATCGATCCGCTGGGGCCGTGGCTCAAGGTCCTGCCGATGATGGCGCTGTGCCTGTTCGTGGCTGCGACGGACGCGCGGCGCTGATGACCTACCTGATCCTCAAGGTGATCCACATCCTGTCGGGCGCGGTCCTGTTCGGCACAGGGGCGGGCATCGCCTTCTTCATGCTGAGGGCGCACGCGACGAAAGACCCGCGCACCGTCGCCTCGGTTGGGCGGATCGTGGTGCTGGCCGATTTCGTCTTCACCGCCAGCGCCGTGGTGGTCCAGCCGATCAGCGGTCTGGCCCTGATCCACCTGCAGGGCTACGCCCTGACCGAGCCTTGGCTGATGGCGGCCTATGCCCTCTATGTCCTGATCGGCGCCTGCTGGTTGCCGGTGGTCTGGTTCCAGTGGCGGATGGTCAAGCTGGCCGAGGGCGCGGTGGCGGCGGGGACGCCCCTGCCGCCTCTCTACCACCGTCTGTTCCGGGCCTGGTTCATCCTGGGATGGCCGGCCTTCGCGGGCGTGATCGGCATCTACGCCCTGATGGTGGCCAAGCCGGTCTTCTAGGCCGGTCTTCTAGCGGGCGAAGCGGCCCTTGGACGCAGCGTCGCTGAAAGCTTCTCGAACGGCGGCGGTCAGTTCGGGCAGGGACTGCACCTGTCTGACGCCATAGGCTTGCGCCGTGATGTCGACGTTGCCTTTGCGCCAGAAGCCGTCGGGGGCGAGCACGATCAGCTTTCCGCCGCGCGCGTGCAGGCCCATTTCCAGCAGGCTGATGGGGCTTTGCGTGCCGGGGGCGAAATACATGACGATGACGTCGGCGGATTCCAGCGCGGCCAGCTCCCATTCGACCTGACGGCGGAACTCGGGCTCGTCGGCCTCGGGACGCCAGTTGGGGTTCCAGTCGGGACGGCGCGGGTTCAGGATCACCACATCCATGTCTGCCAGGGCCGAGGTCATGGCCGCCTGCCAGTCCGGCGCGCCGCCCATGTCGATGCTGCCGCCCAGGAAGACGCGCGGCCGGCTGTCGTCAATGGGCAAGGACTGGGGCGAGACCACCGCAGTCGGTCCCTTGGCGGTCTGCGCCAGCGCGGGCGCGGCGCTCAAGGCGGCGACAGTCATCATTAGGGCGGCCAGCGTGCGGTTCATGTCTGCCTCGGTTTCGCGAAGGGGCGGGGCATAGCACCCTGTCGGGCGAAGACTAGGGCAGGCGCGTTGGAAAAGAGCCGTCATCGAACGTGACGGGCCTTTCCCAGTCGCCTGTGGCATCAGGTCGCGTGTGTCCAGCCAACGTCATTCCCCGCTCAGCCTGCTCGAGATCGGCGCCATCATCGCGGTGATGCTGATCTGGGGCGTCAACAACGCCGCCGCCAAGATCGCCACCGAGGTCATGCCGCCGCTGATGGTGGGAGCGCTGCGGTTCGCCATCGCCGCCGCCTGTCTGGTCTGGTTCGTGCGGCCGCCTTTCCCGAACTGGAAGAGCCTGCTGATCATCGCCGTGGTGGGCGGGCCGGTCCACTATGGCCTGATCTATCTGGCCTTCTGGCTGGCGCACGACGTCAGCCCGGTGACGGTGGCGACCCAGTTGTGGATACCGCTGACCTCTCTGCTCGCCTTCCTGCTGCTAGGCGAGCGGATCAGCCGGATGGCCGTGGTCGGCCTGGTCATCGCCTTTGTCGGGGTGGCCTGGATGACGCTGGACCCGCACGCCTTGCAGGACTGGAAGGCCATTGCGGTGGGGGCGGCGGGGGCCTCGGCCTGGGCGCTGACGACGGTGATCGCGCGGCGCACCACCTCCATCCCGCCGCTGAAGATGCAGGGGCTGCTTGCCCTGATGGCCTTCCCGGCCCTGACCCTCGGGTCGATGCTGTTCGAAACGGGGCAGTGGGAAGCCGCGCAGATTGCGCCCCCCATCGTCTGGGGCACGGTGGTCTGGGCGGGCGTGATTTCGTCGGTGTTCGCGACCAGTCTGGTCTTCTGGCTGGTGCAGCGGCGCGAGGCGGGGCGGGTCACGCCCTATCTGCTGGGCTCGCCGCTGGTGTCCATCCTGATCGGCTGGCTGTGGATGGGCGACGTGCTGACGCCGCAGATCCTGACCGGGGTGGCCATCGCCCTGATCGGCGTGGTGACGGTCGCCCTGGGGGAGCGCGGCCTGCGCGCCGGCGCCCCCGCCAAGGTCTGATCGCCGAACCTAGTTGGCGCTGAGGACGGCGCAGGCCACGCGGTCGCCCGCGCCGCCGATGGGCTGGCTGTTGTGGTCGTCCGGGTTGGCGTGGATCACCAGGGCCGAGCCGTCCGCGTCCCACAGCCACTGGCCGGGGCCGTCCTGGCTGATGCGAGCCTTGGTGGTGAAGAATTCGCCGTGCGCCGAGCCGTCAGCGGCGGCGTAGAGGTTCGGCAGGTCGCCGTCGTCCGGCCCTTGGGCGTTCAGCAAGCCGTGGGGCGTCTTGGGATCAGTGTGGTTGATGTGGGCGCCCGCCGAGGTGAAGGGGGCGGCGCACTGGCCTGTGGCGTGGACGTGGATGCCGTGCCAGCCGGGCGTCAGGCCCGTGGCCTCGACCTTGATCAGCAGGCCCGTGGCGCCCTGCGTCAGGGTGGCCTTGCCGATCTCGGCGCCCTGGCTGTTGATGATCGCAGCCTGACCCGTCTGGCCCGGCGTGGCGCGCGGGATCATGGCGGAGTGGTCCGTCGCGGTCGCCTGGCCATGCGACGCGCCGTGACCCATGGCGGCATGGTCGACGCTCTGGGCAGAGGCGTTCGCGGCCATCAGCGAAGTGAAGGCGACGGCGGTGAGGGAGGCGACGGTGATGCGCATGGTTTTCCTGTCCTTTTGGCATGGGGAAATCAGCGGCGTTTCTTTGCCACGACGGCCCCCTGATGCTAGAAACCGGAACAGCGGATCACGTTCCGATTCCGGCCATTTAAAGCCTGATTTCCTTGACCGACGACAGCTACGACAACGCCGCACCTTCGGCGCCCGGCGACATCTCCATCATCACGATCGAGGACGAGCTGAAACGCTCCTACCTCGACTACGCCATGAGCGTCATCGTCAGCCGCGCCCTGCCGGACGCGCGCGACGGTCTGAAGCCTGTTCACCGCCGCATCCTCTATTCGATGCACGACCTGAACATGACGCCCGAGCGGTCGTATTCGAAGTGCGCGCGCGTCGTCGGCGACGTGCTGGGTCGCTTCCACCCGCACGGCGACGCCTCGGTCTACATGGCCCTGGTGCGGATGGCGCAGCCCTTCTCGATGGGTCTGATGCTGGTCGACGGTCAGGGCAACTTCGGCTCGGTCGACGGCGATATGCCGGCCTCCATGCGTTACACCGAGGCCAGGATGGCCCCGGCGGCGGTGGCCTTGCTGACCGACATCGAGAAAGACACCGTCGATTTCCAGCCGAACTACGACGAGAAGGAACTGGAGCCTGTCGTCCTGCCGGCGCGGATTCCGAACCTGCTGGTCAACGGCGCGGGCGGCATCGCCGTCGGCATGGCGACTAACATCCCGCCGCACAACCTGGGTGAAGTCGTCGACGCGGCCGTGGCGCTGTTGGACAACCCCGACATGGGCGACGAGGCCCTGCTGGACATAGTGCCCGGTCCCGATTTCCCGACGGGGGGCGAGATCATGGGCCGCACCGCGCCGCGCAATGCGCTGCGCGACGGACGCGGTTCGGTCATCGTGCGCGGTCGCGCCTCGGTCGAGGAGATTCGCAAGGATCGCGACGCCATCGTCATCACCGAACTGCCGTTCCAGGTAAACAAGCAGACCCTGATCGAACGCATCGCCGAAATGGTGCGTGAGAAGCGTCTGGAAGGCATTTCCGACGTTCGCGACGAGTCCGACCGTCAGGGCATGCGCATCGTCATCGAGCTGAAGCGCGACGCTTCGGGCGATGTGATCCTGAACCAGCTCTATCGCTACACGGCGCTGCAAAGCTCGTTCGGCGTCAACATGCTGGCGCTGAACCACGGCCGGCCGGAGCAGATGGGCCTGCGCAAGCTGCTGGAGCTCTTCCTCGAATTCCGTGAGGAAGTGGTCATTCGCCGGGTCAAGTTCGAGCTGGCCAAGGCCCGCGACCGCGGCCACGTCCTGGTCGGTCTGGCCGTGGCCGTCGCCAACATCGACGAAGTCATCCACATCATCCGTTCGTCGGCCGATCCGGCGGAGGCGCGCGAGCGGTTGCAGGCCAAGTCCTGGCCGGTTGGCGACATGATCGCCCTGGTCGAGCTGATCGCCGACCCGCGGTCAATGCTGATCGACGGCGACAAACTGAACCTGACCGACGAACAGGCGCGGGCCATCCTGGCCCTGACCCTGTCGCGTCTGACCGGCCTGGGCCGCGATGACATCTTCGGCGAGGCGCGCGGCCTGGCTGACACCATCCAGGGCCACCTGACCATCCTGTCGGACCGCAAGAATGTCCTGGCCATCATCCGCGAAGACCTGCTGGTGGTGAAGGCCCAGTTCGCTGTACCGCGTCGCACCCTGATCGGTGAAGGCGACGCCGAGATGGAGGACGAGGACCTGATCCCCCGCGAGGACATGGTCGTCACCGTCACCCACGGCGGCTACGTCAAGCGTGTCGCTCTGAACGCCTATCGGACCCAGCACCGCGGCGGCAAGGGCAAGTCAGGCATGACGATGAAGGACGAGGACGCCATCACCGGCGTCTTCTCGGCCTCGACCCACACCCCGGTCCTCTTCTTCGCCACCAACGGCAAGGCCTACAAGCTGAAGACCTGGCGTCTGCCGCTCGGCAACCCGCAGTCGCGCGGCAAGGCCTTCGTCAACCTGCTGCCGATCGAGCCGGGCGACAGCATCATGAACGTGCTGCCGCTGCCGGAAAACGAGTCCGAGTGGGACAACTACGACATCATGTTCGCCACCAAGTCGGGCGACGTGCGGCGCAACAAGCTCAGCGACTTCGCCACGGTGAACCGCGCGGGCAAGATCGCGATGAAGCTGGAAGACGGCGACCACATGGTCGGCGTGTCCATCTGCAACGCCGACGACGACATCCTGCTGACGACCAAGCTGGGCCGGGCCATCCGGTTCAAGGCCGACGACGTTCGCGTCTTCAAGGGCAGGGATTCGACCGGCGTGCGCGGCATCCGTCTGCAAGGCGACGACGAGGTCATCTCCATGGCCGTCCTGGGCCGCGTGGACGCCTCGCCGGAAGAACGGGCCGCCTACGTCAAGCACGCCAACGCCATGCGCAAGGCCGTAGCCGGCGCGGATGCGGACGAAGAGATCGCGACCGTCGAGGCGGACGACGAGGACGTGGCCGACGCCGCCCAAGAAGCACCATTGGCGGTTGAGCGCATCGCCGAACTGGGCGCGGCCGAGCAGTTCATCCTGACGGTCACGGAGACCGGTTTCGGCAAGCGGTCCTCGGCCTATGAGTATCGCCGCACCGGTCGCGGCGGGCAGGGGCTGACGGCCCACGGTCTGGGCGGTCGCGCGGGCACGCGTCTGGCTGCGGCCTTCCCGGTCGAGGAGTCGGACGATCTGATGCTGGTCACCGACGGCGGTCAGATGATCCGCACCCCGGTCAGCCAGGTCCGCATCGTCGGTCGCTCCAGCCAGGGCGTGACCATCTTCCGCACCGGCAAGGACGAGAAGGTCGTCTCGGTCGAACGCCTGCCCGACTCGGGCGGCGACGACGACGGCGCGGACGAGACCCCGACGGAAGAGGGCGGCGAGGGCTGATCAGCTTGACCCCCTAGAACCCCCTCGTCCACAGTGTGAATGGGATTTGGGGGAGGGGGCGCTATGCGTTTTTTGCTGGTCGTCGTTGTCATGATGCTGTCGGCTTGCGCCTTGCCGCAAGCCGATCCGGCGCGTGTGGAGCAGGGACGTGAAGCCTACGAGTGGGTGCGCGACGGCAACGTTGAGGCGCTTGCTGGTCAGAGCACAACCACGATGCGGCCCCAGATCACGGCGCAGGCGCTCACGGACCTGGGCCGCTTTGCCGTGGCTGGGGAGGCCGCCAGCAGTAAGGTTGTGTCGTGGAGGTCCAACGTCGTAGCCGGCGGAGCGTCGACCTATGAGGTGGTCCAACTGCTGGAGTATCCTCAGCGAAGCGTTCTGGTTTCTGCGCTCATGAAACGGCAAGGCGACGGTCCTTGGCTGCTGGATGGCATTCACCTCAATGTCGTTACGCCCGCACAGGTGGCGGCGGTCAGCGGGTTCAGTCTGCAAGGCAAGACGCCGCTTCACTACGCTGTGCTGGCCGGTGCTGTTCTGGCACCGTTGATCTGTCTGGCGACGGCCGGTGTCGCCGCCTGGCGCAGGCGGTGGGGTTGGATGGCGGTCAGCCTTTTCGGCGTCGCCCAGATCGCACTCAACTGGAGCAATGGCACCTGGCAGTTTCAGCCTATCAATGTTGCATTTCTCAGCGCCGCAGCGGTGAAGGGGATGGGCGCGCTTGATCCGTGGATAGTGATGGTGTGGTTGCCGTTGCCCGCCATAGTGTTCTGGATACTGAAACGCTATCGGCCGAAGGTCGTGACTGCGACGGACCCGTTGCCTGCGCATACCGCCGCTGACGCGTGAGCGCTCTCTTCATCAATGGCGAGCGGGCGTCGGTCGAAGACCTGAAGCATCAGGCCCTGGTCAACTATGGAGCCTTCACCTCGTTTCGGGTGGAGGGTGGCGGGGTGCGGGGCTTTGATCTGCATCTCGCGCGTTTGGAAGCCGAAGCCGTCGAGCTGTTCGGCGTCGCCGTGCCCGAGCGCAGTTTGCGCGATCAAATGCGAATGGCCCTGGCTGGACGGAGAGAGGCCTGGTTGAGGGTCAGTCTGTTTGCGCCCCAGATTTCCATGCGCCAACCGTCCTGGGTCGGCCGACCCGAGGTCATGGTCGGGGTGTTTGATCCCCCTGCATCGTTGCCGGGCGGGATGCGCCTTCAGGCCCAGACCTATGCCCGCGAAGTCCCCCAGTTGAAGCACGCCGGCACCTTTGGACTGGTGCGCGCGCGGCGTCAGGCGGTGCAGGCTGGCTTTGACGACGTCCTGTTCGTCGATGGCGACGGGCGGATTTCCGAAGGCTCCATCTGGAATATCGGCTTCGTGCAGGACGAGGCGGTGGTCTGGCCCGAGGCGCCCATGCTGGCGGGGACGGGCCAGGGCCTGCTGCAACGCGGGATGGCGGAGCTCGGCCTGAGCAGCGTGACACGCCCGGTGCATCTGTCTGATCTGGGGTCTTTCGACGGCGCCTTTATCTGCAACAGCGCCACGCCCGCCTGCGCCATAGCGGCGATCGACGGCCATCAGTTCGGTCTGGCGGAAGCCCTGATTTCACGCCTCATCGAGGCCTGGCGATCAAACCCGTGTCAGGCCATCTAGGCCGTTGATTTCGCACCTGCTAAACGGGGCGAAACGCGGGGAGGCGAAGGCCATGCGCATCGGACTGTACCCGGGGACTTTCGACCCGGTCACGAACGGCCACATGGACATCATCGGGCGGGCGATCAAGCTGGTGGACCGGCTGGTCATCGGCGTGGCCCAGAACGATGACAAGGGGCCGCTGTTCTCGACCGCCGAGCGCGTCGAGATGCTGAAGGCCGAGGTTGCGCGCTTCAACTTCGATATCGAAGTGCGGCCCTTCAGCAGCCTGCTGATGCATTTCGCCGAAGAGGTGGACGCCAACGTCATCGTGCGCGGTCTGCGGGCGGTCGCGGATTTCGAATACGAGTTCCAGATGACGGCGATGAACCAGCGCCTCAACAGCGACATAGAGACCGTGTTCCTGATGGCCGATCCGCGCCATCAGGCCATCGCTTCGCGGCTGGTCAAGGAGATCGCCCGTCTGGACGGTGCGATCGAAAGCTTCGTCAGTCCGGCGGTCGCCGCCCAGGTGCGCGCCAAGGTGCAGCGCTAGATTTCAGGATGGATATGAACCTCAAGATGCTTTTGGCCGCGGCTGCGGTCTCGATGATCGCGGGCGGCGCTGTCGCTCAGACAGCTTCGGAATGGCGCACGGTTTCGCCGGACAACCTGTGGGTGATCGACACGTCGAAGGGACGGGTTCTGGTCGAACTGGAGCCGCGCGCCGCGCCGAACCATATCGAACGTATCCGCACCCTGACCAATCAGGGCTTCTATGACGGGCTGAAGTTCCACCGCGTCATCCCGAACTTCATGGCCCAGACCGGCGATCCGCAGGGGACAGGCGAGGGCGGCAGCGAACTGCCGGATGTGAAGGGCGAGTTCAGCTTCCGTCGTGGACGCGACAGCGGTTTCGTCGCGGTCGAGAACAGCGGCCCCGGCCTGCGCGGGATCATGGGCAGCCTGCCGATCACCACCCAGCCTGACGCCCAGATGTTCGTCACCGCCGACTTCAAGACGACGGCCGCCGGCCTGTTCTGCCCCGGCGTGGCGGGCATGGCCCGCGCCGGTTCGCCTGACAGCGCCAACAGCCAGTTCTTCCTGATGACAGGCCAGAACGACAACCTGAACGGCGGCTACACGACCTTCGGTCGCGTGGTTCAGGGGTTGGATGTGGTCAAGGCGCTTAAAGCCGGCGACGATTCCAAGGACGGCGCTGTCGGCGCAGATGCGGATGTCATGACCAAGGTGCAACTGGCGTCGGCCTTGCCCGAGGCCCAACGCCCCACCGTGCGCGTCGCCCTGCCTGGCTCGCCCGCCTTCAACGCCGCCGTGGAGGCCGCCCGCACCGCGCGCGGCGCCCAGTTCGGCATCTGCGACGTCCAGCCGGTGGTCGAGGTCGTCGGCGGCTAGTTTTTTTCGATTGGGGTGGGACGACAATGCGCTTTTCAACGGGTTTGGCGGCGGCGTCCGTCCTGATGCTGGCCGGATCGGCGTGGGCGCAGGAGGCGGCGCCGGTCGTCGCGCCTGCGGCGGTTCCAACCTCTGACTGGCGTGCGGTTCCCGCTGAGAACCTGCTGGTGATCGACACCAGCAAGGGGCGCATCCTGGTTGAACTGGCGCCCGAAGTCGCGCCGGGCCATGTCGAACGCATCCGTCTTCTGGCCGGGCGGGGCTTCTACGACGGCCAGTTCTGGCACCGGGTGATAGATCAGTTCATGGCCCAGACCGGCGACCCTCTGGGCACCGGCGAGGGCCAGAGCCCCTATCCTGACCTGAAGGCCGAGTTCACCTTCCGACGCGACGGCCAGACGCCGTTCACAGCCGTGGCCGCGCCTGCAGGCGCGGTGCTGGGCATCCTGCATTCCCTGCCGGTTCAGACCCAGCCGGACGCCTTCATGGCCACGACGGCGGACAGGAAGGTCCACGCCTGGGGCCTGTATTGTCCCGGTGTGGCCGGCATGGCGCGGGATGATGCGCCCGACAGCGCCAACAGCCAGTTCTTCCTGATGCGCCAGCCCTATCCCTCGCTGGACAAGCGCTACACCATCTGGGGGCGGGTCGTGTCCGGGCTCGACGTGGTGCGGGCTTTGAAGTTCAGCTCCAATCCGGACGGCATCGTCGCCGACCCCGATCGCATGACGCGGGTGCGTGTGGCCTCTGATCTGCCCGAGGCCGAGCGCCCAGCGGCTCGGGTGCTGGATACGGCCTCGCCGCAGTTCCGCGCCCTGGCCGAGGCCGCGCGTCAGGCCAGGGGCGCCGACTTTTCGGTTTGCGACATCGACCTGCCGGTTCAGGTGGCGGGAGCGCCGGCCGCCTGATTGGCCGCCTGGCCGTTGTTGCGACCGCGACGGCGGCGTCGACGAGGTTTCTGGCGGTCTTCGCTCATTCTTTGCAGCAGCAGACCCTCGCGCAGGCCCCGGTCGGCGACGCGCACGCGCTCGCAGGGCCAGGCCCGCTGCACCGCTTCGAGAATCGCGGCGCCGGCCAGCACCAGATCGGCGCGGTCAGGGCCGATGCAGCTTTCAGCCGCCCGACCAACTGGTCCCAGAGACTTGAGCCGCGCCGCCGCCGCTTCGCAGTCGCCACGTGTCATCCAGAGGCCGTCCACCAGATCACGCTGGTAACGGCGCAGGCCCAGATGGATGCCGGCCAGGCTGGTGATGGCGCCCGAGGTGCCGACCATGTGCACGCGCCCGCTTTCAAACAGGCCGCGAACCTTATCATCATTGGGGCCGCCCGCGGCCAGATGCTCGCCCACATCGGCGACCATGGCTTCATACCAGGCTTCGGTGTCGCCTTCAGGTTCGGGGTGGCGTTCGGCCAGGGTGACCACGCCCAAGGGCGCCGACATCCAGCCCTTGCTCTCAAAGCCCCGCGCGCTGCGCATCAGCCAGGACAGTTCGGTCGAGCCGCCGCCGACATCGATGACCAGCACCGCCTCGGCCCTGGGGTCGAACAGATTCAGGCAGCCTGCGACCGACAGGCTGGCTTCTTCGGCCGGGTCGATAATCTTCAGCTTCAGACCAGTGCCGCGACGAACCCGTTCGATGAAGGCCTCGCCATTGTCGGCGGCGCGGCAGGCCTGGGTGGCGACAGCCGTCAGGCGGCTGGCGTCCAAACCCTTGCGGGCCACGCGCTCGGCGCACAGGGCCAGGGCGTCATAGGCCCGGTCCATGGCGCGATCATCCAGACGACCGGTGCGCGACAGGCCTTCGCCCAGCCGGACGATGCGGCTGAAGCTGTCGACCACCCGGAACCCGTCGCGCGAAGGGCGCGCGATCAGCAGGCGGCAATTATTGGTCCCCAGGTCGAGCGCGCCATAGAGGGGCGCATCGCGACCGGAAGCCCCTGAATCGCGGGACTTCGTGGGCAGGGACCTCGCGTCGCGCCGTGCGGGCGCGCCAGGGGTCTCCGGCATGGCCGAGCTTTCATGTGGGCGGTCCGAAACGGCGCCCGTCCCGATCAGGTTAGACCGGTCAGCCTGATCAAGCCAAGACATTCTGTCGCATAGATGAACGGCGCTGATGCATCTGCTTCAGGCGAGCGGGCGTATCAACTGTATCATGACCCAGGTTCACAAAGCCCGGTTCGGCCTCGGACAGATCGTCCGCCATCGCGACCATGCCTTCCATGGCCTGGTCATGGATGTGGATGCTCAATACGCAGGCCCGGCCGCAGAGACGGGCATGGTCAGTGCTGATCAGCCCTTCTATCGCATCCTGATCGCCGACAGCGACGGCGGACTTCTGGCCTATGCCGCCGAGGACGCCCTGGTGGCGACGCCGGAGATCGAACCCTTGTCGCCAGACGACGAGCGCCAGTGGTTCACCATCGACGCCCAGGGCCGTCACGCGCCGCGTTCGCAAACGCTGCAATAGACGTGCGTGACGACGACGGGCCGGCGCGCTAATCTGCCCGCAACGGCCGTCAGAGCCGAGAGGAGCGTTCCCATGTCCGATTTCGAACACGTCTTTGAAGCCCCGCCTGAAGGCGCCGCCGCCGACTGGACCATTCCGCAGAACTGGGCGGCCTACACCGACGTCGAGCACGAGACCTGGAACACGCTCTACGCCCGGCAGATGAAGATTCTGCCCGGCCGCGCCTGCGACTCCTTCCTCCGCGGACTGGACGCGCTGGACCTGAACACCGGGGGCATCCCCGATTTCGAGGTGATGAACCCCAAGCTACAGGCCCTGACCGGCTGGACCGTGGTCTGCGTGCCGGGACTGGTCCCTGAGGACGTCTTCTTCGACCATCTGGCCAATCGCCGCTTCGTCTCGGGCCAGTTCATCAGGAAGCCGGATCAGTTGGATTACCTGCAGGAACCCGACATCTTCCACGACGTCTTCGGCCATGTGCCGATGCTGACCGACCCCGATTTCGCCGCCTATATGGAGGCCTATGGCAAGGGCGGGCAGCGGGCGGCGTCGCTGGGGATGCTGGACAAGCTGGCGCGGCTCTACTGGTACACGGTCGAGTTCGGCCTGATGAAGGAGGGCGACGGCCTTCGCATCTATGGCGCGGGCATCGTCTCTTCGGCGACCGAGAGCGTGTTCAGCCTGGAGGACGGCTCGCCCAACCGGCTGGGCTTTGATCTGGAGCGGGTGATGAAGACCCTCTACCGGATCGATGACTTCCAGCAGGTCTATTTCGTCATCGACAGCATCGAGGATCTGAAGGCGGTGACGCTGCAGGACTTCGGCCCGCTGTACGAGCGGTTGAAGGGGGCCGAGGACCTGCCGATCGAAACCGTGTTGCCGAGCGATCAGGTGTTTACGCGCGGGACGCAGGCCTATGCGGCCAAGGGCGGGCGGTTCGCGGCCTGACGGCTGGGTCGCAAAAAAACAGAGTCCAATTCGTCTGAATCGTCTGAAATCCCCTCCGTGGCGCTGACCGGGAGGGGATTATGACGCGTGGTGAAGAGACGGCGCAGAAAAGCGTGCCGGACGTGCTCAAATCCCACGTTTTTAAGGGATTGCGGCGTCGAGTTATGATGGCTTCGCGATCCTCCCCTGCGAAGCGGGGGAGGAGAGTTCCGTCATCGCTGGAACGGGTAGAAGTCCGCGCCCAGCGCTAATATCCCGGTCAACTCGTCCAGCGCGCCGCGCGTCTCGTCCAGCAGGTCGGGGTCGGCCAGGTCTTGGGCGGTCAGGGTCTCGCGATACCAGCGGGTCGCCCAGGCCGAGAGGCGGGCGTGCAGGTCATCCGTCATCCGCATGGCGGGATTGGTCGCGGCCAGTTCATCGTCGGTCAGGACGACGCGCAGGCGCAGACAGGCGGGGCCGCCGCCGTTGCGCATTGATTGGCGCACATCGACATATTCGACGCGGCCGATGGGACCGTTGGACGCGGCGATCCGTTCGGCGACCGCATGGCTGCGGGCGTTGTCGCGCGTCTCGGTCGGGCAGATCAGGGTCAGGCGGTCCTCGCCTGGAATCTGGATCAGCATGGAGTTGAACAGATAGGAGCTGATGGCGTCAGCCAGAGGCAGGTCGGCGGCGGAGACCTCGACGAACTGCGGCTCGAACAGGCCGTCGGCGGCGCGGCGGAGGGCGGCCTTGGTCGCGTCCGTGTCCTCAAACGCCAGCTCGTGGAAGAAGAGGGTGTCCAGGGCGCCGACGCAGACCACGTCGTTATGGAAGGTGCCGCCGTCGATGGCCGCGCGCGACTGCTGGGCCAGGACCGGGCGGCCGGCTTCGTGGCGGCGGACGATGGCCTCGGAGGCCTCGCGCGTCTGGCGGGCGGGGAAGCGGCCGTCCCAGGGCGTGAAGGCTTCGCGGCCCCAGACCAGCAGATTGACGCCGCGACCGCCGTGTTCGGCGCACAGGCGGACGTGGTTGGCGGCGCCCTCGTCGGCCAGATGGGCGACGGCGGGCAGGGCGTCATGGACGGCGAACCGGGCCCGGTCAGGGAAGAGGGCGTCCAGCGCCCGCTTGGTCTGCTGATGCTCCAGCGAGCGGTGCAGGTTGGTGTGCAGGTTGGCGGGGGTGAAGTGGACCCGGCCGTCGGCGGCGTCGGCGCTGGGCGTCACCGTCGCGGCGTTGGCGGCCCACATGGGCGAGGCCGAACAGGCGGCGGCGGCGAAGGCCGGGGCGTCGCGCCAGGCCTTGGCCAGCACGGTCTTGTCGGAGCCCGAGAAGCCGAGCGAGCGCAGGACGGGGATGTTGGGCCGCTCATGCGGCGGCAGGACGAACTGGGGCAGGCCCAGGTCGGCCAGCCGCTTCATCTTGTCGAGGCCCTGAAGCACCGCCGCGCGCGGGTTCGACGCCTCGCCCTTGTTCAGGCTGGAGGCGAGGTTGCCCGGGGACAGGCCCGCATAGGAGTGGGTCGGCCCGATCAGGCCGTCGGCGTTGGCTTCGATGGCGTGGGTCATGGTGCTCACTAGCCCTCCCCCTCGAGGGGGGAGGGTTGGGTGGGGGTGCTGGCAGGAGGTTGATTATTGGAGCGCGGGAGACGCGACTGCGCCTCTTGCGTCATTTCCAGATGCGATGCGGCTTCACCCCATCCCCCGACCCCTTCCCCCTCGAGGGGAAGGGGGGCTTTGAGGCGGATGGCCTGGGTGATTTCCGCGATGACGGCGTCGAGGTCGTGGGGGATGCGGCGGCTGTCGATCCTCAGAATCCCGTAGCCTTGGCTCGTCAGCCATTCGTCGCGTTTCAGATCACGCAGGGCGACGTCCATGCGATTGTGGACGCCGCCGTCGACTTCGATCACCAGCCGGGCGCGCAGGCAGGCGAAGTCAACGACATAGGGGCCGATCGGGGCCTGACGCCGGATACGGATCGGCAGACGGCGCAGGCGGCCCCAGAGTTTGGCCTCGGTCCAGGTGGGAACTGAGCGAAGATGGCGGGCGCGGGTGCGCTCGCGTGGGGTGATGCGGGACGGGATGGTGAAGGGGGCTGGGCCGGTCATTGTAGCGGCTGCGGTTCAAGAGGGTGGTTGAGCCTCCTGAATATGATCGGGAAACGGCGTGGGCGCACCCCCTCCCAACCCTCCCCCCTCGAGGGGGAGGGCTCTAGTGCGTGGAAGATCGCGCAGCGTGAGAAAATCAGCGCAAGCCCTTGATCTCGCTTTCGATGTTCTTGACCGCGCCCGCCTCGAAGCTGGCGACGGGGTAGGCGCAGTAGTCGGCGGCGTAGTAGGCGCTGGGGCGGTGGTTGCCGGAGGCGCCGAGGCCGCCGAAGGGCATGTCGCCGGCCGCGCCCGTAGTCGGGCGGTTGAAGTTCACGACGCCCGCGCGGATGCGGTTGATGAAGCGGTCCCAGTTCCGGGCGTCGTCGCTGACCAGACCGGCGGACAGGCCGTACTTGGTGGCGTTGGCGGCGGCGATAGCGGCGTCGAAGGTCGGGACGCGGATGACTTGCAGGAAGGGGGCGAACATTTCCTCGTCCTCGACCGCGACGCCGGTGACGTCGATGATGGCGGGCTTGACGAAGGCGCCGGGCAGGTTGTCGACAGGGCCGGAGGCGCGGATCACGCGCGCGCCTGCGTCGATGCGCTGTTGCAGGGCGGCGAGAGCCGCGGTTGCGGCCTTTTCCGAGATCAGAGGCCCGGCGTAGGGCTCGGGATCGCTGTCCCAGGGGGCGAAGTTCAGGCGGTCGGACAGGGCGGCGACGGCCTCGACGATGGCGTCGCCCGCCGCGCCTTCCGGCAGGATCAGACGGCGCGCACACGAGCAGCGCTGGCCGGTGGTGACGAAGGCGGACTGGACCACGATGCCCGCGACCGCTTCGGCGTCACGTGCGTCCCAGACGACCAGCGGGTTATTGCCGCCCAGCTCCAGCGCCAGGATGACGTGGGGATCGTCGGCGAACTTGCGCCGGAAGTGGGCGCCCGCCGCGCCCGAGCCGGTGAACATCAGGGCGTCGATGGGCTGATCCAGCAGGGCCGCGCCCGTCTCGCGCCCGCCCTGCACCATGTTGAACACGCCCTTGGGCAGGTCGGCGGCGTCCAGGCATTCGGCCATCAGCTGGCCGGTCAGGGGCGTTTCCTCGGACGGCTTGAACACGACCGTGTCGCCCGCCAGCAGGGCCGGGACGATGTGGCCGTTGGGCAGGTGGCCGGGGAAGTTGAACGGGCCGAGCACCGCCGAGACGCCGTGCGGGCGGTGGCGCAGAGTGGCGCGACCGAAGGCGGTTTCGCTTGAGCGCTCGCCGGTGCGCTCGTCGTAGGCGCGGATGGAGAGGTCGACCTTGCCCGCCATCGAGGCCAGTTCGGTTTTCGTCTCCCACAGGGCCTTGCCGGTCTCGCGGCTGATGGCCTCGGCCATTTCCGGGGCGCGGTCTTTCAGGATGGCCTGATAGCGTTTGACCGCGTCGATGCGGTCCTGACGCGGGCGGTCGGCCCAGTCGGGGAAGGCGGCGCGGGCGGCCTCGACGGCGGCGCCGACCTGTTCCGTGGCAGCGGCTTCGCCTTCCCAGACGGTTTCGCCGGTGGCGGGGTTGGTGGAGGTGAAACGGGTCATATCAATATCCGCTCATCCCGGCGGACGCCGGGATCCAGTGCTTTGGCCGCATCTGAGCGGCCGGTGGGGTGACGAGGTCGAATTGGCAGAGGAAGCGTGTGGGGCTCTCACTGGATCCCGGCGTCCTCCGGGATGAGCGGGAAACCCCGAGGATCACGATTTCACGCGGACGACAGCGCCGTCCTTGATCTTGAGGGCGGCGGCGACGTCGGGGGTCATGCGGGCCAGATCGCCGTCGATCAGGACGCGGGCGCGGACGGCGCGGAAGGCCGAGACGCTGTCGGTCGAGACCAGGCTGGGCAGTTCGACCTCGACCGACTTCTCGATGCGGGCGGTCAGGACGCGGGCGTCGCGGACGGTGCGGATGTTGTCGCGGCCGCAGGCCACGGTAGGGCCGGCGTCGAAGATGTCGACCAGACCGTTGGGGCGGAAGCCTTCGGATTCCAGCAGGGCCATGGCGGGCACGCCCTGGGGGTGGACCTTGCCGATCACGGCGCGGGCGGGTTCAGGCAGCAGGTCGATGTAGATGGGGTGGCGCGGGGCCAGGTCGAGGATGAACTGCTTGTCGGTCGAGCCGCTCATGCGGTCGGCGTCGTCGAAGTCCATGGGGAAGAACTTGTGCGCCACATGGTCCCAGAAGGGGCAGTAGCCGTCGGGGGTGAAGACGCCGCGCAGTTCGGCCAGGACGTTGTCGGCGAACAGTTCGGGCTGGGCGCCGATCAGCATGTAGCGCGACTGGCTCAGCAGGCGCCCGGCGCCGCCCTTGCGACGGTCGGCCTTGAGGAACAGGGAGCCGACCTCGGTCCAGCCCGTGCATTCGTTGACCAGGACCAGGGTCTGATGGTTCAGCTTCATGCCCAGCGAGGGCGACTGGACCGTGTTGTTGACCACGCGGAACGAGAAGAAGGGGCGCTTCAGCCCCACGGTCGCCTTGACCGAACCGATGCCGTCGATGTCGCCGGTGTCGCCGTCTTCCAGCATCAGGGTGTACCAGGCCTCCTGAGGCGGGACGCGGCCCTCGAAGCTGGCCTGGCTGAGTTCCAGACGCTCGCTCAGCACGTCGGCGTCTTCGGGCAGGCTGGTGAAGCCGGGGCCGGACAGGATGGCCAGTTCAAGCAGGTGGTGGAGGTCGGCCGGACCGGCGGGGCGAACAACGAGCATGCGGTTACAGGGTCTCCAGTCGCAGCTGTTTCAGTTTCAACGCGTCGATCTCGCCCGAGGCGATCTTGCACAGGATCAGGGCGCTGAGCTGGGCGCGTTCGACGAAGCTGGCGGGCCAGGCGAACTCCTGATCCGAATGGATCTCGCCGCCGACGACGCCGAGGGTGTCGACATTGGGCAGGCCCGCGGCGTGCAGGTTGTTGCCCTCGCAGACGCCGCCCGAGGGCTTCCAGGCGATGGTCTGGCCCAGCAGTTCGCCCGCGTCGCGGACGGCATGGAACAGGGCGGTCTGGGACGCGTCCATCGGCTTGGGCGCGCGGGTCATGCCGCCGTGCAGGTCCAGGGTCAGGCCGGGGAAGGGGGGCTCGGCGGCGATGGCGCGCACCGCAGCGTTGATCCAGTCGGACGCCGCCTGATCCGGCACGCGGACGTTGAAGCGGACCACGGCGTTGTCGGCGACGACGTTCAGCGCCCCGCCGCCCGCGATCCTGGCGACATTGACGGTGACGCCCTCGCGCTGGCCGTTCAGGCCGTGCAGGCGGGCGGCGATGATGGCGGCGCCAGCGACCGCATTGGCGCCCTCGTGGAAGGCGCGGCCAGCGTGGGCGGCCTTGCCGGTGACGATCAGGTGGAAGTTGCCGCTGCCCTTGCGCGCGCCAGCGAGCGTGCCGTCCGACAGGGCCGGTTCATAGGTCAGGCCGACGTGGCCGCGCGCGCCCAGTTGGGCCAGCAGGGGCGCCGAGGCGGGCGAGCCGATCTCTTCGTCGGGGGACAGCAGCACGGTCCAGCCGACGCAGGCCTTGTCCGGGTGGGTTTCAAACGCTTCCAGCGCGGCCAGCATCACGCTGATCCCGCCCTTCATGTCGGCCACGCCGGGACCGTTCAGGGCGCCGTCGGCGCGCGTGACGACGGTCTGGAAGGCGCTGTCGGCGGGGAAGACGGTGTCGTAGTGGCCGGTCAGAACCACCTGGATCGGCGCCTCTGGCCTGGCGGTGATGGTCAGGCAGTCGGCGTAGGCCTCGGGGATCACGGCGCCGCTGTCGGCCACCGTGGTCGAGCTTTGCGTCGGCACGCGCACGACGGCGGCGGGCAGGCGGCGCGCCTCGGTCTCCAGCAGGTCCAGCATGCGCGCCAGACCGGCGGCGTGGCGGCTGCCGGAGTTGACGTTGGCCCAGTCGATGGTGCGCGCGACGATGACGTCGCCCTGGGCCGCGACGTGGTCGAGAACGGCCTGGTCGTGAGGTTCGATCCGCATGGCGTGGACCCTAGACGGGGCGGGGGCAAAGGTGAAGGCGAGGCGGTTTCTCGCTCTGGGGCTTGGGAAACAGAGCCTGGCCGGGGTAGCTTTGCCTTCAGACCGATGATTCAGGAAAAGTCCCTTTGCTCAGCAGCTTGAACCCGTTCGCGCGAATCGACGCGCGTCCGATGGCGATCCGCTTCGCGCGTCGCAGCGCCTGGGCCTTTCTTCTCGGCGGAGTGATGCAGTTCGCATACGCCGGCGCGATCTGGTTCTATTTCGACCATGCCTACGCGGTCATGCAGTCGGGCGGAACAACTCAGGACGGGGCGTTGTCGCTCAGAGACGACATCCGCAATCTCATCGTGGGCTGGACGGTCGTGGTTGCCTGGATTTTCGTGCTGCTGGCGGGCATCCAGTGGCGCTGGCCGAACCGGATGCTCAGTGTCCTGGGGTTGGCTTGGACTGGCTATTATTTCTCTTCGGCGGCCGTGTCCTTGGCCCTCGGCGTCGCTGACAGCAGTTACTATCCGATGTGGGTGGCGAGTATCGGGTATCTATGCTTGCTGATAGCATTGCCTCTGCATATCGCCGGGCTGCGCGGCGCGGCGGCGATGGCGCGGGGCGGCCTCAAGGCCTAGGTGAGGATGTCAGACAGGAGCATCGCCATGACCGTCACCCTCTTCCACAATCCGAAATGCTCGACCTCGCGCAAGGCGCTGGCCTTGTTGCAGGAGAAGGGTGTTCAGCCGGCGGTGGTCGAGTATCTGAAGGCCGGCTGGGACGCCGCGACGCTGGATCGGTTGGCGCGGGAAACCGGCGTCGGCCTGTCGGGTCTGTTGCGCAGGCGTGAGGCGAAGGCTGGCGACCTGCTGGAGAGCGACGCGTCCGATGACGCGATCCGTGCGGCCGTGATCGCCGAGCCTGTGCTGGTCGAGCGACCTATCGTCGAAACCGATAAGGGCGCCCGGATCGGGCGGCCGGTCGAGGCGGTGCTGGAGGTTCTGTAGCTTTTCTATGCCGTCATTCTCCGGGCCGCGCGGGCCTGGAGCCGGGGAACCCAGCGGCGCCCGAGGGGGCATAGCGGCCACGCTCCACGCGCCAAGCCTACAGTAAAGATCGCCTTCGGCGCCGCTGGGTCCCCCGGTCTCGCTATGCTCGCCGGAGGATGACGAAAATTAGGGGCCTTCCAACAGGCCCTAGCGGCTGCGGTTGCGGCGGCGGTCGGTGCGGTCGCCGCCGGGGCGGTCGCTTTCGCGGCGCCAGCGGACGGACAGGCTGGCGTCGCCTTCGCCGCCGAACTTGGAGCTGACGGCCAGGTTGCGGCGCACCTGCCATTCGACGTTGACCGCCGCTCCGCCTTCGCCGCCGCCGATGACCTCCAGATAGACGTCGTCGGTGATGTAGCGGCCGCCGGCGACCGTCAGGCTGGACGCCTCGCCGCCGAAGGACAGGCGATCCAGGCCCGCCAGTTCACGCAGGTTGCCGATGACGTCGAAGCCGCCGCCGCCGGCCAGGGAGGCCACGGCCGAGGCCAGTTGCGCCGCTTCGAAGCCTGACAGCTGGGACGCCGAACGCCCGAACAGGACCTGCGACAGGATTTCGTCCTGGGGCAGGGCGGGGGTCGAGGTCAGCTCGATCTTGGGCGCGGCCGCCGTGCCCGTGACCTTGATGGTCGCCGTCAGGGCCGGGTCTTCACGCACCGCCGCCAGGTTCAGGCGGATGCGCGCCGGGTCGGTGGACAGAGAAACCGAGCCGGTGTCGTCGAAGACGAAGCGCTTGCCGGCGAACTCGTAGTCGCCGCGCACCACGTTGGCCGTGCCCGTCAGTTGCGGTTGGGCGATGGTGCCGCGCACGCGGGCGTTGGCGGACAGTTCGACGTTCAGGCCGCGTCCGCGCACATGGATTTCACGTCCGCTCAGGTTGAGGTTCAGGCCGATCTGCGGACCGCGCGCCTTGGCCTCGACCTCGACCGGGTCGCCGCCGGGGCGGTTGATCTCGACCACGTCCATCTTCACCACGCCGTTGGAGCCGGGCAGGTTAGGCGAGATATTGGCCTCGTCGATATTGAGGTCGCCGCTGAGCTGAATATTGCCGTCGGCGCCGCGCACCGCCGTCAGCACGCCATTGGCGCGAGCCTCGGCGATGTCGTTGTCGATGACGCGGAAGCGCGTCAGCTCCAGCCGGAGCGTGGAGCCCGAACCCTGACGCAGGCCCAGCTCGCCGCTTCCCGCAACCGTGCCCTTGACCCCGTCGGCGGCCTCGAAGCGCTCGATCACGGCCTGACCGTCGTCGAAGCGGCTGGCCAGGGTGACGGCTTCCAGACGCAGGCCTGTGGCGCTGTCGCGGAAGGCGCCCTGGGTCAGGTCCAGACGGCCGTTTAGGCGAGGGGCGTTCAGCGTGCCGGCCAGGGTGGCGCGTCCGGCGACCTGACCCGAGAGCGACTGGGCTCCGCCCAGGAACAGGTCCCAGATGGGCTGGATCTGACCGTTGATGGCGATCTGGCCCGACATGTCGCGGGTCCGGGCGATAGCCAGCCGCAGCGGCGCGGCAGAGGCCTCGACCGGCAGGCTGAGGTCGGCCGAGGCCTGAACCGCCGTCCCGTCGTTGGCCTGGGCGCGGATGCGCAGGACGCTGTCGGTGAGGTCGGCGTTCAGCGCGCCATCCACAGCCAGTCCCCGCGGCGCGTCAACGCTGCGCAACTGCTTGAGGTCGATGTTGGCGGAGCCGTTTAGGGTGTCCCCCGAACCCTGCAGCGAGACGCGGCCTGTCACCTGGCCCCGCAGGTCGGGAGCGAGGGAGCCCATCTCGATATTGGTCAGGTCGGCCTGTATGGCGCTGCCGTTGCTGTCCTGGCGCAGTTCACCGGCCAGAACGCCGCCGCCCACGCCCAGATCGACGCGGACCACGCGGCCGTCGCCGTTCAGGGCGACGATGGCGGGCGTGCGCGTGGTAAAGGCGACTTCGCGCACGCGCCCGCCGCCGCGCAGGGTGACGGTCTGGGCAGGGCCCTGACGCGAATACTCGCCCGTGCCGTTGAACTGGACCGGCGTGGCGCCGCCCACATCGGCGGCCAGGGTGAAGGGCAGGCGCTCCAGCGTGCCCTGTCCCTTCAGCGACAGGTTGCGGATCACCCAGGTCGAGCCCGCGAGCCGGACATTGCGGCCGGTGACGTCGAGAATGGCGCTCTGGTCGCCGCCGCCGTCCGTCAGGCGCACCCGGCCGTTAGCCTCGCCGGAAGCCAGGAAGGCGCCCTGGCGCGCGGTGAAGGTCAGGTCGGCGCTCGAAGGGAAGTTGTTGGACAGGGCCACCGCGCCCTGGGCCGTCACGCCGCCGGCGTTTACGTCCACGTCCGTCAGCCGGATGCGATCGCCGCCCAGGAAGAAGTTGCCGGAGGCCCGGGCGGGACCGTAGTTCGAGCCGGAGTTGAGCACGATGCGCCCGTCAGAGGCGTCGACACCCTTGCGGAAGCTCAGGATCAGGTCGGCGTTGGTCAGGATCAGGCCGCTGGCCGACACCTTGTCAAAGGACGCCCGCAGATCGGCGCGGGGCTGGGCCAGCGTGCCGGTCAGGGCGCCGTTGCCGTTCATGGCGCCGTCGATGGCGACGGGACCGACGCCGAAGGGACCACGCGCGGCCCAGTCCAGAGCCAGCCGCAGTTTGGACCCCTCGATCAGACCCTTGGCGCCCATGCGGCCGGCGGCGCCGGTCAGTTCGCCGCGATCAATGGAGATGACGCCGCGGTTCAGTGAGCCGGCGGCCTGAAGTCGCGGCGTCTGGCCGAGCAGGCGATCCAGCTCGTCCATGCCGATGGCCATGCGCGAGCCACGGCCGTCGAAGCTGAGCGTCCAGGGCGCGCCGGGACGAGCGGAGGCGGCGCGAATGGGCCCCCTGAAGGAGCCCCTTGCCCCCTTGCGGATGCGTGAAATGTCGGTGAGATCGGCCTGACCTGAGAAATTCAGCCCGCCGGTGATGCTGCGGCCGCCTGACCCCGTCAGGACCAGACCCTGACCGCGCCCATCAATCTTCTTGAGCAGGAAGGCGCCGTCGGCGGTGCGGGCGCCCTCCAGCTGGATGCGCGGGGTCGGGCCCAGCAGGGCGCCGATGATCCCGGCGCTGGAGCCGCCGGCTGCGTGAATGTCGGCGGTGACGTCGATACGGCCCCGGTTGGCGGCGATGTTCAGCGGACCCGAGATGCGCGTGGCGCGATAGCTGGCGATGTCGGCGGCCAGCAGGCTGGCGGAGCCTTGCAGCGTCCAGACATTGGCGTCGCCCTTGAAAACGCCCGTATAGGCCGAGGCGCCGGCCAGGGGGCGGCCGATCAGGCGGCTGAGCGACGGTGTGATGACTTCAAGGCTGACGCCGTCGGGCGCGGTGCGGTCCTTGAGCCGGATCAGGCCTTGGGCGCGCGACTGTATATTGTCGGCGCTGAGGTTCCAGGCGACGCCCTGGAAGCCGTCGCGGGACTTGTCAGGCAGGGCGGCGAAGCCGAAGCGGGCCGTCCGGCCGATCCGTTCGACGAACGGGGCCAGCAGGTCCGACCCCGAGAAGTCAGCGGCGCCGGAAATTCGTGCACCGTCCTTGCCGTAGCGGCCCTTGACCGACAGCGGCGTGAAGTCGCCTGTCTTCACGACGACATCGACGATCTCGCCATTCACCAGGGCGACGGCCGAGAAGGGCTGATCCGGCGAATAGCCCAGAGCGCCGGCGATGGGACCGCCCTGAGCCTCGTTGGCGCGGAGGTTGACGCGCAGGTCCTCAGGCTTCTCGCCCATGACGGCCGCCAGCCGCAGATAGTCGCCCTTGCGACTGAGGCTGTAGGCGTTGACGTTGGCGATCTTGGGGCCCTTGCGGGGAAGCTCCGCGTCGCCGCTCAGCGTCCAGCGGCCATATTCCTTGGAGAAGTTCTCCATCAACTCGACGTTGGCGCTGAAGCGGTCGATGTCGATGGTGAGGGCTTGCGGGCCGCCTGGCTCGGTGCGCGGCTCCAGCAGGGGGCGACGGATCAGGCGAATCTGGTCGGCGGTGATTTCCTTGGCGTGGAAACGCCGTGCGAGGAGCGGCCAGTAGGACCAGTCGACGCGGACATTGGTGGCTTCCAGCCAGACGCCGTCCGCGTCGGTGACCGTGACGCGACCCAGGGTGAAATCATTGAAGAGATCGCCCTTCAGGCCTTCGACATTGATCCGGCCATAGCGGCTGATCTTCTTGCCGGCGACGAAGCTGGTGATCAGTTCACGCCCGGAATCGGACACCAGATACATTCGCCCGCCGACCGCCGCGACCAGCGCCAGAGCCACAAGGGCCGCCACGACAATCCCGGAGATGAAGGCGATCCACTGCAGGCGCGTGCGCTTGCGTTTCGCCTTTTCCGTCGGAGTCTCGGCGACGGCCGCCGGTTCGGAGTCGGGGGGGGGAAGGTCGGTCAAAACGCTTGGCCGATGCTGATGTAGAGCTGGAAGTCGGCGTCGCCCTCGCGCTTGTCCAGCGGAATGGCGATGTCAGCACGGACGGGGCCGAAGGGCAGCTTGTAGCGGACGCCCACGCCCGCGCCATAGCGAAGGTTGTTGAAGTTCGGCGTTTCCTGGAAGCCGACGGCGCCCGCGTCGACGAAGGCTACTGCCTGGAATTTTTCGCCGATGTCGCGGCGCACCTCGATCGAGGTTTCGAACAGCGACAGGCCGCCGCGCGGGGTGTTGTCCGGCAGGCGGGGGTTGATGCTCTGATAGGAGTAGCCGCGCACGGACCCGCCGCCGCCCGAGTAGAAGAGGCGGTCCGACGGCACGGTCAGCTCCTCGCCGCCGATGATCGAACCGATGCGCAAACGCCCGGCCAGGACCGTCTTCGCCCCGTCCTGCAGCGGCAGGTAGGCGGTGGCCTGACCCTCGGTGCGCACGAAGAAGACGCTGTCTTCGCCGGCCACGGCCGTTGGCTGGACCGAGAGGTAGAGGCGGTAACCCTGCCTGGGGTCCAGCGGATCATTGGAGCGATCCATGTAGGCGGATCCGCGGGTGGTCAGGATGGCCAGGTCGCGATCAAAGGTGATCGGCTCCTGGGTGTCGGGATCGAAGCGGTTTTCGGTGTAGCGGCCCGCATCCAGACCCACGCCGTAGGTGAAGAAGGAGGTCTTGCCGATGCGCTGCGACAGGTCGGCGTTCACCGATACGGCGCTGCGATCGTAGGCGTCGGTCTGTTCGTTTACGAGGTAGGATGACAGCTTGAGCGTGCGCCCCGGCCGTCGCCAATGGGGCAGGCTGACCTCGCCGCCCAGACGGCTGTCGATGCTGGCGAAGCGGCCGCCATATTTCAGCGTGGCGGCGCGGCCGAAACGATTGTAGCGCGTCTGGAACACGTCGACGCCGGCGCCTTCCGCAGTCGAGTAGGTGGCGCCCGCCTCCAGCAGGCTGCGTGGACGATCGGCCAGGGTGACCATGACCGGACGCAGGCCCTCGGGCGTGACCTGCTCCAGGGGGGCGAGCGCGACGCCCACGCCCTCGTAGACCCCTGTGTCCAGAAGCCGGCGCTCGAGTTCCGCCACGTCTTCGGGATCATAGCGATCGCCGGCCGACCAGGGCGCGAGTCCGGCGACCCATTCGGGATTGGTGGGCCCGCGCGTGCGCACCAGAACACCGTCCAGACGGACCAGGGCGCCGGATGCAATGTTGAAATTGGGCTGAACGGTGAAGTCAGCATGGTCCACCACGACCCGGCGGGGTTCGGCCCGGGCGTCGGCATAGCCTTCGCGCGTCAGTCCCGCCACGATCCGACCCTCCGCCGCCAGAACTTCGGCGGCGCGGCCAGGATCGCCGGGTTTCAACGCAAGGTCCTTTATCACCGTCTGTTCGGTCACGGCGTCGGGAACAGGAGCGATCCAGTTGACCTTGGTCTCGCCAAGCACAAAGCGGCGGCCTGGAGTGACCGTGATCACGGCGACCGGCGTCTCTTCGCCCTCAACGTCGTCCTCGAGCACGGGCTGATAATAGCCCTCGGAACGCAACAGCGCCTGCGCCGCTTCCATGGCGCTGCGGGCGCGGCGGCGCGCCTCGAACCGATTGGCCGGCGCGGCGTCGACCTGACCCACGGCCTGTTCCAGCTGGCGCCGCAGTTCAGCGTCGACGTCGCCGCGAATCTGAGCCTTTGGCACGTCCGCCACGGCAGCCTGGCCGCAAAGGGCCCAGAGCGCCGCACTGGCGAAAAGGAGGTGGGACCTCGACGTCAAGCTGGAGCCTTGGTTCAGGGCGTGAAAGCCGGAAGGGAACGCCGTTCGGGCGGAATCAATAGAAGAGCGTATCGCTTTCGGGCTGCACCGTCTGTTCCGAGGTGCGCTGTTCGGGCGGCAGGGTGTCTACGGGGGCCGGCGCCTCGGTCGGGGCCGGGGGCGAGGTTTCAGCCACAGCGGGGGCGGCGGCGTCCTCGGCGGCGGGGGCGGCGGGCGTCTCGGTCTGGATTTCGACCGACTCGTACTGACGCGGCTCGTCGCATGAGGCGAGGAAGGCGGCGGCGCTGAGGGACGACGCCAGCAGCAAACGTTTTACAATCAACTGGTTCATACGCATTTCTTGCCCCTATGGGGTGGCAAACGCCGACCTTGGCGCTGGGTTCCCTCCCTTTGTTGACCGAACGCCGATGAACCGCAACTGAACCCGCCACGCGACAGGCCGCGAATGTCAGATCGCCCAATCGATCATGGCCTGATCCAGTGGCAGGCCGGGACGACCCGCCTTGATCGCAGCCGGGTCGAGGCCGAAGCGGGGCGCGGGGGCGGGCTGAACGACGCCGGCCTTCGAAAACGTCCCACGCGCCTGATTGTGCGGGTGGTCCACGGCCTCGCCCAGGGTCAGCACCGGCGTGACGCAGGCCTCTGTTCCAGCGAAGTGGGCCGCCCACTCGTCCCGATTGCGGCTGGCGAACAGAGCGGCGAACCGGTTGTGCAACGCAGGCCAGTTGGTGCGGTCGAACTGCGGCGCCTCATCCGCCGTCAGGCCCAGGCCTGCGAGAAGGGCGGCGTAGAAGCGCGGCTCCAGCGCGCCGACGGCGACGAAACCGCCATCGCGACAGGCGTAGCAACGATAGAAGGGCGTACCGCCGTCCAGCAGATTGGTCTCGCGCTGGTCGCTCCACAGCCCCCGCGCGCGCAGGGCGTGGAACAGGCTGGTCAACAGGGCCGAGCCGTCGGTCATGGCGGCGTCGACCACCCTTCCGCGCCCGGTGGTTCTGGCTTCGATAAGCGCCGCCAGCACGCCGCTGACCAGCATCATGGCGCCGCCGCCATAGTCTCCGACCAGGTTCAGCGGCGGGCAGGGGGGCTGGTCGCCTGCGCCCATGGGATAGAGAGCGCCGGACAGGGCGATATAGTTGATGTCGTGACCGACCTGATCCGCCATCGGTCCCGTCTGGCCCCAGCCGGTGACGCGACCATAGACAAGGCGCGGGTTGCGCGCGGCGCAGACCTCAGGGCCGAGACCCAGGCGCTCCATCACGCCAGGGCGGAACCCCTCGATCAGAGCGTCTGCGCCGCCGATCAGGGCCAGCACCTTGTCGCGGTCGTCCGCTGACTTCAGGTCCACCGGCACGGCGGCGCGGCCGCGATGCAGCACGGCGCCGCCGACCTCGTCGAATGCAGCGGCAGGCGCATCGCCGCCCCGCGTCAGCCGCAGAACCTCGGCCCCCATGTCGGCCAGCACCATACCGGCGAAGGTGACCGGCCCAAGGCCGTCGATTTCAATGATGCGCAGTCCGGAGAGCGGTCCCATGACCCTGAGGCTAGACTGGAAATGGACTGGAGCGACACGAGATTCTACGACCTCGGGAACGGGGGCGTCGCGGATGACTTTTGTCGAGGCGGGCGGAAGATCGCTTGCTCCCGAGGCGGCAAGCCTGCACGGGGTGTGCAGGATCAACGGATCACCGGAACCATCGTGACTGAAGCTGAACGCATCGCCGCCCTGCTCGACATCGTCGACGGCAACCGAACGCAGGATGCGGAGAACAGCGCCCAGCTTGTGGTGTTCGGATTGGCCGAGCGTTTCGGCAAGACCGGGCGTCTGCGCCCGACCAACGCCGGCTGGAACGTGATGGGGTCGCAGGGGCGTCCGTTCCGGGCGGAATACGGATAACTCCGGCATTCGCTTCCTTGCAGGGCGACGCCAGGGTTTTCCTCATAAAATAAGTATCTTCTGACGTTGCAGGTCTTGACCTGCATTCACGAATGAACCAGAAACCGCCTCCGCAAACAGGCGCTGCGTCGGTTTGCGGAGAAGCAACCCAAGTGGTTGTTTTCAAGAAAATGTGCGCCCCTAGCTCAGTTGGTTAGAGCATCTGACTTTTAATCAGAGGGTCCTCGGTTCGAGCCCGAGGGGGCGTACCATTTCTTTTCCCCGTCATTGCTGGATTTGCGCGGCGCTCCCCTGAGAACATTTCGGGGACGTTTGTGACTTTGTCAAAGTCACACGTGTGACTTGGTCGCTTTCGTTCACCTTGCGTTCTCATTTTCTCGGGCGTATCCCGCCGTCATGGATCGGCGCGCGTGGAAGGCAGAGACGCTGACGGCCCGGGACGCAGTTCCGCACCGCGACGTGACGCTGTCGATCTACTGTCCCGGCTGCCACATGATCCGCGAACTGAACGTCTGGACCATCGGCGCGCGCCTGGCGGACGACCCATTGCGCGAACTTCGCTTTCGCTGCCGCCGCTGCGGCGTCTTCCCGTCAGAGATGCAGGTTGGCGTCCGCAACAGCACAAGTGGGGAACACCTGCTGACTATACCGCTCTCGCCACGCTGCTGGGACGACGGCCATCGCAAGGACCAGGCAGATGCGCTGCGGCGAGCGGAACAAAGGCGATCGATACAGACGCGCAATCATTAATTACAAGTCACGCAGCAGTATAAGAAGTTACAAAGCATCTTTAAAGCATACGCCGCGGCTAAACCATACGCAGCATCAAACACATACTTTGCACCAAACGCCGCCCAAGTTTATGGTCTAGCGGCGCATGGTGATTTTGGGTGATGCTGAGACAAACGCTCGCTATTGCCTTTATTACGACACAATGCGGCCGTTAAAGGCGAAACCCCGGCGCATTTCTGCACCGGGGTTTATCGAGACCGCTTGCGCGACCCCATCTCATAAGCAGCCAATGTCCTAAAGCAGTGGCGAGAAAGGTCAAGCGAAGCGGCAATCAAAGGACCTACAATGCCGCAACTATTTATCGCCACCTTCCGTCTAGATGACAGCAATCGGCCTCGTTACAATCGGTGCTACGCCGATCTCAACAACGCCATTCAATCGCACGCTCATCCAAAGTTTTGGAAAGAGACCACCTCATTCTACCTCTTCGAGGCGAACGGCACTTCCATCCAGATCGCGGACGCCGTTATTGCCGCAACGCCCGATTTCGACCCTGATATTGACCTTCTACTTGTCATGAACGTTAGCCAAACCAGAGGCCACGCCATTCGCGGCAAGCCAACAGATCGCGACGTTTACCCTCTACTCCAGCTCCGGAAATAAACAGGGGGGTGACCGGGCCACTCAGCCCGGTCCATCCCTTCCGCACTCCGCCCCAGTATGCCAGGCGATCAGGCGGGCCAGCTGGTCCGCCACGGCGCCCCGGCTGCGAGCAAGCCGCGTGACGCCGCCCGGACCGGCCATCATCCGGCCTGCCACAAAGTCCCGTTCGACCGTGTGGCCGAACCACTGGGTGTGACCGACTGCGGGGCGGGACGATCCAGGTTTCGGGGTCTGGACGAACGAGTTCCGCATTCCCAACCGGGAGAAGATGCGGGCCTCCACCGCCTCCTCGAAGGATCGTCGGTCCACGGTTTCGATCAGATGAGCGAGCAGCGTATAGTTGGCGTTGGAGTATGCGAACTGTTTGCCCGCCGTTGATTGGAGCGTCGCGCTGCTCAACCTGGCGGACGCGCGCCCCATCGCATCCGGTCCTCGGTAGGTCGTCGATTGGCTGCGGTTTCCGTCCAGAGTCGATAGTCCGCTCCGATGGTTCAGAAGATGGCGAATGGTGATCAGATCCGAGCCGGCCTTGTCACGAGTCCTGAAGGAGGGAAGGTGCTTTGAGATCGGGTCGTCGAGCGACAGCAGCCCCTCGTCAGCGAGTTGCAGAACGATCAACGCGGTGAATGATTTGCTGACGGAGCCTAACTGAAACGGAGTTTGCGGCGTCACCGGCGCGCCCTCTTGGGCATGGCCCAGACCTCTTACGTCGGTAACCTTGCCTTGGGAGAACAGCGCCACGGCCGCTCCGGGAACGTGTAGGTCTTTCATCCCGATCTCGACGTAGGCGTCGACCTGCCGAACTGTCGGGAGGGGAGATGCCGCGATCGTCGCCGAGGCCATCCCGGCCGAAACGGCAAGCGCCGCAGAGAAGGCTATGACAGCCGTCAGGCTGAATACCGGCGCCGAAGCGAGTTTCACCACGTCCAAGTCCCCTTTGATTGATCAGTGCGGCTTGAACTGGATCCTACCGGCATGTCAGCCTCGACTTCGCGAACGGGACGACTCTCTTCGTGAACGGAGCGTGGCGTGAGGAGGGCAGGAGAGATCAGACGTCTGGCGGCCATCAGGCTGGGCCGGTCAGGCGCGGCTGAACTGGTCGCGCTGGGGCTGTTCGGGGTTTTTCTGGCCATGATCGCGCCCTTCGGTACGGCTGCAGCCTCGATCGTCCACCGCCATCTCTACTGGCTGTCAGCCACGATCGGCGGCGGGGTGATCGCGGCGCTGATCGAACATGTCCTCGCGCGTCGATTGACAGGGCGGCCGAGGCTCTTCGTTCTCGCCCAGTTGGCAGTCATGACGCCCCCGATCGCCGTCTGGGTCTCGCTTCTGCCGGTGTTGATGTTCCGCGAATCTGTTTCGGTAGGCCGGGTCCTAAAGCTGCTTCCCGAAGTTCTGGCGATCAATGTCGGCGTGATGGTCCTGGCTTGGCTGATGCGGAAGGCCCTCATCCGCGGCGAGACGCGGCTGGCGACGCCGGACGGCTTGGCGCCTTTCGCCATCCGGACCAAGCTTCCCCCCCGGCTGGCGCGGGCGCGCCTGATCGCGGTCGAGGCCGAAGACCACTATCTCCGCATCCGCACCGAGGCCGGATCGGCCCTGGTCCTGATGCGGTTGGTGGACGCGCTGGATGTCCTGTCAGCGCTGGACGGTTTTCGCACTCACCGGTCATGGTGGGTCGCGCGTACCGCCGTTCAGGCCGTGCAGTGGAAGGGCGGTCGCGGCGCTTTGGCCTTGTCCGACGGGTCTTTCGCTCCGGTCAGCCGGACCTACGCCGCCGCCTTGAAGGGAACCGACTGGGCTGCGGCTGTCGCGTGAGGCTCGACGCTCCCGACCGTCTCGCGGCGGAGATGCAGGCTCGGAAGATGTGCGCCATCGCGTTTTGCTGACGAATGTCGCCTTCTCGAACTAGCGACAATGACCGCTATTGGCGCTTCTGGAACCCCTGCCGACAACCGTTGCTGACTGAGGCTGTGTAAAACCCGACTTGTAGAAATTTGCGTAATTTCTGCCGTTAAAGACAGGCGGGGGCATTTTCTTTGCATCTGCCGGCCAACTTCCAGTCGCCTGAAAGCAAGTTAGTGCGTCAAAAATCGGGTCCGATGCGTTTTTACACGGCTTCGACTCTTAGTTGACCTTCAGAGTGCCCGCTGTCCGCCGCCGCGATCGGCCTCGAAAGGCTTGAGCCGTGTTGAAACGCCGGTTGGGGAAACTGATCTGAATCTTCGTCGGTCCTGCGAATGGGCTGAGCCTCAGCTCGAAGCTCAGGCCGCAGAGCGTCGTCGCAGAGGACTTTGGGCGCGGACAGGCTCGCAGGTGTCGCTTGCCCCTGGGGCGATCAGACGATCTGGATCGGTGATCCGGGGCTCGGGTCCGATCAGGATGTCTGGAGAATCTCGGCCAGTTCGAGCGCACGTCGGATGGCGGGGTGGCGACGACGTTCAGTCCGGCAGGCGATATAGCCTGAGACGGAGATGAGGGCGGGCTCGACGTCCAGCTCCATGACCTTGATCCGGGCGTCGGGCGGGCATTCCCGTGCGAACATGAAGCTGACGCCCAGGTCGCGGGCGACGGTTTCACGGATCATCTCGCGGGTGTGCACCTCCATGGCGCGGAAGGGGCTGACCTCATGTGCTTCCAGCAGGCGCTCCATCGCCAGGCGGGTGCGCGAGCGCGGTTCGCGGGTGAGAAGGACGCGACGCGACAGCGCCGAGAGGTCGAAGGTCGAGCCTTTGGCCTCGGGCGCATCGGCGGCCGCAATCGCGACCAGGCGGTCCTCGTAATAGGGGCGGTAGGTGTAGTCGTTGTGGCCGATCGGCTCGCAGACGATGGCGATGTCGACCGAGGCGTTCATCAGCAGATGATTGGTGTCGCGCGCATTGCCGATGGTGACCTTGAAGTCGAGGTTGGGCGCTTCGCGTGCATAGGCGGCGACCAGATCGGCGGCGTAGGGCGGGGAGTCCGTGCCGATGCGGAGCAGGCCGCCTTCCTCGGGCGGAGTGTCGCCGAGCAGGGCCTCGATGTCAGCCGAGGTCTGGAACAGATCGCGCGTACGTTCGAACAGGGCTTCGCCAGCAGACGTCAGGGTCAGCGGGGGGCGGCTGCCGCTGAAAAGCTGGACCTGATAGCGAGCCTCCAGGTCCTTGATCTGTTTGGACAGGGTGGGCTGGGTCATGGCCAGGCGATTGGCCGCACGCGTGACGCTGCGGTCGCTGGCGACGGCGTGGAATGAGCGCAGCTGCTGGAAGTTGACGGCCATGGAGGGTTCTCCTTCGGCGTCGATCTAGCGGGGAAATGCGACGGTTTGGCCAAGCCGGACGTCTATAGCGACCATTGCTGAAATCACATGGCTGCGGTCGTGCGGGCATGGGAGGGCGGATTATCCTCTCTCCGAAAAGGTCGCTGCATGATCCCCCACTATGATGTCGCCGTCGTCGGCATGGGCATCGTCGGCCTGGCCCACGCCCTTGCAGCGGCGCGCGCCGGCCTGAAGGTCGTCGTGATCGACCGCGAACCGGCGGCGCGCGGCGCCAGCATTCGCAACTTCGGCTTTGTCACCGTCTCGGGGCAGGCGCGCGGCGAGATGTGGGGCCTGGCGCGCCGCACCCGCGACGTTTGGGCCGAGGTCGCGCCGCAGGCCGGCATCGCTGTGGATCAGGCAGGGCTGACCGTGCTGGCGCACCGCCCCGAGGCCGAGGCGGTGATGCAGGCCTTCATGGAAACCGAGATGGGGGAGGGGTGCGAAATCCTGACCCCCGGGGCGCTGGCGAGGCGGATGGACTGCGAAGGCCTGGCGCCGTTCCGCGCCGCCCTGCGCAGCGATCACGAGCTGCGGGTGGAGCCGCGTCTCGCCCTGCCGGCCCTGGCCGCCTGGCTTCAGCAGGAGCAGGGCGTCGCCTTCATGCCGGCGACGGCGGTGACCGGGTGCGAGACCGGCCGCCTGTCGACCAGCCGGGGCGAGGTCCGCGCCGAGCACATCTTCATCTGTTCGGGCGACGACCTGAGCAGTCTGTTCCCCGACGTCCTGGCGCGTCACGAGGTGCAGCGTTGCAAGCTGCAGATGCTTCGTCTCGCCGCCACAGGACGACGTCTGGCGACGCCGATCATGGCTGATCTCAGCCTGGCCCGGTACGAGGGC
This sequence comes from Brevundimonas sp. NPDC058933, assembly GCF_049315965.1. Taxonomy (NCBI): domain Bacteria; kingdom Pseudomonadati; phylum Pseudomonadota; class Alphaproteobacteria; order Caulobacterales; family Caulobacteraceae; genus Brevundimonas; species Brevundimonas sp. NPDC058933. Next base: position 131,545 of record NZ_JBMOSL010000001.1, read on the forward strand.
TACGCGGCCCTGCCGGAAGCCGAGGCCCTGACGCAGCGGCTGCGCAAGGAGTGCGGCGAGCGCCTGGATGCGGGCGTGCATCTGATCGCCGTGCAGTCGGCCGACGGCAGCCTGGTGGTGGGCGACAGCCACGAATACGGCGCCTCGCCTGACCCCTTCCAGCGGCTTGAGATGGACGAACTGATCCTGGACGCCCTGCGCGAGTCCATGCCGGGCTATGCGGCGCCGGTCGTGGAGCGCTGGATCGGCTTCTACGCCTGGTCCCCCCGAGAGCCCTGGTTCACCGAGGAGGTGCTTCCGGGCGTGCACATGACGCTCGTGACCTGCGGCGCGGGCATGTCGAGCGGCTTCGCCATCGGCGAACGCGTGGTGGCGGCCGCGACCAATAATTCCATGAAGGGAGCGGCGTAATGAGCGCGATCAAGGCGGTGGTGTTCGACTGGGCGGGCACGATGGTGGACTTCGGCTCCTGTGCGCCGGTGCGGGCGCTCAAGGCTGTGTTCGCAGAGGCGGGCGCACCGGTCGAGGACGACCGGGTGCGGCGCTACATGGGCATGGCCAAGCGCGCCCATGTCGAGGCCATGCTGTCCGAGCCCGAGATCGGCGAGGCCTGGCGCGCGGCCCGAGGGCGCGGCTGGAGCGAGGCGGACGTCGACGGCCTGATGGCTAAACTCGAGCCCGCCATGCGGCGCGAGGCCGAGGCGACGGCGGCCTTGATCCCCGGCGCGCTGGAGGCCCTGGCCATGCTGCGAGCACGCGACATTCAGGTCGGATCGACCACGGGTTACACCCGCCCGATGATGGCCGGCATCCTGCCGCTGGCGGCGGCCCAGGGCTATGAACCCGAGGTGGTGGTCTGCGCCGGGGAGACACGGGCCGGCCGCCCTGCGCCTCTGATGATCTGGAAGGCTCTGGTCGAACTGGGCTCCTGGCCGACAGACGCCGCCGTGGTGGTCGACGACGCCGCCGTCGGCGTCGCCGCGGGACGCAACGCCGGCTGCTGGTCCATTGGTCTGGCGGGCTCCGGAAACGGCGTCGGCCTGCCCCTGGACGACTATCTCGCCCTGGCGCAGGACGACCGCGCCGCACGTCTGGCGGAGGCCGCCGAGGCCCATGAAGCCGCCGGCGCGGATATTGTTCTCGAAAGCATCGCCGACCTGTCGCACGGGCTGGCGATAATCGAGGCCAGGATCGCCCAAGGGGGCAAGCCTGGCGGCTCGGACTGCGTCTGCATCCCGCCCGTTCGGGTCTGAGGCGCAGGACCCTCATTCATATGACCATTGTTCTCCCCGCCCTCCGACCGTCACGCGCCGTCGGACCCGTCCTGCTGGGCGGCGTCGCCGCCTTTTGCGTCTATCTGTCGATGTACGCCTTTCGGAAGCCGTTCGCGGCCGCCGCCTATGTCGATGTCGCCGGATGGACCGGCGTCATCGACTTCAAGGTGGCCTTGGTGATCGCCCAGGTGGTCGGCTACGCCCTGTCGAAACTGGTCGGCGTCAAGCTGATCTCCGAACTGACGGGCGCGCGTCGCGGCGCCGCCATCCTCGGGCTGATCGGGGCGTCCTGGCTGGCTCTGGTCTTGTTCGCCGTGGTCCCCGCACCGTGGAAGATCTTCGCCCTCTTCCTCAACGGCCTGCCGCTGGGCCTGATCTGGGGGCTGGTGTTCAGCTATCTGGAGGGGCGACGGACCTCCGAGGTGCTGGGCGCTATTCTGTGCGCCAGCTTCATCGTCGCCTCGGGCGTGGTGAAGTCGACAGCGGTCTGGCTGATGACCGCCCATGCCGTCACCGAGTGGTGGATGCCGGCGGCGACCGGCGCCCTGTTCATGCCCTTGCTGGCGCTGTCGGTCGTCGGTCTATCGCGGATGCCGCAGCCCGATGCGGAGGACATCGCCGAACGGGTCGAGCGCCGCCCCATGTACGCCGCCCAGCGCCGCGCCTTTCTGAAGCAGTACGGCTTCGGCGTGCTCATGCTGGTCCTGGCCTATGTGATGCTGACGGCCTTCCGCGATTTTCGCGACAACTTCGCCGCCGAGATCTGGATCGATCTGGGCTACGCTGGCGCCTCCAGCGTCTTCACCGCCAGCGAACTGCCGATCGCCTTCATCACCCTGGCTGCGCTCGGCGGTCTCATGCTGGTCAGGGACAATCGCCGGGCCCTGATGGCAGTCCACGCCATCACCGGTTTCGGTCTGGCGCTGATCGGCCTGTCGACCCTGGCCTTCCAGCATGGATACCTGGCGCCCCTGCCGTGGATGATCGCCTCGGGCGCGGGTCTGTACCTGGCCTATACGCCCTTCAACGCCATGCTGTTCGACCGGCTGATCGCGGCGACGCGCCAGGTCGGGACGGCGGGCTTCCTCATCTATCTGGCCGACGCCTCCGGCTACCTGGGCAGCGTGGCCCTGACGTTGGGCCGCAACCTGGGGAGCGTCAGCATGCCCTGGCTGTCCTTCTTCATGGCGAGCGCCGGGTGGGTGTCGGTCATAGGCTGTGTGCTGACTATATTCAGCGCGATCTATTTCTCCAGAAAGCTTCGTTGATCTGTCTTCCTGAGTATTTTTGACAGATTTGAAACAATGAGCTCCGTGAAATCTATGTTCTGCATTGAGGCAATCAAATGGCTCATGCCTGGCGAACATGGTGTGACCATTCGGCCAGACGCCGTCGTCGGCGAAAACCTTTCAAGAGATATCCGATGAAGCGCGCGATCCTTCTCGCGGCGGTCAGCTGGACCGCCCTGGCTCACACCGCCCTTGCCCAGTCCATCGACACGGATCCGGCGACCCAGGTCGACGACATCGTCGTGACCGGGGCCATCGTCGGCGGCGAGCGCCGGGCGCTGAACATCCAGAAGTCGGCCGACAACATCATGAACGTCGTGTCGTCCGACGGTATCGGACGCCTGCCGGACCGCAACGCCGCCGAGGCGGTGCAGCGCGCCCCTGGCGTCGCCATCGAACGCGACCAGGGGGAGGGGCGCTTCGTCGCCGTGCGCGGCCTGCCCTCGCAGTGGAACTCGACCCTGATCAATGGCGGGCGCCTGCCGACCGCCGAGGAAGAGACCACCAGCCGCGCCACCGCCTTCGACTTCTTCCCCTCCGAGCTGATTGACCGTGTCGAGGTCTCCAAGGCGGTCACGCCGGACATGGAGGGCGACGCCATCGGCGGCAGCGTGAACTTCATCACCCGCACGGCCCCGAGCGAGCGCATGGTTCAGGCCACGGCTGGCCTCAACTATTCCGACAAGGCAGGCGAATACGGCGACCTCTTCAGCCTGACGGTCGGCGATCGCCTGATGGACGGCAAGTTCGGCTTCCTGCTGAGCGGCACCCGCTATGTCCGCGACTGGGCCACCGACAACTTCGAGCCGCGCCGCGGCGGCGACGGGATCGGCATTTCGCGCCTCGAACTGCGCGACTACGCCGGCTCGCGGGAAACCCTCGGGCTCAACGCCGCCGCCGAGTATAATTTCGATAACGGCGGCCAGGTGTTTGGCCGGGCTATCTACGGCACCCTGGAAGATGACGAGACCCACTACAAGCACCGCCTGAACTTCGCCTCGAACCGGGTCGAGGTGCAGCACATCTTCAACACCCTGATCACCGAACTGAGCGGCGGCGAGTTCGGCGGGCGTCATCCGTTGGCCGGGGCGAGATCGACTGGAAGATCGGCTCCTACCAGAATGAATTCCGCTACGGCGACACCCCGGACGGCCAGGACAATTCCTACTTCGTCGTGCGCTTCGACCAGCGCAACGTCGGCTATCAGGGTCTGGAGAACCGTGGCGCGGGCACGCTGGCCTACAACACCATCGACGGCGGGTCCGATCCGGCCTACGCGATCAGCAACCACCTGCCGTCCGGTTTCCAGATGGATCCGGCGCTGACGCGCCTGGCCAACGTCGAGCTTTACAAGATCGCCGTGACCGAGCGTGACCGCGTCGTCGCAGAGGTCAACTACACCCGCGAGATCAGCCCCGCCCTGGAGCTGAAGTTCGGCGCCAAATATCGCGACAAGGAACGCGACGCCGTCTTCGAGGACCTGTTCTACACCTGGAACCCGGCGGCTGGTCCGGTCCCGACCCTGGCCGACTTCGCCCTGATGGATCAGCCCGGTCGCGGCGACTTCCTGGACGAACTGGACATCGGCGCCCAGTATCGCAACCAGTTCTCGCAGGTGGTGTCCGAGGACGACATCACCGCCTGGTACAAGGCCAACCGCCAGAACCTGATCCTCGACGCTGCTGGGTCGGCGACGATGGCGAACGGCGGCGCTCTGGGGCGGACCTTCAAGCTCAATGAGAAGCAGTCCGCCGCCTACGCCATGGCCACCTGGCGTCCGGACACGCGCTGGACCGTCCTGGGCGGTCTGCGGCTGGAGAACACCGAGACGACCGTGAACGGCCAGGTCCTGGTCGACGGCGTCCTGACGCCCGAGAACCGGTCGAACGACTATCTCGCCGTCCTGCCGTCGCTGCACCTGACATATCATCTGGACGAGGACACCAACCTGCGCGCCGCCGTGACGCGCACCTTCGCGCGCCCGGACTTTGGCGACATCGCCCCGGGCGGCGCCTTCAGCGAGGCCGACCTGGAGTTCGTGGGCGGAAACCCCGACCTGAAGCCGACCTATTCCACCAACCTCGACCTGCTGTTCGAGCGCTATTATTCCAACGTCGGCGTGGTGTCGGCGGGCGCCTTCTACAAGCGGATCGAGGACCCGGTCTTCGACACGCGCACCGTGGGGAGCTTCCGCGGCATCGACGGCGTCGCCTTCCTGGCGCCCGCCAACGGCGAGGGCGGCTGGCTTTATGGCCTGGAGCTGAACCTTCAGCGCCGGCTGACCTTCCTGCCGGGCGTCCTGTCCCACCTCGGCGTCAACGCCAACTACACCTACACCCGGTCCGAGTTCGAACTGCCGGATGGCCGCAAGGCGCCGATCCCGCGCCAGGCGGACAATCTCGGCAACCTCGCCGTCTACTATGACGACGGCCGCCTCTCGGGGCGTCTGGCCATGAACTACAAGGGCGCCTTCATCGAGGAGTATGGCGCGACCGCCGCCTCGGACAGCTACTACGGCGAATACACCAGCCTGGACTTCAACATCGCCTATGACGTCAGCGAACGGGTCACCGTCTTCGGCGAAGCGACGAACCTGACCGACGAGAAACTGTTCTATTACCTCGGCGACGAGGATCGTCCGCTGCAGGTCGAGTACTACGGTCCGCGCTTCCTGGTGGGCGTCAAGGCCAGCTTCTGAGGGCAGGGCGGGAGGCGTCGTGCCTCCCGCCTTTCTCTTGACGTCTGTTTCAGGCGTAGGCTGGCTGAGCTAGCACTGGCCGTGGCCGCGATCATCGAACAGGCGGCGCGCGGCCGCTGATCGTTGCTGCTTGACGAAACGACTGGAGAGGGAGCCGTACCGCGCGGCTCCCTCTTTTCGTCAGAGGGCATTGGGCGCCGGAGAACCCATACCGCAGCGTGACCGCCGACTTCTCCAATACCTTGGCCGGGCCCGACACCCGACTGATCGTCACAGAGCGAAGCCAGGCCTGATTTGGCCTGCATGAGTGCAGGTCAGAACGGCGAAGCGCACGAGTTCCTTGACCATATCTATGATGCGGACATTGTTGCAGGGTGACATTTCAGCGAGATGAGCCCGGAGCACCATCTCGTCCGTCGAGACTCATGAGGCGATCAAGGCTGACGGCGCCGGGACCTCGCGCCGCCAGATAGACGAGCGGACCGGCCCACAGCAGGTGTGTCGGCCAGCCGGTCGGCACGACGAACACCTGGATCACCAGCGTCATCAGCAGCAGGCCGACCGCCGCCGGGCGCGTCAGAAAGCCCAGGACCAGAAGCATCGGCAGCAGGTGTTCGGCATAGGTCGCGAGATAGGCGGCCGTTTCCGGCGACAGCAGCGGCACGCGGTATTCCTCGGCGAACAGGTATTCGGTTGACGGTGTCAGGGTCAGCAGCCCTTCGACCTTGGTGCGCCCGGACAGGAAGAAGGGCGCGGCGACGCCCACGCGCATCAGCAGGGCGAGGGGCCATTCGGGAATGGCGACGGTCAGTTTTCGGTAAAGGGAGGCGAGGGCGATCATGAGGGCCTGCTCGGGCAAGAGGGGGGCATGAAGACGCCGAAAGCGATCAGTTCGGCGAAGAGGGCGGGAATATCCACGCGCGGCTGGGCGGCCTGGGCCGCCATCGCGGCGGCGGCGAAGGAGGCGCCCCGGCGACCGGCGTCCAGGAAGGCCCACTGGGCGCGGGACAGGCGGCGCGTCAGGACGTGGTCTCCGGGGCGATGGATCAGCAGTCCCTCCGGCGTCGGTCGCCAGCTCATCTCCGTCCCGGCACGGGGATCGCGGTGGGCGAGCCAGAGCGAAGGCGCGCTCCAGTCGAACCAGAACAGTCGCGCGGACGGATGCAGGCGGACGGTCGCGCCGGTCAGGGCCAAGCCCAGGTTCGCGGCCTGGCGCGCAATCATCACCGGGGCGTTCCCGGCCAGGTAGGCCTCGATCCAGGCGCGGTCCAGTCGGGCGGCGGGCGACAGATAGGCCATGGAGCGCGCGGGCTCGAAGCGGGCCAGCCAGGCGGGGAAGCCCCCGCCATAGGCGGCCATGACGGGGGCGTCGCCGGGTTCAACCTCGACATATTCGCGCGCTGCAGCCCGGAACCAGTCGCGTCCGACCATGTCGACGACAGCGGGGTAGTTGGCTTCCAGGGCGTCGATCCGGCCCTTGGTCGCCGTGTTGCGATAGACGGCCAGGGCGCCAAGGGTACGGTCGTCCGGCTCAAGGTGCGGCCACAGGTCGTCGAAACGACCGTCCAGCGCGATCGAGAAGGCGGCGTGAAAGGCGGTCATGCGGCCCTCCTTGCTGAAGGGGTCTGAGAAGGGGCCTCGGACAGGGCCTGGGCGGCGCGGGCCTGCTCGGCCAGAAGGTCCGAAAACTCCGGGATTTGGCCGTCGCGCTCGATCAGGGTCGGCCGAGCGCCGATGCGCACGACCAGCCGCTCATGCAAGCGCCAGACGGCGTCGGCGACGGGGGCGTCGTGACTGTCGATCAGCAGGGCCTGACCCCATGTCGGATCGGAACTGTGACCGGCCAGGTGGATTTCCCCAACCAGATCGCCCGGCACGCGATCGATCCAGTCTTCAGCGGAGAAGCCCATGTTGGCGGCGCTGACGTGGACATTGTTCACGTCGATCAGCAGGCCGCAGCCGGTGCGCCGCGCGAGCTCGGTGAGGAAGTCGACCTCGTCCCAGTCGTGGCCCGCCATCGACAGATAGGCCGTAGGATTCTCGATCAGCAGGCGGCGCCCCAAGGCGGCCTGCGCCTCGTCGATGTGGCGACAGACGAGCGCCAGCATCTCGCGGTTGCGCGGAACGGGCAGGAGGTCGGGGTGATAGACGCCGCCTCGCTGCGACCAGGCCAGGTGCTCGGACGTCACGAAGGGCTCGAAGCGATCGATCAGGGCGCGATATCGCGCCAGATGCTCGCGATCCGGGCGTTCGTCCCCGGCCAGGGACAGGCCCACGCCATGCAGGGACAGCGGCCGGCGCGACCGGATGCGCTCCAGCCAGGTCAGGCGCGGCCCGCCCGCGACCATGTAGTTCTCGGGGTGAACCTCGAACCACAGGCCGTCCTGGGCGCCGACCGCCGGGCAGGCCTCGGCCTCGGCGTAGTGTTGGGGCTTCAGACCCAGCCCGGCGGTCGGTCGATGGGTCATCAGCGGTTCGGGATCGGGCTCAGCGAGCCATTGCCCTTGGGCGTCTTGATCGAGGTGCAGGTGCCGCTCGGCGCCAGCTTCCAGGCGTTGCCCTGATAGTCGCGCGTCGAAGTGCCGGCGCAGGTGGTGCCGGGGCCGGCGGCGCAGTCGTTCTGACCGGCCTTGGCGACGCCGTAGCACTTCTCCATGCCGCGTTCCTGCTGGGCGGAGGGCATGGTCTGGGCAACGGCGACGTTCGCGCCCAGGGCCAACAAGGCGCCGGCGCCGACCAGAAGCTTGGCGGGGGTGTTCATGGGATCTCTCCTGTGAAGGGCCGCTCGGGATCGAGACGGCCTGACGCAAGAGAGTTCGGCGCGGCGGCGACGGAGGTTACGAAAAATATTTCGCTATCCGACAGCGTTCAACGTGTAACCTTTGGCCGGTTCGGCGCGAATGGTGGAGGGCGTGGTCGACAGAGAAGCCGAGTTGAAGGGATTGATGGTGCGGGGTCTCGACGGCGACCCCGTGGCTTGGCGCGCCCTGTTGATGGAGATGCGCGGCGCCCTGGGCCCCTTCTTCAAACGCCGTCTGATCGGCCGCGAGGCGGACACGGAGGATCTCGTGCAGGACTGTCTGATCGCCATCCACGCCAAGCGGGCGACCTATGACCGATCCCTGCCGTTCACGGCATGGGCCTATGCGATCGCACGCTACAAGCTGATCGACCACCTGCGCCGCCAGGGGCGTCGACACGACGTGCCGTTGGAAGACGCCTCGGTCCTGCTGGCCGAGCATACGGTCGAGGACGGCGTGGTGCGCCGGGATCTGAGGCGGGTGCTTTCCATCCTGCCTTTGCGTCAGCGTCGCCTGATCGAGGATGTCCGGGTCGGGGGCTACAGTTTGGCCGAGGCGGCGGCTCGCAATGGTTTCACCGAGGGCGCGGCCAAGGTCAGCGTCCATCGCTCTATGAAGACGCTGACCGCCAGCATGGCCAACGATGAAGACTGACGAACTGATCGATGCCCTGGCCGTCGGCCTGGAACCGGTGAAGCCTGCGCGGGCCAGCCTGTTGCTGCTGGCCGTGGCGGCGGCGGCCGCGGTTGTCGGCGTGGTCATGCTGCTGGGCGTGCGCCCGGACCTGGTTAAGGCGATCGCCGGACCGTCGCCGTGGCTGAAGGCGCTCTACACCCTGGCCCTGGCGATCGCCGCGGTGCGCCTGGCGACGCGGCTGGGACGTCCTGGGGTTGACGTTCGCCCGGCCGCCCTCGCCCTCGTCGCCCTTGTGGCGCTGGTGGCGGCGGCGGGCGTGATCGAGGTGGCCATGACGGCGCCGGATCAGCGGCTGGCTGTCTGGCTCGGGCGGACATGGGAGGTCTGCGGCCGCAACATCCTGTTGATCTCGGCCGTGGCGGGGCCGTTCGTCTATCTGTCGGCGCGACGCCTGGCTCCGACGCGGCCGTCGGCGGCCGGGGCTGTGCTGGGTCTGACCGCCGGGGCCGTCGCGGCGACTGCCTACGGCCTGCTGCACTGCCCGGAAGCCACCATCGCCTTTGTCGCCACCTGGTACACTCTGGGCGTCGCCGCAGCAGGAGCAGTCGGCGCGATCATCGGTCGCTTCGCCTTGCGGTGGTGACGAGAGAGGGGCCGGGGCGTGAAAAGGGCCCTCGTTCACTCGACTTGGGTCGTTCGCCAGTGTCTCCGAGATCACTGATCGCTTCGACGTCCTCGCTGGGCGCTCTGAGTTTTCGGCCACATGCTCAGTTGCCAGATGGTTGGCGATTTCGTGCGCATCGGGCGCCCCGGAGGAGACCGGTTGACGTTGTGCGGCTGCAGTCGTGACCGGAGCGTCCTGCGGTGATCGCGACATGTCGCGTGTTCAGTCATGTCTCAATGGTGGCTCCATGATCTTTCAGCGAGTGAGTTTGCCGAGACGATCCGCATAGCTGCGCCCACGACCAAGCCCCCGTCAAAAATCCTAGTCTTCAAGCCCCAGGTACAAGGCGGTGAAGTTGATCGTGTCGATGAGACCGTGAACCAAGACGATGGGCCAAAGGTTGCGCTTCATCAAAAGGAAGGCGGCGCCGAACGCGATGCCGATTGCGGCTGTCATCACGAGGCCGCGGAGGCCCTGATAGTAGAAGTGTCCGAGGCCGAACAAGAACGCGGCGACGAGAACGGCGAAGGCAGGGCCAAAGGGCAAGCCGTGAAACAGGGCCGCGCCGCGAGAGACCAGGAAGCCCCGGAAGAACATCTCTTCTCCGAAGGCGGCGGCGGTCCAGACGATGCCCAGCCACAGGAGGAATATCGGCAGATTACCCTCAACGTCGCCCCAGCGATGTTCGACCCCTTCGGGAATGGTCGTCATGAAGGTCCAGCCGAGCGCCTCGCTGCCGTGCAGGACGCCCGCGACGGCGGCGGCGAACAAGCCGAAGACCAGCAAGGCCTGCGGCAGGACCATGAGTTTGGCTTTCACGCCTTTCAGCGGCACGAGGCCAAACGATGACCATCCTTCGCCACGCTGACGTAGATAGATCGCCAGGCAGGCCAATGTCGCGATCAGTGAGACGGGCCCTGCGAAGCGCCAAAACAGCGGGTCGAAGCCGATACGAAGGGCCAGGGCCAGCGTGCCGAAGACCGCCAGTTCAATGGCGGCTCGGCGTCGGTCGATCACGGGCTTCTTAGAGTCTTTGCTTTCCCCAGGTCGGGCGAAATTGATCTTGTCTGTCATGGCCAGGCTCCAGCATCGGGTCAGGCCGAGATAGACCGGGCGGGGCAGGCTGATCTTGAACGTCTGTGCGTGGCGACCCAGGCGCCGGGCGTCATGCCGTAGGTCTTCTTGAAATGGCGGGTGAGATGGCTTTGGTCGGCGAATCCGCCAGCCTGCGCCGCTTCGGCAAGGCCCGCGCCGCGGATCATCATCTCGCGCGCCCGGTCGAGCCGCCGGAAGATCAGGTAGCGATAGGGACTGGAGCCCAGAAGGGCGCGAAAATCGCGTGAAAGTCGCCAGCGGTCTTGCTGCGCGGCCTGTTCGAGATCGCCCAGCATCAGGGCGCGGTCGAGATTGTCTTCGATATAGTCTCGCGCTCGCCAGACGGCGGCGTGATTGGCGGCGCCTTGAGGGATGGTGAGACCCGCGGCCTGCGACAGGGCGGTCGTGAGATCGGTGAGCGTCTGCTCGTGCTCCAGACCTTCGAGAGGGCTTTCCAGGTCGTTGAGCAGTTCACAGACCACCCGGCGTAGTCTCGGATCATCGGACACGCCGCCTTCGATGAACGGAAGGGGACGTCCACCTAAAACCCGTTGAATGTCGGCAGGCGCGACATAGGCTGTCTTGTATTGGAACGGCAGACCGTCGCCGGCGCGGCCGTCATGGAGTTCGTCCGGATGCAGGACGACCATCTGGCCCGGCAGGGAGTGTCGGGACGCGCCGCGATAGTCGAACGCCTGGACTCCGGCGAGGGTGATGCCGATCGCATAGGTGTCATGTCGGTGGGGCGTGAAGGCGGCGCCGCTGAACCGCGCCTCTATACGGTCGATGCCGCCGGACGAGCTGAAGACCCAGTTGTCGGCATCACCGTCTCTCATCCCGCTCCCCAGGACAGTTGCGCAAGATGAGCGGCGAGCCGCTTCATCATGGTCATGAGGTCGCGACAGGCTTCACTGGATGCAGGTCCGACGAATTTCGCCTTCACACGGACAGCCTTCGGCGGCAGGCCGGCTCCGCCGCCGTGCGCCGGTCAGAGATGGATCTTGAAGAAACGGATCATTTCGCGGTTCAGGGTCTCGTGAAACAGGCGATGGCGGGGCTGAAGGACGTGGAGGGGGTGCAGACCCATCGCTCGTGGCGGGTGGCCCGTGCGGCCATCGTCGGCGTGGTCGGGGACGGACGAAAGCTGCGACTGCGTCTGACCGGCGGTCTGGAGGCGCCCGTCTCTCGTGCGCGGATCGGAGCCTTGCGTGAAGAGGGCTGGCTGGCCGTCACGCCCGCGAGTTGATCCTGGCAGGGCAGGGGTAGCGGCCGCCTGTGCTCCGTAGAGCTGGGTCAGATCTTCGGGACGCCAACTGTCCGGCTATGAGCCAATGAAGCCTTTCGAGACGCGGAGCGCGTGGCGATCAGGCCTGGTATCCCAGGGTTTCGGCTGCCTCGGGGAAACGCTGGGCCAGCCGCGCCGCCCAGTCGGCGGCCATGGATTTGACGCTTCTGGCCTCGCGCGGTCGAGCAAGGACAAGGCTGGCGGCTTCGCGATGCGCCGGCCACTCCATGAGAAAACGCATGGCCGCCTCGAAGTCCGGGTGGATGGCGGCATGGGCGAAGGCCCGGTCGAGGGCTTCGACGTCATCGAAGTCGGGCAGGCGGGCGAGGTAGTCGCGCAGAACCGGGGCCGAGAGGTCGCGTTCGAACAGATCCCAGCGCATGGCCTGGGCCTCGTCGCGCTGGCCTTCGGCTTCGAGCAGGTCGATCGAGACGGATTCCCAGGCGGGCGTCAGTCGGGGTGCGCCGTCCCTGGGATTGCGGCCAAAGGTCCAGCGGCGGTTTGACGGGGAAGGGCTGAGCGCCGCTTCGAGCGCCGCCCGGGCCTCGACCACGCGACCGGCGGCGAGAAGACGACGGGCGATGTCGGCGGCGATATCCGGCGAACCGGCCTGTTCCGGGGTGACCAGCGACAGCCAGAGATCCAGATCCTCGGCCTTGTCTGCGAGGCGCCGAACGAGGTTGCGACCGGCCGGGGTCTTTCTGGAGGCGACGTCGAGGCCGGCGAGCAAGTTGCGAGCGAGATCGGGACCCACCGCGTCTCCGGCGGCGGCGATCCATCGGCCATAGTCCTGGGGCCGTCGACGAAGGGCGTCGATCAGTTCACGGGTGGCGGCGTCGCCCGCCGTCTCGGCCAGGGCGAAGAGATCGGGCGCGGCCGTCTCGAAGCCGACGACCAGTTCGCCCTTGGTGTCCTTCACGCGGGCTGCGAGGCCAGGATAGAGGTCGAACCAGCGCACGAGCACAGCCAGGGCTTCGGCAGGCGCTTCGGGGGCCAGACGTTCGACGATCATTCGGCGATGCGCCTGGAGATCCTCGATCAACTCGCCCCTCTTGCGCCAGGAGACGCGGGTGCGGGCGGCGGCGAGGGCGGTCAGGCGCTTGTCGATCTCCAGAGCCAGAAGGGCGGGCCCGGCCTCGGCGGCGAGTTCCAGCCTGAGCCGGCGCTTCAGGTTGGCGTTGCCGGCTCCGGCCTCGATCAGCAGGTCGGCCAGGCGAGGCGCGCCAAGGTGGACCAGGCTGGCAGCGGAAAGCCGGGTCGAGATCCGTGATTGTCGCGCCATGACGTCCTTTGATGCGGAGGCGAAGGTTCGCCTGGTTACTCTCTAGCAGCAGGATCCAGAGGTCGGCCAAGTCGTCCCCATCCTTCCCGTGGGTCACGACTGGGCGGCTTGCGTGTCCCGCAGGCGCCATTTCATGAACAGCACGCCAGAAGCCATGGCCAGAGCGCAGGCGTTCGCGATCGTGACGGGCCAAGCCTCTGTCATGACTCCATAGATCACCCAAAGGATGAAGCAGGTGACGGTTAGCGCATAGGTCTTCAAACTCACGGCCGATGCGTCCTTCTCCTTCCAGATCTTGATGCCCTGAGGGGCAAAGCTGGTGATGGAGCATACGGCCGCAGCCGACCCCACGATGTTCGCAACAAGTTCGCTCATAGGGCCGCAACGCGGCGCCTGGGCCGCCGTTCCTCTGAATGCAGGATGGCGCAGATGGCGTCATGCGCCACCGCAGTTCGGTGCGGCGGTTGAGAAGCTGGCGGCTCTAATCCTTGTGCTGCAGCGTGTCCTGGTCCTGCTCGCGCAACCAGTTGTGCGCCTTGGTCGCCGCCACGGCGCCGTGGCCCATGGCGACGCTGACCTGATCCAGACCTTCCACGACGTCCCCGGCGGCGAAGACGCCCGGGACCCCGCTGTCGATGACGCAGGCGGCCGTAACGCAACCAGCCTCGGTAAGGTCGATCCCGAGTTGCTGCGCCAGGCCTGAACGTGGCCGGCATCCCAACGCGGGATAGATGACGTCGAACTCCAGATGCGCGCGATCCTCGAGCAGGACGCCGATGTGATCGGCTCCGGGTTCCAGGGCGACCAGGGCGCCGGGCTCTACCTTGATCCCTGCCGCGGCCAGCTCCTGGACCTGGGCGGGGACGAGTTCCGGGTGGCTGAGCGGCATCAGGGTGATGTCGCTGGAGTATTGTCGCAGGAAGAGGGCCTCGCTGGCGCCGTTGGTGTCGCAACCGATTACGCCGATCCGTTTGTCCAGGTGCTCATATCCGTCGCAGACGGGGCAGTAGCGCAGCACCCCCGCTCGTATCGCCGCCTCATGGACTGCGTCCGGCAGATCGACCTGGTTGAGGTCTATCCCGGTAGCGAGAATGACGGCCCGGCTCGCGTGGGTCGAGCCGCCTTCAAGGTGCAGCCGAAACCCCCCGTCTACGACCTCGATTGCGGTCACCTCCGACTCTTCCACGACGGCGCCATACTGGACAGCATGGCGTGTCATGCGCGCGATCAATTCGGGCCCGCCGACTCCATCGGGAAATCCTGGAGCGTTGTGGGTAAGGGGGATGCGAAGCGCGCGGCTTCTGCCATCGTGCAGCACGAGGGTGTCGCGACGGTATCTCGCCAGGTAGAGGGCTGCTGTCAGCCCCGCAGGCCCGGCGCCGATGATGATGACATCGCGTCCAGAGATCATTTCTTCGGTCACGGGTGGGGGATCATTTCAAGTTGTTGCGCCGTGCGAACAGATCGCGCGGGGCTGAGTTCCGTTTCGGGCGCCAGAGCGGGCGGGCCACCCGCTCAACGGGCGCTGGCGATCAGGGCGCCGCAGTCGGCGTCTTCCGCCAGGCCAGGATCGATGAAGCCCAGGAGCGCCGCTACCGGGGTGACCAGGGTCGCCAAGGCGCCGACGAGGCCGCCCTGCGTCGCCACCGCCGAGACGTCCACGCCAAGACTCGGGGAGGCGAGGGAGCCACGGACCGTGATCGGCGCCCAGACCCGCAGAAGCCGCGGCTTCTTGGTTTCGCCGTCGAGCCTGAGGTTCAGCGTTTCGGCGCCAAGATCAATGGTTCCCGCCCCCTGGGCCAGGACCACATCCGTGTCGATCACGAAGGTGCGCGAGCTGGCGACGCCGCGGACGACCGCGAACTCCGCCACGGCGCAGCGGATGTCGGAGGTCGACTGATCCCCGGACAGCAGCTTGCCCAAGCCCGCGCCGACATTGATGCCCAGCAGTTCAGCGAAGGCGGACCGCATGCGTCCGTGAGGAACGACCAGGCTTATGGTTCCCTTTGAGTTGGCCGCAAGCTCATGAATAGAGGCGCCCGGGCCCTCCAGCTTCGCCCGACCCAGGGCGCGGCCGGTCACGGTCGGCGCGCCGCCCCGCGCGGGAATGATCGACTCGAGCGGATAGCCGCTCAGACGGAAATCGACCGCGCTATAGGGTGTCGATCGGTTGGCGTCGATCCGCGCCGTTCCGTTCAGCTCTCCACGATTGAAGGCGAAAGAGACGGGATTGAGTTTGAGTATGCCGTCCTTGAGGTCGGCGCCGAGGCTCACCTGCCGGATGTCGAGGGCGTTGGTCTTCACCGAACGGGCGCGATAGGTCAGGGAGCCGTCCATGGTGCGAAGCCTTTCGGTCCTCAGCGGGGCATCGGGCAACAGCTTGCCCGGCTTGCCGGAGGTCGCGACAGTGCCGCCGCTGGTGACCTGCGGACGGGCGCCCAGGACCGCCGCGAGGTCATCAATGTCCAGCGAGCGTGAGGTCAGGTTGGCATCAACGCGGCGGCGTTCGCCGACCTTGTTCACCTCCAGCGTGCCCGACAGATCCGACGATCCGACCCGACCGCTGAAATCGGCGAAGCGGAAGAGGGAACCGTTTCGGCTCAGGCTCCCGCTCAGTTTGTAAGGGGGCGTGTTCGGCGTGGTGATCCCGGTCAGAAGATAGATGTCGGCCAGATCCTGCCCCTCCAACTCAAGCACGGCGTTAAACCGTCCCAGGTCGAACGGCCGGGTAATGGCGCCCTTGGCCTTCAGCCTGGAGCCAGCCCCTGCGAGATCGGCGGTGAAGCCGTAAGGTCGGTCGCGGCGAATATTGATGAAGGGGCCGCCCGTGACACGAAGGGTCAGCGGCGCGCCGTTCATCGTCCCCTTGCCGTCGAGAAGGAAGCCGCTTTCGCCGTCCTGCGGAGAGCGCGCCTCGCGCGCAGTGATCATGGCGTCAAGCTTCATGCCTCGGCGTTGCTCATCCAGCGTCAGCCGACCTTCGTTGATCACCAAGCGATGGATGACCGGCAACCTGGCCCCCCGACCATCGTTGGGTCGGTCGGGATTCAGGTCCCAACTGCGGCGTCCCTGATCATCAACGATCAGATGGACCGCCGGACGGGTTACGGTCAGAGAGGACACTTCAATCTGGCCCAGGAAGAGACGCCGTAATCGAACCGCTACGTCCAGCTGGTCGACCTCGGCGGTATCCTGACTGCGCGCCCAGGCAGGACCGCTGACCCTGAGGCCCCGTACAGTGGCGGACGGCGTCCAACTGAACAGCCTGACATCCAGATCGCCCTTCAGCAGAACTTCGCGCCCGGTCGAGGCGGACGCCGCGCGACCGATCGGCCCGCGCAGCCAGTTCCAGTCGAACAGGACCAGGAACAACAGAAAACCGAACGCCACCGCCAAGGTAATGCCTACCGCGATGACCTCCGGCTTTCCGGGACGACGCAGCGCTTGCCAGGCAGGATCACCGGCGACCACATAGGCCCTGAGCCTGTCCGCTCTCGCTTTCGCCAGCCGCCAGGCGGAGGTTCCGCCGTTACGGAGGGATTGAAGGAATGATTTTGGGCCAGGTCTGTCGATCGGCTCGCCTCCGGTGAAGCTGATCAACGCCCGAGACGGCAAAGGGCGCCACCGGTTTTAATGGAGCGGCGCTCGACGCGCGCAATCAAGAAAACTTCCACGGCTACGCTGGACCCTGGATTTAAAGGAACGTACCGTGAACAAATGGCGCGTATCGAACTTCGACGAAAGCTGTCCGTCCTGTCTGACGCGGCCAAGTATGACGCGTCCTGCGCGTCGTCGGGGGCGCCGAAACGCAACTCCCTGGGCGGCAAGGGAGTCGGTTCAACCGAGGGCATGGGCATCTGCCATGCCTATACGCCGGACGGGCGCTGCGTCAGCCTGCTGAAAATCCTGCTGACGAACTTCTGCATCTACGACTGCGTCTATTGCATCAACAGGTCATCTTCGAACGTGGAGCGGGCGCGATTTACGATCGATGAGGTCGTCGATCTGACGCTGGCCTTCTACAAGCGCAACTATATCGAGGGGCTTTTCCTGTCCTCGGGCGTCATTCGCTCGGGCGACTATACGATGGAGCAGCTGGTCGAGGTGGCGCGCCGCCTGCGCGAGGATCACGACTTTCGCGGCTATATCCATCTGAAGCTGATCCCCGAGGCGGATGAACGTCTGGTGGCGCTGGCCGGACGCTATGCGGATCGCCTCTCGGCCAATATCGAGTTGCCGCGCGACGAGGCCCTGGGGCGGCTGGCGCCCGAGAAGGACGCCCGACTGATCCGCAAGACCATGGCGCAGGTGCGACTTGGAGTGGAGGCGGCGAAGCCGGGAAAACGCGACCGGCAGCGGCCGCCGGCCTTTGCCCCGGCCGGGCAATCGACCCAATTGATCGTCGGCGCCGACGGCGCGCCGGACACGGAGATTCTGGACCGCAGCGCCTCTCTTTATGGCGGCTATGGTCTGCGTCGGGTCTATTATTCGGCCTTCAGTCCCATTCCCGACAGTTCGAGCGTCCTGCCGCTGTCGAAACCGCCCCTTATGCGCGAGCACCGGCTGTATCAGGCGGACTGGCTGATGCGCTTCTACGGCTTTACTGCTCCCGAGATCGGCGAGGGGGCTTCGGACGGGATGCTGGATCTGGCCATTGATCCCAAGCTGGCGTGGGCGCTGAAGCGGCGCGAGGTCTTTCCCGCCGACGTCAATGTCGCGGCGCGCGAGGACCTTCTTCGCGTGCCGGGTCTGGGCGTGAAGGCGGTGGACCGCATCCTGTCCGTGCGCCGCTACCGCACCCTGCGGCTGGAGGATGTGGCCCGGCTGACGCGGTCGATAGACAAGGTTCGACCGTGGATCCTGGCCCTGGACTGGACGCCGGGAGGGTTGACCGACGCCGCCGATCTGCGCGCCCGCCTGGCGCCGAAGCGGGCGCCCGAGCAGTTGAGCCTGTTCTGATGCGCACCATCGTCCTGGCGAGCGAGACGGACTTCGACGGATGGAAGGCGGCGGCGCGGGCGCTGCGGATCGCGAAGGTGGAACCGGCGAAGGCGCGCTTTGTCACGGGGGAAACGGAGCAGCCTGGACTGTTTGGATTGGATGGCGTCATCGCCGGTGAGCAGGAAGGCGCGGCCTTTGTCGTGCCCCGTGCCTTCCTCGAAACGGCTGCAGACCTGATCCTGCACCGCGCGCCGGATCGCTTTGACCTGATGTACCGGCTGTTGTGGCGGCTGCGCGACGAGCCCGATCTGATGCGCGTCGTGTCCGATCCGGACGTGGCGGCCGCGGCAGAGCGGGTGAAGAATGTTCACCGGGCTGCGCACAAGATGAAGGCCTTCGTCCGTTTTCGCGAAACGACAGATGAAGCGGGCGACCGGTGGGTCGCCTGGTTCGAGCCGGCGCACCGGGTGCTGGAGAAGACGGCCCCCTTCTTCGCCCGACGGTTCAGCACCATGCGGTGGTCGATTCTGACGCCCGACGGCGCTGCGCACTGGGATAGCGACAGTCTGAGCTTCGGACCGCCCGCGTGTCAGGACGAGGCGCCCCGGGAAGACGAGGTGGAGGACTTCTGGCGCACCTATTACGCCTCGACCTTCAATCCGGCGCGTCTGCGCACGCGGATGATGCAGTCCGAAATGCCGAAGCGCTATTGGAAGAACCTGCCGGAAGCCGCGCTGATTCCTGAACTTGTGGCTTCGGCCGGGATGCGCACGGATGTGATGGTGGAGAAGGCCGCGGCGCGGCCCAACGAGAAGTTTCTGCGTCTTCGCGCCCCAACCATCGACCGGGCGGCGACCGACGACATGGTCCCCTCGACCCTGTCGGAGCTGGGACGCGGGGTCCAGGGCTGTCGCCGTTGTCCGCTATGGCGTGACGGAACCCAGGCCGTATGCGGCGAGGGACCCGCCAGGGCGTCGCTGATGATTGTCGGCGAACAACCCGGCGATCAGGAGGATTTGGCGGGGCGACCGTTCGTCGGTCCCGCCGGTAGGGTGCTGAATGCTGCGCTGGACGCGGCCGGCGTTGATCGGCTGGAGACCTATCTCACCAACGCCGTCAAACACTTCAAGCATGAGCCGCGAGGCAAGCGCCGGCTTCACAAGACGCCGAACGCCGGCGAGGTGCAGGCCTGCAGATGGTGGCTGGACCATGAGCGAAAACTGGTCAGGCCGCGTCTTATATTGGCGCTGGGCGCAACGGCGGGGCTGGCTTTGCTGGGGCGTAAACCGGCCATTCAGGCGGAACGCGGGAAGGTCATCGAGACGTCGGAAGGCGACCGGGTGCTGTTGACGGTCCATCCCGCCTACCTGCTGCGCCTGCCTGATGCCGACATGCGCCGACGCGAGCAGGCAGCCTTTGCCGCAGATCTGGAGTTGGCGAAAATAGAGGCGAACCTGCCCTAGGTCTGGCCTACTCGAGATCGGCCGCTTTCGGCGCCGGGGCCAGGTTCAGGTCAGGACCTTCCTGCGGGTGATCTCTCAGGCCGCTCGAGGTCAGTTCGTCCAGTTCGGCTGCTTCCACGAAGACCACGGTTTCGTCGCCTTGCAACAAGGTTTCCGCCTTGTGCCGTGCTTCGACCTCGCCGGAGGCCTTGATCCTGATGGTTCGCGATGAACCGTCAACCTCGCCCACCGTCACTTCGAAAACCTCGGCCATGTCCACTCCATTTCTGTCAGCCTAGGGGAATGCGGGACGCCTGGCCGTGTTGCCGGCTGGGCGGATCGGCCGCACTCTCATTCAGGCGGAATATGGTCATCGCCTTCCGCGCGATCCCGATAGACGGCGGCCCGGGCCAGCAGGATGAGGGTCACGGGCGTGGTGACGGTGAGGAAGACGCCGATCAGAAGGTCCCTGAGCGCCAGTCGCCCCTCGCTCATTGACCAGAACATCACCGAGGCGATGACGATCAGCGCCATGCCCATGGTGGCGCCCAGCGTCGGGGCGTGCACGCGTTCATAGAAACGCTTGAGCATCACAAGGCCGATTGAACCCGTCAGCGCCAGCACGCTGCCGACCAGCGTGACGGCGACGATGGTCCAGGCCGCCCAGAGCGGCAGGTCGGAGGGCGTCATTCGATCACCTCGCCACGCATGAGGAACTTGGCCAGGGCGACGGTGGCGGTGAAGCCCAGCATCCCGATGATCAGGGCAGCCTCGAAATAGACGCCTACGCCGCTACGCATGCCCTGGACGAGGATCATCAGCATGGCGTTCAGATAAAGGGTGTCGAGACCCAGAACGCGGTCCTGGGCGCGAGGACCGTGCATCATGCGCCACGCGGCCAGCAGCATCGAAAGCAGCAACAGGGCCTGGGCCGCGCCCAGGCCCCAGTAGAGGACGGCGGAGGCGGTCACGGGAAAATCTCCAGCAGCAGGCGTTCATATCGTCCCTTGATCAGGTCGATCCATTCCTGCTCCTCGATCAGATCCAGGACGTGCAGGAGCAGACGGCCCGACGGCCGGTCATACTGGACCCACAGCGTGCCGGGCGTGCTGGTGAGGATGATGGCGAGGACGGCGAGGCCGTAGCGGTTGCGGAGATCCAGCGGCACATGGATGAAACCAGACACCCGCTCTCGCTTGCGGCGGCCGAGGATGATCGTGGCCACGGCGTAGTTCGAACGCACCACGTCCACGGCCACGTAGCCCGCCAACTGAATCAGAGCGCCAGGCGACCGGACCCCGGACCGGTCGGGTTCCAGCAGGCGCATGACATGGGGGATGGTCAAGGCAGCGATCAGGGCGACGGCGATGTCGCCCGGCGAGACGGGCTCGCTCAGCAGCAGCCAGGCGCCAAACAATCCGGCGGCGAGGAGGGGGTGAGGCAGGACGGCGCGGATCATGACGCGGTTCCCAGGACGGCGTTCACGTAGGCGGCCGGGGACGCCAGCCATTCTCCGGTCTTTTCGGCATAGGTCAGGCCCGCCGCCGCGCCGGCGCTCAGCCACAGGCAGCACAGGACGAGACCGCCGATGGCGAGGAACTCCGGACTGCGGACCTTGGGCGGAGCGGCGTCCTCGCGGCGCCAGAAGCCCGCCACGCCGAACCGCGTCAGGGCGATCAGGGCGGCGAAGCTGGACAATGTCAGGACGCCGACAATGGTCCAGTGGGTGGGCGACAGGACGCCTTCGCCCGACAGCAGGGCCGCGAAGATGCTCAGCTTGCCTGCGAACCCGGCCAGCGGCGGCAGGCTGACCGTCACCAGGGCCACCAGGATGAAGGCGCTGCCGAGGAATGCGGTCGAGGCGGGCAGGACGCGCCCGACCTCATGGACGTCGTCGGCGGCGAAGGGATCATCATATTCGTCGTCGAAGACGGCGTCCTCGGGCGACACCGCCTGATCCTCGCCCCGCCCCAGGATTTCGGCGATCAGGAACAGGGCGCCGGCCGCCAGGGTAGACGCGGCCATGTAGAAGAGGGCTCCGCCGATGGCGTTCGGCACGGCCGTGCCCGCGATGGCGAGCACGGTGCCCGACGAGACCATGACCGCATAGCCGGCCGCCTGTTCCAGCCGGCGCGACGCGACCATGCCGGCGGCGCCGAACACGACGGTGGCGACGCCGGCTGAAAGCAGCCAGATATTGCCGAATCCGGTCGAGGCCCCGGCGTCATCGCCGAACAGCAGCGTCGCCAGGCGCAGGATCACATAGACCCCGACCTTGCTGAGTATGGCGAAGACCGCCGCGACGGGCGCGCTGGCGGCGGCATAGGCGCCCGGCAGCCAGAAGCCCAGCGGCCATGCGGCCGCCTTGACCAGGAAGGCCACGCCCAGGATGGCGCAGCCGATGTGGAACAGGGCCCGGTCATGCGCGGGAATGGCGGAGACCTTGCTGGCGATGTCGGCCATGTTGAGCGCGCCGGTCACGCCGTAGATCAGGCTGACGCCGATGAGGAAGAAGAGCGACGCCGTCAGGTTGATCGCGACATAGCCCAGTCCGGCGCGCACCCGCTTCTCGCCCGACCCGTGAAGCAGCAAGCCATAGGAGGCGGCCAGCATGACTTCGAAGAAGACGAAGAGGTTGAACAGGTCGCCGGTCAGGACCGCCCCGTTCACGCCCATGATCAGCAGAAGGTAGAGGGCGTGGAAGCGCGGCCCGGCTCGGTCCCACCGGGCGTAGGAGAACAGCAGGCCTCCGGCCGCCAGCGTCGCTGTCAGCGCCAGCATCAAGGTCGACAGCCGATCCGCCACCAAGGTGATGCCGAAAGGCGCCGACCATGCGCCGAGGTTGTAGATGCGGGCCGTGTCGTCGCCGGCCGGCCCGCCGACGGCGGCTTCGTGCAGCAGGGCGTAGGCGACCCCGACCAGAGCGATCAGGCAGAGCAGGCTGATCAGGGCCTTGAGGCCATAGCGCTGCTCCTTGAGCAGTAGCATGGCGGCCGCCGCGATCAGCGGCAGCACGACCGGAACGACGATGAGGTGGTCCTGCCAGTCGGTCATTCGCCCGGCTCCCGTCCGTCGATGTGGTCGCTGCCGGTGATGCCCCTGCTGGTCATCAGCACCACGAGGAACAGGGCGGTCAGGGCGAAGCTGATCACGATGGCCGTCAGTACGAGGGCCTGGGGCACGGGATCGGCATAGGCGGCGGGATCGGCCGGAAGGTCGTCCCGCAGCACGGGCGGCGACCCGGCGCGCAGGCGGCCCATGGAGAAGATGAAGAGATTGACCGCATAGCCGAGCAGGGACAGGCCGATGATGACCTGGAAGGTGCGAGGACGAAGCAGCAGCCATACGCCGGCGGCGGTCAGCACCCCTATGCCGAGAGCAAGAACCAGTTCCATCAGACGGTCTCCTCTTCAACCGGCGCAGGGACGATCTGGCGGGACTTTCGCAACGACTGGTGCGCGATGGCCACCAGCATCAGGACGGTCGCGCCGACGACCAGCAGGGCCACGCCGGCGTCAAAGACGACTGCGGACGCCAGCGGCGTCTTGCCGATCAGCGGCAGATCGAAATAGCGGAACCAGGAGGTCAGCAAGGGATAACCGAACAGCCAGGAAGCGACCCCGGAAAGGGCCGCAATCAGCAGGCCGCCGCCGATCCAGACCAGAGGGCGGATTTCCAGCCGCTCTTCCACCCACCGGGCGCCGGACGCCATGTACTGCAGGATGAAGGCGATCGACAGGGTCACGCCGGCTGCGAAGCCGCCACCCGGCAGGTCGTGCCCGCGCAAGAAGAGATGCAGCGCCAGAAGGACGATGAAGGGGAAGAGCCAGCGCATCACCACCCGCGGGATCAGCATGGTCTCGGACAGGGTGTCGCCCAGTTTGCGGTTCTCGCGACGGTCGTCGCTGTCGTTTTGGTTCTGCTTCTGCTCGGTGTGCCCGACGCTGTCGGAGGCAGGGCGGAACCTGCGGAGCAGGGCCCAGATCGTCAGGCCGACGATCCCCAGGACCGTGATCTCGCCCAGGGTGTCGAAGGCCCGGAAATCGACCAGCAGGACGTTCACGACGTTGCGGCCGCCGCCTTCCGAATAGGCGTGTTCAAGGAAGTAGCGCGCCAGCGGCGAGGTTGACGGTCGCGTCATGACGGCGAAGGCGACCAGGGCGACGCCCGCGCCGGCGGCCCCGGCGATGGCGAGGTCCGTCAGGCGACGTCGCCGCGCCCTGGATTCCTGGGCAGGCGAGGCCAGGTTGGGCAGGCGCTTCGGCAGCCAGCGCAGGCCCAGAAGAAGCAGAACCGTGGTGACAATCTCGACCAGCATCTGGGTCGTCGCCAGATCCGGCGCAGAGAACCAGACGAAGGTCAGGCAACTGACAAGACCGGCGCCCCCGACCAGCACCACGGCCGCCAGTCGATGATACTTGGCCTGCCAGGCGGCGGCCACGGCGCAGGATGCGCCGATGATCCACAGGAGGGTGAACCCGAGGCCGGGGCGCTGGACGGCGAGGCCGGCGTCATCAAAGCCGAGGCCGGCCATGCTGCTGCCCAGGACGGCGGCCAACAGGCAGGTCAGGATGATCACGCGCAGGCGCGCCTGCTGGCGCGAGGCGCCGAGGCGACGCACGATCCAGTCGGCGGCAAGATGGACTCCCCGCATGACGCGGTCGTAGACGCGAGCCCCGTTGACGCGCCCGACCAGCCAGGGACGTTCGCTGGCGTTGATGCGCGGGCCGAGCAGTTTGTAGAGGGTCACGCCGCCGACCAGCGCAATCATGCTCATCAGCAGCGGCAGGTTGAAGCCGTGCCACAGGGCCAGGCTGTAATAGGGGACGTCGTCGCCCAGGACGGAGCGAACGGCGACCGCCAGGACGGGGCCGATGGTGATCGCCGGCAGGACCCCCACGATGATGCACAGACCCACCAGAACCTCGATAGGGAAGCGCATCCAGCGCGGCGGCTCATGGGGCTCCTTGGGCAGGTCGACCGGCGCGGGGCCGAAGAAGGTGAGGTGGATGAAGCGCACCGAGTAGAGCACGCTGAGCAGGCTGGCGACGGTGGCCAGGACGGGCAGGGCCAGGTTCAGGTGCCGACCGCCGGTGTGGGCTACGGCTTCGGCCAGGAACATCTCCTTGGACAGGAAGCCGTTGAGCAGGGGGACGCCGGCCATGGCGGCGGCGGCGACGATGGCCAGGGCGGCTGTGACAGGCATCGAGGCCCTGAGGCCGCTCAACCTTCGCATGTCGCGGGTGCCGGTCTCATGATCAATGACCCCGGCCGCCATGAATAGAGATGCCTTGAAGGTGGCGTGATTGACCGTGTGGAAGATGGCCGCCACCGCCGCGAGCGGACTGCCCAGCCCCAGCAGGAGAGTGATCAGTCCCAGGTGGCTGATGGTCGAATAGGCCAGCAGCCCCTTCAGGTCGTTCTGGAAGACGGCGCTCCAGGCGCCGAACAGCAAGGTCGCCATCCCGGCCGAGCCGACGATGACATACCAGGCGTCCGTGCCCGCGAGCACGGGCCAGAGGCGGATCAGCAAAAAGACGCCCGCCTTCACCATGGTCGCCGAGTGCAGATAGGCGCTGACCGGAGTGGGGGCGGCCATGGCGCGCGGCAGCCAGAAGTGGAAGGGGAACTGGGCGCTCTTGGTCAGGGCTCCCGCCAGGATCAGGATCAGGGCGGCCAGATACCAGGGGCTGTTCCTGATAATGTCCCCGGACGCCAGAACCACGTCCAGATCGAAACTGCCGACGATCCGACCCAGGACCACCATGCCCGCGAACAGGCAAAGCCCCCCGGCGGCCGTCACGGTGAGCGCCATCCGCGCGCCGTCCCGCGCCGCCGCGTTGTGATGCCAGTAGCCGATCAGCAGGAAGGAGAAGAGGCTGGTCAGTTCCCAGAACGCCGCCAGAACGATCAGGTCTCCAGCCATGACCATGCCGGTCATGGCGCCCATGAAGGCCAGCAGGAAGGCGAAGAAGCGAGGAACGGGATCGGCCGCCGACATGTAGTAGCGGGCATAGAGGACCACGAGGGCCCCGATCCCCTGGACCATGACCGCGAACAGCCAGGACAGCCCGTCCAGCCTAAGGGTGAAGTTGACGCCAAGCGTCGGCAACCAGGGCGTGGACCACCGCACCGCCTCGCCGGACGCTACCGCCGGGAACAGGGCTACGAGGCACAGCAGCCCGGCCAGAGAGGTCGCCCATGCCAGTGCTGCTGCGGCGTTCCGGGCGCGTGACGGCAGGTAGATCGCCAACACCGCCGCAACAAACGGCGCCCCGAACGGAATGAGCAGCATGAGGGCATTGGGCATGCGTCGGGGAAGTCCTTTCGAAGCGGCTGAACAGACAGCTTAACGGCCAGCCGGCGCTGGAGCCATAGATTCGGCTGCGGCGATCCGACCCAATCCGGCCCGGGTCCGCCGTTGGACATGCTTTGATGTCTTATCAAGCAGCGATCGACCTGGCAGCGATGTTTCTACACCCCCGCATCGAACGCCGGAGGAGATGGCGCGTTAGGCCTCCAGTTCCGAAAATGGATCTGAAGGATATGCCATGGCCAAGCCGCCTGTTGACGACGCTCGCCCGGGGGCGGGCGGTGAACTCCACCAGACCGCCACGACGCCAGAAACGCGCACGACCACCAATCATGGCGCGCCGATCAGCGACAATCAAAACTCGCTGAAAGCGGGCGCCAGAGGCTCGACCCTGCTGGAGGACTTCATCCTCCGGGAGAAGATCCAGCACTTCGATCATGAGCGTATTCCCGAGCGGATCGTCCATGCGCGCGGCTCGGCCGCCCATGGCTTCTTCGAACTGACCGAGAGTCTGGCCGACTATACGACGGCGAAAGTCCTCACCGAGGTGGGCAAGAAGACCGAGGTCTTCACGCGCTTCTCGACGGTGGCCGGCGGCGCCGGGTCGGTGGACACGCCGCGCGACGTCCGGGGCTTTGCGGTGAAGCTCTATACCACGGAGGGGAACTGGGACCTGGTCGGCAACAACATCCCCGTCTTCTTCATCCAGGACGCGATCAAGTTCCCCGACCTGATCCATGCGGTGAAGATGGAGGCGGATCGCGGCTATCCCCAGGCGGCGAGCGCCCATGACACCTTCTGGGACTTCATCGGCCTGATGCCGGAGAGCACCCACATGGTCATGTGGGCCATGTCCGACCGGGCCATCCCCCGTTCCCTGCGGATGATCGAAGGCTTCGGCGTCAACACCTTCCGCCTGATCAACGCCAAGGGGGAGGCGACCTTCGTCAAATTCCACTGGCGGCCCAAGCTCGGGACCCAGTCAACCTGCTGGGACGAGGCGGTCAAGATCGCCGGGGCCGACCCCGACTATCATCGCCGCGACCTGTTCGAGGCCATCGACCAGGGCGACTTCCCCGAGTGGGAGTTCGCCGTTCAGTTGCTGACCCAGGCCGAGGCGGACGCCCTGCCGTTCGACATTCTCGACGCTACAAAGCTGATTCCGGAAGAGGTTCACCCTCTGCGGGTCATCGGCCGCATGGTGCTGAACCGAAACCCCGACAACTTCTTCGCCGAAACCGAACAGGCCGCCTTCCTGCCGACCAATATCGTGCCGGGCATCGACTTCTCGGAGGACCCCCTGCTGCAGGGCCGGCTCTTCTCCTACCAGGACACGCAACTGTCGCGTCTGGGGACGGTCAACTTCCATCAGATCCCGATCAACCAGGCCAAGGGCTGTCCCTTCCAGAACTTCCAGCGCGACGGCCATATGCAGACCCAGGTCTTCAAGGGGCGCGCCAACTACGAACCGAACAGCCTG
Source organism: Brevundimonas sp. NPDC058933 (assembly GCF_049315965.1). Taxonomy (NCBI): domain Bacteria; kingdom Pseudomonadati; phylum Pseudomonadota; class Alphaproteobacteria; order Caulobacterales; family Caulobacteraceae; genus Brevundimonas; species Brevundimonas sp. NPDC058933. The sequence goes on from NZ_JBMOSL010000001.1 coordinate 158,745, forward strand.
GCCGAGGCTGGAGAGGAGGGCGGGCCGCGCGAGGATCCGCAAGGCGGCTTCCGCACCTTCGCCGTGCCGATGGAGGGTGAGAAGGTCAGGCTGAGGGCTGAAAGTTTCGCCGACCACTACAGCCAGGCAAGGCTCTTCTTCCGATCACAGACGGAGATCGAACAGGCCCATCTGGCCAGCGCCCTGGTCTTCGAACTGTCCAAGGTCACGCTTGAACACGTCAGGACTCGTGTTCTGGCCAATCTGCGCAATGTCGATGAGAGCCTGGCCCAGCGAGTGGCCGACGGCATGGGCCTGTCTCTGCCGGGCGCTTCGAAACCTGCCGCCAAGCCTGTGGATCTGGACGTGTCTCCCGCCCTTCGGATCGTCGGCAAGTATCCGGACACGCTCGAGGGCCGCAAGGTCGGGATCCTGGTGGCCGATGGTTCGGACGGCGCCGCCGTTGAGGCTGTCCGCAAGGCCGTCCTGGGAGACGGCGGGTCCGTCTTTATCGTCGCGCCGAAAGTCGCCGGGGTTAAGCTGGCGGACGGATCCATGCTCGCTGCTGACGGCCAACTGGCGGGCAGCCCATCGGTGCTGTTCGATGCGGTTGCGATCATCCTGTCGGACGACGGCTGCGCCCAGCTGCTGAAAGAGGGGGCTGCGACCGACTTCGCCAAGGACGCCTACGGCCACCTCAAGGCCATCGGATTCAGCGCTCAGGCCCAGCCCCTGCTGGACAAGGCAGGAGTGAAGTCTGACGACGGCGTGGTGGAAATAGACGCGAAATCAAAGCTCTTCCTGGCTGCGGCGCGCACCCGCCAGTGGGAACGCGAGCCCAAGGTCCGCACATTGGCCTAGCGACACAGGCCTGGGCCGGGAAGAAAATCAGGCCCAGGTTCTTGCGCTTCCCGGCAGCCCCTCTACGCAAGGGCATCCATTCGCTTGCCAAGGCCAGATCTTTTGATGATGTCGAACCGCCGCCCGAAGCCGGGCTCGAAGATGGAAGCCTGGGCGGCAGCGGGACTGGCGCTTGTTCTGACCTTCTTCCTCGCTACGGGTCTGGTGGCCTATCTCAACGTCGAGGTTCTGAGGGCGAACAATCAGAAGATCATCCACACGCACCGGGTGATCGTCGCCGTGGACGAACTCCTGGCGACCGCCCAGGATGCGGAAACCGGGCAGCGCGGCTACCTGCTCACCGGCAACCCCCAGTACCTTCAGCCCTATGAAACGGCGGCGGCCGCCGTCGCCCGCCGTCTGGACGACGTCGCCACGCTTACGAGCGACAATCCCGTGCAGCAGGCGCATCTGCAGAAACTGCGGCGTCACGTCGACGCCAAGATGACCGAGTTGGAGACAACCATACAGGCCCGGCGTGCGGAAGGCGTTCAGGCGGCGGTGGCGCGCATGACGACGGATCGCGGCAAGTTCGAGATGGACGCCATCCGCGCCGAGATCGGGCTCATGCGGCAGGAAGAGCAGCGGCTGCGTCTGCAACGGCTGGCGGAAATGGACGCCGCCTACCGAACGGCCTTGATCAGCGGAGTTCTGTCCGGACTTCTTGGCGCCTTTCTCACTCTCGTCGTCTTCACGCTTATCCGTCGCAGCGCCCGCGCTCGCGCTCGCCAGGAATGGTTGCACAGGGGGCAGGTGGGGCTGGCGGACGCCATGATGGGCGACCAGTCCATGGAACTGCTGGCCGACAAGATCCTGGCCTATCTGGCTCGCTATGCCGACGTTCAGGCGGCCGCTCTGTTCAAGGGCGAGGGCGGCGTCTATCGGCGCATCGCCACGCTCGGCGTTCCCGCCGACGCCCGAATCCCCGAACGGTTCGGTCATCGCGAAGGTCTGTTGGGTCAGGTGGCCGCCGAGGGGGCCGTCCTTACGCTCCCCGAGGTGCCCGAAGGCTATCTGACGATCGGTTCCGCGCTCGGCCAGGACAAGCCCAGACACCTGGTGATCGCGCCCGCTCGCGCCGACGGCGAGGTCAACGCCGTGATCGAGCTTGGCTTCCTGCGCCCCGTGGACGACCGCTTGCAGACCCTGCTGGAAGAGGTGGGCCCCGCAATCGGCACGGCGCTGAGATCCGCCCGCTATCGGGCCCAGCTTCAGAACATGCTGGAAGAAACGCAACGCCAGTCCGAGGAACTGCAGGTTCAGAGCGAGGAGCTTCGGGTATCCAACGAAGAGCTGGAAGAACAGGGCCGGGCGCTGAAGGAGACGCAGTTCCGCCTCGAGCAGCAGCAGGCCGAGCTGGAACAGACCAATAGCCAGCTCGAGGAGCAGGCGCAGATGCTGGAGACCCAGCGCGACGATCTGGAGCGTGGCTCCGCCGCCCTCGGGCTCAAGGCGCGGGAACTTGAGCAGGCCAGCCAGTACAAGTCCGACTTCCTGGCCAACATGTCCCACGAATTGCGCACGCCGCTCAATTCCCTGCTGATCCTGTCGAAGCTGCTGGCCGACAATCCGGAAGGCGGCCTGACGGACGAACAGGTCAAATACGCCCGCACCATCCAGTCCTCTGGCAATGATCTTCTGACGCTGATCAACGACATTCTCGATCTGTCCAAGATCGAGGCAGGCCATATCCAGGCGAGACCCGAAGCGGTCTCGCTTCAGCGCCTGGGCGAGGATGTGCGGCAGTTGTTCCAGCCGGTGGCTGACGATCGCGGTCTCGCATTCGAAATAGACCTGACGGCGGCTGGCGACGACATGGTGGAAACGGATCGCCAGAGGCTTGAGCAGATCCTCAAAAACCTGCTGTCGAACGCCTTCAAGTTTACCGAAAAGGGCAGGGTGAAGCTGTCGGTCACGGCTGCCGGGCCGAATGAACTGGCTTTCGCGGTGTCGGATACGGGAATCGGCATCTCGGCTGATCATCAGAAGAGCGTGTTCGAGGCCTTCCAGCAGGCGGACGGGACGATTAGCCGCCGCTACGGGGGCACAGGGCTCGGCCTGTCAATTTCACGCGAACTGGCGCGGCTGCTGGGCGGCCGGATCACGCTGCAAAGCCGACCGGGCGAGGGCAGCGTCTTCACCCTGATCCTGCCGCGCGCCTATGACGCTGCGCGGGTTGCGCCGCGGGAAGTCGCCGTCTCGGCGCCCACAGCTCCCGCAGAAAGCCCCCGCGACGCCGTCGTCGCCCCGAACACGCGGCTCGAGTCCCTGCATCGCGCAGTCGAGGATGACCGCGATCAACTGACGGGAAGCCGGAGACTGCTGCTGGTGGTCGAGGACGACGACCGTTTCGCGGCCATTGTTCGCGACCTGTCGCACGAACTGGGCTTCCAGTGCATCGTGGCCGGGACGGCGGAGGAGGCGCTCAAGCTGGCCAAGCGCTATCGCCCCAGTGCGGTGGTGCTGGACATCGGCCTGCCGGATCAGTCGGGCCTTACCGTGCTGGACGTCCTGAAGCGCGACGACGACACGCGCCATATCCCCATTCACGTCGTGTCGGCGGACGACCACAGCCAGACGGCGCTCTCGCTGGGGGCGATCGGCTATGTGGTCAAGCCGGTGGCGCGCGATGCGCTGGCCGAGGTCCTGCGTTCGCTTGAGGAGAAGCTGACGCGCACCGTGCGCCGCGTCCTCATCGTCGAGGACGACGCGGTTCAGCGCGAAGCGGTGAGCAAGTTGCTGGAATCGGGTGATGTCGAGACCGTCGGCGTCGGCACGGCGGCTGAATGTCTCGAACAGCTGAAGAGCCAGACCTTCGATTGCATGGTGCTGGATCTGAGCCTGCCGGACGCATCGGGCTTCTCGCTTCTGGAGACGCTCAGCCGCGAGAGCGGTCACGCCTTCCCGCCGGTCATCGTCTACACCGGCCGCGACCTGTCGCCGGAACATGAGCAGCAGCTCCGCCGCTATTCCAGCTCCATCATCATCAAGGGGGCCAAGTCGCCGGAGCGGCTGCTCGACGAGGTCTCGCTCTTCCTTCACCAGGTGGTGTCCGAGCTGCCCGCAGAGCAGCAGAAGATGATCCGCAAGGCGCGCAATCGCGACGCCGTTCTGGAAGGGCGGCGGATTCTTATCGTCGAAGACGATGTCCGCAATGTCTACTCCCTGACCAACGTCCTGGAACCGCGCGGCGCCGTCATCGAGATCGCCCGGAACGGCCAGGAAGCGATCGAGCTGCTGGATCGATCTTACGGCGATCCGGCCAGGACGATCGACCTTGTCCTCATGGATGTGATGATGCCCGTCATGGACGGCCTGACGGCCACCCGCGAACTGCGCAAGGATGCGCGGTGGAGCGGATTGCCGGTGGTGATGCTGACCGCCAAGGCCATGCCTGACGATCAGGAGCGTTGCATGGCGGCGGGGGCCAACGACTACATGGCCAAGCCGCTGGACGTCGACAAACTGCTGTCGCTTGTCCGCGTCTGGATGCCGCGTTGAACGCGGTGACCCACGAAGTCGAGGACATCGAGATCCAGCTGCTGCTGGAGGCGCTGTTCCAGCGCTATCACTACGACTTCCGCCACTATGCGCGGGCGTCCATCAAGCGTCGCCTGCTGCAGGCGAGAAGCCATTTCGGCCTGCCGAGCATCACGGCCTTGCAGGAGCGGGTGCTTCATGACGCGGAGATGCTGCCCCGCCTGCTGGGTTTCCTGACCGTTCAGGTCAGCGAGATGTTCCGCGACCCCAGCTATTTCCGCGCCCTGCGCGAGCAGGTTCTGCCGCACCTCAAGACCTATCCGTCGCTGAAGGTCTGGATCGCCGGGTGCAGCGCAGGCGAAGAGGTCTACTCCCTGGCGATCCTTTTCCGGGAGGAGGGTCTGCTGGACCGCACGCTCTTCTACGCTACGGATATCAATCCCGACGCCCTGCGCGCGGCGGAGGCGGGTGTCTATCCACTGGACCGGATCCGTAAATTCACCGAAAATCACCAGAAATCGGGCGGCCGATCCTCCCTGTCGGACTATTACACCGCCGATTACGGGCGTGCCGTCTTCGATAAATCCTTGCGCAACAATGTCGTGTTTTCCGACCACAGCCTGGTCACTGACGCTGTTTTCGGTGAGATGCATCTGATCTCGTGCCGGAACGTCATGATCTATTTCGACCGCGATCTTCAGGACCGCGCCGTCGGCCTGTTCCGGGACTCGCTTGTTCGTAACGGTTTTCTCGGCATCGGTTCCAAGGAAAGCCTGCGCTTTTCACGCCACGCCGGCGCCTTTGCCGACTTTGTGCCCGAAGAGAAGATCTATCGGAGGCGCGACGCATGAGTTCGTCTTCCCCACGCGCCGTCGTGATCGGCGCCTCTGCAGGAGGGGTGCAGGCGCTCCTCGCCCTCTTGCCGGAACTGGCTGCCGACTTCCCGCTTCCGGTCCTGGTGGTGCTGCACGTCCCCGCCGACCGCAGCAATGTTCTGGCGCCCCTGTTCGAGGCGCGTTGCAGCCTGGCCGTGAAGGAGGCGGAGGACAAGGAGGCGGCGCGTCCAGGCGTCGTCTATTTTGCGCCATCCGACTACCACCTGCTTGTAGAGGCTGACGGCCACCTTGCCCTGTCGTCGGACGAGGTCGTCAACTATTCCCGTCCTTCGATCGATGTCCTGTTCGAAAGCGCCGCCGACGCCTATGGCGCAGGACTTACCGCCGTGATCCTCACGGGCGCCAACGACGACGGCGCCAGGGGGCTGCAAGCTGTGGCCGCCGCCGGGGGCGTCGCCCTGATCGAAGAGCCGGCCACGGCCTACGCCCGGATGATGCCGGAGGCCGCCCAACGCGCCTGCGCCTCGGCCGTCGTCATGCCCCTGGCGGGCATAGCCGAGCACCTGAAAGGTCTCGAGAAAAATGATTAGCGTGGAACAGCCCATCAACCTTCTGCTGGTCGACGACCTTGAAGAAAACCTGCTTGCCCTTGAGGCGCTGCTGAAACAGGAGGGCGTTGTCTGCCTGAAGGCGCGTTCTGGCGACGAGGCGCTTGAACTGCTGCTGGTGCACGACTTCGCCCTGGCCCTGGTCGATGTGCAGATGCCGGGGATGGACGGCTTCGAACTGGCCGAGTTCATGCGGGGCGCCGCCAATGCCCGTCACATCCCGATCGTCTTCGTCACGGCGGGCAGCGCCGATCAGCAGCGCCGTTTCCGGGGCTACGAGGCGGGCGCGGTGGACTTCATTCAGAAGCCCGTGGAACCCGATATCTTGAGAAGCAAGGCCAAGGTGTTCATCGAACTCTATCGCCAGCGGTTGGAAATCCTCTCGCATCGCGACGAGTTGAAGGCCTATGCCAAGGCGCTTCGTGCAGCCGACCGCCGCAAGAATGAGTTCATCGCCATGCTGGGCCATGAACTGCGCAACCCGGTGATGGCCTTCCGTGCAGGCTTGCAACTGCTGGAACGGCAGGCGGACCCGGCGCGCAAGGCCGACATTCAGGCCCGGATGGGGATCCAGGCGCACCACCTGTCGCGACTGATCGAGGATCTGCTGGATGTGGCTCGTATCGATCAGGGGAAGATTTCCCTGAAGCGAGAGCGGGTCTCAGTGCAGAGCATTGTCGAGTCCGCTGTCGACACCAGCCGGCCCAAGATCGACGCCGGGCGTCACGACCTGACGATCGAGCTGCCGGGCGGCCCTGTCTGGCTCGACGGCGACTTCACCCGACTGTCTCAGGTCGTCAGCAACCTTCTGACCAATGCCGCGAAGTATACGCCCGCAGAAGGCCGCATCCGGCTATCGGTCGATGTCGATGAGGATCGGATAAGAATCGAGATCGCCGACAACGGCGTGGGTGTGCCGCAGGAAATGCAGGCGCGCATCTTCGAGCTTTTCACCCAGTCGAAGGGCCCGGATGACCGTTCCAGCGACGGCCTGGGCATCGGTCTCGCCCTGGTGCGGCAACTGGTCGAGATGCACGACGGCGCGATCGAACTCGAAAGCGAAGGCCCGGGGGCGGGAAGCTGTTTCAGGCTGTGGCTTCCAGCGGCAAGTTAACGGGCGCGCATTGCCATTTGGCCGTCATTCTACTATTTGATGCCAAATGGAGGGGTGGCGATGCACCTTACGCTGATAGACACGCGCGCTCAGGATTTCCGGCCGGGACCGATCACGGACGCCGAAGCCGCCGCCATGTTCCGTGCGACGGTGCGACTGTTTGAGAAATGGGCGCTTACCGACGAACAGGCGTCTGTCCTTCTGGACATGCCGCTGCGGACCTATCGCCGCTGGAAGGCGGGTGATCAGGGAAGAATCGATCGGGACGGCAAGGCGAGGCTGTCCAACCTGATGGGCATCCACAAGGCGCTGCGTCACATGTTCAACGAGCCTGACCGCACCTATCGCTGGATCGGGGCGGCGAACACCGCCTTTGGCGGCTGTTCCGCGCTGGAGGTGATGCTGGGCGGTGAACTCACGGATCTGATGAGGGTGCGCAGATATCTGGACGCCGAACGCGGCGGGTGGTGATGGATCCGCGCGAGATCGACCGCGTCGATGTCGATTGGCCCGATGCGCGGCGCATCATTCGCAGCATCTATCCGCCCATTGACCTGTTCGAGGACATCGCCGACCCGGCGGACTGGCCCCTGCTCATCGCCGCCGAACAGAAGACCAACCCCCGGCTGATGGTGAACCTTGGCGCTCTGGACCTGGTCCCGGAGGCCCGGCGGGTCGGCGGACCGGGGGCAAGCTATCTGATGTCGCCCTTTACGCATGTGAGCCCCGACCGGCCGAGCCGGTTTTCCGCGGGCGACCACGGCGTGCTCTATGTCGCTGATCAGCTGGAGACGGCCCTGGCCGAGACCATGCATCACCATGGGCGGTTCATGGCGCGGACCTGCGAGCCTGCCGGCTGGACGTCCCAGTTTCGCGAGATCGTTCTGGCGGTGGCCGTCCGGGCGCATGATCTTCGGGACGAGGCGAAATACGCGCCGGCCCTGGACCGGGAAGAATACGGACCTGCCCAGGCTCTCGCATCGCAACTGAGAGCGGCCGAGGCGGACGGCGTCCTCTATCCCAGCCGTCGAGCGATCGGAGGATTCTGCGTCGGGCTATTCTATCCCGACCTCGCCGCCAATCCGAGGCAGGGGCGACACCTCGACTATCACTGGAATGGACGCCGGGTAGACTTCTATCGCGAGCCGGCCAGCGGCGAGGTGTACCAGGTCGATGAGTCCGTCTGACGGCGACGTCTGGCGTCCTGCATTTCACCGCCCTGTTATCGCCAAATCAGATCGACATCGTGATTGGCTCCGGGTTTGTGATAGGCTGAACGACGTGAGCGACATGACCGTACCGCCCAGGCATTATCCGACGTCGCGCGCCAGGTGCGCGGACCTGGTGGTGCATATGGTGGGCCTGACCTTTGCGCTGTTTGGCGGAGGGGTCCTGCTTGGGCTTTCCGTGGCGAAAGGAAGTCTTGGCCTGGTGGTGGCTGTCGGCGTCTACGCCTTGGGAATGCTGGCGATGCTGGGTTTCTCCACGGCCTATAATTTTGCTTCGGCGCGCTGGCGTCCGCTTCTGCGGCGACTGGACCACGCAGGCATATTTCTCATGATCGCCGGGTCCTATACGCCCTTCACCACGCACAACCTTACCGGCGCCTGGGCGTGGGGCATGACGGCGGCGGTATGGGGGCTGGCGCTGCTGGGGGCCTTGGGGAAGCTGTTTCTTCCCGGCATAGGGCGGCGGTTCTGGGTCTTCGTCTATATCGCCCTGGGATGGCTGGTGGTCATCGCCTTCAAGCCGATGGTCGCCCATGGCTCCTGGATCGCCCTGATCCTCCTGGCCGTGGGGGGCGCGCTCTACATGTCCGGCGCCGCATTCTATGTTCGCAAGAAGCTGGCCTGGTTCCGCGCCGTCTGGCACGGGCATGTCGTGGCCGCCGCCAGCGTCCACTGGACGGCGGTCCTTATCGGCGTGGTGCTGGCGACTGCCTGATCTGCGTCTGGCGGCTGGCGGCTGGCGGGCGCCGCTGGAAAATCCTGTTAGGCCGGGTCGGTTCGCACCAGAAAGCGCGGCAGGAGGCTGGCCACCACCTTGCGACCGGCGTCATCGGGTTGATCCAGCATGTCGCGCAGGGGGGGACCGATCAGGGCTTCTCCGAAGGCGCTGAGGGCGATGAAGAGAACCGCCGATCCGATACGTTCACGCGCCTGGCCGTCGTCGCCCATCTTCTCGGCGATCGCCTCCACCAGATCTCGCACGGCGGCGCGGACGGGCTCCAGATGAGACAGGTCGCCGGACATCGCGATCCAGGCGGCCAGACGGCCAGCCCCGCCTTCGGCGAAGGCGTCGAAAACGGCATTGACCAGTTCCAGCGGCGCGCCTTCGTCGGTGCGCAGCCGCACGACCGCCGTGCCGAGCGCCTCGTTCAGATCCGCCACCATTGACCCCATCAACGCCGATTGCAGGCCGGCGGCCGAGCCGAAATGGTGGATCAGGTTGGCGTGGGTGACGCCGATGTCGGCCGCCACCGCTGAGAGGGTCACCGCCGTAGGACCGCCCGAGAGCAGCAGGGCGCGGGCGGAGACCACGGCCTCGCGTCGCGCTTCATCAGGCGACCGACGACGACGACGCGGTTTTTCAAGAGCGGCAATTGACATATGTGTAAATGACATTCATGTAGATAGTTAGCCGTTCTAGGCTTCCGCAGAGGAACCCGCAAGTGCAAGCCGCCTCGACTCTTCCTGCTTTCGAGCTTTCCATAGACGTCCGCCGGCCGTCGCAGCTTAACGCCCATCGGGTGCAGCCGATCCGCGCCTTGCGCGCCATGCGGCGCCTGGTGGCGGACAAGGACGACACCGAACAGGTGTTCGAGATTATGAACGCCCTTTCCGGGCGCTCGCCCGACTGGGGCTACAGCCGTCTGCTGGAAACGCCGGAAGGCGGGGCTCAGGCCTATCGTCGGCTCGAGCTGGCGGACCGATTGCAGGATCGGGCCTGGCTGGCTCAGTTCGCGCCGGGAACGGTCGGCGCCGCCTATCGCGACTTCATCGACGCGCAGAACTTCTCGGCCTATGGCCTGGCCGAGGAGAGCCGCAAGATCGCCGACAGCGAGATCGAGGCGGCCCACCCGCGCGCCTGGTTCGCGCGCCGGATGCGCGATGTGCATGACATCTGGCACGTCCTGACCGGCTATCAGGCCGATGCTCTGGGCGAGGCCTGTGTGGTGGCGTTTTCGCTGCCGCAGACGCGCAGCGCCGGCTTCGGCCTGATCGCCTCGGGCATCGCCGTCCAGTTCATGCGCGCCCGCACGGGCTATCCGTGCGCACGGGCTGTCTTTCAGGCCTGGCGCGACGGGCGTCGCGCCGCCTGGCTGCCGGGCGAGGACTATGAGCGCCTGTTCGCCGAGCCGCTGGACGTCGCCCGTCGTCGGTTGAAGATCCCGACGCCGACCATCTATCAGCGCGTGCCGCCGGCGGTTCGCAACGCCTATCAAGGCGGCAAGGGATGAGGGGGCGCGCGGGGGTTCTGGCCGCTGCTCTCGTCGCTGGGGTCGCTTCGCCGGTGATGGCGCAGGACGAGGCCCTGCTGGGGCGCTGGCGCACGCCGGCGCAGAACGGCGTCGTCGCCATCGAGCGCTGCGGCGCCGCCTTGTGCGCGAAAGTGGTCGACGCGGCCGCCCTGCGGGCCAACCCGGATCAGCGCGACGTGCGCAACCGCGACCCGGCCCTGCGGACCCGTCCGGTCAAGGGGCTGACGGTGCTGCGGGCCGCCTCGGGCGGCCCTCGGGTCTGGACCGCCGGGCCCCTCTACGACCCGGACAGCGGGCAGGGGGCTGCGACGGGGACACTGACCCTGGTCGAGCCCGACCGGCTGGCGGTGCGGGGCTGCATCGCCCGGATGCTGTGCCGGACCCAGACCTGGACGCGGGCGCGCTGACACCGCCACCCGCTGACGACCACGACTGTAACGCGAGAGGCCGACAGGGGGACCGTGTCGGCGAGGGGAAGACCGACCATGCTGATCTGGATTGGCGCACTGGCCCTGGGGGCCTTCATCCTGACCCTGGTGCAGGCGCGGATGACCATCTGGAGCGTCGCCGCCGCCGCCTGGATCGCGGCGGGCTGGGGGGCGGAGCTGATCGCGCCGACCACGACGGCGATCATGGCGGCGGCAGCTGCGCCAGTGCTCTTGCTGCTGACCGTCAGGCCTTTGCGTCGCGCCATCCTGTCGCGCCCGGCCATGGCGGGCTTCCGCCGGATCATGCCGAAGATGAGCCCGACCGAACAGGCGGCGGTCGAGGCGGGCAATGTCTGGTGGGACGCCGAGCTGTTTGCGGGAAAGCCGGACTGGAAGCGGCTGCTGGCCACCCCGGCGCCGGTCCTGACGCCCGAGGAACAGAGCTTCCTCGACCATGAGGCCGAGCATCTGTGCGACCTGGCCAACGACTGGGAGACGACCTCGGTCTGGCAGGACCTGTCGCCCGAGGCCTGGGCCTACGCCAAGGACAAGGGCTTCCTGGGGATGATCATTCCCAAGGCCTACGGCGGTCTGGGCTTCTCCGCCTATGCCCACAGCCAGGTGATCCAGAAGCTGTCGACGCGCTGCTCGGCGGCGGCGGTTTCGGTCATGGTGCCCAACTCGCTGGGCCCGGCGGAGCTGCTGCTGCACTACGGCACGGAAGCGCAGAAGAACCACTATCTGCCGCGTCTGGCGCGCGGCGAGGAAATCCCCTGCTTCGCCCTGACCAACCCCTATGCCGGGTCCGACGCCGCCTCGATCACCGACACGGGCGTGGTCTGCAAGGCGATGTGGAACGGCGTGGAGACCCTGGGCTTCCGCATCAGCTGGCGCAAGCGCTACATCACCCTGGCCCCGGTTGCGACGGTGCTGGGCCTGGCGTTTCGCGCGATGGACCCCGACGGCCTGCTGGGCGGCGAGGCCGAGCCCGGCATCACCTGCGTCCTGATCCCGCGCGATCATCCGGGGGTCGAGATCGGGCGCCGTCACTGGCCGCTGAACGCGGTCTTCCAGAACGGGCCGACCACGGGCGACGACGTCTTCGTGCCGATGGACATGGTCATCGGCGGGCGCGAGCAGGTCGGGACGGGGTGGCGGATGCTGATGGAGTGTCTGGCCGCGGGCCGGGCCATCTCCCTGCCGTCGTCCAATGTCGGCATGTCCAAGCTGGCCGTGGGCATGGTCGGGGCCTACGTGGCCATCCGTCGTCAGTTCAACCAGCCCATCGGCGCCTTCGAGGGCGTGCAGGAGGCCCTGGCCCGGATGGCGGGGCACCTCTACGCCACGGACGCCGTGCGGCGGCTGGCGGCGGCGGCGCTGGATCAGGGCGAGAAGCCCTCGGTGGTCTCGGCCATCGCCAAGTATCACGTCACCGAGCGCGCGCGCCTCATCATCAATGACGGCATGGACGTGGTCGGCGGCAAGGGCGTCTGCATGGGGCCGGGCAACTTCCTGGCCCGGGCCTATCAGCAGATTCCGGTCGCCATCACGGTCGAGGGCGCCAACATCATGACCCGGACCCTGATCATCTATGGCCAGGGCGCCATCCGCTGCCATCCCTATGTCCTGACCCTGATGCGGACGGCGGGGGCGGGCGATCTCAAGCCCTTCGACGCGGCTCTGTTCGGCTATGTCGGCTTCCTGTTCCGCAACATGGCGCGGGCTCTGGTGTTCAGCCTGACGGGCGGGCGGCTGATCGCCGCGCCGGGCGGGGCGGCGCCGCAATTGAGGCGCTACTACCGCGCGGCCACTCGCCTTTCGACCCTGCTGGCCCTGGCCTCGGACCTGTCGATGGCCACCGTCGGCGGGGCGTTGAAGCGCAAGGGCGCCATTACCGGGCGGATGGGCGACATCCTGTCCCAGCTCTTCATCCTGTCCAGCGTGCTGAAGCGGTTCGAGGACGAGGGCCGTCCGAGCGAAGACCTGCCCTTCGTCCACTGGACGGCGCAGGACGCCCTGGCGCGGGCGGGAACGGCGTGGCGGGATCTGCTGGCCAATCACCCGAACCGAGGCGCGGCCCTGTTCCTGAAACTGGTCGGGGCGCCGTTCGGGCTGAAAGCCTCGGGGCCGGACGACGCCTGCGCCGCCGCCGTCGCCGGTCTGATCCAGCAGCACGGACCGGCGCGCGACCGTCTGGTCGCGGGCTCGTGGACGGCGCGGATCGAGGTCGATCCCATCGCCGCCACCCTCGTCGCCTTTGACCTCTATCCCCAGGTCGAGGCTATCGAGCGGCGGCTGAAGGACGCCATCCGCGCGGGCCGCATCGCTCGCGCGCCGCAGAACCTGACCCTGCTGAACGCCTGGGCGGCGAAGGCCGAGGACCTGGGCCTGATCACCGCCGAGGAGCGCGCCGCCATCGCCCGTTTCGCCGTCTATGCCGATCAGGCGATCCAGGTGGACGATTTCCCCGCCGACTTCGACATCGCCGCCGGGCTGGAGCGGCGTCAGGCGGCCGAAGCCGCGCCGCGCAAGACGACGAAGAAGGCGGCCTGATGAGCGACCGGTATCTGGACTTCGCCAACTCCGGCGTCGGCGGCTGGCTGACGGGGGCCCTGGGCCTGCCGCGTCCGGCGCCCCTGCGTCGTCGCGCCGAGGCGGGGGCGGGTCTGGTCGGGCCTTTGTTGCTGGGGCCTGCCCATGGCGAAGAGGGAAACGGGCGTCTGGCGACGACCTTGGGGCGGCTGGCGGGGACAGCGGGTCAGACGCTCCATGTCGAATGGTCGCCGGACGTGCGCTATGCCGGGCTGGTGTTCGACGCCTCGGGCTGCGGCGACGCCGCCTCGGCCGATGGCCTCTACCGCTTCTTCCACCAGGCCATCCGTTCGGTGGCCGAGCATGGCCGCATCGTCGTGATCGGCACGCCGCCCGAGCTGATGGCCGACGCCGAGGGCGAGGCGATCCAGCGTGGGCTGGAGGGCTTTGTCCGCTCCCTGGCCAAGGAGGCGCGGCGCAGCATCGCCGTCCACCTGCTCTATGTCGCTCCGGGGGCGGAAGACGCCGCCGAAAGCACGCTGGAATTCCTGCTGTCGCCGCGCTCGGCCTATGTCTCGGGCCAGCCGATCCGGGTGGGCGCGCCGGTCGCGACCAGCGAACCGGGGGCGGGCCACAGGGGGCGCGTGCTGGTGACGGGCGCCTCGCGCGGCATCGGCGAGGCCGTCGCCCGCCTGTTCGTGGCCGAGGGGGCGCAGGTCGTCGCCCTGGACGTGGCGGGGGCGGCGCAGGGGCTGTCGGCCCTGAAGGTCGAGCTGGGCGTGGACACGTTGGCCTTGGACATCACCGCGCCCGAGGCCGCCGAGGCCATCCTTTCTGACGCTCTGGCGCGCGGCGGCTATGACGTGGTGATCCACAACGCCGGCATCACCCGCGACCGCACCCTGGCCCGGATGGAGCCGCGCGAGTGGGACAGCGTCATGGCCGTCAACCTGTCGGCGCCCCTGGCCATCACCCGCGCCCTGGTCGAGGGCGGGGGGATGCGCCCCAACGGACGGATCATCGCCGTCTCCTCGCTGAGCGGCATCGCCGGCAATATGGGCCAGAGCAACTACGCCCTGTCCAAGGCCGCCTGGATCGGGGCGGTCCGCCGGCTGGCGCCCCAGCTGGCGGGGCAGGGGATCACCATCAACGCCGTAGCCCCCGGCTTCATCGAGACCCAGATGACCGCCGCCATTCCCTTCGCCATCCGCGAGGCCGGGCGGCGCATGAACAGCATGGGCCAGGGCGGCCATCCGGTCGACGTGGCCGAGACCATCGCTTGGCTGGCGCACCCGGCCTCCGGCGGCGTCAACGGGCAGGTGGTGCGCGTCTGCGGCCAGAGCCTGCTGGGCGCATGACGGCGGCGATCGAGCGGTTCGACGCGCCGCTGTCGGGGGCGGCGGTGGTCGGCGGGGCGCTGCGGGGGATGCTGCGCGGCAAGCCGGACGAGGCGGTCCTGCCACAGCGCGCCTTGCAGCGGGAGGTCATGCTGGAGGCCGAGGCGGTCGCCGCCTATGCCGATCTCTGCGGCTTCGCGCCCGAACAGGGCGTGCCGATCACCTGGCCGCACATCTTGGCCTTTCCGCTGCAGATGCGGCTGATGCTGGGGGCGGACTTCCCCTATCCGGCTGTGGGGCTGGTGCATCTGCACAACCGCATCCGCCAGCACGCCCGGCTGAACCTCGGCGACCGGCTGACGCTGACGGTGCGGGCGGGACAGTTCCTGAGCCACGACAAGGGGCAGGCCTTTACGCTGGAAACCAAGGCGGCGCGCGACGGCGAGACGGTGTGGGAGGGGGTGAGCGTCTATCTGCGGCTCGGGCGCCCTGGGCGGGGCGATCCGGCGCCTGTGCTGACCGGCGAAGAGGCCGACCGGCCGATCGAGACCTGGACCGTTCCCGCCGATCTGGGCCGTCGCTATGCGCGCGTTTCGGGCGACGCCAATCCGATCCACACCTCGGCCCTGGGGGCGCGGCTGTTCGGCTTTCGCCGGGCCATTGCCCACGGCATGTGGACCAAGGCGCGGGCCGTCGCCGCCCTGTCGCCACAGGCTCCGCTGGACGCCGCCGAGGTCGAGGTCGCCTTCCGCGCCCCGCTCTTCCTGCCGGGACAGGTCGGGCTCTACGCCGGGCCTTCTGGCGACGTCCGTGATTTCGAGGTGCGCGACGCGACCGGCGCCCGCGCCCATCTGCGGGGTCGGCTGACCCTTTCGCCTGAGGATACTGTCGCATGCTGACCGCTTCTGCGCCTCGCCGGGTCGCCATTCTGGGCGGCAACCGCATTCCCTTCGCGCGGTCGAACACCGCCTATGCCGAGGCCTCCAATCAGGAAATGCTGACGGCGGCGCTGCAAGGTCTGGCCGACCGCTACGACCTGCACGGCCTGCGGCTGGGCGAGGTGGCGGCGGGGGCGGTGCTGAAGCTGTCGCGCGACATCGCCCTGACCCGCGAAAGCCTGCTGGACACCACCATCGGCCACGACACCCCGACCTATGACGTCAGCCAGGCCTGCGGCACCGGGTTGGAGGCGGCCATTCTGGTGGCCAACAAGATCGCTCTGGGTCAGATCGAGGTCGGGATCGCCGGCGGGGTGGACACCACCTCGGACGCGCCGATCGGTTTGAACGAGAAGTTCAGGAAGGCCCTGCTGGCCGCCAACCGCGAGAAGACCACAGGCGGGCGGATCAAGGCCCTGCTGGGGGCCGGTCTGAGCGCCCCGTTCAAGCCCGAGCCGCCGCGCAACGCCGAGCCGCGCACAGGCCTGTCGATGGGCGAGAGCTGCGAGCAGATGGCCAAGCGCTGGGCCATCCCGCGCGAGGATCAGGACGCCCTGGCCGTGGCCAGCCACCGAAACGCCGCCGCCGCCTGGGAGGCCGGGCTGTTCGACACCCTGGTGACGCCGTTCCGGGGATTGAAGCGCGACAACAATCTGAGGCCCGACATCGACCCGGCGAAACTGGCGACGATGAAGCCGGTGTTCGACCGGGCGAACGGGACGCTGACGGCGGCCAACTCCACGCCCCTGACCGACGGGGCCTCGACCGTGCTGCTGGCCAGCGAGGACTGGGCGAAGGCGCGCGGCCTGCCGGTTCTGGCCTACCTGCGCACCGGAGAGACGGCGGCGGTGGACTTCGTCAAGGGCGATGAGGGGCTGCTGATGGCCCCCGCCTACGCCGTGCCGCGGATGCTGGGGAGGCTGGGGATCAGCTTGCAGGAATTCGACCTCTATGAAATCCACGAGGCCTTCGCCGCTCAGGTGCTGTGCACCCTGAAGGCGTGGCAGGACGAGGACTATGCCCGCACCCGTCTGGGGCTGGAGCGGGCGCCGGGGGCCATCGACATGAGCCGGCTGAACGTCAATGGCGGCTCGCTGGCGGCGGGCCATCCGTTCGCGGCGACGGGCGGGCGCATCCTGGCCAATCTGGCGACCATGATCGACCGGCGCGGCGGCGGGCGCGGCCTGATCTCGATCTGCGCGGCGGGCGGTCAGGGCGTGGTGGCGGTGGTGGAGAAATGACCGATCTGGCTGTCGAGAGCGCTGCTTCCGCCGAGGCGGACCGGCTGTGGGCCGAGCGGTTCTGGACCGCTCATTACCGCGCGGGCGTGCCGGCCTGCATCGAGGACGAGCTGGCGCGCTGGACCTCGGTGCAGCAGATGTTCGAGGCGGACTCGCGCCGCTTCGCCGAACGTCCCGGCTACGTCAGCCTGGGCACGGCCCTGACCTATGGCCAGGTGCTGAGCGCGGCCAAGGCCTTCGGCGCCTGGCTGCAATCGGTCGGGGTCCAGCCCGGCGACCGGGTGGCGCTGATGATGCCCAACGGCCTGCAATATCCGACGGCCCTGTTCGGGGTGCTGTTCGCCGGCGCCGTGGTGGTCAACGTCAACCCGCTCTACACGCCGCGCGAGTTGCAGCATCAGCTGAAGGACAGCGGCGCGGTCGCCATCGTGGTGATGGACATGTTCGCCAGGACGCTGGATCAGGCGCGCGAGGGGACCCAGGTTCGCCACGTCGTCGTCACGGCGATGGGCGACATGATGCCCGGGCTGAAGGGCGTGGCCGTTAGCGCCATGATGCGCCACGTGCAGAAGCTGGTGCCGGCCTATCGTCTGCCTGACGCGCATCGCTGGAAGGCGATGATCCGGCGGGCGCGGCGGCTGACGCTGAAAACGGTCGAGACCAAGCCCAAGGACTTGGCCTTCCTGCAATATACGGGGGGCACGTCGGGGGTGGCCAAGGGGGCCATGCTGACCCACCGCAACATCCTGGCCAATACGCTGCAAGGCCGCGCCTGGGTGCTGGATCAGATCGATCAGGGCGAGGTGATCGGCAACGTCACCATGCTGCCGCTCTATCATATCTTCTCCCTGACGGCGAACCTGATGATGTTCACCGGGGCGGGCGGACGGAACATCCTGATCGCCAATCCGCGTGACGCCAAGCGGGTGGAATGGATCCTGAGGAAGGAGCGCTTCGTCGGCATGACGGGGCTGAACACCCTGTTCTCCAGCCTGTTGAATACCGAGGCGTTTCGCAGTCGAGACTTCTCGGACCTGAAACTGACCATCGCCGGGGGCATGGCGACGCAGAAGGTGGTGGCCGAGGAATGGGAGGCGGTGACGGGGGCGCCCCTGGTGGACGGCTACGGCCTGACCGAAACCTCGCCGGTGGTCTGCATCGGCCTGGTTGATCTGGCGCACCCGGAACGCATGGGATTCGACGGGACGGTGGGCCTGCCCGTGCCCTCGACCGAGGTGCGGATGCGGCGCGAGAACGGAGCCTGGGCCGGGATCGACGAGCCGGGCGAGCTGTGCGTGCGCGGACCCCAGGTCATGCTGGGCTACTGGCAAAGGCCGGACGAGACGGCCAAGGCCATCTCGGCCGACGGCTGGCTGGCCACCGGCGACGTCGGGGTGATGCAGGCCAATGGCCGGGTGCGGCTGGTGGACCGGATCAAGGACATGATCCTGGTCTCGGGCTTCAACGTCTATCCGGGCGAGATCGAGGATGTGGTGGCGTCGCACCCTCTCGTCGAAGAGGTGGCGGCGGTCGGCGTGCCCGACCCGGTGCAGGGCGAGCGGATCAAGGTCGTGGTCGTAGCGCGCTCGGCCGCGCTGACGGCGGACATGCTGATCGCCCACTGTCGGGGGCAGCTGACGGCCTACAAGGTGCCGCGTCTGGTGGAGTTCAGAGCTGAGCCCCTGCCCAAGACGGCGGTCGGCAAGGTGCTGCGGCGGGAGCTGCGCTGAGGTCTAGCCCGTCTCCACAGCCCTTGTTGAGGACCGTCTACGGGTGATCAGCAGGCCGAAGACCGCCGCCAGCGGGAACATCAGCACGCCATAGACCGCCGCCGGCAGCGACATGTCCGGGACCGCCAGAACCGACTCGGCGATGACGATGGCCAGGGTGGCGTTGTGCAGCCCGACCTCGAAGGCGCTGGCGATCGCCTGTTCGCGATTGATGCGGAACAGGCGCGGGACGATGAAGCCTATACCCAGGCTGAGGATGCAGAAGCTGACGACAATGCCGGCCAGGGCCATGAAGTCGTCCTTCAGCACGGCGAAGTTGGAGACGACCGCCCCGGCGATCACCAGGGTCAGGATGACGACCGAGGCCAGCCGAACCGGCTTGTCCATGGCGCTGGCGAAACCGGGCTTGAATCCGCGCACCAGCATGCCGAGGGCGACCGGGGCCAGCACGATCATGAAGACCTCGATGGTCTTCTTCAGTTGCAGGCCTACGGTCATGTCGCCCGGCTGGAACCAGGCGATCGACAGGTTGACGATGACGGGCAGGGTCAGGACTGCGATGACCGAGTTGATCGCCGTCAGGCTGATGTTCAACGCCACGTCGCCGCGGAACAGATGGCTGTAGAGATTGGCCGTGGTCCCGCCGGGCGAGGCCGCCAGCAACATCATCCCCACCGCCAGCACCGGCGGCAGGCGGAACAGCAGCACCAAGCCGAAACAGATGGCGGGCAGGAGCAGCAACTGACACGTCAGGGCGAGGGCGACCGCCTTTGGCCGCTTGCCGATGCGGGCGAAATCGCCGGGCGTCAGGTCCAGCCCCAGGCCGAACATGATGACGCCCAGGGCGACCGGCAGACCGATCATGGCCAAGGGTGAATCCATGGTCTTTTCCTCCCCCGAGAACCCTCAGACCCGACCGGCGAGAGCGCGCCCCGCCGCCCGGCCCGAGAAGATGCACCCGCCCAGGAAGGTGCCTTCCAGCGCATTGTAACCATGTAATCCGCCGCCGCCGAAGCCTGCAGCCTCGCCTGCGGCGTAAAGACCTTCGAGCGGTGTGCCGTCAGCAGTCAGAACCCGGCTCGACAGGTCCGTCTGAAGCCCGCCCAACGACTTGCGCGTCAGGACGTGCAGCCTGACCCCGATCAGGGGCCCGGCCCTGGGGTCAAGCAGCCGGTGCGGCGTCGCCGTCCGCGCCAGGCGGTCGCCAAGATAGCGGCGGCTGTTGTGGATGCTCATGATCTGGAAATCCTTGGCGTAGGGATTGTCCATCTGGGCGTCGCGGTCCTCGACCTGACGCCGGATCAGAGCCGGGTCCAGCAGGGGGCGATCGGTCAGGCCGTTCATCTTCGCCACCAGGGTCTCCAGATCATCGGCGAAGACGAAGTCGGCGCCCTTGTGCTTGAAGGCGTCGACGGCGGGGGGCGCGCCCCGGCCCAGACGGGACGCCAGCACCTTGAGCAGCTTGCGGTCGGTGATGTCGAGGTTCTGCTCCGATCCCGACAGGGCGAATTCCTTTTCCAGGATCTTCTGGCTGACGATGAACCAGGAGTGGTCGTGCTCGGCCAGGTCGGGCGTCGTCCGCAGGTGTTTCAACGTCGCCATGGTGTCGTGGCCGGGCAGGGCGGGCGAGGGCAGCCGCCGCCCCAGGGCGTCCAGCCAGAGCGGCGACGGCCCTGGCAGGATGCGGATGGCGTGGCTCGGCCAGATGGGGGCCCAGTTCTGCACCCCCTCGACGTAGTGCCACATGCGGTCGCGGTTCACGAGCCGGGCGCCGGCCTCGCCCGCGATGTCCAGCATCCGTCCGTCGACATAGGCCGGCACCCCGGTGATCATGCGCCTCGGCGGCGCGCCCAGTCGTTCAGGCCAGAAGCGGCGCACCTTTTCATGATCGCCGCCGATGCCGCCCGAAGCCAGAATGACCGCCTCGGCCCTCAGCGTGAAGTCGCCGACGACCTGGCGATTGGAGGCGGCGCCCCGCGGCGCCGCGTCTTGGGCCAGGACCGCGCCCGTCACCCCCGTGACCCGCCCGCCTTCGACCAGCAGTTCATCGACCCGGCGACGGTGGTGAAAGGTCAGACGTCCGTCGCTCGCCGCCTGATGGGCGCGATTGGCGAAAGGCTCCGATACGCCCGTTCCCGTGCCCCATGCGACATGAAAGCGCGGGACCGAGTTTCCATGGCCGAACGCCTGTCCGGCCCCGCGTTCGGCCCAACCGACCATGGGCGTCAGGCTGATCCCGTGCTGCTTCAGCCAGGATCGCTTTTCCCCTGCGGCGAACTCCACATAGGCGCGGGCCCATTGGACGGCCCATTCGTCCTCGGCCAGCGGCCCCTCTAGCCGGTCCCAGCCGGCGCTGCCCCGCCAATCGCGCCAGGCCAGGTCGATGCTGTCGCGCACGCCCAGTCGTCTCTGTTCAGGCGTATCGACCAGGAACAGACCGCCAAATGACCAGAAGGCCTGTCCGCCAAGATTGGAGAGGTTCTCCTGCTCGACCAGAGCCACCCGTTTGCCGGCTGAGACCAATTCGTTCGCCGCGACCAGTCCGGCCAGTCCCGCGCCTACGATGATGACGTCCGCGTCCATGAACCAATCCCCCTGCGGTCAAGGCTAACATGTATGTCAATATGAAACGAGGATTTCCTTGGTCAACATGCTTGTTAATACGTATTGACAAGTCGGTGAGTAGCGTGGTGGTCTGAGGGCAACCGCTGCCGGCGCCGCCCCGGCAGACGGAACCATATCGGCGGCGTGGAAACGTTTGCGGGATCCGTTGGGGAACGGACCGCGCCCTGGGGAGGGGTTTAAATGGCGACATCCGTCGTTCATGCGCGCTTGGCTGCGACTGTATCCATTCTCGCCTTGTCGATTGCGGCGCCAGCGCTGGCGCAGACAACCGGGGGGACCGAGCCCGCATCGGCCGTCGACGACATCATCGTCACGGCGCAGAAGCGCGAGGAATCCATCCAGGACGTGCCAATCGCCGTCTCGGCCTTTTCCGCCGAGAATCTGGACGCGCTGAAGATTGAGGGCGGCTCCGAGCTGATGCGGGCCATCCCGAACGTCAGTTTCTCCAAATCCAATTTCAGCATGTATAACTTCTCGATCCGGGGCATCGGGACCAAGGCGATCTCGGCCTCTTCCGACCCGGCGGTGGCGGTCAGTTTCAACAACACGCCCCTGACCCGGAATCGTCTGTTCGAGCAGGAATATCTGGACGTTAATCGCGTCGAGGTTCTGCGGGGGCCGCAGGGCACGCTGTACGGCCGCAACGCCACCGGCGGCGTGGTCAACATGATCCCTAATCTGCCGGGGCCCGACTTCGACGCCATGATGAAGGCGGAGGTCGGCAACTACGGCACCGTGCGCGGCCAGATGATGGTCAATATCCCGCTGACGGAAACCTTCTGGGTGCGCGGCGCCGCCAGCGTGACCAAGCGTGACGGCTTCGACTACAATACCTTCACCGAGCGGCACGTGAACAATCGCGACCTGTTCACCACCCGCTTGTCGGCGGCCTGGGAGCCCAGTGATCGTTTCAACGCCAACCTGATCTGGGAGCATTTCGGCGAGGACGACGAGCGGTCGCGCACCGGCAAACAACTCTGCACCAAGGATCCTGGACCGACCCGGGTCGGCAATACCGCGATCACCTCGAGCTTGGTTCAGAACCGTCTGAGCCAGGGCTGCCTGCCGCGCACCCTGTTCAGCGACGCCGCCTATGATTCACCGAACGGCGGGGCCTTCGGTCACGTCTTTATGGCGGGCATCATCGAGTATGGTCGGCCGGCGACCAACCGTCTGACGACGATCAACGCAGTCAACTATCGCGCGGACCCCTACGCCGGCGTCACCCAGTCACGGGATCTGCGTGAGATCGCCAGCGCCTATGATCCGAAGTTCCGGGCCGAGAACGATGTCGTTCAGCTCAATATGGCGTTCAAGCTTTCGGACAACCTGTCCCTGATTTCCCAGACCGCTTATGCCAAGGACGATTTCTGGTCGACGCAGGACTACAATCGCTTTGTCAGCAATCCGATTTTCGCGGATTCAACACAGGCCTTCGTCGATCCGCGCGGGCGGCCTGTCGTGGGGGGCGGCGCCAAGGTAACGCCGGGGGGCGTCTATACCGATCCGCAACTGGGTCCTTCCAGCCGCATGATCAGCGCGGATCTGAGCGTCTCGGATAACAGGCAGTGGTCACAAGAGCTTCGCCTACAGTCGAGCTACGACGGAAATTTCAACTTCAGCCTTGGCGCCAATTACCTCGATTTCAAGACCGAGGATAACTACTACGTTTTCAATAACCTTTTCAGTCTGATTGCCGAATACTTCTACAATGTTAACCCCAATGTGACGACCACTCAGGGTTTGGTGACGCAGAATTGCGACAGCACCAACGTGACCCGCTGGAAGGAATGCGTTTACGTCGATCGGACGCCGATCAGTCAGTTGGCGGGTGACGGCCACAACTACTTCCGCAGCAAGAACGCAGTGAAAGTCCGCTCCTGGGCAGTCTTCGGCGAGGGCTATTGGAACCTTCGTCCCGATCTGCGCCTGACGGTGGGTCTGCGTTATACCGACGATCAGAAGATCACGACCCCCTATCCCAGCCAGTTGCTGATGGGGGCGACCCTTGACGGCAGCGAGTCGGTTCAGTCCGGCGGCTATGTCAGTCAGGGCTACCCGGCCCAACCCGATGTCAAGCAATCCTGGGGGGCGATGACCGGCCGCTTCGTGCTGGACTGGAAACCGGACCTGTCCTTCACCGACGACACCCTGATCTATGCTTCCTATGCGCGCGGTTACAAGGGTGGCGGCACCAACCCGCCGCGTGTGGATATCAACCCCAAGGTTATTCAGTATCAGCCGCTGGCCGAAGATTTTGATCCCGAGTACGTCAACGCCTTTGAGATCGGGGCCAAGAACACCTTCCATGACGGCCGCTTCCGGCTGAACGCCAACGCCTTCTACTACGATTACAAGGACTATCAGGTCTCACAGATCGTCGATCGCATCTCTCTGAACGAGAACTTTGACGCGAAGATCTGGGGCGTGGAGTTGGAGGGCATCTTCCACGTGACCGACAGGTTCCGTATCGACTCCAACATCGGCTATCTGAATACGCGCATAGGCGATGGCGAGGGTTCGATCGATGTGATGAACCGCACCCAGGGCAACGCCGACTGGACGGTTCTGCGCCCCTGGGTCCAGGTGCCTTCGAACTGTATCGCCCCGACAAAACATGTGGAGACGATCATCAAGGCGAACCGCGGGGATGAAATGACCATGTACGCCTTGCAGGGGCTGTGTTCGGGATCGAAGCGGTACGGGTCCTTCAATCCGGCGTTCGAGACCTTCCTTCCGCTCTACTCCCTGTATGGCTTCACCTATGACGGTCTGACCGAAGCGCCGAATGGCGGTCGCGGCTTCATGGCGGATCTGGGCGGGAACGAACTGCCGAACTCGCCGAATTGGACCGCAAACCTGGGCGCGCAGTACACCTTCCTCGTCGGCGGATGGGATCTGACCGTTCGTGGCGACTACTATTGGCAAGATCGCAGCTATGCGCGGATCTTCAACACCGAGTACGATCAGCTCAAATCCTGGGATAACGCCAATATCTCCGTGTCGCTGGAGAATGAATCGCGCGATCTTATCTTCTCGGCCTATGTCAAGAACGTATTCGACGAGACGCCGATCACCGACATGTTCACGAACAGCGATGATACGGGGCTGACAGCGAACGTGTTTACCCTGGATCCAAGATTGTTTGCATTCAGTGTAAAAAAGCTGTTTTAAATTTTAAGTTGTAGAAGTTCTATGTTAGGTTGATGTAGTAGCAAGCGTGAGTGCCTTTATTTTAAAAAGTGGGCGGTAAATAACGCCTGTTCAATGAATAATGGAGGAAGCTGACATGAATAAGTTTCGTTTGACTGCTCTGGCTTCGGCTGTTGCTTTGGTGTCGCTGTCCGCGGCGCCGGCCATGGCCACGCCCTTCCCCGCTACGGGGACCGTGACGGGCCAGATCAACTTCAGCCAGTCGATCACCATCACCTGCAACTTCTCGGCGACCGCAACCGTCGTCGGCAGCGATGTGCATCTGACCGGCCTGGCCTTCAGCGGCGGCGGCGGCGCCAGCGGGTTCTGCGGCACCCTGGTGAATCCCAACAGCGGTCCCTGGATCGCCGTGGGTGCTGCCTCGCACCCCAGCACCATCGTCACCATCACCGGCGCCGGCGCCACGACAGTGCTCGGCGGCAACTGCTCTGGCAGCATCGTCGCCGATGTGACCGACAACCCCAGCGGCGGCCACTACATTGACATCGCGGGGCCGCAAGTGCTGTCGGGCACCCCCAGCAACTGCACCGTGAACTGGGCGACGCTCGACGCGTCCTGATCCGGTCCGGCTGGGTCATGACCAGGAGAAGGCGCCGCAGGGCGCCTTCTTTCTCCGGCCGCCTGTATCGATATCCGCGATGGCGGGCGGGCATCTTCTTGGTGTGGAAGATTCAGCGACTGACCGCCTTCGATGGCGGCCACATCCTCATGTCGATCTGAGTATTGATACCGTGTTCCTGAACTCGCCGGGCGCCCCTGGGCTCCCGGCTCTTCTTGCTCCGAAGTGGTTGCTTTCTGGATCGGGCAATACGGGCGCTGCGGCCGCTCCGGACTATTCTTCGAAGGCTAGCAACCGGGTGATGACGGCCGGGACGAGAATCGGGTGTAGTCGTCAGTACAGGCAGCCTCGTGCTGCGGCGGAGTAGGCATGGTGTGGCTGTCGCTGATCGGTCTTGTCACCCTGGGGGAGGTTGGGGGAGGCGATCCGACCCCGGGCCAGGCCGAAGTTCAGATTGCAGCGCAAAGCCTGGACGAGCCGGTTCGGGTTGACGACGTCGATGTGCGCGCCCGGCGCGGCGCCGCCCGCGTGCCGCCGGAAACGGAGCTGGACGGAGCCGAGATCGACGCCCTGGGCGCCTGGGACGTCGGCGAGGTGTTGCAACGCCTGAACGAGACGCTGGGCGGCGGGGGGGCGTCCATGGTGATCATCAACGGAAAGCGGGTCGCTAATCCGGGAGTCTTTTCCGGCTTTCCTCCCGACGCCCTGGTGCGCGCGGAGGTGTTGCCGCCCGGCGCCGCGGCTCTCTATGGCGGCGCCCCTGGCCAACGCGTGATCAACCTGGTTCTTCAAAGGCGCTTTTCCAGCCACGACCTTCGTATCGTCGGGGGGCGGCCGACACAGGGGGGGACGTCTTCGTTGTCGGGCGATCTGCGTCGATCCGCGATCGCCGGTGAGAATACGCAGCAATGGGGCGCCCGTCTGTCGCGCGACACCAGCCTGAGGGCCGAGGAAAGGGATCGGGATATTGAGTGGGTCGGCGGGGAGGGCCCTGGGCCTGACGCCGTCACTCTGCGGCCCCGCGTTGATCTGGCCGCCGCCAACCTCAATCTTACACGGTCGTTCGGGGCCTGGTCCGGCGTCTTCAGCCTGAACGGCCAGACCCGGAAAAGCCACTCCGTCGCGCCCTTCGGGGCGGACGTCGTGGAGATCGGCCTCCGCTCGGAGAGGCTGGGCGCGGCGCTCGGATTCAACGGCCAGATGGTCGGCTGGTCAGTGCAGACCAACCTGAACGCCCAGGCTTCTCGCGCTCGCGAAGACGGGATTTCAGACCGGAGAAGCGAAAGCCAATCGATCGGTCTGGCCCTCACGGCCGATCGGACCTTGATGGACCTGTTCGCTGGGCCAATGGTCGCCAACATCGCCGCCAACCTGTCGGAAAACCGGTCGGTTGTGGACCAGAACCGGGCTCGAACCGTGATTGACTTCAATGCGCGCGAAGCGCGAGCCTCGCTTACCGCAACCCTGTCAAAGGCCAATGGCGAGACGTGGAGCGGGCGCGTGCTCGGGGATCTGCTGGCGACGGTGGGCGGGGGGGCGCGGGCTTCCAGCGCAGGCGGCGGCGATGAGGTGAGCGGAGCCGTCGCCTGGACCCCGCGCAAGGGCCTGTTGCTCAATGCGACCTGGTCTGCATCGACGGACGGCGTGCCTGAAGCGCAGAGGTTTGAGCCGGTCTATTACGGGCCGCCAGTCGTGGTGTTCGACTTCATGAGCGGGGAGGCGGTGGAGGTGCTTCCATTGCGAGGGGGCAACCCGGATCTGCAATCGCCGAAATCGAAAAATCTGTCTCTGACAGCCGCCGTGGGTCCGCTGACCTCATGGAGCCTGTCGGCTAATCTCGGCTATCAGCGCCTGGAATCGAGTAATGGGATCGGCTCTCTACCGAACCTGACGGCCGAGGTCGAAGCGGCCTTTCCGGATCGTTTCCAGCGGGACGGCGACGGGCGCCTGCTTAGCGTCGACTACCGGCCGCTCAATCTGCGCTCGACCTTGACGGAAGGCCTGACCACCAGTCTGAACTTCAACCTGCCGCGGCCTCCGGGGGGGGCGCGGAGCGAGGCCACAATCCTGCGTGTGGCGCTCAGCCATAGCTTCCGTCTGAGGAGTACCGTCGCCCTGTTGGCGGGGCAGCCGGATCTGGATCGCCTGAAAGGCGATGGCGGCGGAATCTCGCGGCGGGACGCCCGGATACTGGTCGATGCGCGGCGAGGCCGGTGGGGTGTCAACGCTTCGGCCAGGTGGCAAGGCGGGTTTCGCACACGGAGTTCCAGCGGTCAGGACGCGCCGCGTGATCTGATCACGGAACCCTTCACCGCCGTGGACATGAAGTTCAGTTTTCAGATGACCTCGTCGACTGGACGGACCAGCCCGGGAGAGGGCGGCTCGCAACGCAGACGAAGCGGCGGGCTGCAACTGGCGCTCGAGATCGAAAATCTTCTCGACGCGCGGCCTGGCGCCCATATGGGGGACGGCTCGCCGGCGCCGGGCTACGGGCGGGATGTACAGGATCCGATCGGACGCACGGTTCGTCTGAGCCTGCAACGACGCTTCTGAACCGTGGTGCGCGACGGCGGGCAGGAGCGTCCTTGCCTATAGGGAAGTTTGAGGAGCCACCATCCTCATGTCAGGCGGCTTCGTCCCAGAGGACCTGGGCGCCTGGCAATGGCAGCGCATTCTGGGGGAAGCCGAGATGGGGGTTGCTCACCACCTCGATAAACCGCTCACCCTGATAGAGAAGGATTGTGTCGAAGCCTATCCACTCGGTGACGACAGGACGAAGGGCCTCCCGGGCAGCGCTGTCATCGCCTGCATTCAGCACGCGGATCTCACGGGCGGGGACGCCCGGCATGTTAACGATGCAGAAGTATGAATTCACGACGCTTTCCTCGAACTGGCGCAACAAACGACCCAAGACCGTTCCGGTTCCCTGAAGGCGTGACACATCCTCTGATCACACTGGCGGCAGGGCTGATTTCAGGTCGATCGCCAAGGTTTTCGCCCGAGCCTTCACCGTTAGAGAGCGGTGTGGTTTAAGGCCTCATGCGTTCAGTTTTTTCCACCATCGCCGTTGTTTCCCTGTCCCTGATCCTTGCGGGGTGTAACGCCGGGGCCTCGGCCCGCGGCGGTGCGGAGCAGGTTGGCGCGGGCCTGGGGAATGCGGTCACGGCGCCGCTGGATGACCTGAACCTGCGCAGGCAGGAGGTTCCGACCATTCTGCTTCAAGCCGAATCCAACCCCTATGACCTGCGCAACCTCAACCATTGCCGAACCATCGCCGCGGAGATTGCACGGCTGGACGAGGCCCTGGGGCCGGACACAGACGCGCCGCCGTCGCAGGACGGGTCCTATATGAGCGAGCGGGCGGCCGACGCGGCGGCTTCCGCCACGCTGGACGCGGTTCGTGGCGCGGTCACCGACTTCATCCCGGCGCGTAGCTGGGTGCGGCGGCTGAGTGGGGCGGACGCGCACAGCAAGCATGTTCAGTCGGCCATTCAGGCGGGCCTGCGTCGTCGCGCCTTCCTGAAGGGCGTGGGGATGCAGCGCAACTGCGCCCCGCCGGCGGCGCCCGCCGGCTTTGCGCCACGTCGGGTCCGGCCCTAGGCTTTCATGTGCCGGGCGCGGAAGTCGCGCCGGAACTGCTCGAAACGGCCCTCGCTGATGGCTTCGCGCATGGCCGCCGTCAGGGCCTGGAAGAAGGCGATGTTGTGCCAGCTCAGCAGGATCTTGCCCAGGATTTCGTCGGCGCGGATCAGGTGGTGCAGGTAGGCCTTTGAATAGTCGTTGGACGCCGGGCAGATCACGCCCATGTCTAATGGGTCCTGATCTTCGGCGAAGCGGGCGTTCTTCAGGTTGATCGGCCCGTCCCAGGTCCAGGCCTGACCGTGACGGCCGGCGCGGGTCGGCAGGACGCAGTCGAACATGTCGACACCACGATACACCGCCTCGACCAGGTCGATCGGCTTGCCGACGCCCATCAGGTAGCGGGGGCGGTCCTTGGGCAGGAACTCGGGGGCGAAATCCAGCACCTCGCACATGGCCTCGTGGCCTTCGCCGACGGCCAGGCCGCCGATGGCGTAGCCGTCGAAGCCGATCTCTTGCAGCCGTTCCGATGATTCCCGGCGCAGGTTCTCATAGGTCGAGCCCTGCTGGATGCCGAACAGGGCCTGCGCATCCCGCGTGCCGAAGGCGTTCTTGGAGCGCTGCGCCCAGCGGGCCGACAGCTCCATGCCCTGACGGGCGCGCTTTTCTTCGGCAGGCCAGGCGACGCATTCGTCCAGTTGCATGACGATGTCGGAGCCGAGGCGGTCGGCCTGAATCTGGATCGAGCGTTCCGGCGTCAGGACGTGTTTGGAGCCGTCGATGTGGCTGGAGAAGGTCACGGCCTCCTCTGTCAGCTTGGAAATGCCCGACAGGCTCATGACCTGGAAGCCGCCCGAGTCCGTCAGGATCGGCTTGTCCCAACGCATGAAGTTGTGGAGGCCGCCAAGACGCTCCATCCGCTCCGGTCCCGGGCGCAGCATCAGGTGGTAGGTGTTGCCCAGCAGGATGTCGGCGCCGGTCTGCTTGACCTGATCCACCGTCATCGCCTTGACCGTGGCGGCGGTGCCGACGGGCATGAAGGCGGGGGTGCGGATGTCGCCGCGCGGGGTCTTCAGCACGCCGGTGCGGGCTCGGCCTTCGGTGGCGTTGATCTGGAAGGGAAAGGGCAACAGGTAACTCCGCTCATCCCGGCGCGCCGGAATTTGTGAGTGCTCAACCACGGAACGGCGCGTCTGTCATCAGGCTTGGATGCGATCCTCCCTTGCGAAGCGGGGGAGGGGGACCATGCGGAGCATGGTGGAGGGGGCGGAACCAGCGTTGCGGCTAAAAATTCTGGCTTTGGTCATGTGTCGCGGGGCCGAAGGTGTGCGTGCAGCCGCCCCCTCCACCGCTACGCGGTCCCCCTCCCCCGTGAACGGGGGAGGATGAAGTGCGGCCTCAGCCCCGCAGGCTTTCCAGTATTTCCGCGCGTTGCAGGTCTTTGGGGCGGCCGAACAGGCGGCAGGTCTCGATCTGCTCGTTGAGCGAGGGGGTGAAGACGGTGAAGTCCTCCAGCACGATCGGCACGCGAGTCGAGAAGGTGACGGGAACCCAGTCGCCCCCGGCGCGCACGTCCATGTTGGCCATGACGTCTAGCGGAACCGGCGTGGTCAGGATCTGGCCGAAGACCTGAGAGCGGAACAGGCCCTCGCCGGGATCGGGCGTGACCTGACCGTGCAGGCCCTCGATCAGGCGCCGCGCGTCGCGCGGACTGCACAGAATATCGATGTCCGGCGCGCGCCAGTCTTGCAGACCCCACAGCACCATGGCCGCCCCGCCGAAGATCCACCACGCGTCCTGCATATCGCTCGCCGCCGAGGCGAGGATGTCGAGCGAGGCGGCGAAATCGTCGGGCAGGTCGTCGGTCATGCGTCCTTCCTGAACAGCAGGCTCCCGTCGCCATAAGAATAGAAGCGATAGCCGCTGTCGATGGCGTGGGCGTAGGCGGCGCGCATGGTCTCCAGCCCGGCGAAGGCGCTGACCAGCATGAACAGGGTCGATTTCGGCAGGTGGAAGTTGGTCATCAGCACGTCGCAGGCGTGGAAACGGTAGCCGGGCGTGATGAAGATGGCGGTGTCGCCGTGGAAGGGCTGGACCACGCCGGCCTCTGTGGTGGCGCTTTCCAGCAGGCGCAAGCTGGTGGTGCCGACGCAGACGATGCGGCCGCCCTTGGCGCGGACGACGTTCAGGGCGGCGGCGGTCTCAGAAGAAACCTCGCCCCACTCGGAGTGCATCTTGTGGTCGGCGGTGTCGTCGGCCTTGACCGGCAGGAAGGTGCCGGCGCCGACATGCAGGGTCACGGCGTGGGTGGCGACGCCGCGCGCGCGAATGGCCTCCAGCAGGGCGGGGGTGAAGTGCAGACCCGCCGTCGGGGCGGCGACCGAACCGTCATACGCAGCGAAGACCGTCTGATAGTCTGATCGGTCGCGGTCGTCCTCGGGCCGCTTGGCCGCGATATAGGGGGGCAGGGGCATGACCCCGACGTCGCGGATGGCGTCGTCCAGCGCTGGACCCGCCAGGTCGAAGCGCAGGGTGACCAGGCCGTCTTCATCCTTGGCCTCGACCGTGGCGTCGAGGCGGCCCAGTTCGCAGGCTGCGTCGTTGGTACGGCCAAAACGGATGCGGTCGCCCGGCTTGATGCGCTTGCCCGGCTTCATGAAGGCGGACCAGACGTCGGGGGCGTCGCGGTGGTGCAGGGTGGCCTCGACCTCGACGGTCAGGATTTCGCCTTCCTGACCGCCGACCACCGGATTGGGCCGCTGGCGCACGCCCGACAGGCGCGCGGGGATGACGCGTGTGTCGTTGAACACCAGGGCGTCGCCGGGCTGAAGGAAGTCCGGCAGGTCGCGGATGATCCGGTCGTCCAGCGCGCCGTCCTTCACCACCAGCAGGCGCGCGGAATCACGGGGCTCGGCAGGGCGCAGCGCGATGCAGTCATCGGGCAGGTCGAAGTCGAAATCTGAGGTCAGCATGAGGTGGGGCAAAGGCCACGAGGAGGCCTCCGGGTCAAGACGGAGGGCGGACGCGCCGTGACCTTGTGTCCGACTGACGCCGGCGGCGCGGCGGGAGATAAGGGGTCATGAAAGTCATTATCGCTTCTGCAGTTTCCGCCATGGTCCTGCTTGTTTCCGCTTGCGAGGTGGACACGTCGGCCCTTCAGGACATCCAGGACACCGCCGCCCAGGCGGAGGCCGCGGCCCAGGCGATAAACACCCGCTCGGCCCAGGCGCAGCAGATCATGGAGAACCCCGCCAGCGCCCTGCAGATGGTGGTCGGCGCCCGTCTGGCGAAAACGGAGACGGATCAGCCAGGGGTCTATGTGCTGACTGATTTGCACACCGGTTGTCAGTTCCTGGCGACCTATGCGTCGGATGGGACGACGGTCAGCTCCGTGGCGCCGCGCGTGGAGCCGGCGGCGGGTGGCGGCACGCGTCAGCGTTGCATAGCCGTGCCCGGCGGCGCGGACGAAGAAACAGCTCCCGTCGAAGCCGAGAGCTGAACCTTCACGCGGATGCCGTGTTGGACGAGGATGAAAACTTCGTCCCTGCTCCCCTCGGTCCTGATCGGCGGCGTCGCCAGCGCCCGCTCGATGACCCCCATGGCGGCTCTGGCCGCCGCTCGCCTCGCGCATCGACCGACGCCGGGTCGACTGGTCCTGCTGAACCATCCCGTCTTCAAGTTCGGCGCGCTGGCCATGGGCGTGGGCGAGTTGTTGGGCGACAAGATGAAGTCAGCGCCTGATCGGACGGTTTTCCTGGGCCTGCTGGCGCGGGTGATGAGCGCCGGTATCGCCGGGGCGGCCCTGGCGCCGCATGGGCGGGAACGCGCCGGAGCTGCGCTGGCGGTCGCGACCGCCGTCCCGCTCGCCTATCTGACCCTGAGCGGCCGCAAGAAGGCCATGGCGCGACTGGGCCAGACCAGGAGCGGACTGATCGAGGATCTGCTGGTCGTGAGTGCGGGCGCGGCGATCGTGGCCGCCGTCGTAGGACGTGGCCGATGACGTCTAGTCGGACCAGTTGACCGGCGACGATCACCAGATCAAAGCCGAAGACTGTTCCAGGCCCGAGAGGCCATGTTTTGCGAGATTGCCATGACCGACCGCTATCTGGACGACCTGACGGTCGGTGAAAGCTGGACGGGCGAGCCCTTCGTCATCACCGAGGCCGAGGTGGTCGCCTTCGCCCGGCAATTCGACCCCCAGCCCATGCACATCGACCCGGTTGTCGCCGCCGAGGGGCGTTTCGGCGGTCTGATCGCCAGCGGCTGGCACGTCGCTTCGCGGGTCATGCGGGAATTTGTCGATGCTCGCTATTTTGGCGATACGCCGCTGCTCGGCATGAATATCGACGCCCTGTGGTGGGTGCGGCCTGTGCGGCCTGGCGACACTCTGACCGTTCGGCGCGAGATCATTGAAATCCGCCCTTCCAAGAGCCAACCCGATCGCGGCGTAGTCCGCACCAAGACCTGGGTCACGAATCAGGACGGCGATCTGGCCATGAGTTTCGAAAACCAGATGCAGTTGCCGAGAAACGCCCAATCGCGGCTCTAGGCTCCTCCGAACAGACGCGGGCGTCCCAGTTTGCGGACAAGAGGACGCCACATCGTGGCAATGTGGCTGCCGCCGTAAACCACGAGGATGCGGTCGTGGGTTTCCAGCCGGGATAGGATCAGCTCGAACAGGTGTTGGTCCCTGATCATCATATGCTGCTTGTTTTCTTTTTGGACGGGACCTGCATAGTCGGGATCGTGGTTTGCCAACCAGTCTGGATCGGCGTTCAGGTCGAGGCCGGTGCGGTCGCGATACCAAGCTCGAAATGCGCCGACGCTTGGGTCTGGCGAGGGCGTCAGGCCGCGCGCGCTTGACCGGGCCCAGCGTTCAAAGACGGTGTCGAAGCGGGGATCGTCGGGGCCGGTGATGTCGCCCTCCCGCCGGCTTTGCTCAAGGGGGCCAAAGAGGGAGGCGTAGAAGGCGTCCTGAGGGGCGCTGCCCCCGGCCAACAAGGCGGCGTAGATGGCCTGGTCGGACGGCTCTCCGCCCCAGAAGGGAATGTCGCGGTCCATCGCCAGCTGCGCCGTGTAAACGGCTTCACCTGCCGCGAAGGGGGTTGAAGCCGCGTTCAGGCGGCTAGCCTGATCTACGATCTGGCGTGGGCGTTCGCCGTGGGCAGTTTCAATGCCTTCGATAATGACTGCGCGCGGCTGGACCGCATTGAAGGCGGTTCGCACTAACGCAAAGGTTGGATGATCACCGTCGATGGAATGTCTTGCCGCTACAAAGCCCAGCGTCTGGTCGCCGTATTCGAAGATGGCCAGAAAGGGCGGTCGGCGAGGTAGGCGAGCCTGTAGCGCCAAGCTGAACTCGGATACGCCTTTCGGTGGTGGCGGGCCGGCCGCGCATCCGGCCGCGGAAAAACCGCTGAGAAGCGCGAATCTGCGGTTCAACTCGATCATGGGGCATGGGTGAACACGGTGAGCGAGCCACGCCTACTTAAATACCTGTCATGTAAGGGCGGCGCGGCTCTGATCCGCCCGCTGCGGTTGACCCCGCGCGCGCAAGGCGTCAAAGCCCGTTGATGCTTCAGAACCTTGAAACCCTGTCCCGTGAGGCCCGTTCGTGGCCGTTTGAGCAAGCGCGCAACCTGCTGGCCCACGTGCTCAAGAAACGGCTGTCGGACGCGGAGCGCGATGCGGCCAAGCTGTTGATCGATGCGGGCAAGACGGACGAGGCTCTGGCGACCTTTGAGGCGCTGAACCGGCCGGTGATCCTGGAGACGGGCTACGGTCCGTCGGGCCTGCCGCACATGGGGACCTTCGGCGAGGTCGCGCGCACTACCATGGTGCGCAACGCCTTCCGCGCCCTGACCGGCGACCACTGGCGCACGCGCCTGATCGCCTTCAGCGACGACATGGACGGCCTGCGCAAGGTGCCTGAGGGGGTGCCGAACCCGGAGATGCTGCGCGAGGACCTGCATCTGCCGCTGACCAAGGTGCGCGATCCGTTCGGCACGCACGACAGTTTCGGCGCGCACAACAACGCCCGCCTGCGCGCCTTCCTCGACAGCTTCGGCTTCGACTACGAGTTCATGTCCTCGACCGAGACCTATCGGTCGGGCCGGTTCGACGCGACCCTGCTGACGCTGCTGGAGCGCTTCGACAAGGTCATGGGCATCATGCTGCCGACCCTGGGCGAGGAGCGCCGCGCCACCTATTCGCCCTTCCTGCCGATCAGCCCGATCACCGGTCATGTGCTGCAGGTGCCGACGCTGGAGCGCAACGTCGAGCGCGGCACAATCGTCTTTGACGACCCGGCGGGCGGCCGCACCGAGGTTCCCGTCACCGGCGGCCATGTGAAGCTGCAGTGGAAGCCCGACTGGGCCATGCGCTGGACCGCGCTGGACGTCGATTACGAGATGTCGGGCAAGGACCTGATCGAGAGCGTGCGCGAGAGCGGCAAGATCTGTCGCGCCCTGGGCGGCACGCCGCCGGAAGGCTTCAACTACGAGCTCTTCCTCGACGTCGAGGGCAAGAAGATATCCAAGTCCAAGGGCAATGGCCTGACGATGGACGAGTGGCTGCGCTATGGCACGCCCGAGAGTCTGAGCTGGTACATGTTCCAGTCGCCGAAGTCGGCCAAGAGCCTGCACTTCAACGTCATTCCGCGCGCGACGGACGACTATCTGTCCTTCATCGAGCAGTACAAGACGCAGGAACCGGCCAAGCAGATCGACAACGCCGTCTGGCACATACACTCAGGCCAGCCGCCCGAGAGCGCCTCGCCGGTGTCGTTCGCCCTGCTGCTGAACCTGGTGGGCGTGGCCAACGCCTCCAGCAAGGACCAGCTGTGGGCCTATTTCGCCAAATACCTGCCCGACGCCACGCCCGAGAACGAGCCGGTGCTGGATCGCCTGATGGGCTATGCGCTGAACTACTACGAGGACTTCGTGAAGCCCTCGAAGACCTATCGTCTGCCCGACGACAAGGAGAAGGCGGCGCTGCTGGACCTGGCAGACCGTCTGAAGGCCCTGCCGGCCGATACGACCGACGGCGAGGCCATTCAGGGCGAGGTCTATGCGGTCGGCAAGGCGCATGAGTTCGAACCGCTGCGGGCCTGGTTCCAGGCGCTGTACGAGGTGCTGCTGGGCGCCTCGCAGGGGCCGCGCTTCGGGTCGTTCGCGGCCATCTATGGTCTGCCTCAGACCATCGCTCTGATCGAAGCCGGAGCGAACGGCGAATTGGCCGCCTGACTTAGAATATTGCCGCCGCAGGAAACTGCGGCGGCTTGTCCGCTCCAGTCTGCCGATCTCAGGTCGCCCGCAGGCGGCAGGCCACATGGGCTCCGGCAGGCTTATCAAAGATGAACCGAATATAACGACGACGCGGGGGGAGCCTTCAGCTTCACTGGCGCATTCTCTCCCCCACGACCCTCGATGACAGGAGAGAGAGTATGTCGAAATTCTTCAAGGCAGGCCTGGCCGCCACCGCAATGTTCGCTGCCCTGGGTTCGGCCGCCGTGCCGATGACCGCCAGCGCCATGCCTCAAGCCAACGGCATCACCAACTGTGACGCGCCCGGCGGCCGCCAGCGCGCCGGCGCCGCGATTGGCGCTGTTCTGGGCGGCTTGGCAGGCAGCCAGGTGTCCAAGAATGAACGCGCTCTGGGGGCGGTAGTCGGCGCTGGCGCAGGCGCCGCCGCCGGGTCCTACGTCGGCTGCAACCAGCAGCGTGCGCGTTCGGCCAACCAGGCCGCCGCCAACTCGTATCGCGCAACATCCAATCTGCGCATCCGCACCGGCCCGGGCACCAACTATCGTCAGGCTGGCAGCCTGTCGTCCGGCCAACCCTTTACGGCCGTCGGCTCGCAGGGCGAGTGGGTCCAGATCGCCGGTGGCGGCTGGGTGAACGCGCACCACGTCGCCCCGAACTAAGGCGACTAAAGTTGATCAGTTGATCAGGAAGAGCCGTCCCCCTGGGGCGGCTCTTTTACTTTGTGCGCTAAGAGCCCTCAGGCCGACCTGAACAGCACTCCGGACGGCTATTGGCTGACCCATAGAATGCGCGCCATCCAGACGATGTCATGGCGACGGACCGTGCGCGGCGGATAGGCGGGGTTGATCGAGGAGAGGGTGACCTCGCGCGCGTTCATCGCTGCGATTTCCTTGGCCAGGGTCTCGCCCTCGGCGGTGCGTACGGCGACGCGATCGCCGCGCCGGACGTCGGACGCCTCCAGATCCACGATCACACGATCGCCCTGGCGATAAAGGGGAGTCATGGAGTCGCCGTCTATGGTCAGGCTGAACAGGCTATCCCTGTGCGTCGGCAGGTCGGTCTGGTCCCACCCTTCAGCCAGCGGCAGACCGGCGTCGTCGAAGAAGCCGTCTGCGCCAGCCTTGGCCAGGCCTAACAATGGAATGGAGCGAGTTACGGGGGCGTCGCCGGCCAGATCGGCGAACGCGCCGAGAGACAGGCCGGTCGCCTCCAAAACCCGGGTCAGACTTTCGGTCGACGGCCAACGCGGGCGCGGCGGCTCGCCGGGGCCGAAGCGTTTTGAGGGATTGAAACTGGTGGCGTCCAATCCCGCGCGACGCGCCAGACCGGACGGCGACGTGCCCTCGCGATGCGCCAGGGCGTCCAGGGCGTTCCAGAGCTTGGCGTGAGACAGCGGCACGGACGGTTCCTCGGAGAGCCTATTTCCGTGAAACTATCGCATAGAGATAGGAATATCCACCTAGTCAGCGTCTACGCCAATGGCGCGTCGTTCCTGCCAGGCCCAGAAGGTTCCGACGGCGATGGCCAGCATGATGCCGTAGCCGGTCATGTTGACGACGGTATAGAAGGCCGAAATCGGGGTGGGCAGCTTCATCATCAGCATGACGTGACTGGTCACGGCCAGGAGTTGCAAAGCGCAGGCCCAGACGGGCCAAGACCGGGGCGCCTTCCACACCATCGCGATGAAGATGAGTAGAACAGCGACGTCGATGGCGAACACGCCCCATTGAACGCCGAAGTAGCCGCCAGAGGTCTGGACCATCACTGAAGCAAACCAGGCGAACAGGTAGGCGCCCGCTCCGATTCTCTCCGGGGGTCCGCCCTTTAGAAGAGCGAACATGCCGACAATGACCATGAAGGCGGCGCCAATATAGGCCGCTACAGTCTCAAACATGGTTCGCCCCCACTGTCGCAAGACAATGGGGGCGAACATATCGCAGATTCACCGAGAACCGGAGAGCCGATCCTCTAGGTTACCATTATTTCACGCGACGCGCAGATGGTCGGCCTTGCGGATCATCGGACGGTCGTCCCACTGATCAGGTTTGTTCAGCGGGCCGGCAGCGTAGACGCCATAGCCGAGGCGGCGGTGGTCTTTCTGAAGCTCGGCGTGGCAGGCGACGACGGCTTCGCGAGCGGTGCTCAGGGCCATGATGGCCTCAACAGCCTTGGCTTGTGAGGCAGCGCCCGAAACCGGCGAGATCGACAAGGCGGCGCGGGCGCCGATCATCGACTGAACCAGGGTGGTGGCGTGGGTGATGGCGTCATCCACCGCTTTTTCGGTGGCGTAGAGTTCGCTGGCGACGCCAGCAATCACTTCAGTGCGGTCCATGACTTTACCCCTCAATAAAGAAAACACCACCGTTTCTTAACGCGTGTTAAGCGTGTTTGGTAGCGTTTTGTTTACCAGAAGTTATATTCAATCTTAGGTAGCGGTTGCTTCCTCAGGTTGTATCGTCCTGGCTGTCCAGCAGAAAGTGGGCCGTCAGGGCGGCGATGGGTTGATCGCGACCATGCTGCCAGGCCTCGGCCACGACATAGGCGACGCGTCGGCCGGCCTTGTTGATGCGGGCTTGTGCGTAGACGTCGCTGGGGCGGCCCGATCGCAGGTAGGCTACGGTGACGTTGATCGGGCGGGGCAGTCGCAAGCGGGGGTAGCTGAGCGACACCTGGGCCACGGCTGTCATTTCCAGAAGAGCGGCGGTTGATCCTCCATGGAGGGCCGGCAGCATGGGATTGCCGATCAGATGGTCGGCGAACGGCATGACGACTGTCAGATCATCGCCGTTGAGCTGCGTTTTCAGCCCGAGGAAGCGGGCGTATGGCAGGCTGTCGAGCAGGGGCGCGGTCATGCGGCGTCTCCAGCGCCGGCCTTGGCGCGCAGGTTGGCTCCGGCGCGATGGTCGCCTTCCGCGCTGATGACGTAGGCGGACTGGGCGGCGGCCACGGGGTCGCCAGGATCGTCTTCGAAGGCCCAGGCGCGAACAAAGCCTATGCTGCGCGTCAACCTGTAGCAGCGCGCTTCGGCGATCAGATCCCGGCCGGGGATAGCCGCGCGCATGTAGTCGACACGCAGGTCCAGGGTGGCGATGGGTTGGTAGGTGTTCAGTCCGACCCAGACTGCGAGGCCGCCCACATGGTCCAGGAGTGTCGTGACGAGACCGCCCGCCAGGACGCCGGTTTCGGGATCGCCGACCAGATCCTCGCGATAGGGGAGGCGAAGGCGGACACGGTCGCCCTCCAGGCCTTCATAGTGAAATCCGAGAGCGTGGGTGTGGGCCGCTCCGGAGGCGAGTTGCGGCAAAAGGGTGGTCAGGAACTGATCCGACATAGACACGTCCTTGTTCGGGCGGCCTGCGGTCTTTCAGGGGCCGCAGCCCTGTCTTGGTGGCGTGCGACGCTCTGGCTGTCTATAGCGCTAGCGGCCCGGTCAGTGGGGCGCGCGGCCGAGCGGTCAGGCCGCCGGCCGATTTCGGGCGGGGTGGGCTTCGATCGCGGGGGCGGCCGGAGCGGCAAGCGCCGCGTTCATCGCCATGCGCAGCCGTTCGGGTTTGATCGGCTTTTCGACCACCGCCGCCATGCCGACAGCCAGGTAATGTCTTGCATCCTCGGGGTCGGCATTCGCCGTCAGGGCGACGATGGGGATGTTGCGGCTTTCGCCAGGAAGGGCGCGGATGGCCTGGGTCGCCTGTACGCCGTCCATCCGGGGCATCTTGATATCCATCAGGATCAGGTCGAACGG
This sequence comes from Brevundimonas sp. NPDC058933, assembly GCF_049315965.1. NCBI lineage: Bacteria > Pseudomonadati > Pseudomonadota > Alphaproteobacteria > Caulobacterales > Caulobacteraceae > Brevundimonas > Brevundimonas sp. NPDC058933. Next base: position 198,332 of record NZ_JBMOSL010000001.1, read on the forward strand.
GCGGGACTGGACGGCCTCCAGAGCCTCTTGACCGTCCTCGACCGTTTCGGAGGTGCAGCCGAACATTTCGCACAGGGCCTGGGCCACGACGCGGTTGGTCGCGTTGTCGTCGGCGATCAGGATGTGAGGGCGCGCTTGCAGATCCAACTCGTCCAGGTTGGAGATGTTCGACGGTTCGTCCTGCTGGATGATGGCGCGCGGCGCCGAAAGGTCGAAGGCGAAGGTGGCGCCGCGGCCGACATTGTTCTCGGCCCAGATGCGCCCGTTCATCTTTTCGACGATATGGCGGCTGATCGACAGGCTGAGCCCCGCGCCGTCGGGGCCGGCGGCATGGTCGAAAATCTGCTCGATCCGGGCGGCGTCCAGGCCGGGTCCATCGTCGCGAACGCGCGCTTCCAGTCGGACCTGATCGCCAATGACCAAGGCCTTCAGGCTGGCTTCCACCATGCCGTTGCGGGCGAATTTCAGGGCGTGACCGATCAGGTTGTTGAAGACCTGGGTCAGGCGGGGGCCGTCCAGCATGCCAGCCAGTTCGGTGTCGCCCTCATAACCGATCAGCAGGGTGACGCCGTCCTGGGCCGCGCGCGGCGCCCAGAGGATCTGAACCTCGTCCATGACGGCGCGGAGCGGCGTGGGAGCCATCGCCAGCTCAAGTTCGCCTGCCTCGGCCCGTGCCAGATCAAGGGCGTCCTGCAAGGTGCCGAGCAAGGTCTCGGAGGAATCGATGATGGTCTGAACGTGGGCGATGGCGGGGTCGTTCAGCGGTTGACGGCGCAGCAGTTCAGCCACCGCCAGAACGCCGTTCATCGGCGTGCGCAACTCGCGGCTCATCAGGCCCATGAACTGGCTCTTGGCGCGCGCGGTCGCCGCTGCCTGGATTTCAGCATTGTTCAACATCCGCACCTGCTCGGTCAGGTCGCGGTTCTGCTCGCGCTGGATGGCGTTGACGGCGCGCAGCAGGGAGACGGCCGTGCCGACACCCCGGTAGGCGCCGTTGCGGGTGACGATGAAGCCCCGCATCAGCGCGCCCGGCCCGCTTTTCAGGATGATGTCGGAAAAGGCGTCTATGCGGACGCCGGCTTCGACGACCGCCGGCTCGTCGTCCATGATGTGGGTGACTTCGCGCGCGCCGTAGAGGCTTTGACCCAGGGGACCGGCCAGCTTCATCATGAAGTCGGCGCGCTCGATCAGGCCCAGGGGACGATCACCGTCGACGACTGGTATGACCAGGGTGTCAGGCTCGCGCTGGAAGCGCGCAAAAACCTCGACCGCCATGGTGGTGGCGGTCACCGGCTCTACGCGCTCGGTCAGCACTTCGATCGTCGGCATGCGGCCGGCACTCCACAATGGAGGTTCACACTTGCTGAAAATCCTTTGCAGAAGGGTTAAGGCGAATCAAAAATGCTCAAACTGATGAAAAGGGGTCGAGCTGTCGTGTTTTGCGGCGCGGGGCCGACTGGCGTATAGAGCGGATCAGATCCGATCTTCCCTGTTTCTTCTGGATGCGCGCGGCCCTTGGCCGACCGCAGGTTCGTCATGAGCGTCAAGCCGCAAGCTTCTGAAACTTCTGCTCTTGTCCTGTTTTCCGGCGGACAGGACAGCGCCACCTGTCTGGCTTGGGCGCTCGAACGCTACGACCGTGTCGAGACCATCGGTTTCGACTATGGCCAGCGACACGCGGTCGAGATGCAGGCGCGCCAGAGCGTGCGCGAGCAGATGGTGAACGTCCTACCGCAATGGGCCGACCGGCTGGGGCCGGATCACGTCGTTGATCTGACCGGTTTCGGGGCCATCGGCGAGACGGCCATGACCACGGATCGCGCCATAGAGGCCGACGCGCGCGGCCTGCCCAATACCTTCGTGCCCGGGCGCAACCTCATCTTCCTGGTCGCAGCCGCGGCCCTGGCCGACCGGCGGGGGCTGGATGTCCTGGTCGGCGGCATGTGCGAGACCGACTTCTCGGGCTATCCCGACTGCCGCAACGACACCATCCAGGCCATGGCCCACGCCCTGACCCTGGGACTGGCCAAGCCCTCACAGATCGAGACGCCGCTGATGTTCCTGACCAAGGCCGAGACCTGGGCCCTGGCCGAGCGGATCGGCGGTCGGGGGCTGGTGGAGATGATCGTGGAGGCCAGTCACACCTGCTACCTGGGCGACCGGACGCACCGCCATGATTGGGGTTACGGCTGCGGAACCTGCCCGGCCTGCGAACTGCGGGCGGCGGGCTATGGCGAATGGGCGGCGGGCGCGTGACTTACTCCGCCAAGGAAGTCTTCCTGACGGTGCAGGGCGAGGGCGGTCAGGCCGGGCGGCCCGCCGTCTTCCTGCGTTTCGCCGGCTGCAACCTGTGGAGCGGACTGGAGCGGGACCGCGCCACGGCGGTCTGCAGTTTCTGCGACACGGATTTCGTAGGCGTGAACGGCGACGGCGGCGGCAAGTTCAGGACCGCCGACGCGATGGCCGACCATGTCGCCGGGATGTGGCGGGGCCGCGAGGGCGACCCCAAGCTGGTGGTCTGCACCGGCGGCGAGCCTCTGATGCAGTTGGACGCGCCTCTGATCGCGGCCTTGCACGCGCGCGGATTCGAGGTCGCCATCGAGTCCAACGGCACCCTGGTCGCGCCAGATGGCGTCGACTGGATATGCATCAGCCCCAAGGCCGACGCCGCCGTGGTCCAGACCTCGGGTCAGGAGTTGAAGCTGGTCTTCCCTCAGCCGCTGGCCATGCCGGATCGGTTCGAGAACCTGGATTTCGAGCGCTTTTGGCTCCAGCCCATGGACGGTCCCGATCAGGCCGCCAACACCGCCGCCGCCATCGAATACTGCCTGACACACCCGCAATGGCGCCTGAGCGTCCAGACGCACAAGTATATCGGGGTACGGTAGCGGTCTGTCGCCGGCCATTCGGCCTCGTCTCATGGTCGTCCGAAACCGGCCTGCGGGTTTCTCCCGATGGCTACAGCCGGTCCTTCCGCGTTCAATGGGCCCGTGACTCACCCATTTCAAATCGACAGCAGGCGGGCGAAGCCAGACATCTGTCGACTGGCGTGGCCTGCGATGGTCCTGCTTTTGACGTCGATGCTGGCCGGGGTCGATCCCGCACGCTCCCAAGAGGTTTCAGGCGAGACGTCCGAGGCGGGGCAGGCTGTGGCGGCGCCGCCGCAAGCTACGGTTCAGGACATGGCCGCCGAGCCCCATAAAGAGAGGTTCCGTGACCGCTTCTTCGATGCGCAGGATGGGCACCTGGACTTCTCGTCCATTCTGGCCAATGGCGGCTTCATCCCGGTTCCCATCATTATCACCGAGCCCGCCGTCGGCGGGGGCGGCGGCGTAGCCGCGGCCTTCCTGTCCTCCGCGCCTGACCATCCCCGCCAGATCACCCGCCGTGTCCTCGCCGCCTTCAAGACCGGAAACGGTTCGAGCGGCGTCGGCTATCTCCAGTCCGGCTATGCGATGGACGGACGCTTGAGCTACAGGTTCGGCGTTGGGCGGGGCAAGGTGACGCTTGACAGCTATCCGGGCTTTGCGCCCGAAGGGATCGAGTACACCAGCCGTTACGATTACGGGCTCGTGGGATCAGCCCTGTGGCGCTTTGGCGACGACCGTGTCTCGTTCGGGCCGCTGTTCGATTTTCGCAAGCTTCGTTCGACAGTGAATGTGCAGGGTTTGCCCGACGCGTTCGCGGGAGAGTTCGGCCAGGATATGCAGACAGGCGCCCTGGGGCTGGGGATCCATTTTGACTCTCGCGATAATCCCCTGACGCCTACCCAGGGGATGAACCTTCTGGCCGAGGCTAAATTCAATCGCGACGCCTTCGGCAGTGACCGCGACTATGAGGAGTACGACGCCTCTGCCTATGTGTTCGGCGAGGCCTCCCAGAAACTGCGCTACGGCGTCAAGTTCGAAGCCGACGCCATTCGGGGCGATTTTCCGATCTATTATGCTCCGGCCGTCAATCTTCGCGGCGTGCCGGCGGCGCGCTACCAGGGCATGAACACCTACGCCTCCGAAGCGGAGGTGATCTGGCGAAGGAGCGAGCGCTGGGCGTTCCTGGCCTTCGCAGGGGTTGGCGTTGCGGAGGCCGGGAGTTCAAGAATCTACAAGGATTCCGACGCGCTCTACACCGGCGGGGTGGGCTTTCGCTATCGCATCGCGCGACAGTTCGGCCTCGATGCGGGGGTGGACGTCGCCTACGGTTCGGACGGCGTAGTCTTCTACCTACAGTTCGGCCACGCCTGGTCGTTCGGAATGGACTAGGCGCTAGCAGGCCTTGCCCTGACGCTGGCGTTGCTCGCAGCGGCGCTGCTCACGCTCGTATTCGCGCTGCTCGCGTTCGCGTTTGGCCTTGGTTTCCTCGTCCGAGGTGGTCACGGCGTCAAAGCCCGCGCCGACCACGGCGCCGGTCGCCTTGGCCGTGCCGCCGACCACTGCAGCCCCAGCGCCGACGACGGCGCCGACAACGCAGCCCTGCAACAGCAGAGATCCGCCTAGAGCGGCCAGAAGGGCGGTCGCCCGCGCATAGGACATGGTCATGAAAAACTCCGGAGGCGCCATTCTGCGCGACGGAAGTGAACAGAGCCTGACGGCGGGATCATGGCGGGCCATATCCCGGAAACGGCCTTCGCCGCTTCCGGGATGGGCGCCGGGGTCTACAGGCTGTCGACCATGACCAGTTCGGCGTCTTCGCTGGCCGTGATGGTGATCACGGCCTCGTCGATGATGCCGGCGCCGTCTCTGGCGTTCAGCGTGGTTCCATTGACGTCCACCCGGCCCACAGCGGGGACCAGATAGGCGCGGCGACCGGCGGCCAGGTCATAGGTCAGGCTCTCGCCCGCCTTCAGCGTCGCGGCCAGGATCCTGGCGTCGGCGTTGATCGACAGGGCCTCGTCCGCCGGATCGCCGGAGGCCACGACGGTGAAGCGGCCCGAGCGGTCGTTCTTGGGGAAGTCGCGCTGGCCCCAGGACGGCGGGGCGCCGGGCTTGTCCGTCTCGATCCAGATCTGGAACAGGGTGGTCGTCTCGTTCTCGAGGTTGAACTCGGAGTGACGCACGCCCGTGCCCGCGCTCATCACCTGCACGTCGCCCGCGCCGGTGCGCCCCTTGTTGCCCATCGAGTCCTCGTGGGTGATGGCGCCGGTGCGGACATAGGTGATGATCTCCATGTCGGCGTGAGGGTGGGGCGGGAAGCCCGACTTGGCGCCGATCTCGTCGTCGTTCCAGACGCGCAGACGGCCCCAGCCCATGCGCTTGGGATCATAGTAGTTGGCGAACGAGAAGTGGTGCCTGGCGTTCAGCCAGCCGTGGTTGGCGCCGCCGAGGGTGTTGAAGGGTCTGACGTCGATCATGATGCGGTCTCCCATCCGAGGAATGCTTGAGGCCTAGATAGGATCGCGAAATCTCATTTGCAACTGTCTTTGTTTCAGATGGCTTCAGCCCACTTGCGCCCGGTGTCTCAACATGGCGTCGGCCAGGACGATAGCGGCCATGGCCTCGACCACGGGGACGCCGCGCAGGGCGACGCAGGGATCGTGGCGGCCCTTGGTGCGCAGGTCGACCTCGGCGCCGTCGCGGTTGATGGTCTGGCGCAGGGTCAGGATGGAGGAGGTGGGCTTGAACGCCACCCGCGCCGTCAGCGGCTGGCCGGTCGAGATGCCGCCCAGCACGCCGCCCGCCTTGTTCGACAGGAAGACCGGCTGGCCGTCGTCGCCCAGGCGCATTTCGTCGGCGTTGTCCTCGCCCGCCAGTTCGGCTGAGCCAAAGCCTGCGCCGATCTCCACGCCCTTGACCGCATTGATCGACATCAGGCCCGCAGCCAGTTCGGCGTCCAGCTTGGCGTAGAGGGGTGCACCCCAGCCGGCGGGCACGCCCGTGACCTCCAGCGCCACCACGGCGCCGATGGAGGAGCCGGCCTTGCGCACGCCGTCCAGATAGTCTTCCCACGCAGGGACGACCTCGGCCGAGGCGGCGAAGAGGGCGTTATCATAGACGGCGTCGAAGTCGATCGCTTCGTCAGGGATGCGGTGCGGTCCGAGCTGGACCACGCCGGCGCGGATGCGAACGTTCTGCCCGAGGACCTTGCGCGCCACCGCGCCGGCTGCGACGCGGCTGGCCGTTTCGCGGGCCGACGAGCGTCCGCCGCCCCGATGGTCGCGCACGCCGTACTTGGCCTGATAGGCGTAGTCGGCATGGCCGGGGCGGAAGGCGCGGGCGATCTCGCCATAGTCCTTGGAGCGCTGGTCGGTGTTCTCGATCATCAGGCTGATCGGCGTGCCGGTGGTGACGGGGCCGTTTCCGTCGTCGAAGACGCCGGACAGGATGCGGACCTGATCGGCCTCCTGCCGCTGGGTGACGAAGCGGCTGCCGCCGGGCTTCCTCAGGTCGAGCAGGGGCTGGATGTCGGCCTCGGTTAGGGGGATCAGCGGCGGGCAGCCGTCGACGACGCAGCCGATGGCCGGGCCGTGGCTTTCGCCCCAGGTGGTGACACGGAACAGGTGACCGAAGGTGTTGTGCGACATGGCTTACCGCTTAGGCCGCGATGCGCTGTGGCGTCCAGACCCGCGTGAAGCGAAGCAGCAGGTCTTCGGCCGCTGAGGGCAGGTCGGCCGAGGCCTCCAGCTTGACGAACAGGTCGCCGGCGGGGCGGCTTCCGCGCGCGGGCAGGCCCAGGCCCTTCAACCGCAGCCGCACCGGCTCGACCATGTCGGGGACCAGCCAGGACGAACGCAGCCCGGCGTGGGTCATGATCTCGATGCGGCCGCCGTCGTCCATCAACCGCTGCGGCACGGCCCAGGTCATGAACAGGTCGCCGCCCAGCACCGACAGGCCGTCGGCGGGCCGGATCAGGACAGGCAGTAGAAGTTCGTCGCCGTTGGCAGACCCCCGGTTCAGACGGATCTTGTCGCCGGTGCGCACGCCCGGCGGAGTATGGATCAGCAGGGTGCGGTCGGCCACGGTCAAGCGGATGCAGCCGCCGCTGATCGCCTGCATCGGCGTCAGGATCAGCAGCGGCGCCGGGGGCAGGGGCTGAATAAAGGGTTTGGCGTATGCAGGCGCAGGCAGGGCCAGCGTCTGGGCCTGCAAGAAGCGGTATGAGGCGATGACCCGGCGGAATGTCTCGGCGTCGCCGCCGGGGGTGTCGGGACGGGCGGCCTTGATCGTCGCCCGAAAAGCCGAGGTCAGGGTCTCGGCGGAGACCGGACCGGCCAGGCCCAGCATCGACCGGGCGTTTTCCAGGGTAGGGGCGTCAGCGCGCATGGCGGGCACCCTCCAACGGATATGGTCAAGACACGGTTAACCTTGCGCCGCTTGGGGCCGTAACGCCTTATGGCGAAGTCTGTTGTTGCGGATTAGTCCACAACTGATGACGTAGCCGATGAGCGAGTTTATAGGTGGAGGCCATGACCCAGTCCGTGATCCCGCCCAGCCCGTCTGTCGAGGACTATGCCGCGCAACTGGCGGCCAACGGGGATGAGAGCATCTTCGAGCGAAACGATCCCGTCGCCCTGTTCGTCGAATGGCTGGAGGCCGCCAAGGCGTCTGAGTTGAATGACGCCAACGCCATGGCCCTGGCTACGGTGGACGCGGACGGCATGCCGGATGCGCGCATGGTCCTGCTCAAGGACGTGGACGCCCGGGGCTTCACCTTCTTCTCCAATCAGGAAAGCGCCAAGGGGGAGCAGTTGTGGGCCCATCCTTCGGCCGCCCTTCTGTTCCACTGGAAAAGTCTGCGCCGCCAGGTGCGGATACGCGGCGTGATCGAGCCGGTGACCGATGCTGAAGCGGATGCCTATTTCGCCAGTCGAGCCCGCGAGAGCCGTATTGGCGCCTGGGCCTCGGACCAGTCTCGTCCGCTGGAAAGTCGCGCCGTTCTGGAGGCTCGGGTGGCGGAAAAGACGGCGGGTTTCGAGGGGGCGGACGTGCCACGTCCCGATCGCTGGACCGGCTGGCGTGTGGCTCCGCAGCAGATCGAGTTCTGGCGTGACCGACCGTTCCGATTGCATGATCGGCTGCGCTTTGATCGCGCTGGCGATAGCTGGCGGCGGACTCGTCTCTGGCCCTAGTCTTCAGGCGGCGTAGCGCGCCAGGAATGTCTCCACCGCCTCTTCGGCGATGGCGCGGGGCGTTCGCTCGGCGATGACGTCGTCCCCGGTGACCAGGGGCACGAAGAAGACGGGGTGTTCGACCATCCCCATCAGTTGCCCGGCCGCCCAGGAGGGCTTGCCCACCTTCATCTGACCCTCTGCGGTCATCTCGCTCAGCATGCCCATCAGAACGGCGCCGAAATCGTTTCGCCCACGCTCGAAGAATTGCATGGCGATCGCCTCGAAGCGGGGACGTTCGGCCAGCACCAGTCGAAAAACCGAGCGTACGAAGCTGTCGCTCATGAACTCCGCATAGGCGCTGATGAAGGCGGTCAACCGTTCGCGGGGCGTGCCGGACACGATGGGAACTGCGCCCATATGGCGTGCGAAGTCCTCCGAAGCGTCGTTGATCACCGCTTCAAACAAGACCGCCTTGCTGTCGAAAAAGGCGTAGAGCGTGGCGGTCGATACCCCGGATTCCCGCGCAATAGGCTCCATTCGGGTGCCAGCGTAACCCTCGTTGATGAAGTGCAATCGCGCCTGTCGCACAATGGCGGCACGTCTAGGGTCGTCGAGATCGTGGACCAAGGCGGTCATCAGCACCTACCCCGAAAGCGGAGGATCAGCGTGCCTTCAAATTGCCGTCTTTGCAAGCGGTAACGAGGTTCTGCGAATGGAAATCAACTAATGATGCCAAGCTGCTAGGAGCGGATGGGCCAGGACCGGAGCGGCGAGGCGGATGACCGCCTGCGGATCATCAAGTCGGACAGCCGCCGTTGCATCGGCGATGATGAAATCGGCATGGGTGCGTGACGGCTCGGTCAGGCGCTCATGGCCGGGCCGGACAGTCAGAAGATATTGGTGAATCACGGACTCCGCCGTGCGGCCGCGCTCCGACTGGTCGCGCAGCAGGCGTCGGATGAAGCGGATGTCGGCGGGGGTGTCGACGAAGACCTTGATGTCGAACAGGGCGGTCAGGGCGGGGGTGCACAAGACGTGAGTGCCCTCAAGGATCACCACTTCGGCGGCGGGGATCGGCTCGCCGCCAGGGTCGCGACCATGGTGAAGGAAGGAATAGAGCGGGGCGACGGCTGGCCGGCCGGCCTTCAGTTCGGTCAGGTGTTCGATCAGCAGGCCATGATCGCGCGCGGCGACGTCGTCGAAGTCATGAGTGTCTGCGTCGAAACCGGGCACGCTGGCGGCGTCCAGGTAATAGGAATCCTCGCGCATCAGCACGGCGACGCCGGCGGGCAGAGAGGCGACCAGCGCCTCCGCCAGCGTGCTCTTGCCCGAGCCGGAGCCTCCGGTAATGGCGATCAGGATGGTCAAGGGCTGTCTCCGTGCGGCTGGAGCGCCTTCTAGGCCGCCCGCGCCCGATTGACCATGTCGCCGCTGAAGGATCACAGGCGGCGTCTTGCGCGACCTCACGAAAAGGCGTGACGGTCCTGCGACTTTGTTTCCCTAACGGCACGTTGCTTATCGCCGTTCACCTAGATAGCGTCGGTCTAAAGCGCCACATTCTTAGAAGGCGCAACACGAGGGAATGCGATGCTGGGTTTGATGCAGGACTGGCCGCTGACGGTCGACAAGATTCTCGATCACGCCAAGAACTGGCACCCGAACCGAGAAGTCGTGACCCGCTCGGTCGAGGGACCCATCGAGCGCACCACCTATGGCGCCATCCATGGGCGAGCCAAGCGGGTGTCCAATGCGCTGAAGGCCTGGGGCGTGAAGCCCGGCGACCGCATCGCCACCCTGGCCTGGAACACTGCCGACCATATCGAGACCTGGTACGGCATCATGGGCATCGGCGCGGTGTGCCACACCCTGAACCCGCGCCTGTTCCCGGAGCAACTGGTCTACATCATCAACCACGCCGCCGACCGGATGATCTTCGTCGATCTGACCTTCGTGCCGCTGCTGGACGCCATCCTGCCGCACTGTCCGTCGGTTGAGCGCGTGGTGATCATGACCGACGCCGACCACATGCCGCAGACCAGGCTTCCGGTGGTCGAGTGCTATGAGACCGTGCTGGAGCAGTCGTCGGAAGACATAGAATGGGGCGGCTTCGACGAGCAGACGGCCTGCGGCCTCTGCTACACCTCGGGCACGACGGGGAATCCCAAGGGCGTGCTCTATTCGCACCGCTCGAACTTCATCCATACCCTGCTGGGGCTGCAAGCGACGGTTCTCGGCGCGACGCCTAGCGAAGTCATCCTGCCGGTCGTGCCCATGTTCCACGCCAACGCCTGGGGCATCGCCTTCGGCGGGCCGGCCGCAGGGTCGAAGCTGGTCATGCCGGGCGCGCGCATGGACGGCCCGGCCATCTATGAACTGCTGGAAGCCGAGAGCGTCACCTTCTCGGCCGCCGTGCCGACCGTCTGGCAGGGCCTGCTGAACCACCTGCGCGAGAACAATCTGAAGCTCTCCACCGTCAAGCGCGTGCTGATCGGCGGCGCCGCCGTACCGGAAAGCATGATCCGCGCCTTCCATGACGAGTTCGGCGTCGAGGTGCTGCAGGGCTGGGGTATGACCGAGACCTCGCCGATCGGCACCCTGTCCAACATGACCCCCGAACTGGCCGCCCTGCCGTACGACGAGCAGTTGAAATGGCGGGTCAAGCAGGGCACGCCGCCGCTGGGCGTCGAGCTGAAGCTGAAGAACTACGCCGGGCAGGAGATGCCCCACGACGGGTCTACCTATGGCCGTCTGATGATCAAGGGGCCGACCATCGCCCGCGCCTATTTCCGCGACGAGGGCGGCGAGATCCTGGACAACGAAGGCTTCTTCGACACCGGCGACGTCTCGACCATCGACGATCACGGCTTCATGCAGATCACCGACCGGGCCAAGGACGTCATCAAGTCCGGCGGCGAATGGATCAGCTCCATCGAGATCGAGAACCTGGCCGTCGGCCACCCCAAGGTCGCTCTGGCCGCCGTCATCGGCTCGGCCCATCCGAAATGGGATGAACGCCCGGTCCTGCTGATCAAGCTCAAGGAAGGCGAGACCGAGGACAAGCAGGAGCACCTCGACTTCCTGGTCGGGAAGATCGCCAAGTGGTGGATGCCCGATGACGTGGTCTTCCTGGCTGACATCCCTCTGGGCGCCACGGGCAAGATCGACAAGAAGCTGCTGCGCGAGCAGATGAAGGATTACCGCCTGCCGACCGCAGGCTGATCTTTCAGGAGGGCCAAATGGCTGAACCGACCCGCACCGAGGCGCGAAACGCGGAGATCCGCCTGCGCTGGCTGACGCTGGCCGCCTGTCTGGCGCCTCTGCTGGTTCTGGTGGCCGTCTTCGGGACGCGGTTCGGGCTGTGGAGCGCCGGCTTCGGCCTGGATGTCCTGACGCTGAAGCTCGGCCGCATCCTGGCCTTTGCGGGTTTGGCGGCGGCCCTGGTCGCGGTGATCATCGCGTTGAAAGATGTGAGACGGCGCGGGCTCTACGCGGCCGTTTCCTTGGCCGTTGCGGGCGCGACCATGGCCTTGTTCCTGATCCAGGAGCGGCGCTTTGCGGTCCCAGCCGACAACGACGTCACGACCGACGCCGCCGAGGCCCCCGCCTTCTCGCGTGCGGTGGTCGCTATGCGTCGAGGCCAAGGCGCCGGAAAGGGCGGGGCATCCGTCGCCTGTCCTGCTCTGGTTTCAGTCCCGCGTCAGGTGGCCCCGGAAACGGCGGCGGCGGCGCTGGCGGCGGCGGGCTTTACTGTGCGTGGGGCTGCGCCCTTCCGCGCGGATGGCGCCAAGGAAGGCTTCTGGTTCGGCCTGACCTATGATGCGGCTATCCGGATCCGTCCGGGCCGCACCGACGTCCGCGTGGCGCAGCGCGAAGGCGTGAAGGTCGGGGACGAGGCCTGTCGTCTGGCTCGGGCTGTCGTGACCGGATTGCAGCCCTAGTCAGAGGCCAGCGCATAGCGCGCGGCCATCGTCGGTTCTGGCCTGGCCGTCGCCCGCCCGTCCTTCACCAGCTTGATCAGGTGCGACAGCACCGACAGACTGGCCGCCGGCCACAGGCGCTGATCGACGGCGGCGTAGAGGGCAGGGACCATCTCGGCGATGGTTTCATCTCCGGCGGCCAGGCGCGCGCAAATCTGCGCCTCGCGTTCCAGCCGGTGATCGCGATAGGTCTTCAGAAAAGGCGCGACCTGGGTGATGGCCGGACCATGCGTCGGCCAGATGGTCGAGAAGCCGCGCGCCAGAACCCGATCCAGACTGTCCATATAGGCGGCCATGTCGCCGTCGGGCGGGGCGACGACCGAGGTGGACCAGCCCATGACGTGGTCGCCGCTGAAGAGGGCGTTTTCTTCCCTCAGCACGAAGGCCATGTGGTTTGAAGCGTGGCCAGGCGTCGCCATGGCCTCCAGCGTCCAGCCGTCGCCCTCGATCATTTCGCCGCCGACGAGAACTAGGTCGGGCGCGAAGTCTGCGTCGTCGTCTTCATCCAGCGGCGCGGAGGCGTGGATGGTGCGCCTGGGGGGGCGGGCCGCCAGGATGGGCGCACCGCCCACGGCCTCTGCCAAGGGCCTGGACAAGGGGGCATGATCGAGGTGGGTATGGGTCACCAGGATATGGCTGACCGTTCGTCCCTTAACCGCCCGCAGCAGGGCGTGCAGGTGAGCCTCATCGTCGGGACCGGGGTCGATGACCGCCACGCTCGCCCCCGGCATGTCCCGTCCGACGATATAGGTCCCCGTCCCGGTGAAGGTGAAGGGGCCGGGGTTGTCGGCGATGACCCGCTGAATCAGGGGCGAGACCTGATCGCGACGGCCATAGGTGAAGTCGAACTGTCGGACGTAGGGGATCACGGGCGGTCGTCCTGGGCAATCAGCGGCGGCGATCGGTGCGGCGCCGATCTTGCGATCAACGCCTGTAAACTATTCGGGAGCCGTCGCCGTGATCCGAACCGCTGTTTTTCCTGTGCCAGATCGACTTCCAGCCGTGATCGTCGTGCTGGTCTGTCTCGTGGCGGCGCAATGGGTCGTGGCCTCGTGCACGCCCGAACCCGTCGCCCCCTACGCCGCGCGGGCCGCCGTCGTTCGCTAGAGCGGGACGCGGCTGAGGTCGTAGCCGGCGGCCAAAGCCTGATCGCGCAGGTCGTCCGCGTCGCCGCCGCGACTGCGCTCGGCCATGGCCCAAATCGCGGCCGATCGCATGCCCGAACGGCAGAACATCAGCGTCGGCTCGCCGTCCTGCAGGAACTGCGCGACCCTTTCAACCGTGGCCGAGTCAGGCAAGCCGCGCACGGGCGCGTCGAGGTAGCCAAGGCCGGCGGCCTCGGCGGCGGCGCGGACTTCGGCGCTGGTCGGCTGGTCCGGCTCCTCGTGATCGGGGCGGTTGTTCACCACCTTGCGAAAGCCCAGACGCGCCGCCGCTTCGGCCAAAGCGTCAGGCGCGATCTGGCCGGAAAGCCAGATGCGATCATTCAGCGCGACGGGATCGGCCATCTCTATTGCCTCTTTACGCGGACGGCGCGGCTGCGTCCCGCGGTGAGCAGATAGCTGCCCAGGGCGGCGCGGCGCACGCGAATGTCCGTGCCCTGGCGATTTTGGAATCGAACGGGGGCAGAATCGATCTGACGCCATTCCGAACTATCGGCCAGTCGGAACAGCCACTTGCCGTCTGCGCCCTGATTGGCGCTGACCAGGGTCGTCTCCACCGCGTCGAGCTTCTCTTCTTCCGCGCCGCGCGTGAACATGGGCGGGAGCGACGGCAGTTCAAATCCGAACAACTGTCGGCGGGCCTCCTGAATTTGACCCCGCTCAACGACGACGACCTCGCCCTGACGTTCCGCCGTGTCCAGAGCGCCGGCCGCCCTGTCAAAGCAACTCAGACGCTCGGCGTCGGCCGCGATCTGGCGGCAGCGAGCCACTTGCTCAAGAAGAGGGGATCGCGCGCTGGCAGAGTTTTGCGCGAAACTGGGTCCCGCGAGCGATAGGGCAGCGGTGATCGCCATCGATGATGCGATGATAATGCGCACATTGCTCTCCACAAGAACTAACGCATTGAAAGTCGTTCTGTAATGCCACGCTCTTTCAGTTTGAACCAGCCACGTTAGAGCCCATCGCCAGCCTGAACCTCTCGCTCAGGGTCATAGTTGAGGATGGGGGACAGCCAGCGTTCGGCGATTTCGACGTCCCAACCCTTGCGGCGGGCGTAGTCCTCGACCTGATCGCGGTCGATCTTGCCGACGCCGAAATAGTGGCTGCCGGGGTGGCCGAAATAGAGGCCGCTGACGGACGCCGGGGGCGTCATGGCGTAGCTTTCGGTCAGGGCCATGCCGGCGTTGGTCCCGGCGTCCAGCAGGCGGAACAGGGTGGCCTTTTCCGTGTGATCGGGCTGGGCCGGATAGCCGGGGGCAGGGCGGATGCCCTGGTACTTTTCTTCGATCAGGTCCTGCGTGGTCGTGGTTTCGTCTGAGGCATACCCCCACAGCTCGGTCCGCACCTTCTTGTGCAGGGCCTCGGCGAAGGCTTCGGCCAGACGGTCGGCCAAGGCCGTAGCCATGATGGAGGAGTAGTCGTCGCCGGCGTCCTTGAACCGCTTGGCGATTTCCAGCTCGCCATGGCCGGCCGTGACGGCGAAGGCGCCGACGTAGTCCTGGCCGTCTTCCGCGATGAAGTCGGAAAGGGCCAGGTTGGGCTTGCCGTTCGACTTCTTGATCTGCTGACGCAGGGTGTGGAAGCGGGCGATCTCCTCGGCGCGGCTCTCGTCGGCATAGACGGCGATGTCATCGCCCACGGCCTGAGCGGGCCAGAAGCCGACCACGCCCTTGGCCGTGAACCACTTCTCGTCGATGATCCGCTTCAGCATGGCTTGAGCGTCTTTGAACAGGTCCTTGGCCGCCTCGCCGACGATCTCGTCTTCAAGGATCAGCGGATAGCGGCCGATCAACTCCCAGCTGGCGAAGAAGGGGGTCCAGTCGATGTGCTCGGCCAGATCGGCCAGGTCCCAGGCATCAAACGAACGTACGCCGATAAACGACGGCTTGCCCGGCATGGTCGCGGCGGGATCGGCGTTGAATCGGTTCTCGCGCGCCTGCGGCAGCGTGGCGCGGGCCTTCACTTCCTGCCCGCGGGCGTATTGCTCGCGGATGCGGATGTATTCGTCGCGCGTGGCGGCCTCGTTGTTCGCCTTTTCGGTGGGCGACAGCAGGCCAGCCACCACGCCGACGGCGCGGCTGGCGTCAATGACATAGGTGGTCGAACCCTTGCGATAGCCCGGCTCGATCTTGACCGCCGTATGAGTGCGGCTGGTCGTGGCCCCGCCGATCAGCAGGGGGATGTCAAAGCCGCGCCGCTCCATCTCACGGGCGACATAGACCATCTCGTCCAGCGAGGGGGTGATCAGGCCGCTGAGGCCCACGATGTCCACCTTGTGCTCGATGGCGGCGTCCAGAATGCGGTCGGCCGGGACCATGACGCCCAGGTCGATGACCTCGTAGTTGTTACACTGCAGCACGACGCCGACGATGTTCTTGCCGATGTCGTGGACGTCGCCCTTGACCGTGGCCATCAGGACCTTGCCCGCCTGTTCGCGCGGCTTGCCGGCCTTTTCGGCCTCCATGAAGGGGTTGAGCCAGGCGACGGCCTGCTTCATCACGCGGGCGGACTTGACCACCTGCGGCAGGAACATCTTGCCCGAGCCGAACAGGTCGCCGACCACGTTCATCCCGTCCATCAGCGGACCTTCGATGACGTGCAGGGGGCGCTCGACCGACAGGCGGGCCTCTTCGGTGTCGGCCTCGATGAACTCGGTGATGCCGTGGACCAGGGCGTGGGCGATGCGGGCGGCGACGGGCTGTTCGCGCCAGCTCAGGTCGACGACGCGGGCCGCCCCCTTTTCACCCTTGTAGGTGGGGGCGAGGTCCACCAGCCGCTCGGTGTTGGACACATTGGTCCGCTGCGGCCGGTTCAGGATCACGTCCTCGACCGCCTCGCGCAGCACGGGGTCGATGTCGTCATAGACGGGCAGGTCGCCGGCGTTGACGATGCCCATGTCCATGCCCGCCGCGATGGCGTGATAGAGGAAGACGCTGTGGATGGCCCGCCGCACCGGCTCATTGCCGCGGAAGCTGAACGAGACGTTCGATACTCCGCCCGAGATGCGGGCGTAGGGCAGGGTGGCCTTGATGACCTTGACCGCCTCGATGAAGTCGACGGCGTAGTTGTCGTGCTCCTCGATCCCCGTCGCCACGGCGAAGATATTGGGGTCGAAGATGATGTCCTCGGGCGGGAAGCCGACCTCGTTGACCAGGATGTTGTAGGCGCGGGTGCAGATCTCGATCTTGCGGGCGGCGGTGTCGGCCTGCCCCACCTCGTCGAAAGCCATGACCACGACGGCGGCGCCGTAGCGCAGGCACTTGACCGCGTGCTCGCGGAAGGCGGCTTCGCCCTCCTTCATGCTGATGGAGTTGACGATCGGCTTGCCCTGAACACACTTCAGGCCGGCCTCGATCACCTCCCATTTGGAGCTGTCGATCATCACCGGGACGCGGGCGATGTCGGGCTCTGCGGCGATCAGGTTCAGGAAGGTGCGCATGGCGACAGCGCCGTCCAGCAGGCCTTCGTCCATGTTGATGTCGATGACCTGGGCGCCGGCTTCGACCTGCTGGCGGGCGACGTCGAGGGCGGCGGCGTAGTCGCCGTCCACCACCAGCTTGCGGAACTTGGCCGAGCCGGTGACATTGGTCCGCTCGCCGACATTGATGAAGATCGGACGCATCAGGCGTAGGCCACCCAGCCGTGCCACGACAGGCCCTGGAATACGGCCTCGACTTCGGCGAAGCCGGCTTCGCGCAGCAGTTCTTCGTCGCGCGCGGGGCCGACGCAGTTGAGTTGGGTACGCACGCGTTCGTGGGCCTTTTCGAGAACTTCGGGGTCCAGGCCGCTGTCGCTGGAGAAACGGATATAGCGGTCGAACTGGCGGTCGGACGACGGGTCGTTCTTGTCGACGCTGACATGCGCCATGACAAAGGGGGCGCCCGGCTTCAGGCGGCTGTGGATGGCCCTGAGGGTTTCCAGTTTGGCCCCGTCATCAGGCACGAAATGCAGCGTCAGCATACAGGTCGCGGCATCGAAGCGCGTTTCCGGCGCATCGAAGACGTAGCCCTCGACCCAGTCCACGCAAGCCGGGTCGCCAAGGTAGGCCTTGCCCTGAGCGATCATTTCCGCCGACGGATCGACGGCGCAGAAGCGGCCCTCGGGCAGGGTGTCGATAAGGGTTTTCAGTTCCAGGCCGCCGCCGCCGCCGACCACAAGCGTGTTCGCGGGCGACGCCTCGGTGATCAACTGCGCCATGATGCGGTGCAGGCCGTCGAAGCCCGGAATGATCTTCCTGGGGCGCTCGGCATAGGTTCTGGCGTGTTCAGGGTCTTTGAACAGGTTGGCCATCTTGTCGGTCATCGTATCGTCCTCAGGCCACCAGCTCGAACGGTTCCAGTCCGGCCAGGCGCATGGCGACGGGGCGCTCGGGGATTTCGCGCGGCTTCAGCGGGGCGACTTCTTCGGCGACGTGGCGGATGTGGTCGGGGGTGGTGCCGCAGCAGCCGCCGACGATGTTGACCAGGCCCGAGGCGGCCCACTCCTCGATGAAGTGGGCGGTTTCGTGGGGTTGTTCGTCGTACTGGCCCATGGCGTTGGGCAGGCCGGCGTTGGGATAGGCGGCGACCAGGGTGTCGGCGACGCGGCTCAGTTCGGCGATGAAGGGCCGCATCAGGTCGGCGCCCAGGGCGCAGTTGAAGCCCACAGCGAAGGGCTTGGCGTGACGCACGGAGTTCCAGAAGGCCTCGGCGGTCTGGCCGGACAGGGTGCGGCCCGAACGGTCGGTGATGGTGCCCGAAATCCAGATAGGCAGGGCGGGCAGGCCCTCGTCCTCGAGGTCCTTGATGGCCTTGATGCAGGCCTTGCAGTTCAACGTGTCGGTGATGGTTTCGATCAGATAGAGGTCGACGCCGCCCTCGTTCAGGGCCTTCACCTGATGGCGATAGGCCTCATAGACCTGATCGAAGGTCACGCTGCGCGCGCCGGGGTCGTTTACGTCCGACGACATGGACAACATCTTGGTCAGGGGGCCGATGGAGCCGGCGGCGAAGCGGGGCTTGTGGGGCTCCTTGGCCGTCCAGGCGTCGGCGGCGGCGCGGGCCAGCCTGGCGCCTTCCAGATTGATGTCCCAGACCGCTTGTGCGTCCAGATGATAGTCGTCCTGGGCCAGCACCGTGCCGGAGAAGGTATTGGTCTCGCTGATGTCCGCGCCGGCGCCGTAATACTGGTCGTGCAGGTCGGCGATGATGTCGGGACGGGTGATGCAGAGGATGTCGTTGTTCCCCTTCATCTGATGCTTCTCGTCATAGCCGTTGGCCGCGACGAAGCGGTCGCCGCGGAAGTCGGCTTCTTCCAGCCTGCGCCGCTGGATCATCACGCCCCACGAACCGTCGAGGACCAGGATGCGTTCCTTGGCCGCCGCGTGCAGGGCGGCGATCCGTTCAGGGCGGCTCAGGGGAGAAGTCATTACGCAACAGCCTTGGTTTCACGCACGCCCAGCACCCGGCAGATCGCATAGACCAGCTCGGCGCGGTTCAGAGTGTAGAAGTGGAAGTCCGAGAAGCCCTCTTCCTGCAGCCGTGCGCAGGTCTCGGCGGCGATGGAGGCGGCGAGCAGCTTGCGGGTCTCGGGGTCGTCGTCCAGCCCGTCGAAATGGGCCGCCAGCCAGTCAGGGATGGAGGCGCCGCAGGCCGCGCTCATCCGGCTCAGGCCCTTGAAGTTGGACACCGGCATGACGCCGGGGATCAGGGGAATGGTCACGCCCGCCGCCCGCACCCGGTCGCGGAAACGCAGGAAGGCCTCGATGTCGAAGAAGAACTGCGACACGGCGCGGGTCGCGCCCGCGTCCACCTTGGCCTTCAGCACGTCGATGTCGTGGTCGATCGAGGGGCTTTCCGGGTGGCGCTCTGGATAGGCGCCGACGGTGATGTCGAAGCCGCCGACGTTGTTGATGGCCTGGGACAGTTCGGTGGCGTTGGCGTAGCCGTCGGTGCGTGGGACGTAGGCGCCGCCGATGCCGTCTCCGCCGGGCGGATCGCCGCGCAGGGCGACGATGTGATCGACGCCGATGGCCTTGTAGCCCTCGATGACCTCATCGACCTGGGCGCGGCTGGCTTCGACGCAGGTCAGGTGGGCGGCGGGACGCAGGGTGGTCTCGCTGATGATCCTCTGCACCGTGCGGTGGGTGCGTTCGCGCGTCGAACCGCCCGCACCATAGGTGACCGAGACGAAGGCCGGGTTCAGCGGCTCCAGCCGGCGGATGGCGGTCCACAGATTGGCCTCTGCCTCATCCGACTTGGGCGGGAAGAACTCGAACGAGACGTTGACGGCGTTGCGGTTCGACCCGGCGCGCGCGACGGGCCCCAACGGCGACAGCAGCAGGGCGCGGGCTTCGGCCAGATTCAGAGAGGCGGAGGAGGCCATCAGGCGGTCTTTCGAACAGAGGCGGCGGCGCGTTCAGCGGCCCAGATGTGGACGGTCAGGCCCTCGGTGTCGGGCGGCAGGGCGACCGGGGCGTCGGCGGTCAGGCCCGCCTTATTCAGCCATTCCTGGATTTCATCATCAGCGAACCCCAGGCGTCGGTGCTGGTGCTCTTCGCGCAGGTGCTCCAGCTGGTGCGGGGCGAAGTCGACGATCAGCAGCTTGCCGCCCGGCATGACCAGACGCGCAGCCTCGGCCACCGCGGCGGCGGGGTCGGCCAGATAGTGCAGGACCTGATGCACGATCACCAGATCGGCGCTGGCGTGGGGCAGGCGGGTCGAGAAGATATCGCCGTGGCGCAACTCGACCTTGTCCAGCCCGGCCTTGGAGACATTGGCGCGGGCGATGTTCAGCATGTTCTGCGACAGGTCGAGCCCGACCGACATCTTCGCCTTCTTGCCGAACAGGGTCAGCATCCGGCCCGAGCCGGTGCCCAGATCGACGACCCGCTCGAACGGGCCGGGACCGGCCGCCTGCTCGACGGCAGTCTCGACCGCGCTCTCGCAGACATAGAGGCTGCGCATCTGATCCCACTGGGGTGCGACCTGTTCGAAATAGCGGGCGGCGTCTACGGCGCGTTCCTTGCGTACTTCTTCCAGGCGGCGATGGTCAGCCTCGCCCTCGGCGTCGTCCAGCAGGTCGAGCACGGTGTCTATCAGGCGGCGCGACAGGGCGTCGTGCGACAGGCGGTAGAAGACTCGCGCCCCATCGGGGAATCGTTCGATGAGACCGGCGTCGGCCATCAGCTTCAGGTGGCGCGACACGCGCGGCTGGCTCTGGTCCAGAACGCGCGACAACTCCATGACCGACAACTCCTCGGCGGCCAGCAGCGTCAGCACCCGCAAACGGGTGGGTTCTCCGGCGGCGCGCAGGGCCTCGACAGTCTGGTCGGCGGTCAGTGTCATGGGATCGTATAAAGATATCCTTATACGATTATGCAAGCAAAAACTGGCTGCGAACCGGGACTATCAGCTGTTACGCTGCAAGGATTGTTCGTCGGGTGGGTGAAGTCGATCGACGTTCTGCTTTCCTCCCCCATGAAATGGGGAGGAAAGGCGGGGTGCGCCTAGGTTCCAACCGGCGTCTTCAGCGGCTCCCCCGCAAAGTGCGCCGAAAGGTTCTGCAACAGCAGCATCAGCATCCCCTGCACCGCCTCGGTCGTGGCGCCGCCGGTGTGGGGAGTCAAAACCGTACTGGGGACGGTCGCCCAACGTGCAGCGTCGGTCGGTTCGGTCTCGAACACGTCCAAGGCGGCCCCGCCCAGCCGCCCCTCGCGCAGCGCGGCGATGACGGCGTCCTCGTCCACCAACTGGCCGCGCGCGACATTGACCAGCAAGCCGGAAGGCCCCAGCGCCTCGATCACCTCGGCCGAGATCAGGCCGCGATTGGTTTCGTCCGCACGGCTAGCGACGACCAGTACGTCCGAGGCGCGGGCCAGGTCGAGCAGGCTGTCGGCGCGGGGCCAGGCGGCGTCCTTCGCGCGCGGCGCCCACCACTGGACGGTCATCCGCATGACCTCGGCGCGACGGGCCACGGCCTCGCCGATGGCGCCCAGGCCGACGATGCCCAGGGTCTGCCCGCCCATCGACGGGGTGATGGTCTTTGACGCCGCGGTCCAGCCGCCCGCTCGGACCTGCCGGTCGCCCTCGGCGATCTGACGCCGGGCGGCCAGGATCAGGCCGATGGCGTGGTCGGCCACGTCTTCATGATTGATGGCGGGGGCGTGGGTGACGGGCAGGCCGCGCGCGCGGCACCAGTCCACATCGATGCCGTCATAGCCCGAGGTGAAACAGGCGATCAGCGACAGGTTGGGCAGGCGCTCGATCAGGGCCTTGTCCAGTTCGAACTCGCCCGCGACGACCAGGACCCGCACATCGGCGGCGGCCTCGATCGGCGGCCCCTCCCAGAACCGATAGACGTCGTAGGCGCTTTCGAGAAAGACGCTGAGCGGCGCGAGGTGCCGCTGCATGATCAGGATGGCGGGGCGCTGGGTCATGGGGGGCAGACTAACCCTGTCTCGCGACTACGCCAGCCCCTCTCATTCACACCACTTGCCGCTCATCCCGGCGGACGCCGGGATCCAGTGCTTTGGCTACAGGAATGATGTTCGACGTGTGGCGACTGAGGCTCTTACTGGATCCCGGCGTCCGCCGGGATGAGCGGGAGGGTAGGGTGCAAGAAAAACGGCCCCCCGATTGCTCGGAGGGCCGCTCGCCATTCTGGCAGTTCGATCAGCGACCGAACTTCTGGTGTTGGATGCGCTTGGGAATGATGCTGTCCGCACCCAGGCGGCGCATCTTGTCCTGTTCATAGGCTTCGAAGTTGCCCTCAAACCATTCCACGTGGCCGTCGCCTTCGAAGGCGAGGATGTGGGTGGCCAGACGGTCCAGGAACCAGCGGTCGTGGGAGATGACCACGGCGCAGCCGGCGAACTCCTCCAGAGCCTCTTCGAGGTTCTGCAGGGTTTCGATGTCCAGGTCGTTGGTCGGTTCATCGAGCAGGATCAGGTTGCCGCCCGAGGCCAGGGTCTTGGCCAGGTGCACGCGGTTGCGCTCACCGCCGGACAGTTGGCCGACCTTCTTCTGCTGGTCGCCGCCCTTGAAGTTGAAGCTGCCGACATAGGCGCGGGTGTTGATCTCGCGCTTGCCGACCATCATCACGTCGGTGCCGCCCGAGATGGCCTGCCAGATGGTTTCGTCCGGCTTCAGGTCGTCGCGCGACTGGTCGACATAGGCCAGCTTGACCGTCTCGCCGACCTTGATGGTGCCGCCGTCGGGCGTTTCCTGGCCGGTGATCAGCTTGAACATGGTCGACTTGCCGGCGCCGTTGGGGCCGATGACGCCGACGATGCCGTTGGGCGGCAGCTTGAAGGTCAGGTTGTCGAACAGGACCTTGTCGCCATAGGACTTCTTAAGGCCCTCGACTTCCAGAACGACGTTGCCCAGGCGCGGGCCAGGCGGGATCTGGATGTGGGCGTGCGTCTGGGCGCCGCG
This sequence comes from Brevundimonas sp. NPDC058933, assembly GCF_049315965.1. Classification (NCBI taxonomy): domain Bacteria; kingdom Pseudomonadati; phylum Pseudomonadota; class Alphaproteobacteria; order Caulobacterales; family Caulobacteraceae; genus Brevundimonas; species Brevundimonas sp. NPDC058933. The sequence continues at coordinate 220,929 of NZ_JBMOSL010000001.1, forward strand.
CATCGATTCCTGTTCGTCCACCATCCGCTCATAGGCGGCCAGACGGGCCTTGGACTTGGCCTGACGGGCCTTGGCGCCCGAACGGACCCATTCCAGTTCGCGGGTGAGGGCGCGCTGGCGGGCTTCGGATTCCGAGTTCTCCTGAACGACGCGCTTCTGCTTGGCTTCCAGCCACGAGGAGTAGTTGCCCTCGTGCGGGTGGCCCTTGCCGCGGTCCAGTTCCAGCGTCCACTTGGTCACCAGGTCCAGGAAGTAGCGGTCGTGGGTCACCAGGATGACGCAGCCGGGGAAGTTCTCCAGGTGGTGCTGCAGCCAGGCGACGGATTCGGCGTCCAGGTGGTTGGTCGGTTCGTCGAGCAGTAGCATGTCGGGCTTGGACAGCAGCAGGCGGGCCAGGGCCACGCGGCGCTTTTCACCCCCCGACAGGTTGGTGACTTCCCAATCGTCCGGCGGGCAGCGCAGGGCGCCCATGGCCATTTCGATGCGGCTGTCGATGTCCCAGACGTCGCCGGCGTCGATCTTCTCCTGGAGGGCGGTCATCTCCTCCATCAGCTCGTCGGTGTAGTTTTCGCCCAGTTCGTTGGCGACCTCGTTGAAGCGGTTGACCCACTGCTTCTCTTCGCACCACGACTCGACGTTCTGGCGAACGTTCAGGCTGTCATCCAGCTTGGGTTCCTGCTCCAGGTAGCCGCGCTTGATGCCGTCGGCGGCGCGCGCTTCACCGGTGAACTCGGTGTCCAGGCCGGCCATGATCTTCAGCAGGGTGGATTTACCCGAGCCGTTGACCCCGACGACGCCGATCTTGGCGTCGTTGTAGAAGCTCAGCCAGATGTTCTCGAAGATCTTCTTGCCGCCGGGGAAGGTCTTGGTCAGACCCTGCATCTGGAAAATATATTGCTGCGCCATGAGGTGCGGTTTCGCCCTGTCGTCTGATCTGATGGGGAGGTCGGCGCGGGATGTAGCCGTCGCGGACCCTTTGAGCAAATCTCTAGACGTAACGCGGGGCGGTTTGAAGGCGCTGCATCCGTTCGCGCCCGTCGCGGCCTCTACCCGTCAGCCCGCTCGGGGCAGGGGAGCGACGTTCATGAAATCACGGTCGATGGGGGCGCTGCTGGCGGCGGGGCTGGCGTGCATGGCGGGCGAGGCGAGTGCGCAGGACCGCGCGGTATTTGGCGCGGCGATGGACGCCTTTGCCAGCCGGGCGATGCAGCGGGTCGAGGCGGCCCCCGGTCTGGCCGTCGCTGTGGTAGACCGGGAGGGGCTTGTGCATGCGGCGGGCTTCGGCGTGGCGGACGTGGCGACGGGCGCAGCCGTCACGACGGAGACGCGATTCTACATCGCCTCGGCCACCAAGTCCTTCACCGCCCTGTCGCTGGCCGCCATGGCGCGGCGGGGCGAGGTGGATCTGGACGCGCCCCTGTCCGACTGGGCGCCGCCGTCCAGCGTCCCGGCGGACATCGCCGCCCGGATCACCCTGACGGACCTGCTCAGTCATCGCTCGGGCGTGGACAATGACCCCATCGCGTTTCGGGTCGCCTATTCCGGAGACTGGAGCCCCGAGGTCCTGTGGCGGCTGACGGCGGAGACACGGCCGCGCGACACGCCCTATGGCCAGTTCGTCTATGCCAACGCTGGCTATAACCTCGCGACCGTCCTGAGCGAGCGTCGCTGGGGCCGCGACTGGCGCGACATGGTCGAGGACGAGGTCCTGACGCCGCTGGGCATGACCGCCACGACGGCGCGCATCGACGCGGCCCGCGCGTCCAGCGCCGTGGTCGCCGTCGGTCATTTCGGGCGCGTCCCCGCCCAGCCCGAGCGGTCGCCGCTGCAAAAGACCGACGCCATCATGCAGTCGGCGGGCGGGCTGATCTCCACGGCGAACGACATGGCGATTTGGCTGGAGGCCCAGATCAATGACGGTCGGGTTGGCGGGCATCAGGTCCTTCCGGCAGGGCTGATCGCCTCGACCCACGTCTCGCAGGTGACACAGGACGCGACCTTCGGCCCCTATGTCCGCACCGGCTATGGTCTGGGCTGGCAGGTCGGGCGGTACGGCGACGACGTGCTGATCCACCACTTCGGCAACTTCTCGGGCTCGCGCGCCCATGTCTCCTTCATGCCCGAACGGCGTCTGGGCGTGGCTGTGATGGTCAACGAGGACGCCTTCGCCGGGGACCTGGCCGATGTAGTCGCCAACTACGCCTATGACTGGGTCGCGGGTCTGCCTGACCTCGGGGCGGTCTATGACGCCAAACTGGACGCTCTGATCATCGAGCGCGATCGTCGCCGCACCGGCATTGCGGGGGCTATGGATCAGCGAGCGAAACGGGCGCGCACCCTGTCGCTGCGCAACGCCGCCTACGTCGGCGATTACATTAATCCGGGCTATGGAACCCTGACCATCAGTGAGGTGGGCGACCGACTGCGAGTCGCCATCGGCGTGCAGCAGACGTTGGCGGAGTATCTGACGGAGCCGGAAGGCCTCCGCGTCGAACTGACCCCGTTCCGGGGCGAGGGCCTGGTGTTCAAGCTGGACGCTGACGGTCGCCCGATCGCGCTGGTCTATCAGGATGCGGTCTTTGTGCGGAACTAGGGCTTGGCCGGCAGGACCGCCATCAGGGCGCGGGTGAAGCCGACGGGGGCGACGGTCAGATGGTCCTCGTTTTCCAGCACCGTCGACTGCACGCTGAGGCCCGGATAGGCGCGGGATTTCAGCAGGCGTTCCATCGTGCGCATGTCGCCGACCATGTCCGCGTCGCTGCTATGACGTGCGGTCGGCCCCGGTCCTTCAAAGCCGCCGACGTACATGAAGACCTCGGCTGGCAGGTCGCGATGGGCGCGGGCGTAGTCCGCCTCCATCTTCATCATGTGACGCTTGTCGTACCAGAAGGAGGGACTGCCCAGGACATAGCCGCTGAACAGCGTCGGGTCGGTGAACATGATCTGGGCGCCCAGCAGACCGCCGTAGGAATGACCCAGCAGGACGCGGCGCGCCGGATCGGTGCGGAACTTCTGATCCACGAAGGGCAGGGCCTGGGTCTTCAGATAGGTCTGATAGGCCGCCCCGCCGCCGTGAACCGATCCGGCTGAGTTGCGCGGGCCGTTGGGCGTGGGGGTGTAGTCGCGGCGGCGGCTGTCGGCGCCGCCGTCGCCCTTGGCGTAGGACAGGCCGACCAGGATGAACTCCTCGATCACCGGCCCCTCCAGATTCACCCGCCGGGCGATCTGGCGAATGATGGGGAAGGCGTAGTCGGCGTCGGTGACGTAGAGGACCGGATAGCGGCGGTTCGGCTCGGCCTCATAGCTGGCGGGCAGGCTGACGAAGACCTCGTAGTCCCGGCCCGAGACGGGGTCGGGCACTGACCACACCTGGGTGCCCTTCAGCACATAGGGCGCGCCCTCGGCGGCGGATTCGGCGGTGGTTTGAGCGTCCGCCCGTTCGCCGCAGCCCGCAACGAGGCTTGCCGTCAGAAGAATTGTCGCCAGTCCCAATGCCCGCATGGAGGCCCCCTCAAGCTTCACCAGGAGGGCAGACTTCAGGGCAAATGCGGCGCTGAAAGGGCGATCAGGCGTAGTTGAAGCTGATCGAGATCCGCTGCTCTGCGGCGCGGCTGGCGGGCACTTCGTGGCGAAGCCAGCTTTCCCACATCAGGATCGTGCCTGAGGCCGGCTTCAGATAGACGAAGGGCTTCTCGGCCTCGCTGGCCTCGGCGGTCAGGCCGGGGCGGGCCATCATCATCACCAGGCGCGGGTCCTCGATCTTCAACGACGAGGCGCCGTCGGGGATGTGGATATAGATGGTGCCGGAAATGATGGCGTGGGGGTGGATGTGGCCGGTATGGCCGCCGCCGGGCATCAGGACGTTGACCCACAGATTGTCCAGCTTGGGTTTGCGCGCCAGGTCGAAGTGCAGGGCCTTGGCGTAGGCGGCGGCGTGCTTGGCCAGCAGCCGCTTCAGCTCGGCAAACTCGGGGAAGCGGTGCGGCAGGTCGTTGATCGAGCCGTAGGAGGTGTAGCCCGGATAATGGTTGGTCTTGCACCACGCGATCCCAGCCTCATCCTCTTCAGCCATGACCAGGCAGAGGTCGAGGATTTCCTCGTGCAGCTCGGCCCAGCCGGGCGCGGCAGCCAGCGAGGCTTCATAAATTTGGGTCGGGAAGAGGGGGCGCAGGGACATGGCGCGGTCATACCTCTCCCTCCCCATTTTGGGGAGGGTGGTTGAGCCCGAATGGCGAGACCGGGTGGGGGCGCTTCGGCAAATAGGTCGCCGCGTTTCGTATCGCCAAGCCCTCCCCACCCGTCTGACGCTGCGCGTCAGCCACCCTCCCCATGAAGGGGAGGGAGAGGCGTCATCACCAACCCAGTCCCGCCTCGCCGCGCAGGATCGCCTCGGCTTCAGGACTATGTTTGGCGTCGGTGCGGTCGTGCAGCACCAGCGGGGGCAGCAGGCGCAACGGCGCCTTGCCGGACTTGATGGCCTGGACCAGAACCCGCTTGGCGGGCTGGTCGGCGTAGGGATGGATCGGGCGGATGACGAGGGAGCCGGCCTTGTCGCCCAGTAGGGCCAGCAGGTCGGCCAGACGGTCGGCGCGGTGGATGACGACTATGCGTCCGCCCTCGCGCACGGCCTTCAGCAGGAAGCCGGTCCAGGCCTTCAGCCCGTCGTCGGCCATCCAGGCGCCCATCTTGCCGGGGCCCGGCGCCCGCAATGCGCCAGGATCGTCGAAGAAGGGCGGATTGCTGACGGCCCAGTCGAAGGGGGGCAGGTCCAGCGCCCGAAACCCCTGCGCCACATCACCGCTGAGGATAGTCGTGCGATCATCGACGCCATTCAGCGCAGCGTTCTCGCGCGCCAGTCCGGCGGCGGTCAGGTCGCGTTCCAGCCCCTTCAGGACGACGCCGGGACGTCGTGAGGCGACCTGCATCAGCACCGCGCCCGCGCCGCAACCCGCCTCGATGAGCCGTTCGCCCGGTTTCGCATCCACGGCGGCGGCCAGCAGGGCGGCGTCCATGCCTGCGCGATAGCCTTTCACCGGTTGGCGCAGCCGAACGCGTCCGCCCAGCAGGGCGGATTCCGCAATTTCCGCGGCGGCGACCGTAGGGGCTGACCCGGCTTGACCCATCATGACGCCGCCACCATTGTGCGCCGCATCGCGTTCGGGCAAGCGGATGCGTGTGATTTCCGGGCGAATCTCCCCCTTCGCCCCCTGAGTTGAAAGAGATTTTCGTGGACGCAGCTCTCGTCGCCGCTCCCCGCCCCAAGGGCGATGTGGACGCCCTTGTTCGTCTGGCGAAGGACGACATGGCGGCGGTTGACGCCCTGATCATCGCCCGGATGCAGTCCGACGTGCCGGTGATCCCCATGCTGGCCGAGCATCTGGTCTCGGCGGGCGGCAAGCGCCTGCGTCCCCTGCTGACGGTGGCCGCCGCCCGCGCCATCGGCGCGACGGGCGCCATCGAAGGCCCCAAGAAGCTGGCCGCCTCCGTGGAGTTCATCCACACCGCCACCCTGCTGCACGACGACATCGTCGACGGCTCGGAGATGCGGCGCGGCAAGGTGGCGGCGCATCTGATCTGGGGCGCGGCCTCGTCCGTCCTGGTCGGCGACTTCCTGTTCGCGCGCGCCTTTGAGCTGATGGTCGAGACGGATTCGCTTCGCGCCCTGGGCATTCTGGCCACCGCGTCGAGCGTCATCGCCGAGGGCGAGGTGCTGCAACTGACGCGCGCCCACGACCTGAACCTGGATCAGGACACCTATCTCCAGATCATCCGGGCCAAGACCGCCGAACTGTTCGCCGCCGCCGCCGAGTCGGGGGCTGTGGGCGCGGGCGCGACCGAGGAACAGGTCGCGGCGCTGCGCGACTACGGCATGGCCCTGGGCATCGCCTTCCAGCTCGCGGACGACGCCCTGGATTACGGCAGCGACTCGGCGACGCTCGGCAAGAACGCCGGCGACGACTTCAACGAGGGCAAGGCCACCCTGCCGCTGCTGCTGGCCGTCCAGCGCACCAAGGGCAAGGAAGACCTGTTCTGGGACCGCGTCATCACCAAGGGCGACCGCACGCCCGAGGACTTCAACCGGGCGCGGGAACTGATCCTGGGCACGGGCGCGGTCGAGGCGACGCTGGACGCCGCCGGCGACTACGCCGATCGGGCGAAGGCGGCGCTTTCGGTCCTGCCGGCCAGCGACTGGCGTTCAGCACTCGAAGACCTGGCTGACTTCGCGGTCAGTCGCGCGGCCTGATGCTGCTCGCAGTCGTCATTGCAGGGTTGCTGACGACGGCGCCGCAAGACCTGCCGCGCTTCACGATGACGCCTGAGCCTGGCGATGCGCTGAAGGCGGAACTGTTTCGCCTGATGCCGGATGATCCCGAGGGGCAGGCTCGCGCCCTGCTGGGCGGGGATGGGGCGGACGCCAAGGCGTTCAACGCCCACGCCTCCGGGCCTCTGGTCATGATGTACCGCGAGGATGCCGGTCCGGCAGGCGGGATGGTGCTCTATGCTCGGCCCGAGGCTGAATTCAGAACAGATGCGGCCTGCCTGCTGACGCGCAACGCCGATGGGGACCACGACAACTCGCGCCGCGCGACCGAGTGGTGCCTGTCCTTCATTTTGAAGACGGCGCCGACGTTGAACATTCCGCCGGCGCCGCTCTAAAGCCTGATCGGTTGAGGTGAAATCGCTGCGCGATTCCACCGACGCCGTGAATCAGGCTTCAGCATTGATACTGGAGCGAAGATCTGGGTTCAGATGCGAGCGCATCTGAACCGATTTCGCTCTAGGACTCCTACTTCAGGCTGGCGCAGAAGGTCTGGATGCGCGCGCAGGCGGCTTCCAGAACGGCTTCGGACGTGGCGTAGCTGACGCGGAAATAGGGGCTGAGGCCGAAGGCGGTGCCCTGGACCACGGCCACGCCTTCCTGGTTCAGAAGTTCGGTGGTGAAGACCTCGTCGTCGGTGATGACCACGCCCGATTCCGTCGTCTTGCCGATCAGGCCCTCGATCGAGGGATAGACGTAGAAGGCGCCCTCCGGCGTAGGGCAGCGGATGCCCGTCGCCTGGTTCAGCATCGACACGACCAGATCACGACGGCGCTCGAAGGCGGCGGAACGCTCGGCCAGGAAGTCCTGCGGGCCGTTCAGGGCCTCGACGGCGGCCCACTGGCTAATGGACGAGGGGTTGGACGTGGTCTGGCTGGCGACCTTGCGCATCAGGTCGATCAGGGGCTTGGGGCCGCCCGCATAGCCGATGCGCCAGCCCGTCATGGCATAGGCCTTGGACACGCCGTTGACTGTCAGCGTGCGGTCATAGAGGTCGGGCGCCACCTGGGCGATGGTCAGGTATTCGAACCCGCCATAGACGAGGTGCTCATACATGTCGTCGGTCAGGATCCAGACCTGCGGGTGCTTGCGCAGCACCACGGCCAGGGCTTCCAGTTCGGCGCGGGTATAGGCGGCGCCGGTCGGGTTCGACGGCGAGTTGAGGATGATCCACTTGGTCCTGGCCGTGATGGCCGCGTCCAGAACCTCGGGGCGCAGTTTGAAGCCGTCGGCTTCCTGACCGATCACGGTGACGGGCTCGCCGCCGGCCAGCAGCACCATGTCCGGGTAGGAGACCCAGTAGGGCGCGGGCACGATGACTTCGTCGCCGGGGTTCAGGGTGGCCACGAAGGCGTTGAAGATCACCGGCTTGCCGCCCGAGGCGACGTGGATCTGATTGGCGGCGTAGGTCAGACCGTTCTCGCGCGCGAACTTGGCCACGATGGCGGCCTTCAGTTCCGGCATGCCGTCGGCGTCGGTGTATTTGGTCTCGCCGCGGTTGATGGCCTCGATGGCCGCCGCCTTGATGTTGTCGGGGGTGTCGAAGTCGGGCTCGCCGGCGCCCAGGCCGATCACGTCGCGGCCCTGGCGTTTCAGCTCGCGCGCCTGAGCGGTGACCGCCAGGGTGGCCGAAGGCTTGACGCGGGCGAGGGCGGTGGACTGAAGGCTGGACATGACTATCCCGTCTGGTGGATGTGGTGAGAGCCGGGGAGGCGAGGCTTGATACGCAACCCGGCGCAGACGCACAACGTTTGTGCGTCTTGCGGACGATCAAAAGGCGATTTGGGCGAAATTTATGCGGCGGATCGTCGATTTCCTGCTGAACATGGAGGCTCAGCGTTGGCGGACCCTGGTGGTCAGCCTGCTGCTGCTCGGGGGAATCATCGCCCTGTTCGCCTTTGGCAAAAGCCATTTCACCCTGGGCGCCGAAGAGAAGCTGGAAGCCTGGCTTGAGGGCTACCGGATCGGCCCGTGGGGCTTGGTCGCCGCTATCGTCGTCTTCACCCTGTCGGCCTTTGTCGGCATCCCGCAGTTCATTCTGATCGCCGCCTGCGTGGTGGCCTTCGGGCCATGGTTCGGCTTCCTCTACAGCTGGATCGCCACTGTGGTGTCGGCCGCTGTCACCTATTGGCTGGGGCGCGGCCCCACCGCCCGGGCGCTGGAGCGGTTTGGCGGGGGCGTGACCGAGCGGCTGAAGCGGTTCGTGGGGCGTAACGCCTTTTCCGCCAGCTTCATCATCAGGAACGTGCCCTCGGCGCCCTTCATCGTCGTCAACATGGCGTTCGGCGCGGTGCGGGCTTCGTTTCCGGGATTTCTGGCAGGTTGCGCGCTCGGAGTCCTGCCCAAGACCGCCCTGGTCGCCTTCTTCGGCGGGTCCTTCATGGCGGCGGTGTCCGGCGACGGGGTTTGGACCTCATTGATCCTGGCCGGCGTTGCTGTGGTTTGGCTGGCGCTGATGCTGGCCGTGCGTGAACTGGTCAAGCGTCGCGAGTCGGCGCGCCCCTCAGAGTTGAGTTGAACCGGAGATGACGATGCTGAAGCTCTATTATTCGCCCGGCGCCTGCGCCATGGCTTCGCACATCGCCTTGGAAAAAGCGGGCGCCGACTATGAGCTGCAGAAAATCGACCTGAAACAGGGCGAGCAACGCACGCCCGAGTATCTGGCCGTCAATCCGGCTGGCGTGACGCCCGCCCTCGTGACGGACCAGGGGGTGATCACCCAGAATGTCGCCATCCTGGCCTATGTGGCCCAGACACATCCGAAAGCGGATCTGGCGCCGCTGGGCGACGCCTACGCCTTCGCCCGGCTTCAGGCCTTCAACGCCTGGCTGGCGTCGTCTCTGCATCCGGCCATAGGCAAGGTGCTGTTCTCGCGCCCGCCGCTGGAAGGCGCCGCCCGTGGCGAGGCGCTGGAGCAGGCGCTGGCCAAGTATGATCTGGCCGAACAACATCTGCTGGCGGGCCCCTGGGCCCTGGGGGAGGATCATTCGGTCACGGACGGATACCTGATGGTCTTCAGCCGCTGGGCGCGTCAGGCGGAACTGCTGGACAAGGCGCGTTTCCCGGGTCTGAACGCTCATCTGGACCGGGTGCAATCACGTCCCGCCGTTCAACGAGCGCTCGCGGTCGAGGGACTGTCGCCGCTCTGATGTCGCGCCCTGCAAGCGGGGCCGGAAAAGCTTGAGCAGACGGGTTTCAAGCCTTGCTGTGACAAGGCCGTGATTGGCATGTGATAGGCGCTTGCAATCGACGCGTCATGCGGGCAAACGGGCCTGTAGTCGGCCAGGCGAGGACGAGTCAGGATGGTTCTGGGCACATGGGTGCGCAGGGCAGGGCGTCGCCAGAGCAGACGAAGCAAGACTCACGCCCTAGCAGGCCCGAACAAGCGGTAACCGACGCCCATGCTTTCCCCCCTCTTCGGCATGTTCTCCAACGATATCGCGATGGATCTGGGAACGGCCAACACCCTGATCTACATGCGCGGCAAGGGCATCGTCCTGAACGAGCCGTCCGTCGTGGCGCTGCGCAACGTCGGGGGTCGCAAGATCGTTCACGCCGTCGGTCTGGAAGCCAAGCAGATGCTGGGCCGCACGCCCGGCCACATGGAAGCCATTCGTCCGATGCGCGACGGGGTCATTGCTGACTTCGAAGTCGCCGAAGAGATGATCAAGCACTTCATCCGCAAGGTTCATAACCGCAAGGGCTTCGTGAACCCCAAGATGATCGTCTGCGTCCCGTCGGGCGCTACCGCCGTCGAGCGCCGCGCCATCAATGATTCCTGCCTGAACGCTTCGGCCCGCCGCGTCGGCCTGATCGACGAGCCCATGGCCGCCGCCATCGGCGCCGGCTTGCCCATCCACGAGCCGACCGGTTCGATGGTCGTCGACATCGGCGGCGGCACGACCGAGGTCGCCGTCCTGTCGCTGTCGGGCATCGTCTATTCGCGTTCGGTCCGCGTCGGCGGCGACATGATGGACGACGCCATCATCAGCTACATGCGCCGCAACCATAACCTGCTGATCGGCGAAACGACCGCCGAGCGCATCAAGAAGGACATCGGCACCGCGCGCGTCCCGGCCGACGGCGAAGGTCTGTCGATCGAGGTCAAGGGCCGCGACCTGATGCAGGGCGTGCCGCGCGAAGTGAAGATGAGCGAACGTCAGGCCGCAGAGGCCCTGGCCGAGCCGGTCTCGCAGATCGTCGAGGCCGTCAAGGTCGCTCTGGAAGCCACGCCGCCGGAACTGGCCGCCGACATCGCCGACAAGGGCATCATGCTGACGGGCGGCGGCGCTCTGCTGCGGGGCCTGGACATCGAGATCCGTGATCACACCGGCCTGCCGGTTCAGGTGGCCGACGATCCGTTGTCCTGCGTCGCCATCGGCTGCGGCAAGGTGCTGGAGCACCCGTCGTGGATGAAGGGCGTCCTCGAGTCCTCGCTCTGAGGCTGAACAGCCTGTCGTAAGGACCGGATTCTTCGGGAATCGGTTTTTGCGATAGGCTCTCATCGCCGACGGCCATACCGTCGGTCCCGATCTCTAGGTAGGAAGGCTGGCCGTGGCGTTTCGCGACGGACCGTTCGAGAATCTGAAGGTGCCGCTGGCCTGGACGGCCGCGGTCGTGGTCGTCGTCGGCATCGTCGGCGCGGTCATGCTGCTGCTTGGCGACATCAGACAGACGACGAGTGCAGACAACTACGCGCCTGCGCGGGCGGCCTTCGAGACCGGCGCCGCGCCTGTGGGCGGGGTGCTGTCGGCGCCGGTCCGCTGGACGGGCAATGCTGTCGACTATGTCAAAGGCTATTTCTTCGCCGTGTCGGAGAACCGGCGGCTGCGGGCGCAGATCGTCGAACTGAACGCCTGGCGAGACGACGCCCTGGCGCTGAAGAACCTCAACGGCCGCTACGAACAGATGCTGGGCGTGAAGACCGAGCCCCCCGTGCCCATGGTGACGGGCCTGGCGATCACTGACGCGCGCGGCCCCTTCGCCCGCTCTCGCCTGTTGAATATCGGCGCCGCCAAGGGGGTTCGCGTCGGCAACCCCGTGCTCAGCGAGCATGGCCTGGTCGGCCGTATCATGGGCGTCTCGTCAGGCAACAGCCGGATGCTGCTGCTGACCGACGTGGCCTCGCGCACGCCGGTGCTGGTCGAGCGCACGGACGCCCGCGCCATGCTGACCGGCGACGGCAGCGGCAGCCCGCGCCTCGACTATATCCGCGGCGCGGGGTCGGTGCAGGAGGGCGATCGCATCATGACCTCGGGCGACGGCGGCGGTTTCCCCCGTGGTCTGCCGATCGGCGTGGCCGCCAAGGGGGTGGACGGGTCCTGGCGCGTCAAGCTGTTCAGCGATCGCACCGCCATCGACTATGTCCGGGTTCTGCTGTTCCAGGACTTCAGCCAACTGGCCGATCAGAACGCTCTGAACGCTCCGCCCTTGGCCAGCCTCGCCGCCGCCCCGCCGCCGACGCCCGCCCAGGCCGCCGCCATTCAGGACGTGGCCACCCGCCGCGCCGCCGCCGCGGCTGCAACCGCTGAGCGTGTGCGGGCCGCCAACGCCGCACCGCCGCCTGCCCCTGTCGCAGCGCCCCCCGCCGCGACGACGACGGCCCCGACGACGGCCCGTCCCGTTGCGGCGCGTCCGGCGGCGGCTTCAACCCGCCCCGTCGCGCCGCGACCGACCACTCCTGCGCCGGTTCAGCCCACGTCCACGCCTGACGCCGAGCCTGCTCCTGCGCCTGCTGGAGCCGCAGAGTGAGACGGGCGATCACGGTCCGCGTCGTCGGCCCGCTGCAATGGATCGTCTATCCGGCGCTGATCGCCATTGCGGTCACGGTGCTGTTGGCGATTCCGTTCCGGCTGTTCGGCCTGAACCTGCCCGAGCCGGTCTTTCCCGTCGTGCTGGCCTTCGCCTGGCCGCTGATTCGACCGTCCATGCTGGCGCCCGTCGTCCTGTTCGGCCTGGGGTTGTTCCTCGACCTTTTCTGGGGCGGGACGCTGGGGCTCTGGCCGCTCAGCCTTCTGGCCGTCTATGGCGCCATCCTGCTGGCGTCGAACTTCCTGGCGGGGCAGGCGACGATCGTTCTGTTCGCCCTCTATGTCGCGTCCACGGGTCTGGCCTTCTTCCTGGCCTACATGATCACTACCTTGAGCCTGGGCAATGCGCCGAGCATCCTGGCCGTCCTGGGTCAGGTCGTTCCGACCCTGTTGCTCTTTCCCCTGGCCGACTGGCTGATCCAGCGATTTGACGACGCCGACGTGCGCTTCCGATGAGCAGCGAACCCCATATCTTCTTTTCGGACGTCAACGAGCGGCAGGGCTCCTTCCTGCGGCGCACCTTTCTCCTGGGTGGAGCGATGGCGCTGGGGACGACGGCGCTGGTCGCGCGGCTGGCCCAGTTGCAGATCGTCAAGGCCGAGGAGTACTCGACCCTCGCCACCAATAACCAGTTCAACTTCCGTCTGGTCCCCCCGCCGCGTGGTCTGATCAAGGACCGCAACGGCGTCATTATCGCAGGAAACCGACCCAGCTTCCGCGTGTTGGTCGTTCGCGACGAGACCAAGGACCTTGACCAGACGCTGGATCTTCTGGGGCAATTGCTGCCGGATACGCTGGAGCGTCGCCGCACCCTGATCCGCGAGATCAACGCCGCGCCGCGCTTCTCGCCGGTGCCGGTCAAGGCGGACCTGACCTGGGAGGAATTCTCCAAGGTCAATCTGCACGCGGCTGAACTGCCCGGCGTCATGGCCGACATGAACGAGGCCCGCTACTATCCGTTCGGCGGGGCCTACGCTCACGTGATCGGCTACGTGGCCAAGGTGTCCGACCGCGACGTCAAGGCGATCCGCGACAAGGGCGAGCAGCCGCCCTCGATCCTGTTCAACCCCGGATTCCGTATCGGACGTCAGGGCATCGAGAAGTCGCTGGACACCGATCTGCGCGGCGAAGCTGGCGGCAAGCGGGTCGAAGTGGATGCTCGGGGGCGGGTGGTGGCCGAGGATGTCGCCGGCTCCAGGCCCGCTGTCCAGGGGGCCGAGGTCATGCTGACCCTGGACAACGACGTCCAGAACCGGGCGTTGGAAGTTTTTGGCGAGGAGGCCGGCAGCTGCGTGGTCATGGATGTGCGCAATGGCGACATCCTGGCCATGGTGTCGTCGCCCTCGTTTGATCCCAACCTGTTCGTGTCGGGCGTGCCGTCAAAGATCTACAGGGCTCTGGCTGACTATGAGCGGCGGCCGCTGCTCGACAAGGCTCTGGGCGGCACCTTCGCGCCGGGCTCGACCTTCAAGCCGATCGTGGGCCTTGCGGCCATGAAGCGAGGCTGGGATCCCAATCGCCGGGTGGTGTGCAACGGCAGCTTCTTCCTGGGCCGTCGCTTCGCCTGTCTGGGGCGACACGGCGCGCTGGACATGCGCGGCGCGATCAAGGCCTCCTGCAACGTCTACTTCATGACCGTGGCGACCGAGTTCGGGCCCGACGCCATCGCCGAGGTCGCGCGCGAGATGGGCTTTGGGCAGAGTTTCGACATTGGTCTGACCGGCCAGAAGGTCGGTCTGGTGCCGGACCGCGAATGGCGACGGCGCAATCCTGTGCGCGGCGACGCCAAATGGTATCCTGGCGAGACGCCCAGCTACGGGATCGGACAGGGGGCGCTGAACGTCAACGCCCTGCAACTGGCGGTCTATACGGCGCGCATCGCCAACGGGCAGAAGGCCGTGACGCCTCGCCTGATCAAGTCGATCGGCGGGATCGAGCAGACGTCGGGCACGGCCTTTGCCGATCTGCCGTTCGACCCGTCCCTACTGAAGGTGCTGCGGGACGGCATGGAGGCCGTGACAGATGTCGGCGGCACCGGCTTCCGCAACAGCCAGCTGGGTCTTGGGGCTGTTCGCATGGCCGGCAAGACCGGCACGGCCCAGGCCCAGAATTATGGGGCGGGATCGCGCAAGGGCGCCGGCCGTCCCTGGGCCCAGAAGGACCACAACCTCTTCATCGCCTATGCGCCGACCGACAACCCTCGCTACGCGGTCTCCGTCATCGTCCAGCACGGCGGGCTTGGCGGCGGGACCGCCGGCGCGCCCCGCGCTCGCGAAGTCATGAGGGTCGCTCTGCTCAAGAATCCCGAGATACGCGCCCGCATCGAGCAGGCCGGCTTTGAAGCGCCTGAAGATGCTGGCGCGCGCGAGGCCGAAGCTCGCGGCGAGCCTGTCGACGCCCCGACCGTTGATGTCGCCGCGCCGCCGCCGGAGCCCACACTGTGACCGCATCTGCTCTGACACGGCCCGGCGAGCGCGACCGGATTTCCAGCAAGCTGGCGGAGCTGGACTGGCGCGTGGTCGGCCTGCTGTGCGTCCTGGCCGGCATCGGTACGGCCATGCTGTATTCAATCGCAGGCGGTCATTGGGATCCGTGGGCGTGGAAGCACCTGCTGCGCTTCGGCGTTCTGCTGGTCGTCATGATCGGCTTGGCGATGGTCCATCCGAAGTGGTGGTTCCACGCCGCCTATCCGCTTTACGGCCTGCTGCTGTTCATGGTGCTGCTGATCGAGTTCACGCCGATGGGCTATGTGGCCGGCGGCGCCAAGAACTGGCTGAACCTGGGCTTTATCCGCATCCAGCCGGCCGAGTTCGTCAAGATCGGCCTCGTTCTGGCGCTGGCGCGCTGGTACCATGGTCATTCAGCCCAGGACGCACGCTGGTCCTGGAAACTGCTATTCCCGCTGGGAATGATCGGGGTGCCCTTCCTGCTGGTGGCCAAGCAGCCTGATCTGGGCTCGGCCATGGTCATCGGCCTGACCGGCGCGGCCGTCATGTTCATGGCGGGGCTGAGCTGGCGCGTGATCGCCGCCGCAGCCGCCGCCGCGGTGGCCGTCATCCCGCCCTTCGTCATGTTTGTCATGCATGACTATCAGCGCAATCGCGTCCTGACCTTCCTGAACCCCGAGGCGGACCCCTCCGGCACGGGCTACAACATCATCCAGTCCAAGATCGCCCTGGGCTCGGGCGGCTTGCTGGGCAAGGGTTATGGCCTGGGCAGCCAGAGCCAGCTGGAGTTCCTGCCGGAACGCCACACGGATTTCATCTTCTCGACCGTCTCCGAAGAGTTCGGCTTCGTCGGCTCCTTCACGGTTCTGGTCTGCTACACGGCGTTGATCCTGATCTCCTTGCGGATCGCGTCGCTCTCCCACAGCCATTTTGGTCGGATTAGCGCGGCGGGCATGACGGCCTTCCTGGCGCTGTTCGTCCTGATCAACGGCGCGATGGTGATGGGGCTGGCGCCGGTCGTGGGGGTGCCCATGCCGCTGCTGTCCTATGGCGGCTCGACCATGATGACGGTGATGATCGGTTTTGGTCTGATCCTTTCGACCCACGTGCATCGCTATGTCGAACTGCCGAAGGGGCAGGGGCTGTTCTGATCGCGGCCTGAGAGGCTAGGCTGGTCGCATGACCGATAAAGCGCCCGAACCCACCGCCATCCCCAAGGCTGATCCTTCCATGTTCTCGGACTGTGGCGACACGCCCTGTCCGCAGCCGGTCATGTCTGATCCCGGGAACGAAGCGGCGGTGCTGGCCGACGGCGTGCGTATGCGCAACAACCCGGCCGAATGGGCCTTCGTGCGGCTTTCCAAGCTGATCGAGGAGTTCGAGGCCAAGCTGGACAAGGACGAGGAGATCGGCGCCCGCGTCGTCGGACTGCCCGGCGAGGGCACCATGCAGATCGTGGATGTCGGTTTCTGGGGGCCGGACCTGATCATCTTCTTCGGTCGCAACCCCGACGGCAAGCCGGTGCGCCTGGTCCAGCACTATACCCAGATCAACGTGGTGCTGGCCGCGATCAAGAAGCCTGAGGAGCGGGAAGCACGTCGCATCGGCTTCCAGCTCAACGAAATGGTGATGAAGACCAACCCCGCGCCGACGGCCGCTTCGACGGCCGGCGCGGGTGAAGCAACCTAGAGACCGGCGGCCCAGTCCGTGCCGCGCACCAGGCTGTCGATGATGCCAGGCTCGCTGGAGGCATGGCCGGCGTCGCCGACGATGTCCAGCTTGGCCTCGGGCCAGGCTCGGTGCAGAGCCCAGGCGCCTGATATCGGGGTCACCACGTCAAAGCGGCCCTGCGCGATCCAGCAGGGGATGTGGCGGATCGTCTCGATGTTCTCGAGAATCCAGTTCTCGCTGTCGAAAAAGCCGCCATTGGTGAAGTACCAGTTCTCGATCCGGGCGAAGGCCACGGCGAACTCCGGGTCAGCGAACTTGTCCGGCTTGCCTGCTGGCCCCTGGACGCTGACGGTTTCGCCTTCCCAGGTGGACCAGGCTACGGCGCAGCGGTTGCGTTCCTCGACGTCGTCGCCCATCAGGCGCCTGTTATAGGCAGCCATCAGGTCGCCGCGCTCGGCCTCGGGGATGGGGGCGAGGAAGCGCTCCCAGGCATCGGGAAAGATCATCGAGGCGCCGTCCTGATAGAACCAGTGCAGTTCCTTCTTCGTCAGCAGGAAGATGCCGCGCAGGATCAGGGCCAGGCAGCGGTCCGGGTGCTTGATGGCGTAGGTCATCGACAGGGTCGAACCCCAGGAGCCGCCGAAGACGACCCACTTGTCGATGCCCAACTGTTCACGCAGGCGCTCGATGTCGGCGATCAGATCCCAGGTGGTGTTGTTTTCGAGCGAGGCGTTGGGCCGCGACAGGCCGCAGCCGCGCTGGTCGAACATGACGATGCGGTATTTCGCCGGATCGAAGTAGCGCCGCATGCCCGGATTGACCGCGCCGCCCGGGCCTCCGTGCAGAACGATGACCGGCACGCCGTGCGGATTGCCGCTTTCCTCGTAATAGATCTCGTGAATGCCCCCGGTCTGCATCCAGCCCGATGCATAGGCTTCCAGCTCAGGATAGAGGTCGCGACGAAGGGTATTGGTCACAGGAAAGGCCATGTCAGGATAATGAGGGGTTTTCAGATTGGCGGGTCAGGCGTTGACGATTTGTGAGCGGAACGCAGCCACGACCAGCATGATCCAGCCGGCGATCATCAGCACGCCGCCGACGGGGGCGACAGCCCCCATGGCGGGCAGGCTGAGCAGGCCGATCATGGCCAGGGCCAGGCAGAAGATCAGTCCGCCGCTCGCCGCCAGCCAGCCGGCGATGCGTGCGGTCCTGCCCGCGGTCGCCCAGGTCGCGCAGACGACGGCCAGCACGGCGTGCACCATCTGATACTGGGCCCCGGTGGTCAGCAGGCTCTTGATCGCCGGGCCCGCCCCGTGGGCGGCGAAGGCCCCCAGCGCCACGGCCATGGCGCCGTTGAAGGCGGCGAAAACGAGCAGGTTGCGATCAAGACTCATCGCTAATGTCTAGACCACAACTTCCCCGGAGTCTGCTATCGGAGCGGCGATGAAATCCGCCCTCCGCATGGCTCTGCAATACGTCCTGCTGTTCGCCGCCAGCGGCGTGACCTTGCCGTTCGCCGGTCTGTGGTTTCGCGAACAGGGGCTGAGCGGGGCCGAGATCGGGGCTCTGCTGGCCATCCCCATGCTGGGGCGGATGGTGACCGGCCCTCTGCTCGCTGTCTGGGCCGACGGGTTCAGATATCGGCGTACGCCGATCGCCCTGCTGGGGCTGGCCATGGCGCTGGGCTACGGCGGGGCGGGTCTGGTTCAGGGCTTCACCGCCTGGGCTGTCTGCTGGTTCGTCGGAGCGACGGCGGCGGCGGCCTTGATCCCGCTCAGCGACGTGATGACGCTGCGAGTCGCCAAGCGCGACGGGTTTGCCTTCTCCCTGCCGCGCGGTTGCGGCTCGGCGGCCTTTGTCGTGGCCAATGTGACCATGGGCGCCCTGCTGACGCGGGCCTCGGCCGATGCGGTCATCATCTGGATCGGAACGGCGGCGCTGCTGATCTCCGTGACCGCCTGGCGCGTCCTCCCGGCTGAACCTGTGACGGACGGCCGTCGCGTTCCGGGGCTGGAACGCTTCAAGGGCCTGGGGCGACTGGTGGTCGATCCGATCTTCATGACCGCCATCTTCGCGGTCGGCGCGGTGCAGGCGGCGCACGCCTTCTATTACGGCTTCTCGGCCATCGCCTGGAAGGCGCAGGGCATTCCCGAGAGCGTGACCGGGTTGCTGTGGGCCTTTTCCGTCCTGGTCGAAATCGGCTTCATGTGGGTGGTGGAGCCATGGCGGCGGCGCGTCGGCATTGGGCCGTGGCTGATGCTGTCCATCGGGGCCGGCGCGGCGGTGGTGCGCTGGACCTTGATGGCCTTCTCGCCGCCGCTGTGGGCGCTGTGGCCCTTGCAGGCGCTGCACGCGCTCAGCTTCGCCGCCACCTATCTGGCTGGTGTCCAGATCGTCGAACGTCTTTCGCCGCCGGACAGCCACACGGCGGCCCAGACTCTCGGTTCCGTTCTGTCGGCGGGCGTGCTGATCGGACTGGCGACGGCGGCTTCGGGGCCGCTTTATGATGCGTTCGGTCTGAAGGGTTATCTGGCCATGGCCGGGCTGGCGCTGACCGGCGGAGTTGTGGGGCTGGTTCTGCAAGCGCGCTTGGCGAAAGCCTAGGCGACGTGGGGGCGGGATAGGGGAGCCAGGTGGCGGGCGATGGCCGAGGCTGCCGTCTTGACCGCCAATTGAACCTTGGCGTTCGGCGCATTCAGCGGCGCTCGGATCAGGCCGATCGACGGCGAGGCAGGGCCGTCCGGCAGATCATTGAGAATACGATACAGGATATAGCTGCCCGCATCTTGCTCCGCGTCCGAGGCGGCCAATGCGTTCAGACCCGCGTCGGCGAGGGCCCGGACGATCTCGGCTGCGGGAGCGGTGGCGCGCGCCACGCCCGGCCCCGTGTGGTCCAGCCGGTCGCTGTGGTCGAGGCGACGGTTCTCGGCCCGCATCTGCAGACGAAAGGCGTCCGGATGAGCCGTCTGGCCGACCAGGAGCAGTGCGCCGCATTCACCCTTGGCGAGCAGGGCGCTGAGTGCGGCGGCCAGGGTTTCAGCCGACGCCATGCCGGGAATGGGCAGGGTGCGTGCGCCAACCGGGTTCCAGGGCTCGCCCGACAGATCCTCGACCGGATCCCAGGCAGTGAAGGTCGGGTCCCAGGCGCAGATGGCGATGGCGGGACGTCGATCGGGGCGAACCCCGGTATCCATATCCAGCACGGAATCCACCTTGTATGACACTAACGCGACAGCGGCGGGAAAGGTGCGGTCAAACCCCGGGCGAGGTCAAGTCCGTCGGCTGAAATGAGGCGGCTTTGCGGCAAGACGCCTATCCCAAATCGCCGATGGCGGCGTCCAGCAACATGAAGGCGCGGCCTTCGTCGGTCGCCAGACGCGCCTGCACGTCGTGAGCATCGCCCTGGCGCGCCTGATCCTGCATTTCCTGCCCGAAGGCGCGCACATAGGCGTCGGCGTCGGCGCGCAGGTCGGCGTCGGCCAGGATACGACGCGACACGCTACGGACCGCGGCGGGCGCCACGCGGCGCACGATCTGGCGGGCGCGGTCGGGTTCCTGCGCCGCCAGGGCGCGGGCGGCTTCCTCGATTCGGGCGCGTGGCAACAAGGCGTTGGGATCGACCCCCATGCGGCGAATGGCGGCCGTGATTCTGCCTTCCAGGCCGGCGTCAGTCGGGGACGCCATGGAGGCGTCAAGCTCCAGCGGCGGCTCCTGCGCGGTCTGGTCCTGGCCGTCCATCAGATCGTTCCAGTCGAGCGGCTCGTTGCTCTCGGAGAGAGGGGCCGTCGGCGAGGCTTGATCCCTGGTCGGTTCCAGTTTCAGCCTGCCGCGCAGGCCGAAGCTGCGTTCATCTGCAGGCTTGGGTTCGGGCTTGGGTTCGACCGAGCGCGGCTTGTAGCGCGGAGCTTCGACCGGCGACAGCAGCGGTTCGCGCCGACGGCTGGTCGGCGTATCGCCCGACACGACTCCCATGACACGCACGGCCTCGGTCAGCATGTCATAGTTGCGACGCACCCGTTCCTGGAAGCCCGACTCCAGCGCTTCGGTGTCTTCAGCGGCCTTTCTCGAGGCTGCCGAGAGAGCGGCCAATCCGTCTTCGACCGAGGCGCGGACGGCCCCCACGCGTGCGGCCGCTTCTTCGGGCAAGCGGCTGGCCCGGGCGTCCATCTCGGCGACGGCGCTTTCGACCTGGGCGAGGGCTGCAGTCATCCGCGCCAGCGTGTCTTCCAGTCGCTCGACCACCTTCTCGCCGGTCAGGTCGACCATGTCCGCCGTCTGGTTGACGATCTTGCGGGCGCCGTCGATGCGCGCCTCGGCGGCCTCGTCCGCCTTCTGCGCGGCGTCGAACAGGGACTCGCCCAATCGGTCGGCGCGGATCTGGGCCTGTTCGATGGCGGCGGCGGCGGCGGCGCGCTGTTCTTCGGCGGTGGCCTGCAGGGCGGTGAGGGCGCGGCGCGTCTCCTCGACCAGAATATCCCGCGACTCGGCGGCCAGGGCTTCGAAGCGGTCGAGCGCCAGCTTGGTGGCGTGGTCGAAGCCGTCGGCCTCGCGCTGGGACAGATCGACCAGAGCGCGGAACTGATCGACGGCCGCCTCGATCTGGGCCTTCATGGCCTCGTTCATGTCGCCGGTCGTCTGGGTCAGTTCGCCGGCGGCGGAGCGGGTGATGGACAACTGTTCGGTGAACTGGGCGCGCTGGCTCTCGATCTGGGCCGAGAAGTCTTCCTGATCGGTGCGGAGGGCGTAGGCGGCCGTGACGAGGGCGGCGCGTTGCTGGCTGAGACCTTCCTCGACCGACTGAATCTGTTCGGCGACGCCCGAGCCGGCGGTTTCCAGGCGCAGGGTCTGGCGGGCCAGATCGTCAGCGGCGGCGCGGGCGGCGTCCTGCGCCTCTCCGGCGGCGGCGGCCAGATCGGCGGCGCGGGCGGCCAGGGCGGCCTCGGCCTCGCGAAGCTGGGTCTGGGCCAGATCCGACGCGTCCACCACCATGCGCGACTGGCGCTCTACGGCGTCGACGACGCCGGTGGCCTGACTGTCCAGTTGGACGCCGAGAGCGCCCATTTGCTCGCGTTCGCGGCTCAACTGGTCAGTCAGGCGGCGGGCGGTGCGCCCCGCGCTGTCGGCCGCTTCGTTCAGGCGTGCTGTTTCGCCGGCCAAGGCTTCGCGCAATAGAGCCATGTCGGCGCGAGCGCGTTCGGCGGCCAGCGCCGCCTGATCAATGTCGCCGCGCAGGGAGGTCAGCACCTGTCCCGTCTGATGCGCGGCCAGGGCGGTCGGGCCGACCAGGGCCTCGGCCATGTCGCGGGTCCGACGGGTTTCCTGGGCCAGATGCGCGCCTTGACGCACGGCGTGGGCGAGCATGACGGCCAGGCCGGCGGGGGCCAGGGCGATCAGGGCGTAGACGGCTAGTCGAAGGGGCTCCAGCGGCACTGCTCCCGAGCCGAACTCGTAGGCGAACCACGAGGCTACGCCGCCGATCCAAAGAGCGGAGGCCAGTCCGGCGATCAGATAGGCGTTGCCGCCCGGCTTCTGGGCCGGCGCGCGCCGCGTGATCATCGGCGCAGGAGTCTGGGGCTCCTCCACCGCGGCGGGCGGTGCGTCGGCGGAAACCATCAGGGGACCGAGATCGGGCGTGGGCTGCGCTTGAAGAGCCGCGGCCCGCTCTTCCGCCAGGCGCTGCTCTTCAAGAAGACGACGACGTCGGCGCTCGGACATGGGTTTTTCCGGCGCAGGCTTAAGCGAGAGCTCAGCATCCAAGGCGTCATCAGTCGTAACGCTTTCGTCGATCGCATCGACCTGCGCGGTCACGTGCTGATCGTCGCCCGGTTCAGGGTCGGAAAGGTTGAGCGGCGGCCGATGGCTGGATTTCATGGGGCGTCGGTCTCGTTCACTAATCGCCGGAAACGCGGCGAGGGCGCGCGGAGATCGGACCCTAACGACTCGATCCGGTCGCGCAAAGACTCACACGTCCGGATTCCATTGGAAGAAACAGGAATGGTCGGGCAGAAAGCCCTTTGTCAGCAATCGCGGGGGGCGGCGACGGCCACGGTGGCCGCGGGCGTATCCCGACAATCCTGAACGCGTTGGATCTCGCGTTCAGAGTGGCGGGGTGCATGCAAATCCACGCCAAACTGCGACAACGCCGCTGCAGCGAGCATCGCAATCAGGCCAGCCAGCATTTCCAGCAGCATTTGCATGGGCGCATCATGACAGAAGCGTGCGCAGTCCACAATGCGGCGCCTTTGTGAAGCTTGGCCGTTGTTGAAGCGTGTGGAACGAAAACCGTCGCAGCGTCACTGTATGGAACAGCGCGTAGCGGAACGTCACGCGAATCAGACAGCTATGGCGTAATGCGTGAACCCGGCGACATCTATGAAGGCAGTCTGCTCGAACCAGGGCGGGGATGCTGGCGCGTGGCGACGGCGCACCGCTTCACTCCGTTGATGGAGAACAACGCCTATTTCGACGCGCTCGCGTCATCCCTGCAAAAGGCGAAAAAGTCGATTGTCGTCCTGGGCTGGCAATTCGATCCACGAACGAGGCTGGACCCCGAGTCGCCGCTGACCGACCGGCGTGGCGAGATTGGGCATCAGTTGCGCAGTCTGGTCCGTCAGAAGCCGGACCTGGATGTTCGTCTGCTGATCTGGAAATCGCCGCTGCTGATCGCGGCGTCGCAGGGATTCTATCCCCACCGGGCGCAGAACTGGTTTCGCAAGCGAACGGTGGAGTTCCGCCTGGACAAGCCCGGCATCCTGGGGGCCTGTCACCACCAGAAGGTCATCATCATCGACGACAAGGTGGCGTTCTGCGGTGGCGGCGATATCGCCACTGATCGCTGGGACACGGACGAGCATCTGGATTTCGATCCACGACGCTGCCAGCCGTCCGGATTGTTCAGCGCGCCTCGTCATGAAGTGATGAGCGTCATGGACGGGGCGGCCGCCAGGGCCTTGGGTGATCTGGCGCGTGAACGTTGGTACCGGGCCACCTGGGAACGGACTCTGCCAGACGACTCCAACGATGATCCCTGGCCGGATGGCGTCGAGCCTGCGCTGACGGATGTCTCGGTTGGCATAGCCCGGACCGAACCCGCCGTACGCGGCCGTTCCGAAGTGCGTGAGAACGAGACGCTCCATCTCGAGGCCATCCGCCGAGCCAAGCGTCTGATCTACCTTGAGAATCAGTACTTCACATCGCCGATCATCGCCGCCGCCCTGGCCGAGAGGCTGGCTGAACCCGACGGGCCGGAAATCGTTCTGGTCTCAACAGGGCGAAGTCCCAGCTGGTTCGACGGCCTGACAATGGACACCGCTCGCGCGGAGGTTCTCTACCGGCTCGAGCAGGCCGACGCCTTTAACCGTTTTACCGCCTTCAGTCCGCGCACGGCGGAGGGCGAACGCATCATCGTCCATGCCAAGATGTCGATCATCGACGACCAGCTGCTGCGGATAGGTTCGACCAATCTGAACAATCGCTCCCAGGGCCTGGACACCGAGTGCGACGTGGCTGCAGAGCCGACGACAGTCGAAGGGCGTGATGTGGTGCGGCGGTTTCGGCAACGCTCCATCGGGCATTTTATCGGCGTGTCGGGCGAAGACTTCGCCCAGGCCGAGGCGATCATGGGCTCGGTCGGGCAGGCGGTCATGACTTTCGGCTCTGATCGTATGACCTTGCTGGGCTCAACGCCGCCGTCGCCGGTCGAACGGCTGTTCGCGGAGTGGCAGCTCGGAGATCCCATGTCGTCCAGGGACGCCTGGCGTCCCTGGAAGCGTCTGAACCGCACGCACCGCACCCGCCCGCGCTCAGAGGGAGGTCAGGCCCCGGGCTGACCTGTGAACTCAAAGTCGATCGCGAGCGGCAGGTGATCTGACGCCGCCCGCGCCAAGGGATGAAGCGGCGTCATGGCGCCCGTAACCCTGATTTCGGGACTGACGAAGCAGTGGTCGATGCGGATGGCGGGGAAGCTGGACGGGAAGGTCTTTACAGAGGGCCTCAGCCCCAGCACGCGCTGGGCGTCGGCCAGTCGTCGGCTCAGGGCTTGATAGGGGCGGGTGATCGATGTGGCGTTGAAGTCGCCGGTCAGGATCGTGGGGCCGACGCAGGACGGATCGCCCAACCATTCCGGTCCGACGAGAGCTGCCGCCTGCAGCCGCTGCTCACGCGGCACCAGACCCAGATGGGTGTTGAAGACGTTCAACGTCACGCCGTCGAAGTCGATGGCCGACCACAGGGCTCCGCGCGGCTCAAGTCCCCGCAGATTGGGCAGGGTCGGCAGGGCGGCGGCGCGGATCAGCCGCTCCGGGCGGGGGGTCAGGATGGCGTCGCCATAAAGCTCCGCCTCGATCGTCATCGCGGGGTGAAAGCGAAAGGCCATGGACAGGCGTTCGGCGATGGCGTGAGCCTGATCGACACCATTGGTCCGGGCTCTGCCGACGTCCAGTTCCTGAAGACAGACGATGTCCGGTTCCAGCTCGGCGATGACGGCGGCGACGCGCGCCACGTCCAGCTTGCGATCGACGCCGACGCAGCGGTGCACGTTATAGGTGACGAGTCTGGGCATGGGTCCTTGTCGGCGCGGTCGATCCCGCGGCCTTTTATCCGGTCTAGATGACAACCAGACGGTCGGGGACTTCGTTGATATCAGCGGATCGTGGCGGAAACTGTTCCGCCAGCACCTGACCGCACAGGGCGATAGCCTGTTCCAGTCCCTCGACTGGCTGATCCCGACGCAGGCTTGCAGTCAGGGCGGCGACGGCCTCAGCCCAGACCTCGGGGCTGACGCAGGCGTGGATGCCCTTGTCGGCGATGACCTCCACCTGATGGTCCGCCAGGGCGGCGAAGATCAGGACCCCGGTCCTCGCCTCGGTGACGTGCAGGCCGTGGGCCAGGAACTGCTGCATGGCCGCGCGACGGACGCGGGTGCGGCGCAGGGGGGCAGGGGTGAGCAGTCGCTTCACCGCCGGGATCAGGGTCAGCAGGAAGACCCCGACGAAGACCGCCGCCTGAACCAAGGCATAGGCCGCCAGGGCCTGACCGATCTCCACCTCGCGCGCGGCGGCGTGGGCGGCCTGCCAGTCGGCGCCCCAAAGACCAGGCAGCCCGGGCAGCCAGTGAGGGCCGAAGCCCAGCGGGATCAGCGCCAGCGGCAACAGCAGGGCCGCCGCCGCCGCCCAGGCCAGACTGACGTCGCGATAGGAGGACACCTGCCGCGCCACGACGCAGAAGATCTCGCCGGAGGTGTTCGCCTCGGCGACGGAAATGGCCTCGGCCACCCGAGCGTGGTCCCGCTGCGTGAACTGCATCACCATCCCCCCGATGCGCCGCCGCCGCCGAAGCCGCCGCCGCCGCCGCCAAATCCACCGCCGCCTCCGCCGAAGCCGCCACCGCCGCCGCCCCAGCCGCCGCGTCCGCCGCCGCGACCCTGGTTCTTCAGCGCCTCGCTGGCGGCCCAGATCAGGATGGGGGTCAGGCCATCGCCGCCCTTGCCGCCGCGTCGACGTTTGCCGCCCGCCGCCGCGCCGACCAGGCTGACGAACAGGAAGAAGAAGATCAGGAAGATGATGATGGCCGGCAGGATCGGCGCCTCGCGCTCGCTTGCGGCGCTTTTCGCTTCGGCCGCGCGCGCCTGGGCCTCGGCCGGATCGGCGGTCAACTGGGCGATGACCGCGTCGGTCCCGGCGATGATGCCCGCGGCGTAGTCGCCCGAGCGGAAGGCCGGCAGGATGTCGTTGCGGATGATCATGGAGGAATAGGCGTCGGTCAGTACGCCCTCCAGGCCATAGCCGACCTCGATCCGAACCTTGCGCTCGTTCGGCGCGACAATCAGCAGGGCGCCGCCGTCGTTTTCCTTCTGCCCGATGCCCCAATGACGACCCAGCTGATAGCCGAAGTCCTCGATCTCCTGATCCTGCAACGAGGGCAGGGTGACGACCACCAGTTGATCCCCGGTCTGCTGCTCCAGCGTCGCCAGCTTGCCGGTCAGGGCCTGTTCCTGTTCCGGCGTCAGCAACTGAGCGTCATCGACAACCCGCCCGGTCAGGGCCGGGAACTTGATCTCTGCGGCGAAGGCGGGCAGCGCCGCCAGGCACAGGACAAGACCGAGCAGCAGCGCCGGAATCAGCCCCGGCGCTCGTCTTTCCCTCGGAGCGAGGGCGGAAGGGGTCATGGCGAGTTGACTACGCCGCCGGCGCCGGAGCTGCGGCAGGCGGCGTCGAACCGGGCGCGGCCCCCGGCGTGGTCGCGGGCGCGCCGGCGCCTGGCTGGGCGCCGGGAACCCCGAGGTTGAAGTTGACTGTCGGGGCGCTCTGGGCCTCGGCGGTGGCGGTGAACAGCTGCATGGGCTTGGAGCCGCCATGCAGGGTCTTGGCCCAGATCACAGTGGGGAAGGTGCGCAAGGTGGTATTGTAGTCGCGCACGGCCTCGTTGTAGTCGCGGCGCGCCACGGCGATACGGTTTTCGGTGCCTTCCAGCTGCGATTGCAGCGTCAGGAAGTTCTGATTGGCCTGAAGCTGGGGATAGGCCTCGACGGTCACCAGTAGTCGCGACAGGGCGGACGACAGCTCGCCCTGCGCCTGTTGGTACTGCTGGAAGGCGGCGGCGTTATCAAGATTGGAGGCGTCGATATTGACGCTGGTGGCCTTGGCTCGCGCCTCGATCACCTGGGTCAGGGTGGTGCGTTCCTGGATGGCCGCGCCCTGCACGGTGGCGACGAGGTTCGGCACCAAGTCGGCGCGACGCTGGTACTGGCTCTGGACGTCGGCCCAGGCCGCTTCGGCCCGTTCCTGCTTGGTCGGAATGGTGTTGTAGCCGCAACCCGCGACGGCAGGCGTCAGGACGACGACAGCGGCGACGGCCGCGAGACGGGGCGAGAATCCAGCCATGAGTTCCTCCGGCGGTCGGCAGGACCGCTGATCCGCTAAAGACTATCGGAGCGGAAAGGCTCCGCTTCAAGGCCGGAATTTTGACAACCCAATCCGCTCATCCCGGCGGACGCCGGGATCCAGTCCTTTGGCCATCAATCGCGCCAGAGGCTTTCTAGGTTTCAGCGGGTGCGCGTGCGGTTCTCACTGGACCCTGGCGTCCGCCGGGGTGAGCGGGAGGGAGGAGACCCTCTCAGCCGCCCAGATCATCCGGCGTGACCCCGACCGATCGGCACGCGGCGGTGTAGGTGTTGGCCAGCAGGCAGGCGATGGTCATGGGGCCGACGCCGCCGGGGACGGGGGTGACGCGTCCGGCGACCTGAATCGCCTCGTTGAAGTCCACGTCGCCGACGACGCGGGTCTTGCCCTCGGCGGCCTTGACCGGGTCCTTGGAGGGCACGCGGTTGATGCCCACGTCGATGACGGTGGCGCCCGGCTTGATCCAATCGCCCTTGATCATCTCGGGCCGGCCCACGGCGGCCACCAGAATATCGGCGGTGCGGCACAGGGCGGGCAGGTCGCGGGTGCGCGAGTGCGCGATGGTGACGGTGCAGCTTTCGCCGAGCAGCAGCTGCGCCATCGGCTTACCGACGATGTTGGAGCGGCCGACGATGACGGCGTTCAGGCCCGACAGGTCGCCTAGCTGGTCCTTGAGCATCATCAGGCTGCCCAGGGGCGTGCAAGGGATCATGCCCGGCAACCCGACCGCCAGACGCCCGACGTTGACGACGTGGAAGCCGTCCACATCCTTGTCCGGGTCGATGGCGCCCAGGACGGCGGCCGAATCGATATGCTTTGGCAGCGGCAGTTGCACCAGAATGCCGTGGATGCCTGCATCGGCGTTCAGCGTCGCGATCAGGGCCAGCAGTTCGGCCTGGGTCGTCGTGTCGGACAGGCGGTGGGTGTCGGACCGCATCCCAGCCTTCTGGGTCGTCTCACCCTTGTTGCGCACGTAGATCTGGCTGGCGGGGTCCTCGCCGACGATGACCACGGCCAGACCTGGCTTGATCCCATGGGCCTTTTCCAGCCGCGACGCGGCGGCGGCGACGCGTTCGACCAGGGTCTGCGAGAAGGCCTTGCCATCGATCAGCGCGGCGGGGGCGGGTTCATCAGCCATGATCGGCTCCGTGAGCTTGGGAACGTGAAAGCGTGGCCGCGATTTACAGCCGTGGCGGTTCGGCGTCTATGATGGCGCCAGCAAAGAGGTTTTCATGCGTCATTCCGAGTACAGGGCCCTGTTCGCAGCGGTCAGCGTCGTCGCCCTGCTGTCGTCCGGCTCCGTTTTCGCCCAAACTCCGGCCGACACCCGCATCGGCGCCGAGGTCCGCGGAAGGCTGGAGGAGGGGGATGCGCGCACGCGCGGCGGCGACGCCTATCGCTATGACGACTATCGCGTTCAGCTCCGCGCCGGTCAGCGGCTTCAGGTTGAAATGCGCAGTAGCGACTTCGACGCCTATCTGGAGATCTATGCCGAGGGGCGGACCTCAGGCGACAGTCTCGCCTCAGACGATGACGGCGCGGGCAGCGGCGCCAACGCCCGGTTGCGCTTCACGCCGGAAAGCGACGGCGTCTACATCGTGCGCGCACGGCCTTTCTCGGGATTGGAAACCGGCGCCTATACGCTGGCGCTCAGTGAACGCGTCGCCCCACGTCAGCCGCGTCCGGGACGGATCTCGGTCGGAGGGAATGTTTCGGGCCGTTTGACCTCTGGCGACGCCGAGGACGAGGACGGCAATAATTTCGACGCCTTCGCCTTCCGCGCGGGCGCCGGAGAGCGCGTGGCGGTCTTGCTGGAATCCGACGACTTCGATCCGCTTGTGCGCATCGGTCGTGTGGTCAACGGCTCCTTCGTGCAGGCGGCCGAGAATGACGATGGCGCCGGCAAGGGCTTGAACTCCTACCTCGTCTTCACGGCGCCCCAGGCGGGCGAGTATGTGATCCAGGCCGCTTCGCTCGGCGGCGGCGCCGAGGGCGACTATCGCCTGTCGCTGGAACAGGGGCCGCCGGCCCCGGAGGCGCGCAGCATCGCGATCGGCGACGAGGTTGATGGTCGTCTGGACGAGGACAGCGCCCGCAGCGACGCGGGCGCCCCCGCCGACCTCTATCGATTTACCGGCCGCGCCGGTCAACGCGTGGCCATCAGCCTGACGGCGGATGATTTCGACAGCTACCTGGAGCTGTTCGACGCCAACCATAATAGCCTGGCCACAGACGACGACGGGGGCGGCGAGCTGAATGCGCGCCTGACCTTCGTCCTGCCCGATGATGGCGACTATCTGATCGAGGCGCGCGGCTTCTCGGACGCCACGGGATCCTATGACCTGAAACTGGAAGAGGTGGCCCCGCCGCCGCCGCCCACGGCGCTCAGCTTCGGCCAAACCGTGCAGGGCGACTTGAAGGAAGGCGGCGCGACCGATGAGGCCGGACGCCTGTTTGACGGCTACGCCTTCACAGGAACCGAGGGGCAGCGCGTCCAGGCCGTCATGCGTTCCGGCGATTTCGACGCCCTGCTACAGGTCGGCAAGGCGGGCGAGGAATTCGAAGAACTGGCTTCCGACGACGATGGCCTACGTCAGGGCACCGACGCGCGGCTGACCTTCACATTGCCAGAGGACGGTGACTATGTTCTTCGCGCGCTGCCCTATTCGAGCAGCGGCAAGGGGCTCTATTCCCTGGAGTTCGCTGACCGCGGGCCAGAGCCCGGGCCGGGCAGCCTTCTGATCGGCTCGATCGCTCGCGGCAGCCTGACCGAAGCCGATGCCATGAACGACGAGGGCGTCTCCTTTGACGCCTACACCTTCAAGGCCAAGGCGGACGAGAAGCTGCGCTTCATCATGATCTCGCCGGCCTTCGACGCCTTTGTCGAAGTGGGCGAGGACAAGGACGGCGACTTCCGTAGCCTGGCGGAAGACGACGACAGCCTGTCAGACACCCACGCCCGTCTGGACTGGACCGCGCCCCGCGACGGCGCCTATGTCGTGCGCGCCCGCAGCTTCGCCCCGGGCTCGACCGGCGACTATGTGCTGACGGTCGAGCGTCAGCCCTGACGATCCCGACATGAGCGATGATCTGATCCTTGGCCGAAAAGACCAGCATCTCGACGTCGTGCTGTCTGGCGGCGGGCGGCACGCCCTGGCGTCTGGCTTCGACGACTGGCGCTTCGTCCACGAGGCTCTGCCGGACCTGGATCACGCCAAGATCGACCTGGGCGCCGATTTCCTGGGGCGACGCCTGCAGGCGCCCCTGTTGATCAGCGCCATGACCGGCGGTCCGGCCCGCGCTGAGGCCATCAACGCCCGTCTGGCCGAGGCGGCCCAGCATCTAGGCATCGCCCTCGCGGTCGGATCCCAGCGCGCCGCCATCGAGGGCGAGGCGACCGGCGGGCTGGACCGCTCGCTGCGTGACCGCGCCCCTGACACCCCGATCCTGGCTAACATCGGCGCTGCGCAACTCACCCGCGGTTTCGGCGTCGAGCAGGCCCGGCGCTCGCTCGACATGATTGGAGCCGACGCCCTGGTGGTGCACCTCAATCCCTTGCAGGAAGCCTGTCAGCCCGAGGGCGACCGCGACTGGTGGGGCGTCGGCGCCGCGCTTCAGGCGCTGATCCGCGATCTGGATGCGCCGGTCCTCGTTAAGGAGACGGGGGCGGGGATTTCCGCCGTTACGGCCCAGCGCCTGATCGCCATGGGCGCGGCCGGGATCGACATGGCCGGGGCCGGGGGCGCCAACTGGGGCCTGATCGAGGGCGAGCGCGCTGTGGATCAGGCGGACAAGGTCCATGCCGCCGCCTTCGCCGCCTGGGGCATCCCCACCGCCCGCGCCATCGCCGAGGCTCGCAACGCCTTGCCCGAAGCCCTGATTATCGGCTCCGGCGGCGTCCGCGACGGCGTCGATGTCGCCAAGGCCGTCCGCCTGGGCGCCGACCTGGTCGGCATGGCCTCGGGCGTCATTCAGGCGGCGACCATATCCACCGAGGCGGTGGTCGATCACTTCCAGACCGTTATCCGGCAACTGCGCACCGTCTGCTTCTGCACCAACGCCGCCGGCCTTCCGGCGCTGAAGCGCGTTCCCTTGCTAAGTGTAAAATAAATCAACTGTTTAGATGCCCGGGCTAGGGCGCTAGTTCGGCATATCCACGGAGATTCCCATGCGCACCCTTTTGATGACGACAGTCCTGGCGTCGGCTCTGGCTGTAGCCGGCGCCGCCTCGGCCCAGAGCACCATCCGCCCGGGCCAGACGGTGCAAGGCAATTTCACCGCCAAGGACGCCCGCATGGGCGACGGTTCGCACTACCGTTGCTACGTCGTCCAGACCAATGCCGACGAGGCCTATACGGTGACGCTCAACTCGTCGGATTTCGACACATATCTGTCCGCTGGCGAGGGCGCGGACTGCGATGACACCTCTATCACCAATGACGACGGCCCCGACATGGGCACGAACTCGCAGCTGCGCTTCGCCTCCAGCGGCGGCCTTTGGATCATCAAGGCCAACACCCTGAGCGAGGGCGAGACCGGCCGTTATGAGCTGCGCATCTCCTCGGGCGAGCGGGTCCGTCCGACCACGCAGGTCCTGCCGATTTCAGTCGGCGAAAGCCGTTCGGGGCGTCTGGAGTTCAGCGATCGTCGCGCCGACGATGGCTCGTTCTACGACTGCTACGCCCTGACCACCTCGCGCGCGGGCAGCGTCGCCATTCGTCTCGATTCCGGCGACTTCGACGCCTATCTGGGCCTGTATGAAGGGCCGCAGTGCGACGGCGACTCCCTGGCTAGCGACGATGACACCGGCGGCGGCACCAGCGCCCAGATCGTGCAGGAGCTTCGTCCAGGCGCCTACTCTATCCGCGCCAACACGCTCGGCTCGGCGGAAGAGGGCGACTACACCCTCAGCGTCACCTCGCGCCGATGACGATGGGGCGGCCTAGACCTTCCTAGTCGAGGCCGCCTTCGTCTAACGGGACCGTGTCAATGGTCGCCGTCGTCGATCCGCCTGCATCGGCGAAGCTGCGCGCGTCTTCTGACGCCTCTTGCGGCCGGGGTTGATCGAAGCCGAAGCTGTAGTCGTCAGGCTCCAGCCGGGGCGGCGCGGCGGGGCGCAGAGAGGTCCATACCAGCCCGCCAGTCTGATCTCTCGGCGCGGCCGAGGGCTCGGGCTCGACCCAGGCCGCCTCGACATAGGCGTACTCGGCGTCGAGGACGGCGGGCGGCTGGAGCCGCTCAGGGTCATGGACGTAGCCTTCACGCAGTTCGCCGACCGTCAGGATGGCGCGGTCGGGAAGATCCGGTTCTTGGGGAGCGACCACTTCGATTTGCAGGGGGCTGCCGTCGGGGGCGTGATTTGCACTGGCCGTCGAGTTCCAGGCAGCCCAACCGCCGGCGCCCACAACCACCAGGCCCAAAGCCAGCCCGGTCAAAACCAGGGTCTTCATTCTGATGGCTCCAGCACGGCGCGGCTCAGGCGCCGCACATGACTAAGCGATCAGAGGCTCTCCGGGTTCACGCTGAGGGCCATGGATTTTCGGCGGCGTCGACGCCTTCCATCTGCGATGCTCTCTGCGGTTTACGCCGAGGGCAACAGGTCGCCGGCGAAGGCGCGATAGCGTCCAGCCCGCACCCCGTCTGTCGCTCGGGCGATGTCCGGCGCGAAGTAGCGGTCGGACGAATAGGGTTCGGCCGCCTCGCGCACGATGGCGTAGGTCTGCTCCAGTTCCGGCGACGAGGTCAGGGGACGACGGAAGTCGATGCCTTGCGCTGCGGCCAGCAGTTCGATGCCGACCACGGTCGCCGTGTTGGCGGCCATGTCCAGCAGGCGGCGCGCGCCGTGCGTGGCCATCGACACGTGGTCTTCCTGATTGGCGCTGGTCGGCACGGTGTCGATGACGCAGGGATGAGCGACCATGCGGTTCTCGGCCACCAGGGCCGCCGCCGTGACCTGGGCGATCATGAAGCCCGAGTTGACGCCGCTGTCCTTGACCAGGAAGGCGGGCAGGTCAGTCATCTTGGGGTCGACCAGGATGGAGGTGCGGCGCTCACTGATGTTGCCGATCTCGCAAAGGACCATGGCGATCTGATCGGCTGCATAGGCGACGGGTTCCGCGTGGAAGTTGCCACCCGAGATGACGTCTCCGTCTTCGATGAAGACCAGAGGATTGTCGGTCACGGCGTTGGCTTCACGCTCCAGCATGGCGGCGGCGTTGCGCAGGACGTCCAGGGTCGCGCCCATGACCTGGGGCTGGCAGCGCAGCGAATAGGGGTCCTGCACCTTGGCGCAGTCGTGGCGGTGGCTGTCGCGGATGGCGCTGCCGGCCAGCAGCTCACGTAGGCGGCGCGCCACGTCGATCTGACCCGGCTGGCCGCGCAGGGCGTGGATGCGGGGATCGAACGGCGCGTCCGATCCCATCAGGGCGTCGACCGACAGGGCGCCGGCGGCGACGGCGGCGGCGAAGACGTTCTCGGTCGCGAACAGACCGGCCAGGGCCAGGGCCGTCGAGCACTGGGTGCCGTTTAGCAGGGCCAGGCCTTCCTTGGGGCCCAGGACGACGGGCTTCAGCCCGGCCTTGGCCAGGGCCGTGACGGCGTCCAGCGTCTGACCCTGATAACGGGCCTCGCTGACGCCGATCAGGACGCAGCTCATGTGGGCCAGCGGGGCCAGATCGCCCGAGGCGCCGACCGAGCCCTTGGCCGGGATCAGCGGCAGGACCTCGGCGTTGACCATGCCGATCAGGGTCTCCAGCGTGTGACGCCGAACGCCCGAGGCGCCCTTGGACAGGCTGGCGATCTTCAGCACCATCAGCAGGCGGGTGACGTTCTCGTTCAGCGGCTCGCCGACGCCGCAGGCGTGGCTGAGCACCAGGTTCTTCTGAAGCGTTTCAAGGTCTTCCGCCGCAATGCTGGTGTTGGCCAGCAGGCCGAAGCCGGTGTTGATGCCATAGACCGTGCGACCCTCGGCCAGGATGGCGGCGACGACCGCGGCCCCCTTCTCGACATTGGCCCAGGCGGCGTCGGTCAGGCTGACGGCGACGGGACCGTCGAGCACCGTGCGGAGCTGGGCGAGGGTGAGCGGCGCGGCGCCGATTTCAATCTTGATGGTCATAGGCTTACAGGTCCAGCGAGGGCAGGTTCAGGCCGTTGGCGCGCGCGGCGTCCTTGGCGATCTCATATCCGGCGTCGGCGTGGCGCATGACGCCGGTGGCCGGGTCGTTCCACAGGACGCGTTCCAGACGCTTGGCGGCTTCATCCGTGCCGTCGGCGACGATGACGACGCCCGAGTGCTGGCTGTAACCCATGCCGACCCCGCCGCCGTGGTGCAGCGACACCCACGAAGCGCCGGACGCCGTGTTCAGCAGGGCGTTCAGCAGGGGCCAGTCGGACACGGCGTCGGAGCCATCCATCATCGCCTCGGTCTCGCGGTTCGGGCTGGCGACGGAGCCGGAGTCCAGATGGTCGCGACCGATGACGATGGGGGCCTTCAGTTCGCCCGAGGCCACCATGTCGTTGAACATCCGGCCGGCGCGGTGACGGTCGCCCAGGCCGATCCAGCAGATGCGCGCGGGCAGGCCCTGGAAGGCGATGCGCTCGCCCGCCATGTCCAGCCAGCGGTGCAGGCCGGCGTTGTCGGGGAAGAGCTTCTTCATCGCCTCATCCGTCTTGCGGATGTCCTCGGGATCACCCGACAGGGCGGCCCATCGGAAGGGCCCCACGCCGCGGCAGAACAGCGGGCGGATATAGGCAGGCACGAAGCCGGGGAAGTCGAAGGCGTTCTCGATGCCCTGATCGAAGGCGACCTGACGGATGTTGTTGCCATAGTCGACGGTGGGGATGCCCATGGCGTGGAAGTCGAGCATGGCCTGAACGTGGACGGCCATGGATTTGCGCGCGGCGGCCTCGACGGCGGCGGGGTCGCTGACGCGCTTTTCTTCCCACTCGGCGACGGTCCAGCCGGAGGGCAGGTAGCCGTTGACGGGGTCGTGGGCGCTGGTCTGATCGGTCACCAGATCGGGGCCGACGCCGCGCTTGACCATTTCAGGCAGAAGGTCAGCCGCATTGCCCAAGAGGCCGATCGACAAGGCTTTCTGGTCCTTGAACGACTGCTCCAGCAGGGCCAGGGCCTCGTCCAGGGTCTCAGCCATGACGTCGACGTAGCGGGTGCGCTGGCGGAACTCGATACGGCTGCGCTGGCATTCGATGGTGATGCAGGACGCGCCGGCCATGGTCGCGGCCAGGGGCTGGGCGCCGCCCATGCCGCCCAGGCCCGCGGTCAGGATCCACTTGCCCGACCAGTCGCCGCCATAGTGCTGGCGACCCGCCTCCATGAAGGTCTCATAGGTCCCCTGAACGATGCCCTGGGTGCCGATGTAGATCCACGACCCGGCCGTCATCTGGCCGTACATCATCAGGCCCTTGCGATCGAGCTCGTTGAAATGCTCCCAGGTCGCCCACTTCGGCACCAGGTTGGAGTTGGCGATCAGGACGCGCGGCGCGTCGGCGTGGGTGCGGAAGACGCCGACCGGCTTGCCCGACTGGACCAGCAGGGTCTCGTCGGCTTCCAGCGTCTTTAACTGTTCGACGATGGTGTCGAAGGCCTGCCAGTTGCGGGCCGCCTTGCCGATGCCGCCATAGACGACGAGGTCCTCGGGACGCTCGGCCACCTCGGGGTCGAGGTTGTTCATCAGCATCCGCATGGCCGCTTCGGCGGCCCAGGTCTTGGCGGTCTTTTCAGCGCCGTGCGGGCTGCGGATGATGCGGGTGTTGGGCGTGGCGCTCATCGATTCCTCCATGCGGCCCAAAGTGCGGGTTGGGCCGTCGTTTGGGGGAGTGTTATGTCTAGACATTATCGCGTACAAGAGGCAGTTTCGATTCATGGATCATGAGCCGCTTCATCGACGGATCGCCGGCGACATCGAGCGCCGCATCGCCTCGGGCGAGTGGCGGCCGGGCTTCCGCATCCCGACCGAGGCCGAACTGATGGCCGAATACGGCTGCGCCCGGATGACGGTGTCGCGCGCCATGACGGACCTGTCGGCGCGGGCCCTGGTGGTGCGGCGTCGGCGGGCCGGGACAGTGGTGGCCCATCCGCCGGTGCATTCCTCGGCCCTGGTCGCCATCCCCGACATCCAGTCCGAGGTCGAGGGCAGGGGGCTGGCCTACGCCCATTGCCTGCTGGGCCGGATCGTCCGCCCGGCGCGTGCCGACGAGGGCCTGGGCGAGCGGGTGGTCGAGCTGGAGACCCTGCATCTGGCCGACGACCTGCCCTTCGTCTTCGAACGCCGCCTGATCTCTCTGACCGCCGCGCCCGAGGCCGAGGCTGCCGACTTCACCACCCAGCCGCCGGGCGGCTGGCTGCTGGCCCACATGCCCTGGACCGAGGCCGAGCACCGGATTTCCGCCGTCGGCGCCGACGTTGAGACCGCCAAGCATCTGGGTCTGGCCGACGGCGCCCCCTGTCTGCGGCTGGAGCGTCGCACCTGGCGCGACGGTCAGGGCGTGACCTGGGCGTGGCAGACCTTCCCCGGCGCGGCCTATGATCTGGTCGCCCGCTTCTCCCCGACTAAAGGATGACGTTGATGAGCGAACCGTCTGAAGCCCTCGGTTGGCGCTCTGTCGCGGACCTGGTGGGCAACCATCCCGACGCTAGCGTCGCCCTGATCGGCGCGCCGCTGAACGAGCGGTCCCTGACGCCGGGTCGCTGCGACCTCGGCCCCAAGGCCCTGCGCGCCGTCCTGCCGCGCCTGTCCACCTATGACGTCGAGACCGGTCTGGATCTGGAGCTCAAGGTCCACGACGCCGGGGACGTGGCGCTGAAGGCTGCCTCGCCGTTCGACGCCTTCGAGCCGGTGCGCGACGCGGTGAAGGCGCAGGCCCATCGCGCCATGACCATCCTTGTCGGGGGCAACAACGCCATCACCCGGCCCGGTGTTCACGCCCTCGGCCTCGACCGCGTCGGCGTGCTGACGCTCGACGCCCATTTCGATTTGCGCGACACGGATCAGGGCCTGACCAACGGCAATCCGATCCAGGCTCTGTTGGACGATGGGCTGGACGGCCATCGCATCAGCCAGGTGGGCCTTGCGCCCTTCGCCAACACCCGTCGCGCCCATGAAAAGGCCGAGGCGGCGGGCATCAGCGTCCGCACCGCCCGCGAGTGCCGTCAGCGCGGTCTGGCGACCGTCGTGGTCGAGGAACTGGAGCGCCTGTCGTCGCTATGCGAGGTCATCTACGTCGACTTCGACATCGACGTCATCGACCGCAGCCAGTGGCCCGCCAGCCCCGGCGCGCGCCCCGGCGGGGTTTCGGTCCACGACTTCTTCGACGCCGCCCGCGCCATCGGCGCCCATGCCAAGGTCCGCGCCGTCGACCTGACCGAATACGACCCGTCGCTGGAAGTCGGCGACCTCGGCTCCCTGACGGCAGGGCGTTGGTTCTGTGAACTGCTGGCTGGAGTCGCCGCACGATGATCTCCCCTGCCGCTCATCCCCGCGGAGGCGGGGACCCAGTGCTTTGGCTTGCAGACGCAGCCATTGAGAATGTGCGTTCGACTATCCTGAAACCTCTGCGCCTCGCTGGACAGAACTGGGTCCCCGCCTCCGCGGGGATGAGCGGAGAAAGCAAATGATCCTCGCTGACCGCCTTCTCACCGACTGCCACGTCGCGACCATGACCGAGGGCGGCGCCCCCTATGGCGTGATCGAGGACGCCGCCATCCTGATCAAGGATGGGCGCATCGCCTGGGTCGGTCCGCGCGCGGACCTGCCTGTGCACAAGGCTGTGGAAACCGACCGTCTGGGCGGGCGCTGGGTCACGCCGGGCCTGATCGACTGCCACACCCATCTGGTCTTCGGCGGCGACCGCTCGGGCGAGTTCGAGCGGCGGCTGGAGGGCGCGACCTATGAGGAGATCGCGCGGGCCGGGGGCGGCATCGTCTCCTCGGTCAAGGCGACGCGCGAGGCCAGCGAGGACGAACTCTACGCCTCGGCCTGCAAGCGTCTGGAGGGGCTGAAGGCCACCGGCGTGACCACGCTTGAGATCAAGTCCGGCTATGGCCTGGACCACGACAGCGAGCTGAAGATGCTACGCGTCGCCCGCCGCATCGGGAAGGACGCCGGGGTGCGGGTCCGCACCTCCTATCTGGGGTTGCACGCCGTCCCGCCGGAGCACAAAGCCGACCGCGCGACCTATGTGGACAAGGCTGTGGATCAAATCCTGCCCGCCGCCCATGCCGAGGGTCTGGTCGACGCCGTCGACGCCTATTGCGAGCCCATCGCCTTCACCACGGACGAGGTCGCTCGCCTGTTCGACAAGGCTGAGGCGCTGGGTCTGCCGGTCAAGTTGCACGCCGATCAGCTGTCGGACGGCGGCGGCGCGGCCCTGGCCGCCCGCTATCACGCCCTGTCCGCCGACCATATCGAGCACACGACCGAGCCGGGGGTTCAGGCCATGGCCGAGGCAGGCGTGGTCGCGGTCCTGCTGCCCGGCGCCTTCCTGATGCTGCGCGAGACCAAGGCGCCGCCCGTCGCCCTGCTGCGCCAGCACGGCGTGGCCATGGCGGTGGCGACCGACTGCAACCCCGGCACCTCGCCCGTCGCCTCGATGACGGCGGCGCTGAACCTGGCCTGCGTCCAGTTCCGCCTGACCCCGGAAGAGGCCATCGCTGGCGCCACCCGTCACGCCGCCCGCGCCCTGGGGTTGCAGGATGAGGTCGGAACCGTGGAAGCCGGCAAGGCCGCCGACCTGGCCGTCTGGGACATCACCCGCCCGGCCGAGCTCTGCTACTGGCTCGGCGCGCCCCTGCTGCATCGGCGCTACCTTGGCGGTTCAATCACCTAAAAGTTGCATTTTTCTGTATTTTTAATCTAGGGTTGTTGGCGGGGAGGCCGACAATCCATGGATGCAGACGACTTCATTCGCCGCTGGTCCGAGGCGCCGATCAGCGAGCGCGCCCACTATCAGACCTTCGTCGCCCAGTTGTGCCGCCTGATCGGCGTCGCGGCCCCCGATGATGAGCGGGCAGGCGACCTCGACTACTGCTTCGAGCGGCCCGTGAAATTCCTGCATGAGGATGGCGGCAGCCACCCCGGCTACATCGACTGCTACCGACGCGGCGCCTTTGTTCTGGAGGCCAAGCAGTCGGGCAAGCGCGGGGCGGGCGGGGCGTTGGACCCCCAACCTCAACTCGCCCTGTTCGGCGGGCGGGGCCGCAAGACGACGGCGCCTGCGTCCAATGCGCTCGAAACCCTGATGCGCAACGCCAAGCGCCAGGCCGAGAACTACGCCAAGGCCTTGGACGAATGGCCGCCCTTCATTGTCGTTGTGGACGTGGGCCGCGCCATCGAGCTGTGGTCCGACTTCGGCCGCCAGGGCAAGGCCTATGTCCCGTTCCCCGACCGCGCCCGCTATCGCATCGACATGGCCGATCTGCGCGATGAGAACGTACGCGAACGGCTGAGGCGGGTCTGGGCCGATCCGATGAGCCTGGACCCCGCCGCGCGCGTGGCCGAGGTGACGACCGACATCGCCTCGCGTCTGGCCTGGCTGGTGCGCTCCATCGGCGCGCGGGCGCCGGCGGGGCCGTCCGGGCGGCCAGACGTCGTGACCCGGGCGGCGCGAGCCAATCAAACGGCGCTGTTCGTGATGCAGTGCATCTTCGCCATGTTCGCCGACAGTGTCGGCCTGATCGAGGACAGGGGATTTCGCCGCTTTCTGGAAAGCTACCGCGGACAGGCGGATCAGTTCCACCTGGGGGCGGGCGACTTCTTCAGGCGCATGGACCAGGGCGGGCACTGTTCTGCGCTTCGCCAGAACCTGCGCCGTTTCAATGGGGGCTTGTTTCGGCAGGCAGCGGCCCTGCCGATCACCGAGGACGAGCTGGAGGCCCTGATCGCGGCGGCGCGTCGGGACTGGGCATCGGTCGAACCCGCCATCTTCGGCGCCCTGCTGGAGCAGGCGCTGGACCCGACCGAGCGAGGTGAACTGGGCGCCCACTATACGCCGCGCCCCTATGTCGAACGGCTGGTCGAGCCGACCATCATGGAGCCGCTGCGCGCCGACTGGGAGGCGGCCGAGGCCAGCGCCATCGGCCTCTACATGGCGGGCGATCACAGGGGGGCGAGGCAGTTGGTGCGCCAGTTCCACCATGACCTGTGTCACGTCCGTGTGCTGGACCCCGCCTGCGGCACCGGCAATTTCCTCTATGTCGCCATGGGCATGATGAAGGAGCTTGAGGGCGAGGTTCTGGCCGTTCTGGCCGAGATGGGCGAGGCGCAGGGCCTGTTGGCGCTGGACGGCCACACTGTCAGTCCCGAACAGTTCTGGGGGCTGGAGAAGAACGCCTACGCCGCCTGGATCGCTGAAATGGTGATGTGGATCGGCTACCTGCAGTGGCATTTCCGGGTCTTTGGCGACGCCAAGCCGTCGGAGCCGATCCTGAGGAATTTCGAGAAGATCCGGCAGACGGACGCGCTTTTGTCCTGGTCGCGCGAGGAACTGGTA
This sequence comes from Brevundimonas sp. NPDC058933, assembly GCF_049315965.1. Lineage (NCBI taxonomy): Bacteria > Pseudomonadati > Pseudomonadota > Alphaproteobacteria > Caulobacterales > Caulobacteraceae > Brevundimonas > Brevundimonas sp. NPDC058933. The sequence continues at coordinate 261,580 of NZ_JBMOSL010000001.1, forward strand.
CGCGACGCCGTGGGGCGGCCCATCACACGCGCGCGGCCCAGACCCCGACAAGGGCGCAAGGACGGTGACCCGCCCGTTCTGTTTCCTGTGGCCGAGGAACGCGAGGTGCTCCGCCTGATCGACCCGCGTCCGACGCCGTGGCCGGACGTCCATTTCATTATCGGCAATCCGCCCTTCATCGGCGGCAAGGATCTGAGGCGCGAGCTGGGCGACGGCTATGTCGACGCCTTGTGGCAAGTGCGGCAGGGTCGGTTCCGCTCGGCTGATCTGGTCACGGCATGGTGGGACCGGGCGGCGGACATCCTGACGGCCAAGGGCTCCAACCTGCGCCGGTTCGGCTTCATCACCACCAACTCGATCACCCAGACCTTTTCCCGACGCGTGCTGGAGCATCATTTGAAGGGCGCGCCGCCGATGCGGCTGCTCTTCGCCATTCCCGACCACCCCTGGATCAAGGGCGGCGACCGGGCCGCTGTCCGCATCGCGATGACCGTGGCCGAGCGCGGCGAGCCGGACGGGCAGGGGCGGCTGCTGACGGTCAAGTCTGAAACGGGCTTGCACACCGACGCGCCAGAGATCGTCTTCTGTGAGGCGCGCGGCGCGATTTCAGCGGATCTGACCGTGGGAGTGGATGTGACCGAAGCTGTCGAGCTGAAGGCCAACGCCCTTCTGTGCTCGCCGGGGGTCAAGCTGCACGGCGCGGGCTTCATCGTCGCGCCGGACCGGGCGGCGGCCCTGCTGTCGGCGTCAGAGCCCGAGGCGGCCTCGCCGATCCGCGCCTATCGCAACGGCCGCGATCTGGCGGACCGCCCGCGCGGCGTGAACGTCATCGACCTGTTCGGCTGGGGGGAGGCCGAGGCAAGGCGGCGTCACCCGGCGATCTTTCAACACCTCCTTGAGACGGTGAAGCCGGAGCGGGACCGCAACAACCGGGCCTCCTATCGCGAGAACTGGTGGATTTTCGGCGAGCCGCGTCGCGAACTGCGGCCAGCGCTGGAAGGCTTGCGGCGCTATATCGCCACGGTCGAGACGGCCAAGCATCGCTGGTTCCGGTTTTTGGACGGGGACATCCTGCCGGACAATCGGTTGGTCTGTATGGCGTTGGACAGCGCGGCGATCTTGGGCGTCCTATCGTCACGTCTCCATGTGGACTGGTCGCTGGCGCAAGGCGGCACACTCGAGGACCGACCCGTCTACTCCAAGGGCGCATGCTTCGATTCCTTTGCCTTCCCGGACCTTCACGGCAAGGACGGGGCCGAGATCGCGGCCCTGGCCGAAGAGATCGACGAGCTGCGAAGACGGGTGTTGGCCAGGCACGCCTTCCTGACCATGACCGGCCTCTATAACGCCCGGGCGCGGCTATCGTCCGGCGAGCCCATGACCGAAGCCGAGCGCGTGATTCATGATGCGGGCTGCATCGGCCTGTTGGACCATCTGCATCGACGGCTGGATGCGGCCGTACTGGGCGCCTACGGCTGGCCGGCCGACCTGTCAGCTCAGGAGGCGGTGGCGCGTCTGGTCGCCCTGAACCGCGAGCGCGCTGCCGAGGAGGCGGGCGGAGAGGTGCGATTCCTGCGGCCTGAGTTCCAGACGGGACGCGTGAGAACCCTGCGGCGTCCGGTGCAGATCGAGGCGTCGCTGGATGTCGCCGCAAGCCTGCCGCCCTTGCCGGAAGCTCCGGGGCCTATGGCCTCGGCTCTGTTGCACGCCTTGCGGCAGGAAGGCGTGCCGGTCGGCCCGCGCGCTCTGGCGGCCCGGTTCGGCGGGCGTCGGGGGCGGCGGATGGAGGACCGCATCGAACAGACCCTGGCCGTCCTGGCCGTGGCGGGGTCGGTGCAGCGCACCCAGGACGGATGGTTCACCCCGCGGCGAGTCTGATGCTAGCCTCCGCCTCTGGAAGCGGGGGCGAGCAGGATGGCGCAATCACAGACGGACGTCGTCATTCTCGGCGGCGGCCACAACGGGTTGGTCTGCGCCTTCTATCTGGCGCGGGCCGGGCTGAAGGTGACGGTGCTGGAGCGGCGCGGCGTCGTCGGCGGGGCGGCGGTGACGGAGGAGTTTCATCCCGGTTTCCGCAACTCGACCGCCAGCTACACCGTCAGCCTGCTGAACCCGCACGTCATCGCTGACATGGAACTGCCTCGCCATGGACTGCGGGTGGTCGAACGGCGGGCGGCCAACTTCCTGCCCTTCGACGACGGGCGCTACCTGCTGACCGGCGAGGGGCGGACCCAGGCCGAGGTCGCCAAGTTCTCGACCCGCGACGCTGCGCGCTTGCCTGAATATGAGGCGCGCCTGGAGACGATCGCCGCCATCCTGCGCGATCTGACCCTGACCACCCCGCCCAACGTGGTCGAGGGCGGCTGGCTGGCGGCCCTGCCGGAAATGCTGAAGGCGGCGTCGCTGGGGCGGCGGGTGTCGCGGCTCGGTCTGGCCGGGCAGCGCGACCTGCTGGACCTTTTCGCCAAGTCGGCGGGCGATTGGCTGGACGGCTGGTTCGAGAGCGATCCGATCAAGGCCCTGTTCGGCTTCGACAGCGTCGTCGGCAACTACGCCAGCCCCTACACGCCCGGCTCGGCCTATGTCCTGCTGCACCACGTCTTTGGCGAGGTGAACGGCAAGAAGGGCGCCTGGGGCCACGCCATCGGCGGCATGGGGGCCATCACCCAGGCCATGGCCGCGGCCTGCGTTGCGCAGGGCGTCGACATCCGGCTGGACGCGCCCGTCGTCGAGGTCATGATCGAGAAGGGCAGGGCGGTCGGGGCCGTGACCGAGGCGGGCGACGCGATCCGTGCTCGCGCCGTGGTCTCCAACCTGCATCCGCGCCTGTTGTTCGACCGGCTGGTCGATCCGGCCGTGGTTCCGGCCGACTTCACGGAGCGGATGAGCCGCTACGCCTCGGGCTCTGGCACCTTCCGCATGAACGTCGCCCTGTCCGAGCTGCCGCGCTTTACCGCCCTGCGGGGGACGGGCGACCACCTGACGGCGGGCATCATCATCGCCCCGACCCTGGCCTATATGGACCGCGCCCATGCAGAGGCGCGTCTGAACGGCTGGTCGTCAAACCCCATCGTCGAGATGCTGATCCCCTCGACCCTGGACGACAGCCTGGCGTCGCCGGGGCAGCACGTCGCCAGCCTGTTCTGTCAGCATGTGTCGCCGGATCTGGCGGACGAACACCGCGACACGGTGGCCGACCTTATGATTGAAACAGTTGAGGCCCATGCGCCGGGTTTCAAGGCCTCGATCGTCGGGCGGCTGGCGCTGGGGCCTCGCGATCTGGAGCGGCGCTTCGGTATGATCGGCGGCGACATCTTCCACGGGCGACTGACGCTGGATCAGCTGTTCAGCGCACGGCCGGTGCTGGGCCACGCAGATCACAGAATGCCGGTTCCGGGGCTCTACCTGTGCGGTTCGGGCGCCCATCCCGGGGGCGGTGTGACGGGCGCGCCGGGTCACAATGCGGCGCGCGCCGTTCTCAAGGATATCAGGCTAGGCTGATGTTCATCGCCTTCATCAGGGCGTCGCGAATGGCGCCTTCGGTGAAGGGCTTCTGGATTGTAGGATGGCCCCGCCAATGTTCCGGGAGGCCCGCTTCGCCATAGCCGGTGGAAAAAACGAAGGGCACGCCGCGCGCCTTCAGGGCGTCGGCCACGGGAAAGACCTCGCGGCCCGCGACGTTGACATCAAGCAGGGCGGCGTCGAGCACGGCCTCGGTTGTGGCGGACTTCAGGCCGTCGTCGATGTTGGAATCCGGCCCGATTACTTCGCAGCCCATGTCGTCGAGGATGGTTTCCAGCAGCATGGCGACCAGGGATTCGTCCTCGATGATCAGTACGCGACGGCCCTGCAAAGCTTTGGTCATGCGGCTTCCTTGTTCAGCGGAATGGTGATCTCGGCGATGAAGCCGTCGTCGCGGTAATGCATCTGGACCGTGCCCGCCAGATCGTGTCGGACATTGCGCTCAATCAAACGACTGCCGAACCCGCGACGTTCCGGCTGGGACACCGATGGTCCGCCTGTTTCACGCCAGCGGATGGCGAGACGAGGATCGTTGAGATCCGCGATCGACCAGTCGACCAGAACACGACCGTCGCCTGCGGACAGCGCACCATACTTGGCCGCGTTGGTCGCCAGTTCATGGAAGATCATGCCAAGGGATACAGCCATGGCCGGGTCCAGCGATATGTTCGGCCCATTCAGGGTCAGGCGATGCAGGCCGTGGGCGGTCGTCTCATGCTCCAGCACCTCGCGCAGGTCCGCACCTTCCCAATGGCTCCGGGTCAGCAGGTCGTGGGTGTGCGAAAGCGAAAGTATGCGCGACTGGAAGGTTTCGGCGAAGGTGCGCGGGTCGTCATGCGAGCGGGCGGTCTGCATGGCTATCGACTGCACGGTGGCCAAGGTGTTCTTAACCCGGTGATTCAGCTCGTCGATCATCAGTTTCTGACGTTCGGCGGCAATGACGCTTTCGGTGACGTCATGACCCTGGACAAAGACGCCAATGATTTCAGCGGCGTCATTGCGGATCGGTTGATAGGTGAAGTCGAGGTAACGGGTCGCCAGCAGGGCATTCGGCGTTTGCTGAATCTGCACCTGGCTCTGTCGGCCCTGAAAGGGTTCTCCGGTCGCCAGGACCTCGTCAAGGAAGTCGTAAAAGCCTTGTCCCGCAAGCTCCGGCAAAGCCTCGCGGATCGGTCTTCCCAGCACGTCGCGATGGCCGATCAACTGTCCGTAGGCCCCGTTGTGCATCTGGATCACGTGCTCTGGACCATTCAGCACGGCGACGAAGCCCGGCGTCTGCATGAACATGTCCTGCAGTTGTCGGCGCTCGATCTCCAGTCGGCGGTTGTCGGCCTGGACGCTCATGGCGCGCCTGAACATGCCGCCGCCTATCAGGCTATCGAGCGCCGAAGGCATCTCTTGGGGCCTGAGCTTGCCTACCTGTCGGCGCAGCCGCTCCAACTCGGTGATGTCATTGGTGTTTTGCAGGATATGGGTCACCCGCCCCGAAGCGTCCTTGACCGGCGTGTGGGTGCAACTCCAGTAACGGTCGTCGTAGGTCTTTGTACCGTCCGGTTGGTCGATCAAGATCGGGTAGTGAAGCACCGCCATGCTGTCCGACTGTCCGGTTGAAAGCACCTTCTGGAATGAAGCAAGCAGTCGGCGGGCGTTCTCGGCGGCGCCGGCCCCAGGCCCGCCACCGTACTCCTGCATTATGGGGCGACCCAGAAGATCCTCGCGGCGGCGTCGCGTCACTTCAAGATAGGCTTGGTTCATCCCCGCATAGCGGAGTTCGGTGTCCAGAAGCATGTAGGGATTGGGCGATGCGTCGAACGCTGCGACCAGATCGATTGTATTCCCGAGTGTTCTCAACCTAGCCCCCGTTCTCGCCCAGCCTAACGCGAGCCAGAGCGAAAGGGTGCGTGCTCTGGCGGCGAAAAGTCCGAATGTTCAAGCGGAGGCCAGACGCGTCCGGCGGCGATTCCGATCGTCATGCCTAGGCGCTGGTGCGCAGGGTGTCGGCCAGGGCCCAATACATGGGCTTGGGGCTGTAGGCGTCGTCGTAGGGCAGGCCTCTGTTGACGCCTCTGGCGGCGCGGACGCGAGCGTCGACCTGCTCGGTCAGCCACGAGAACTTGTCGGTGAGGCCCCAGGTCACCACGCCGCGGACCTCGGGGAAGGCGAGCATGACGTCCAGATAGCGGCGCGTTTCATCGGCGACCTTCTGGTCGCGAGCGAGGGTTGGAGCGCTGGCTTCCGTTTCCTTGACGTCGAGTTCGGTCACAGTGATGTCCAGGCCAAGGTCGATCAGGGCCTTGGTCATTTCCTGCAAGCCGACCCTGTCGATCGGTCCCTTGGACAGGTCAAGGTGGGCTTGCACCCCGACGCCGTCCAGCGGCACGTGCGCCGCCCGCAGACGTCGCATCAAGGCCACGAAGGCCTGACGCCGCGCCTTGTCGACGGGGTTGGCGTACTCGAAGCCGTAGTCGTTGATAACCAGATGCGCTTGTGGCGCATGCGCTCGCGCTTCCTCCATCGCTCGCTCGATGTAGGTGGCCCCGAAGGCCCGGAAAAAGGTGTTGCGCCGCAGGGTATGTGCGCCTGCTACCGTGTCGATCGGCTCGTTGATCACGTCCCATTCGTCGATGCGAGGCGCGTAACGACCGAGCACCCGGGAGAAATGCTCCGCCATCAATCGCCAGTCGCGATGCGCGAGCATTTCGCGCTTGGCCCAGTCGGGCGTGCTCTGGTCCCAGAGCAGGGTGTGGCCGCGCACGCGCAGGCCGTTCTCGTCGGAAAAGGCCAGAAGATCGTCGACGGGCGCGAAGTTAAACTGCCCTTTGCGCCACTCGAGTGAATTCCATTTCAAATGGATTTCGGGCGTCAGCACTTCGCAGTCGCGCAGGATGGCGGCGCGAAGAGCCTTGTCCTGGCGCAAGTGATCTGCGCGAGCGGCCGCCCCGTAGTATCGACCGCCGCTACGTGCGGCCTGAGACAGGGAGGGAGACGGCGGCGTCGACGGATGGCGGGTGCGTGCGCCTTCGCCTTCAGCCCAGGCTCCGTGCGGCGCAACGGTCAGCACGGGCGCCAGCGCCAGACTGGTCATTACAGAACGTCGCGACGGAAGCGTCAGCATACCACGCCTAGCCTTCTCAGGGAGGGAGAAGAGTGAGCGGAGTTCTTAAGATGCCCGGATATAACGTCGGGTTAACGATTGCCGCGGGTATCTCGAGCGCGGCTACAATCTTCTCGCTTCAGCAGGCGAGCATGCGGACCATTATAGAATGGTCCGCCGACAATGTCCCGCGCGGAAACGAACTGTTCTCGAGGCTAGAAGCTGCGATAGAAGCCCACGCGAACGTAGCCGTCCGATCCGCGATCATCCCCGTCGCTGAGGCCTGCTGAAATCTGGAATTCCGCCCGGTCGCCGATCTTGAAACCGACAACAGGCCCAATGTGATAGGCGCTGTAGTTGGAGTCTCCGTCGGCGGCGACTTCGAGTCCTGCTCGGACGCGGTCAGAGCTTCCGACAGTATGCGTCAGGCTGACGAGCGCATCATAGTCATCGAGGCGGAAGCCGTACGACCCGTACCAATCGACCCGCCAGGGGCCGCTGACGTGGCCACCGTCCAGGCTGACGATCATCTCGCCCTGTCCGCCGTCGCGACGGTTGCCGGGGTCGGCCGGACTGAGGTCGGTGTCGACATAGCGATAGCCCGCGCCCACGCTGCCCCAGGTGGCCCCTGACCCGAAGCGATAGACCAGTTCCGCCTGACCGCCGGTGAAATCGGCGTCGATCGTGGTCGCTCCGCTCTCGTATTCGTAGCCGCCCGTATAGATAGAGCCGCGTACGGCCCAGCCCTTGCCGTCAACGGAACCCGGCAATCCGACGGCAGCGCCGGCATAGGCGGAATCTGCGACATCCAGTTTGCCGCCGGCGAAGATGGTCACGTCGCTTTGCGCCGCCGCGGTTTCACTCCAACTCGCTGCGCCCAGGGCAGCCAAGGCTGCGGCGACGGCCGATTTCGATGCGAGGCGACGCGGTTGGACGGTCATGAACTTTCCCTAACGATAGTATCGATGCGTCGTATTGCTTTCGACGCAGAGGAAGGCGCTTCAAATACGCTGCATCACTTTGGTTAATAGTTTCAGACGACCAATTTTCCTCGCGAGAGTTCGGCCAGACATTCAGCGCTCCGGTCGACGGGACGCTTGGTGCGCCCCACCCAGGCGATCAGTTCCTCCATTCCCGTCACCATGTCGCGTTCGGGTTTGAAGCCATAGGCGCGCTCAATCTTCGAGATGTCGCCGAAACAGTGACGAATGTCTCCGACGCGGAAGCGATTCAGAACTTCCGGAGCGATATTCTTGCCCAGCAGCCGCGCCAGGACGCCGGCGATCTCGTTCACCGAAATCGGGGCGCCGCTGCCGACGTTGAAAACGTCCCAGGTCTCGCGCTGGCTGTCGAGGACAGTGGCGAAGGCGCGCGCCACGTCCTTGACGTGGACAAAGTCACGCATCTGACGGCCGTCCTCGAACACCAGGGGCGGCTGGTCGTTCAGCAGGCGGGCGATAAAGATCGCGGCGACGCCGGTGTAGGGATTGCTCAGCGCCTGGCGCGAGCCATAGGCGTTGAACAGGCGCAGGGCGACGGTTGGAATTTGCAAGGCTCTGCCGACCGAGAGAAACATCTCTTCGTGGTCGCGCTTGTTTACGGCGTAGATGGAGTTGGGTTGCAGCAGCTTTTCCTCCGTTGTGGGGACGGGCTCCAACTCCTCGCCGTCGATCATAACCTCCCACTGGCGGGCTTCGAGTTGCTCGTGCGGCCGTACATCCGCTGTCACGCGTGCATGGGTGGACGGGCGGATGTAGTCGCCTTCGCCATAGATCGACATGGACGACGCTACGGCGATCCGCTCCACCCTGTGCGGCTTCTGCGACAGCGTCTCCAGCATGACGGCCGCCGTCATGACGTTGTTGCGCGTGTAGTCGACGATGTTGGTCATGCTCTGCCCGACGCCGACCGAGGCGGCGAGGTGGGCCAGGTGCGTCACCCCTTCCAGCGCGGCTTCGAATACGCCCTCGTCCAGAAGGTCGCCCTTGATGCGACGGGCGTCGGGGGCGAGGTAGGTCGGCCAGCCGTCCGAACCCATCTCGCCGTCACCGTGCACCTGGGGCGAAAGGCTGTCGAGCACGCTCACCCGGTAGCCGCGCGCCAGCATGGCGTCCGCCAGATGCGAGCCGATGAAGCCTGCTCCGCCAGTGATCAGGATATGCTTGTCCATGATCTTGTCCGCCTAGTGATGGTGAGGAAGCACGCCGAACTGGTCCAGCTTTGACCGCACGAGCGTATTGTTGGCGTCGATCTTTTCGGTGCGCTGCCAGACCTGACCGCTGTCCTTCAGGTACATGACGAAACCCAGGGTGAGCGGGATGATCCAGACGCACCACCAGACCATCACGAAGACGGGGTTGACCATCAGCATGTAGATGACGCGGTCGGTTGTCCGTTCCAGAACCAGGCCAGTTCGCGTCCATGTCCGCATGTAGAGGCCGACCATCATGAGGGTGAAGGCGGCGATGTTGAACACGCCCAACGCCACCAGCCACGTCGGCAGGAAGCCGTCTCCTACGAAGGACCGCCCCACCGCCCAGATGCCCAGCGGGATGCCGAGCGTGTTCACCCACAGCGACATGCAGGGCAGAAAGTTGGTCCAGGCCCGCATACGCTCGCCGAAGGTGAAATCCATCTCCTTCAAAGGCGTGCCGAGGCTCTGGAAGAAGCCGGCCACCCAGCGTTTTCGCTGCGTGATGCCTTCGCTGAAGGTTTCGGGAACCTCCTCGATCAGGGAGCTGTCGATGATGCCCAGGGTCTTGCCGTTCTTCCAGAAGCGTTCGCCCACCTCCGGATCCTCGATCGTGATCCACGGATGGAAGCCGCCGAGCGTGATCAGGTCATCGACCTTGAAGAAGAGACCCTTGCCCAGCACCCAGAAAGGTTGCCTGGGGTCTGACAGGTGGCCGTACTTGGCGCCGTCCCAGGTCATGTGGTCGAAGGCGTGGAGGGCGGCGGCCAGGCTGGCCTTCAGGTTGCCGGCGACATTGCGGGCCTGGAGCACGTCGTATTTCTGCAGCCCGATAGCGGCCGCCTTGAAGTGGTCGGCGGGCGGGCAGCTGTCGGCGTCGATATAGTCAATCGTGAGATTGGTCTTGTCGCGATGCGTCTCGGCTACCTGATAGAGGGCGTATATCAACTGGCGGGTCTTCTTGGGCGGGAGGTCCTTGACGCCGGCGCGCTTGCCGCTGTGCCACCAGTAGGCCTTGGGATTGGCGTCCCACGCGTTCCACACGATGTCCCACCGTGAATCTGTCGTCGGGGGGATCTCCATGACTTCGACGAAGGGAAACTTCGCTCTCAACCGTTCCAGGCTGGCCACTGTGTCACGATCATCGGCGTTGGGAATGGCGACAACCCGATAGCGACTTGTCGGGTAGTCGAGCTTGGCCAGGGCTGTGAACGTCGTCTCCATCGTGCGCTCGAGCTCGCGCAGGACCGGGTAGAGCAGGATGATAAAGGGCATCTCCGCCTCCGTAGCCGGAAGCGGGTCGTCCATGTCCACGGTGTTGACGCGCAAGGAGCGGAAATAGAGTTCAATCAGAAAGCATGCGAGATAGAGCAGTTGTGATATGGTGAACAGCCATATCAAAATTGTCGTACTGCCATAATTTTGCATCGAAAGGCCCGCCCAGGATTTTCGTGTTGAACTGATGTCGTCTCAGTCGCGTCGATATTATCTCTCAAGATTGCACTTGCTTCACGAGGCCATGGCGCTGGTAGCGCTTCGGCCGCTGTTGCTCATTTCTTCCATGAAGTAGGAGATTGTCTTGGCAAGGCCGTCTTGCAGAGGGACCTGCGGCGACCAATTCAGGCGCGCCAGCGCGCTGGAAATGTCGGGCTTGCGGCGGCGAGGATCATCTACCGGAAGGGGATGGTGGACGATCTGGGATCTTGATCCGGCCATGGCGAGAATTTGAGCGGCCAGTTGATTGACGGTGGTTTCGTTCGGATTGCCGATATTGATGGGGCCGTCGATGCCGGACTCCGCGTTCATCAGTCGAACGAAACCCTCGATCAGATCATCGACGAAGCAGAACGAGCGGGTCTGCTCGCCGCTACCGTAGATGGTGATGTCTTCGCCCAGGAGGGCCTGGACGATGAAGTTGGAGACCACGCGTCCATCATCAGGATGCATGCGGGGACCGTAGGTGTTGAAGATACGCACGATCCGCGTCGTCAGCCCGTGCTGCGCGCCGAAGTCCGTCACCAGGGTCTCGGCGAACCGCTTGCCTTCATCGTAGCAGGATCGGGGCCCGACGGTGTTGACGTTGCCCCTATAACTCTCGGTCTGGGGGTGAACCTCAGGGTCGCCATAGATCTCAGATGTCGATGCCTGGAAGAAACGCGCCTTGTCATCGGCGGCTCTTTTCAGGAGATTCAAGGTCCCTAGAGAGCATGTCAGGGCCGTCTTGACGCGATCATATTGATAGTGAACCGGCGATGCTGGACACGCCAGATTATATATTTGATCGAGCGATGGAATATCTGGCGGAAAGGTGTCGTTGATATCGTGTTGAATGAGCGTGAAGCGACCTGACAGGCTGAGGTGATCGACATTCTGGGGTCTTCCGGTGTGGAAGTTGTCGATGCAGAATACCGAGTGACCGCCTTCGATCAATTTGGTGCAGAGATGAGACCCGAGAAAACCGGCTCCTCCAGCGACTGCAATTACAGCTGCCGCGGGTTCGGCATAGTTTTCATGACGATTGTAGAAATGACGATTTTCAACCATCTCTTACGACCTCAAGTGATCAACAATTTCTAATTCGTTTCTTTACGGGTGACGACTTCATTCATCTGGAACGCGAATCTTGGACCAGCGTAAGCGGGACGTTAAGAACCTGTTAACCAAGATGGCGAAATTGAGTTCCGCTCAATTCTGACGTAAATGCGGCGAAGCTTCGCTGCGCGCATTATTGTCGACAGCGCGTATGGCCTGTTCAGGCTCAGCGAGAGCCTGAAACCGTTAGAGGCAGGGGGTGTTGTCGGGCGCGTAGGTCCCGTTTCAAACCACGGGTGAGGACTCTGTCAGCAGAGCCAACAGCGCGAAGCTGGCCAGCCAGTGTTCCCCCATATAGTCGCCCGTGACATGAGGCAGGGCGCTATCAAGATGGATCGCTGCTGCTGTCCCGCCCACCCCGCGGCGCGCGTCGTCAGCCGGCAATCCCGCAATAATCTCGCGCCAGCACCAGCCGCGGCTCAGGTTCAGGCCGTCCAGGTGGGCGATCTTGCCGTCGGTTCGATCGCTGACGCGGGCCGGGGACAGCAGCGTTGCCGGACGCCCCTCGCCGAGATTTGGCAGGAAGGTGTCGAACCAGGCCCAAAAGTCGGAGGCGGGCAGGACGCGTCGCATCAGCGCCGCCTCCATCAGGGCCGGCGACAGGAACTCGTCCTGCGACGGCTCCCAGGCCTGACAGTCGCGGTCTCCGGCGTGCCACCGCAGGGCCGCTGCGCGACAGGCGGCCGCCAGATCGGCGTCGTGCGTGTCGGCGTAGTCCAGCGTCAGCCGCAGGGCGAAGGCGGTGTTGTAATGGGTCCCCGTCCGCACCGGATAATCGGCCAGCGGCAGGAAGGCCTTGAACCGCTCGGCGAAGACGTGAGTCAGCGGTCTCAAGGTCTCGGCCCAGCGGCGGCCTTCGTCTGTGTCGTGGCGTTCCAGTTCGGCGGCCAGCATCAGCAGCCAGGCCCAGCCGTAGGGGCGCTCGAACCCGCGACTTTCGGGGCGCGCCAGATAGGCGGCTTCGCCCGCGACATTTTCGGCCGTGAACAGGCTGTCGGCCTGGGCGCGGATCTGCGCCGTCTCGGCCATGTCGGGATACAGGCGATAGAGGGTGAACAGGGTCCACCAGCCGTGGACGCAGGAATGCCAGTCAAAGCTGCCGAAGAAGATCGGATGCATGTCGCGCGGCGTGCGGGCGTCCTGCGGCCCGGTCAGCACGTGCATCACGTGGTTGGGGTATTCGCGCGTCACGTGGCCCAGCGCCGTGGCGGCGAAGCGCGAGGCGAGGGTGATGTCGATCTGGGTCATGTCAGAACCTGAAGGCCAGGAAATACATCAGCAGCATATTGGCCACGAGCATGATGGCCGCGGTGGGGATCTGGGCGCGGATGACCCCGTTCAAAGGCGAGTTGCGGTCGGGCAACTCCAGCAGGTTGGCGGGCACCACATTGAAGTTGGCCGCCATGGGCGTCATCAGCGTCCCGCAAAAGCCGGCCAGCATGCCGATGGCGCAGACGATGGCGGGATCGCCGCCGAACTGGTGCACCACAATGGGCAGGCCGATGGCGGCGGTCATGACGGGGAAGGCCGCGAAAGCGTTGCCCATGATGACGGTGAACAGGGCCATGCCCGCGCAATAGGCGAAGACGGCGAGGAAGGCCGAGGTCATGGGAATAACCCGCGCAATCAGATCCCCGACCACCTGACCCACGTCGGCGGCCAGAAACACCGCGCCCAGCGAGGCCAGCATCTGCGGCAGCAAGGCGGCCCAGCCGATGGAGTCCATCAGGCGCCGTCCCTCCTGCACCGGGGCCATCACCGGCGGGCGGAACCAGACCATGGCGGCGACCAGGGCGACGACGCAGCCCAGTCCCAGCGAGATCAGGGTCGTCTGCACCGGCGAGATCAGCCAGGCCCCGGCGGGCGTATGCTTGGCCAGCAATGTGCCGCCGACGGCCACCAGAGGCACCATCAGGGCGGGGACGAACAGAGCGTTCTTCCAGCGGGCGGCGCTGGCCTGACGCTGCTCGAAGGTCGTGGTGGCGGGCTTGCCGACGCCCAGCTTTCCACTGGCGCCGATGACGACAAGGGCGATGACCAGCAGACCGTTGCCCAATCCGCCCAGCCAACTGCCGAACAGCATCGACAGGGCGATCAGCCCCCAGAACAGGGCGCTGCGGAACCGCGTCGGGTTCAGGGGGTCGCGCAGGCTTAGGATGGAGAAGGCCGCAAACATCAGGCCGGTGGCGATATAGGCGTGTTCCAGCGTGATCATCGGCCGGCTTCCGCGTCTTCGGCGACATCCGGCACGGCCATGTCCTTCTTCACCTGTCGGTCGAACATCAGCAACCGCGCGCCGTGGACCAGGAAGGCGACGATGGCGGTGGGGATGGCCCACAGCGAGACGTGCAGGGCTTCGACCCGGATGCCGGCCTGTTCCAGGAAGCCGACGATCAGGACGATGGAGCCGATGGCGATGAAGATGTCCTCGCCGAAGAAGAGCCCGATGTTGTCGGTGCCGGCCGCCATGCCGCGGATGCGGAAGCGGGATTTGTCAGTCAGGGCACCGTGCTGGGTCTCGGCCGCGCCTTCGGCCATGGGGGCGATCAGGGGACGCACCATCTGTGGGTGGCCGCCCAGCGAGGTCAGGCCCAGGGCAGACGTCGCCTGACGCACCAGCAGATAGATCAGCATCAGCCGCCCGGCCGTCGCCGCCTTGACCTTGGTCACCAGATCTCGCGCCCGCTCTTGCAGACCGGCCCGCTCCAGCAGGCCGATGACCGGCAGCACCAGCCAGGTGATGTGGAAGTAGCGGTTGTCGTTAAAGGCCTGACCAAAGCGCGCAATCGTGTCGATCCCGGCCATCATCAAGCCCCGAGCGTCCACGCCCGGCCCGACCGCCGCCAGCACTCCGGTCGCGATGGCCGCGACCAGAATGACGACCAGTGGATTGATCCGGGCGACAAAGCCCGCAACCACGATCAAGATCCCCAGAAGCACCAGCATGGTTCGTCCTCCCCGAACGAAGGGTTGCGCCGTTCGGTCGGCTCAGGAAGCGTCTTTTGCGCCAAAACCGCCGCCGCCGGGCGTTTCGATGACGAAGACGTCGCCCACCTGCATGGCGACCTCGGCGGTGGCGGCCAGAGGTTCGACCGCGCCGCTGGCTCGTTCGACCCGGTTCACCCCGACGGCACCCGGCTCGCCGCCCTCGACGCCAAAGGGCGGCACGCGGCGGTGGTTGGACAGGATGGCGGCGGTCATCGGCTCCAGGAACCGAACGCGCCGTACCGTCCCGTCGCCGCCATGCCAGCGCCCGGCGCCGCCCGAGCCGCGCCGGATCGAGAACTCCTCGAGCAGGACGGGGAAGCGGGTCTCCAGCACCTCGGGATCGGTCAGGCGGCTGTTGGTCATGTGGGTCTGGACCGCGCTGGTCCCGTCGAAACCCGGCCCGGCGCCCGAGCCCCCGGCGATGGTCTCGTAATACTGACGCGCCTCGTCGCCGAAGGTGAAGTTGTTCATCGTCCCCTGGCTGGAGGCCATGACGCCCAGCGCGCCGTACAGCGTGTCCACCACGGCCTGACTGGTCTCGACGTTGCCGGCGACGACGGCGGCCGGATAGCGCGGGTTCAGCATCGACCCTTCCGGCACGATCAGGTCGATGGGCTTCAGGCAGCCCTCGTTCAACGGAATGGCGTCGTCCACCAGGGTGCGAAAGACATAGAGGGTGGCCGCCCGTGCGATCGACAGCGGGGCGTTGAAATTGGTCGGCAACTGGTCGCTGGTCCCGGTGAAGTCCACGACCGCGCTGCGGTTCGCGACATCCACGTCGATGCGGACGCGGATGACGGCGCCGTCGTCCATCTCATAGGCGAAGGCCCCGGGTTTCAGTGCAGCGATGGCGCGGCGTACGGCTTCCTCGGCGTTGTCCTGGACGTGGCCCATATAGGCAGAGACGACGGTGCGGCCGAACTCGCCGGTCATGCGGAGCAGTTCGTCGGCGCCGCGCGTGCAGGCCGCGACCTGGGCTTTAAGGTCGGCCAGGTTCTGGTCGACATTGCGCGACGGCCAGGGACCCGAGGCGAACAGAGCCCGCGTCTCGGCCTCGCAAAGCTGGCCGGCGTCCACCAGCAGGAAGTCGTCGATCAGCACCCCTTCGTCGTCCACCGTGCGCGACGAGGCGGGCATGGAGCCCGGCGTGATCCCGCCCACGTCGGCATGGTGGCCGCGCGCCGCGACGAAGAAGGCGGGCGCGTCGTCGGCGTCCAGGAACACCGGCATGATGACAGTGATGTCGGGCAGATGGGTGCCGCCGTTGTAGGGGGCGTTCAGCATATAGACGTCGCCCGGCTTCATGCCGCGCCCGTCTACGCCCGCGCCGCGCGAGGCGATGACGGTGCGAATGCTCTCGCCCATCGAGCCCAGGTGCACCGGAATGTGCGGCGCGTTGGCGATCAGGGCGCCGCCCGCGTCGAAGACGGCGCAGGAGAAGTCCAGACGCTCCTTGATGTTCACCGAATAGGCGGTGGCGCGCAGGGCCTCGCCCATCTGTTCGGCGCAGGCCATGAAGCGGCTGTTGAACACCTCCAGCATGATGGGGTCGACGTCGGTGCCAATGGCGGTGCGGGCGGGCAGGGCGACGAGCCGCTCCAGCAGCAGGTTGGCCGCCGCATCGACCGAGGCGCGCCAGCCGGGCTCGACCACGGTGGTGCCGGTGTCCTCCAGCAGGACAGCCGGGCCGTCCACGGCGACGCCCGGCGTCAGGGCGTCGCGGCGATAGACGGGCGTGTCATGGTTCTCGCCTGCCATGCGGACGGTCAATTGCGCGACCGCGGTCAATTCGGCGGCGCTGGCCCCGAGCGGCGTCGACGGCGCCTGAACCGAGCGGCCGACGGCCTCGACCTCCAGCGTCTCGACGATCAGAGCCTTGCCCTGTGCGAAGAAACCGAAGCGACGGCGGTGCAGGGCCTCGAACGCCTCGGCCATGGCGTCGGCGGGACCGAAGGGGACGGTCAGAGGCGTGTCCGATCCGGCGAACTTGACCTCGGCGCGCGCGAGGGTCGAGACGGCCTCGGCGGCGAAGCCTTGCGCCTCCAGATCGGCCCGCGCCGCCTGGGCCAGTTCTGCCATGCGGTCGGCCAGGCCCGCGTCCTGATCGCTCGTCGCCGGCGCCGCCACGGTCGTCTGGCGGATGGCGCGCACCTCGGCCAGACCCATGCCGTAGGCCGACAGCACGCCGGCGAAGGGATGAAGCAGCACCCTGGTCATGCCCAGGGCGTCCGCCACCAGACAGGCGTGCTGCCCGCCCGCCCCGCCGAAGCAGTTCAGCACATAGCGGGTGACGTCATAACCGCGCTGGATCGAGATCGACCGGATCGCCTCGGCCATGTTCTGCACGGCGATGGTAACAAAGCCCTCGGCCAGGGCTCCCGGGGTCGTGGCGCGGCCTGTGGCTGCGGTGACCTCGGCGGCCATCTCCTCGAACCTGGAGCGTACGGCGTCCGCGTCCAGCGGCTGATCGGCCTTAGGGCCGAAGACGGCGGGGAAGAAGTCGGGGCTCAGCTTGCCCAGCATGACGTTGCAGTCCGTCACCGTCAGCGGCCCGCCGCGACGATAGGCGGCCGGTCCCGGCACAGCCCCGGCGGACTCTGGCCCGACCCGCAACCGTCCGCCGTCAAACCGGCAGATGGAGCCGCCGCCCGCCGCCACCGTATGAATGCTCAACATGGGCGCCCGCAACCGCACCCCGGCGACCACGGCGTCGGAAGTCCGCTCATAATCTCCAGCAAAATGAGACACATCGGTCGAGGTGCCGCCCATGTCGAAGCCGATGACGCGGTCGAACCCGGCGGCTTTCGCCGTCTCGGCCATGGCGACCACGCCGCCCGCTGGTCCCGACAGGATGGCGTCCTTGCCCCTAAAGGCGCCGGCCGCCGTCAGCCCGCCCGACGACTGCATGAACTGCAAAGGCGTCGCCTCGCCCAGGTCCGCACCAACCCGATCGACATAGGCGCGCAGGATGGGCGACAGATAGGCGTCCGCCACCGTGGTGTCGCCTCGCCCGATCAGCTTGATCAGGGCTCCGACCTCATGACTGACCGAGACCTGTTCGAAGCCGACCTCGCGCGCGATCTGGGCCAGCCGCGTCTCATGGGCGGTGAAACGCCAGCCGTGGACCAGGACGATGGCGACGGCCCGCAAGCCCGAGGCATAGGCCGCCGTCAGATCGGCCCGCGCCCTGTCCTCGTCCAGCGGCCGATCCAGCGCGCCGTCGGCGGTCACCCGCTCGTCGATCTCGATTACGCGGTCATAGAGCTGATCGTTCAGCACGATGTGGCGAACGAACAGTTCAGGTCGGGCCTGCCAGCCGATCCTCAGTGCGTCGCCAAAGCCGGCGGTGATGGCCAGCAGGGTCGGCTCGCCCTTGCGTTCCAGCAGGGCGTTGGTCGCCACCGTGGTGCCCATCCGCACCTCGTCCACCAGCCCTGCCGCCAGCGGACCAGGCGGGGCCTTCAGGATGCGGCGAATGCCCTCGACGGCGGCGTCGGCGTACTGCTCGGGATTGACCGACAGCAGCTTGCCGGTCTGCAAGCCCCCGTCCGGCGCGCGGGCGACGATGTCGGTGAAGGTGCCGCCACGATCAATCCAGAAACGCCACGCGGTCATGATCGTCTGTCCTGTCGATTGAAGGCGGCGGTCAGGCGGCCTGAACGCCGCCGAGGGCGACGGCCGCGCCGTGAACCATCGGCTCGAACACATGTTCCGCCAGATGCCGGACCACCGGCGCCGCCACCCCGTCGCCGGTCAGGTGATAGGCGTCGCTGTATTGCCGGGGCAGGACATAGCTGTCCTTCAGCCCCATCAGCCGGGCCGTCTCGCGCGCCGAGATAAGACGCGAACGGATGCGGCGACCCTCGACCACCAGGATGACCTGACGGCTGGACCCGCCCGAAGGCGTGCGCAGGCAGCCGGCGACGTCGTCAAAGCGGACTTCGGCGCGCTGAACCTTGGCGCCGGTGTCGTCCACGCGGGTGCGGCGATAGACGCCGCCGACCATGCGTCGTCCGGCGCGCTTGGCGGCTTCGACCTTGGCCAGATGGACCGGCGACATCATGTCGAGCAGCTTTTTCGTCTCAAGCGGCGTGTGCCAGGCGACGCTGGTCGGGCGCTCCTCGATGATGTCGGCGAAGACGGCGATGCGTCGCTCCGGCGTCGGCACGTTCCACCACAGCAGATTGTCGCGCACATCATCAGGCAGGTTGCCGACCGCGCGGCGCAGGGCGCGGGTGTGGAAGGGCTCGATAGGTTCCGGCGACAGCAGCTCGGGTGCGACCTCGACCTCGGCGTGGACGCCGATGACGAACAGGCGCGGGCGCGACTGCGGCACGAACAGGTCGGCGTTGATGACCAGGGCGCCGTAGCGATAGCCCGCCTCGGCGAAGGTGCGGCAGATGGCCTCGAAGTCCTTGCCGCCATGCGAGGTCAGGGCGCCGCAGACGTTCTCGACCGTCACCATGCGGGGCGCGCGGCCCTCTGCGATCAGGCCGTGGATCAGCTTCCAGAAGGAATAGAAGGTGCCGGACCGCTCGCCGTCCAGGCCCGCGCCGACGCCCGCCAGCGACAGGTCCTGACAAGGGAAGGAGCCCCAGATCAGATCCGCGGTCCCCGGCAGTTGCGCGGCCTCCAGCGCGCGAATATCGCCGACCGTCAGCTCGCCTCCCGTTCCCCAGTTGGCCTGATAGGAAAAGCCCTTCTTCGCGTCAAAATCATTGGCGAACAGGCAGGTCCAGTCCGGCCCCAGACCTGCACGAACCATGCCGCCGCCGGCGAAGAACTCATAGAAGCTGGGGGCGGAAGGGGACGAATCGCGCATCCCGGCACTGTGACCCAGGCGGGCCGCCATTTCCACGCTCGCTCTTGACGCCAGCGGGCAGGGGGCTACGAACCCCGGCCCTCTCCCCGCAGGTTTTCCCATGACGTCCGCGACGCCCGCCACCATCGGCATCGACTTCGGCACGACCAATACGGTGGTGTCGCTGACCCACGGCGACGGCCCGGCGACCCTGGTGCGGTTCCAGGCGGAGGAGAAGGACCTGTTCGCCTTCCGCTCGGCGCTGAGCTTCCAACTGCATGAGGCCCGCGACGGCGGCTCGCCCGAGCGGGTCATCGAGGCCGGGCCCTGGGCCATCGACGCCTATGTCGAGGACCCGCTGGACACCCGTTTCATCCAGTCGTTCAAGACCTTCGCCGCCAGCGCCGCCTTCACCGAGACGCGGATTGATAACCGCCGCTATCGCTTCGAGGACCTGCTGTCGGCCTTCCTGCTGCGGCTGAAGCATCATGCGGACGGGGCGATGAATGACCTGCCGCCGCGCATCATCGTCGGGCGGCCTGTGACGTTTGCGGGGGGCAATCCGAACGAGGCCCTGGCGCTGGAACGCTATGAGGCGGCCTTCGCCCGTCTGGGGTTCACCGACATCCGTTATGCCTATGAGCCGGTCGGCGCGGCCTTCTTCTTTGCGCGCGAGCTGAAACAGGACGCCAATGTCCTGGTCGCCGACTTCGGCGGCGGCACCAGCGACTTCTCCATCGTGCGGTTCGAACGAGCCGACGGCGCGCTGAAGGCGACGCCGCTGGCGCGCTCGGGCGTGGGCGTGGCGGGCGACGCCTTCGACTATCGGATCATCGACCAACTGGTCTCGCCGGAACTGGGCAAGGGCAGCCTGTACCGCGCCTTCGACAACCGCTTGCCGATCCCGCAACGCTACTACAGCGCCTTCGCCCGCTGGGATCAACTGGCCTTGCTGCGGGCGTCGAAGGATATGCGCGACATTCGCGGTCTGGCCTCGACGGCGTTGGAGCCGGAGAAGATCGAACGCCTGATCGAGGTGCTGGACGACAACCACGGCTACGCCATGTACCGCGCCGTCTCGGGCCTGAAAGAAGCCCTGTCGCGGGACGAAGAGGCGGTCTTCTCCTTCATCGCCGGATCGGTGCGGATCGAAAAGCCGGTCAGGCGGGCCGACTTCGAAGGCTGGATCGCGCCGGAACTGCAGGCGATGGAGGCGGCGGTCGATGAGGCTATGGCCCAGTCGGGCCTGGACGGCGCACAGATCGACCGCGTCTTCCTGACTGGCGGCACCTCCTTCGTGCCGGCCGTGCGCGACATCTTCATCCGCCGCTTCGGCGCCGACCGCATCGAGACCGGCGGCGAGTTCGAATCCATCGCCTCGGGCCTGGCCCTGATCGGGCGTGAGGCTGATCTGGACCTGTGGAGCCAGAAGGCGGCTTAATCCCGGTCGGGCGCGCCCAAGGGGAAGTAGCCGCGATAGGGCCGGGCCTCGTCCACGGCCCGCGTCATCGACGGTCGGGCCAGCAGCCGGGCGCGATAGGCTTTCGGCGTCTTGAAGCGCGCATCGATGGGGTGCGACCAGTCGGCGTAGAACAGCGCAGGCGCGGCGGCGCAGTCAACCAGGGTGAAGCCGTCGTCGGTGGCCCATTCCCGACCCGCCAGCCGTTGGTCCAGCCAGGCGTAGAACGTGGCCAGCATCCGTTTCGCCTCAGCCACGCCGTAAGGATCGCGGTGGTCGTCGGGCCGCAGGGCGTCGGCCACGCGATCCCAGATTTCAGCCCGCTGGGCCGCCGAGTAATAGATCCGCCGCCGCTGCTTCATCGCCCACGCTCCATCTCCGAAGAAAAGCTAGCGTGTTGCGGTCACTGGTTGAGCCCACCCCTGATAACGAACTCTACGTAAAACCAGTGCCATGGTGACACGCAGTCAGCACCACGGGTTGAGGGTCGAGCCATGGATTTCATGAAGCTGTTACGGAGTTTCGAAGAGTTCCTGTTCGAGGCGACCACATGGCTGTTGTTCTACCCGTTGACCGTCTGGCGCATCGTCACGCGCCCGCTGACCACGATGGCCTATTCAGATGCCGAGCAGAAAGACGACGATGAGCACCGCTATGACGACGCTCTGTCGCCGCCGTTATTGTTGTTAGTCACCGTCGCCTTGGTTCATCTTGTCGAGAGCGCATTGCGCGTTGAGGCGTCCGATCCAAATTCGAGCCTAGGTCGAGCCGTATTTGCGTCAACTCAAAATATAGCGACTTTCAGGGCGCTAGCCTTCAGTCTTGTGCCCCTTGTTGCTGCAGTCACGCTTCTGAGGCGCCAGAATATTCGCCTCTCGCGAAGCTCCCTTCGTGCGCCATTCTACGCGCAGTGCTATTTGGCCACCCCATGCGCGATAATAATTGGTGCTGGATATTCCATCATCAACCGGCCAGATATCAATAACGTTTGGGGTTACGCATTCCAGATTGGAGGCGCTATCTGGTTCCTCTGCGTGCAGACTCGTTGGTTCTCAAATCAATTAGGTCTCGGGCTAGGCAAGGCTGCGCTGGTCGCCGCCGGTGCTCTTGTCAGGGCGATGATCTATGTCGTCATCATTATGATACCCGTCGTGTACGCGTAGTCGCCAGGCCTTCCCGATCGCTGTGCACGAACACGCGTCTGCTGAACGTCGCTTAGGAGGCGGAAGCGGAAATCGGTTTCAAACCAGATGGCGGAATTTGACCTTCGCCTCCCAATGCGACATCGCGGCCTCATCACGCGAGGGAGCGCCGCCATGACCATCACCCTGTACGGCATCAAGGCCTGTGACACGATGAAGAAGGCGCGCATCTGGCTGGACGAAAACGGCGTCGACTACGTCTTCCACGACTACAAGGTCTCTGGCGTCCACAAGGCCGATCTGGAGCGCTGGATCGCCGAGCATGGCTGGGAAACGGTGCTGAACCGCGCCGGGACGACCTTCCGCAAGCTGCCCGACGCGGACAAGACCGATCTCGACGCCGGCAAGGCCGTCGCCCTGATGCTGGCCCAGCCGTCGATGATCAAGCGGCCGGTGCTGAACCTGGGCGACGGACGGACCCTGGTGGGGTTCAAGCCCGAGCGCTACGCCGAAGTCTTCAGCGCCTAATCCTCGACCGTGGTTTCCGGGCGGTCGTGGCCGTCCGCGCGCTCGGTGATCCACTGGCCCGCCGTGTCCTCGAACTCGATCCATGAAGTGCGGTCCGGCACCTGCTGCTCGCGCGAGACGGCGACGGCGGCGGCGCGCGCGTCGTCGTGGGTGGCGAAGGTCTCGGAGAAGCTGTCGCCCAGCTTGTAGGCCCAGCCGCCGTCGTGGGGCACGATGCGATAAACGATACGGGTCACACGGATTTCCTTCAGGCGAGGGCCGTTGGCGACATGCGGCGACGGCGGGACAAAAGCTGCAAGGTCACGCCGAGGATCAGCAGGACCAGCAGGGTCAACTGGAGGCCGACGACCAGCGGGTCCTCGACGCCGGAAGCGAAGGGGGTCCCTGCCGGCAGCCGGGTCAGCGTCTCGGTGATGCTGGGCAGCAACAGGGTGAAATAGGAGATGCTGAGCGCAATGGTCTCGATCGACCAGCGATAGTGCGCCAGGGGCCTGATGAAGCCCACGGTCGCCCCGACTGTCAGCGAGATCAGGCTGAGCGCCGCGACCGCTGCCCCCGGCGGGCTCTTGATGACGAAGACGGCCGAGATGGCGCCGATGAACATGAAGAACAGGTAGGCCTTGCCTAGGCGCGTCGCAGGATCGATTCGCCCATAAATGAGCAGCAGGATCAGGCCGATGGGCACGGCGGGCAAACTGCCAAGCGTATGAAACCAGCCCAGCGCAGAGAGTTGAGGCAGCATGGCGACACCTTAGGTCTGGAAAGAACGATCAAGGTCACTGCACGCGCGAACAACGCCGCACCCCCAGGTTCGAACGGCCGCGCGCCGCTGTCGAGTCACGCTGTGGTGACGAGGTTCGTCGCCTTACGAAGAGTTCATGCGGGATGCTGCATCTGATCAGCGCGATCGCCGCCTCTTGTTATCAGAAGGCCGCAGCGTCACGCTCGGCTCCACTGTTCAAGAAGGGGCGAAACCCATGGAAGAATTCATTCCCATCGCGCTGTTTGTCATGATCGGCGCCATCGTGATCGTGCCGACCTGGCTGAAGAGCAAGGAACGCAAGGAAATGCAGGGCACGCTGCGTGCGGCCATCGAAAAGGGCCAGCCGCTTCCGCCGGAAGTCATCGACGCCCTGAGCAAGGACAATATCAAGCCGCCGGCGACGGCCGCTCGCGACCTGCGCGTCGGCGTCATCATGCTGTCGGTCAGCCTGGGCATCGCCATCTTCGGTTACGCCATGAGCTTTGCCGAGATGGACGCTCTTTACCCCATCGTCGGTCTGGCCGCCGTCCCCGGCATGATCGGTCTCGCCTTCATCATCCTGAGCGTCTTCAACAAGAACAAGGGCTGAGGCGGGCGGGGAGGGGAAACCGTCATGGTCAAGCCTTTGCGCGATCTGCACGATGTCGAGCTCGCCGCCCTGTCGGCGGCGGGCGGACGGCGCGAGTTCGGGGAACTGGTGCGTCGCCACAGTCCGGCGGTGCGCGGGCTGCTGCGTCGGATGGGGGCGCAACCCGCCCTGGCCGACGACGTGGCCCAGGACGCCTTTCTGCTGGCGTTCGAGAAATGCGCCGAGTTTCGGGGCGAGGGGACGTTCGGCGCCTGGATCAAGCGGATCGCCGCACGTCTGTATCTCAAGCGTCGCTCGAAGGATGCTCGCTATGTGGCCGAGGTAGAGAGCGACGACGTCGCGCCCAATGTCGATAGCGTCGGGCGCATGGATCTGGATGAGGCGATGAAGGGGCTGACTGAACCGGAACGCCTGTGCGTCTCCCTGTGTCACGGGGCGGGCTTGTCCCATCCCGAAATCGCGGCCGCCATCAATTTGCCGCTTGGAACGGTGAAATCTCATGTCAAGCGTGGTCTGGATAAACTTCGGGCCCGGCTCCAGCCGGAACCGGTTGCTCACGGGAGCGCATCCCATGTCGGTTGATGAGTTCGACCCTGCCATCGAGCGTCTGTTTGCGCGGGCTCCCGCCTTCGCCGATTCGGCCCAGTTCGAGGCCGCCCTGGCCGCGAAACTGAACAAGTCTTCGCGTTTCCGGACGATGGCCCTCTCGGTTGCAGGCCTGGTCGGCGGCGTCATCGCCGTACGCGAGGTCCTGAGCGTCGATTTCAACTTCGCCTCTTCGTCTTCATCGGCTTCGGCGGGCGCTCAGTCGGCGGGGCAGGGACTGACGATGGCTGGCGTGGACGGCGCTCAGGCCGTCCAATCCATGTTGGATCGTCTAGGCGTAGCGGGCATGGACCTGGGCTCCATGGGCGGCATGCAGCTGTTCTGGGCCACGGCCGGGTTGCTGGTCGCCCTGCTGGCGGCCGGGGTGGTGAAACTGTCTCAGGAAATCTGACCGCCGTTTTCCTGACGAAGTCGCGACCTACTGCTGCAAAAAGCCGGTCGCGGTGCAATGCCTGCGTTGCGGGCGGGGCGACGACCCTCTAGGGTCGCGCCGGTTTAGCGACCAGTCTTGGCAGCGGTTTTTGGGGCGACGTTTCGTGGTTGATGTCTTCGAACAGGTCGAGGAGGAGCTTCGCTCCGATCGATACAAGCGTATGGCCCGCACCTGGCTGCCAATCGGCGCTGGTCTGCTGGTCGTCGCCCTGGTGGCGGCCCTGGGCTGGTGGGGCTGGCAGAGCTATATGACGAATCAGGCCGACAAGGCCTCCGCAGCCTATGATCGCGGCATGACCGCGCTCGAGGCCAATAATCCGTCGGGAGCCGACGCGGCTTTCGCCGAAGCCGCCAAGTCCGGCAACGGCGCCTACAAGGCCTTGGCTTTGATGCAGCAGGCCGGCATCGCCGTGACCGCGAACAAGACCCAGGACGCCGTCAAGCTGTTTGACGAGGCCGCCAAGTCCGCGGGCGACCCGATTATCGCAGACGCCGCCGCCATCAAGGCGGCCTTCCTGCTCATGGACACGGCCCCGCTGGCAGACATTCAGAAGCGTCTGGAGCCGCTGGCAGACGATAAGCGCCCGCTGCACGCCTTCGCTCAGGAAGCCCAGGCCATGGCTCTGCTGCAACACGGCAAGACCGCCGAGGCGCGCCAGATCTTCGTCCAGCTGCAACTGGGGCAGAACGTGCCTGACGATATCCGCCAACGCGCCCAGGCGGGCGTGCAGGCGGTTGACGCCGGCACGGCCGCCGGCCTCGGCGCCATTGTTCGCGCCGCGGTGGCCCAACCGGCGACAGCGACGGCTCAGCCTTCAGTCGCCGCCGCTCCTGCCGAAGCGGCGCCCGCCGCCGCTCGCCCGTAATCGACGCTTTCAGGACGCCCCGTATGAACCGAACGCTGAAAGTCGCCCTTCTGTGCGGTCTGGCCATGACCGTCGCCTCTTGCGGCACGGTGCGCAACGCCTTGCCGTTCGGTCTGGGCGGACAAAAGGAAGACGTGGCCAAGGCCTCTGAAGGCCAGCGCATTTCGATCCTGGAGTTCGAACAGCAACTGGCCCCTTCGGCCGCTCTGTCGGGACGTGACTTCTTCCTGCCGGGTCCGCAGGCCGCCACGGCCTGGACCCAGCCGGGCGGCAACGCCGAGAACTCGGTCGAACACGTCATCGCCGCGCCGGACTTCACCGTCGCCTGGAAGCGCAACATCGGCGCCGGCTCCAGCAAGACGCGTCAGGTCATGTCGCCCGTCGTGGCGGACAACGGCAAGGTGTTTGTCCTGGACGGCGAAGCCGGCGTGACCGCCGTTGACGCCGACACCGGGGCCGTTCTCTGGAAGGCCGACGTCAAGGTCGACGAGGCCGACAGGGGCGCGCGCTTCCTCGGAATCGGTTTTGGCGGCGGTGCAGGGGGCGGCGGTTTCGGCGGCGGCGTGGCTGTCGGCGGCGGCAAGGTCTTCGTCTCCTCTGGCTACCGCAGCATGACGGCCCTGGACGCCGCGACCGGCGCTGTGGTCTGGACCTCGCGTGTCGATCTGCCGATCCATGGCGCGCCGACCGTGGCGGGCCAGCGCGTCTTCGTCATCGACGTCGATAACCAGTTGATCGCCTTCAACGTGAACACGGGCCAGCAAGACTGGTCCTATCGCGGTATCACAGAGCCGGCCCGTATCATGCGCGCCTCCAGCCCGGCGGTCAGCGGGGACACGGTCCTGGCGCCCTTCTCTTCGGGCGAACTGGTCGCATTGCGCGCTTCGAACGGCCAACCCGTCTGGCAGGAAGTCCTGTCGCGGACCAGCCGCACCAGCGCCCTGTCGGAAATCCGCGACATCGCCGGCCGTCCCGTCGTCAGCCGCGGCTTCGTTTATGCCATCAGTCAGTCGGGCGTCCTGCAATCGATGGATATCCGCTCGGGCCAGGCCAAGTGGTCCCTGCCGGTCGCAGGCGTCAACGCCCCGTTGCCGGTTGGCGACGTGGTCTATGTCGTGTCCAAGTCGGGCGAACTGACCGTGGTCAATCGCGAGTCGGGTCAGGTCTACTGGACCCGCGACCTGAACGAGGGGCGCGTCCGCCAGGAAGGCGGCGTTCTGGGCTTCGGCAAGCGCACCGTGCGTCCGACCTGGTCGGGCCCCATCCTGGCGTCCAACCGTCTTGTGCTGGTCAATTCGGACGGCGAGGCGGTGGCCTTTGATCCGAAGACGGGCGCACAGCAGGCCAGCATCAAGCTGGGCGCAGAAGCCTATATCGCTCCTGCCGCCTACAACGGCGCCCTCTATGTCCTGACCGACAAGGGCGAGCTGGTCAGCATCCGCTGATCTTTTTTCTGAATTTGAGTTAGAAAGCCGACATGGCTCTAAAAGTCGCCATCGTCGGCCGGCCCAACGTGGGCAAGTCGACACTGTTCAACCGACTTGTCGGCAAGCGTTTGGCGCTTGTCGATGATCGCCCGGGCGTGACCCGTGATCGTCGATACGCCGACGGCAATATCGGCGACCTGGATCTGACGCTGATCGACACGGCCGGCTACGAAGACGTCACCGACGACAGCCTGGAAGCGCGTATGCGCGAGCAGACCGAGGCCGCGTTGGACGACGCCGAAGTCATCATGTTCATGATGGACGCTCGCGAGGGCGTGACGTCGCTGGACCGCATCTTCGCCGATCGTCTGCGCAAGGTGCACAAGCCGATCATCCTGCTGGCCAACAAGTCTGAAAGCCGCGAGAGCGGCGGCGGCGTCGGGGAGGCCCATGCCCTGGGCTTCGGCGAGCCGGTCGCCATCTCGGCCGAGCACGGCGAGGGCATGGCGGACCTGTATCAGGCCCTGTTGGCGGCCTCGGTCGACATTTTCGTCGAGGAGATTGACGAGCCGGACAAGCCGATCCGCATCGCCATCATCGGGCGCCCCAATGCGGGCAAGTCGACGCTGATCAACCGGATGCTGGGCGAAGACCGCCTGCTGACCGGTCCCGAGGCCGGCATCACCCGCGACTCAATCTCGGTCGACTGGGAATACGAAGGTCAGGCGATCCG
Source organism: Brevundimonas sp. NPDC058933 (assembly GCF_049315965.1). Classification (NCBI taxonomy): domain Bacteria; kingdom Pseudomonadati; phylum Pseudomonadota; class Alphaproteobacteria; order Caulobacterales; family Caulobacteraceae; genus Brevundimonas; species Brevundimonas sp. NPDC058933. Next base: position 289,313 of record NZ_JBMOSL010000001.1, read on the forward strand.
CTTCGTCGACACCGCCGGCATGCGCCGCAAGGCCCGCGTCCAGGAGAAGCTGGAAAAGCTGTCGGTCGCCGACACCATTCGCGCCATCACCTTCGCCGAGGTGGTCGTGCTGGTGATGGACAAGGACGACGCCTTCGACACCCAGGACCTGCAACTGGCCGACCTGGTCGAGCGCGAGGGCCGCGCCCTGGTCTACGTCGCATCCAAATGGGATCTGGAAGAAGAGCCGCAGGCCAAGATGGCCGAACTCAAGTCCCTGGCCGAGAACAAGCTGCCGCAGTTGAAGGGCTCGCCCTTCGTCGCTCTGTCGTCGCACAATGGTCGCGGCGTCGAGCGGCTGATGCCGGCCATCATCAAGGCCTATGAAACCTGGTCGGTGAAGGTCAAGACCAAGGACCTCAACACCTGGCTGGCCATGGCCACCCAGAGGCATCCGCCGCCCGCCGTCAACGGCAAGCGCGTGAAGCCGAAGTACATGGCCCAGACCAAGGCCCGTCCGCCGACCTTCGTGCTGATGGCCAGCCGCGCCTCGGACATGCCCGAGCATTACCAGCGCTATCTGGTGAACAGCCTGCGTGAAAGCTTCGACCTGCCCGGCACGCCGATCCGGCTGACGGTCAAGTCCAGCGCGCCCAACCCCTATGCCGAGGGCGGCGCCAAGTCCGGTCCCGAACGCTACAAGGGTACGGCCAAGACCGCGCCGCGCAAGGTGTTGAAGGCTGAGAAGGCCGCTGAGGCCCTGTCCAATCTGCCCGGCAAGGCGCTGGAGCAGAAGAAGTCCGGCATCAAGCCCAAGGTGAAGGCTTTGGGCGGTCTGAAGGCCAGCGCCAACAAGAAGGCCGGTCAGTCCATCGCGGTCCAGAAAGGCGCCCGCGGCGGTGCTCGTCAGGTTTCGCGCTCGGGCCGGGTCCGCACTGGCCAGAAGCACGCGCCGAAGAAGTAGGCGGCTGGAAACGGCAACCTCGGAAGGTCGCCAGAACAGGTTGAAGGGCGAGCGGTCGGCGACGACGGCTCGCCCTTTGTCATTTCAGCCTGCCTCAATGGACCGCCGCCGCGAATGATCAGGCAGGCGTCTGTCGTGTTCTGCGTGTTCGTGCTCGCACGGGAATGACGCGGGCGGGGGCGTCCTGATCACCGATGACGGCCTTCAGCGCCAGAGCGACGAACAGCACCCAGCGGATGTTGTGCCAGTTCATGGTGATGCTTTCGGTCAGCATGGTCAGGGTATAGGCGGTCATCATGGGCATCAGCAGCCAACCTGACGGTCGGGCATAGGCCGCCCAAAGCGCGCGACCCCACATCTCGATCATCCAGGCGGCCAGCAGGATGACGCCGGGAATGCCCAGGGCCAGATAGACTTCCAGCCAGCCGCTATGGGCGTGCGCCGCGCTGAACTTGGCTTCGTGCGCGATCCAGGCCTTGGCACCGCCCGGCGAGGCGTCGTCCCAGACCACGCCATAGCCGAAGCCGGTCCACGGGCGCTGCTGCATCTGGTGCAGGATGCCGCTCCAGATCTCGGTGCGCCCGGTCAGGGTGGCGTCCTTGCCCAACAGGTCGAAGATCAGGTCGCTGCGCGTCGCCACGATCAGCAGGGCGGCGCAGAAGAACACGATGGCCAGCCAGGTGCCGACGATGGCGCGCTTGGGTCCCGCCTGGACCAGGCCGACGAATCCCATGCTGGCGAAGGACAGGATCAGCACCACCAGCCCCGTCTTGGACGTCGACAGGATGACCAGGGCCGACGCGATGGCGGCGCAGACAAGCCATAGCCTTCGCCTCTGCGGGACCATGACGGCGGCGGCGGCCATGCAGATGGCGGCCAGGCCCATGTTCTCGCCCAAGGCGTTCTTTTCCAGCCAGAGGCCGCGCCAGGCGCCCGGAAACAGCTCGTGCATCCGTCCCCAGTCAGGCATCAGGGCGCCGAGGAAGAGCGAGGCGACCATCAGCACGGCCATAGAGGTGGCGAGGATCTCGGTCAGCGTCGCCCACCGCCAGCGCGCCGCCAGGGCCACCCCGCCCAGGGTGGTGAAGACCAGCGCCAGCACGCGGCGCAACGTCACGTCCGGCATGATCGACCAGGCCACCGAGGCCGTTGTCAGCAGCAGCAGAAGGATCAGCAGGGGCGAGCCCGCCAGGGCCTTCAGCGCCGTGCCCGGTCGGATGAGGAAAAGCCCGAGCGCCAGGCCGTAGGCGGGATAGAAGCCGTTGCGCAGGAAGTCTGCGGATCGGACGCCATAGCCCGTCATGGGCGCCGCCCAGGCCTGGGAATAGATCAGGATGATCAGAACCGAGGCCAGAAAGGCCAGGATGTCGCCATAGGGGGTGGCGCGCACCACAGGCGTCGGCCGCGCGTCAGCCGTCAATCGAACGTTTCGTCCTGTCGGTCCTGAAAGTCGGCCCCCCGGCGACTGGATCGACATGGGTGCTTCCCTAGACCAGGGCGTCCGCCGACAGCCCGTGCTTCCAGTCCTTGAAGCTGACGGTCAGGGGCGGTGTGAGATCAGGCCGGGCCAGTTCGACCATCAGCGGGCCGATCTCCGAAGGATGGGGCAGAACCTCGGGATCTTCGCCCGGAAAAGCTTGCGCGCGCAACTGGGTGCGCATCCGGCCCGGATCGACGATGCAGGCGCGGACCGGGGTGCTCTCGATCTCGTCGGCCCAGCATTTGACCAGGGCCTCGGCCCCCGCCTTGGTCGCCGCATACATGCCCCAGAAGGCGCGCGGGTTGGCGGCGACGCTGGTGGTCAGATAGACGGCGCGACCGGCGTCCGAGGCCCGCAGCAGCGGCTCCAGCGAGCGGATCAGACGATAGACGCCGGTGAAGTTGATCTTCTCGATCTTGGCGAACTCGCGCGGTTCGGCGTGGGCGACCGGCGTCAGGCCCGAGGGGCCCATGGTCGCGGCGGCCTGAACCCAGATGTCCAGCTTGCCGAAGCGCTCGAACAGGGCGCCGCCCAGACGGTCGATGGCGCCGCCGTCCACCAGGTCGAACGGAACGAGCGTCGCATGCTGGCCGGTGGCGGCGAAGATGGCGTCGTCCAGCTCTTCCAGGCCCCCCTGCGTGCGGGCGGTCGCCACGACATGGGCGCCGGCCTTGGCCAAGGCCAGGGCGGTCTCGTAGCCGATGCCGCGCGAGGCGCCGACGACCAGGGCGATACGGTTGGCGAGGGGAAGGGACGCGTGTTCGGACATGGTCCGCTGATAGCCTGCTCCGGCCAGGGTTGAAAGGGGAGCGCTACGGTGGACCCTCTCCCGCCGGGAGAGGGAATACGTGATCAATACCCCGGTGCGGGCTGCCACAGACTGAAGCTGACGCCCTGATCATCGGCCACGACGGCGGAAAGGCCGGACGGACTTTCCGCCGGGATGGCCGCCTGGCCGCCCAGCGCCGTCACGCGGGCGCAGGCGTCGTGAATATCGTCCACGCGGAAATACAGATGCGGAAACGCCCGGTGCTCGCCCTTGGTGATCCCGAAGGCCGGATTGGATGCTGCCACGTGGGCGTAGGTCGGGTGCGAACTGCCTTCGTCGAAGGTCCAGCCGAACAGACCCGCATAGAAGGCGCGGGCCTTTTCGACGTCAGGGGTATCGAGGGTGAAGTAGCCGAGCTGGATCATCCAGCCTTAAGCGGTCACCAGCAGAGAAAGTTGCGAACCGCGCGCGTCTCGACCGCCTTCTTCGATCTCACGGTCCACCAGACGGGTCGGATAGTCGCCGGTGAAATAGTGGTCCGTGAACTGAGGCAGGTCTGCGTTGCGCGGTCCCACGCCCATGGCGTCATACAGGCCGTCGATGGACAGGAAGCCAAGCGAGTCGACTTCGAGGATGGCTCGCATCTCCTCCATCGTGTGGGTCGCGGCCATCAGTTGCGTCCGCTCGGGCATGTCGATGCCGTAGAAGTCGGGGAAGAGGATCTGCGGGCTGGCCGAACGCAGGTGGACCTCCTTGGCGCCCGCCGCGCGCACGGCGCGCACCAGCTTCAGCGAGGTGGTGCCGCGCACGATGGAGTCGTCGATCAGCACCACGCGCTTGCCTTCCAGCGCCGCGCGGTTGGGGCTGTGCTTCATGCGCACGCCCTTCTGTCGGGCGCCCTGGCTGGGCTGGATGAAGGTGCGGCCCAGATAGTGGCTGCGGATGATGCCCATCTCATAGGGGATGCCGCTTTCCTGGGCATAGCCCAGAGCCGCCGGCACGCCCGAGTCCGGCACCGGCACGACCACGTCGGCGTCGACCTGGAACTCGCGGGCCAGCCGGCGGCCCATTTCCTTGCGGACGTTATAGACCGAGCGGCCGTTCACGACGCTGTCGGGGCGGGCGAAATAGACATATTCGAACAGGCAGGGACGGGCGGCGCGGCCTGGGAAGGGCTTGATCGAGGTCAGGCCTTCCTCGTCGATCACGACCACTTCGCCGTGTTCGATGTCGCGGATGAAGGTGGCGCCGATGGTGTCCAGCGCGCAGGTCTCGGACGCCAGAACCCAGGCCTCGCCGACCTTGCCCAGCACCAGCGGGCGAATGCCCAGAGGGTCGCGGGCCCCGATCATCTTGAAGCGCGTCTGGGCGACCAGGGCGTAGCCGCCCTCGATGCGACCCAGGGCGTCGATGAAGCGGTCGATGATCTTGGCCTTACGGCTGCGGGCGATCAGGTGAAGAATGGCCTCGGAGTCCGAGGTCGACTGGAAGATCGCGCCTTCCGAGACCAGCTGGCCGTGCAGGTGCTTGAAATTCGTCAGGTTGCCGTTGTGGGCGATGGCGATGCCGCCCTGATCCAGATCGGCGAACATCGGCTGGATGTTGCGCAGGAAGCTGCCGCCGGCCGTGGAATAGCGGGTGTGGCCGACCGCGGCGCCGCCGGGCAGGCGGGTGGTCAGCTCGGCGTTGCCGAAGGCCTCGCCCACCAGGCCCTGATGGCGCTCGGTGTAGAAGCGGTCGTCATGGACGCTGGCGATGCCGCAGGCTTCCTGGCCGCGATGCTGCAGGGCGTGCAGGCCCAGGGCGACGATGGAGGAGGCCTCGTTCTCGGGCGCGCCCCAGACGCCGCAGACGCCGCATTCCAGCCGCAGCTGATCGTCCTCCGGCTCGCGCCAGTGTTCGCGGTGAACGATGGGATCGGCGATATGGTGGCGCATCGTCAGGCTCCGATGACCGGGACAGGATAACTCAGGCGGCGGCGCCGCGCACGTAGTCCGCTATTGGGGCCGGGGCAAGGCTCATTGATCCGAAAATCCTTCGCGGACGGAAGATCCCACGACCGGCGTCAGGGCGTCGGCGCCCTTTCCGAGCGTCGGCAGCACAATCTGGATCACCTGCGCGGCCTTGGCGCTGATCGGGGCCAGGGCGGCCTGGGTCAGCCAGCGCGGGGGATTGTCGGTCATCACCCCCATGATGGTCAGGTGGGCGCCGCCGATCAGGGCCAGGGCCCGCACCAGTCCAAGCAGCAGACCAAAGGTCTGGTCAAAGGCGCCCAGCGCATTCCCGCGCGCGCCCTTGGAAATGGCCGAGCCGAGGAAGCGCAGGCCGAAATAGAGAATCAGGAAGGTCAGCCCCACGGCCAGCACCGACCCGGCCCAGTCGGGATCGACCAGCGACCGCCCGAACGGCGCGGTCCACGGCAGGGTGATCAGGGCCAGCAACCCCGCCAGGAAGAAGCTGAACAGGGCCGTCAGCTCGCGCACGCCGCCCCGGAACCAGCCGGCGGCGCCGGAAGCCAGAAGCACAAGGATGACGAAGACGTCGTAGCCGGTCACGCGCGCTGAGGTCCTTGGAAGAGGGGGCGCTGGAGGAAGAGAGGCCGCCTCAATAGCGGTTTTGGGAGATTCGCTCGACCACCTCGGTCAGCAGGCCGGCGGAGGTGATGGCGACGTCGCCCTTCTTGACCTTGCCCTTGGCCTGCGCCGGGGCCAGGGCGCGGTCGAAGCCCAGCTTCTGGGCCTCTCTCAGCCGAGCCTCGGCGCGATTGACGGCACGGACCTCGCCTGACAGGCCGATCTCGCCGAAGACGACGCAGCCCTGGGGCAGGGGCATGTCCAGCGCCGAGGAAATCAGGGCGGCGGCGGCGGCCAGGTCGGCGGCGGGCTCGCTGATCCGCAGCCCCCCGGCGATGTTCAGATAGACGTCCTTGTCCCCGAAGCCGAGACCGCAGCGCGCCTCCAGCACGGCCAGCAGCATCGCCAGGCGGCCATTGTCCCAGCCGACGACGGCGCGCCTTGGCGTGCCGTATGCAGAAGGGGCGACAAGCGCCTGTATTTCCACCAGAACGGGCCGCGACCCTTCGATGCCGGCGAAGACGGCGGCGCCCGGCGCCCGCTCCTTGCCTTCGCCGAGGAACAGGGCCGACGGGTTGGTCACTTCGCGCAATCCGACGTCGCTCATCTCGAAGACGCCGATCTCGTCGGTGGCGCCGAAACGGTTCTTGCCGGCGCGCAGGATGCGGAAGGGATAGCCGCGCTCGCCCTCGAAGCTGAGGACGGCGTCGACCATGTGCTCGACCACGCGCGGCCCGGCGATCTGGCCGTCCTTGGTGACGTGGCCGACCAGGACGATGGCCGGGCCGTTGTCCTTGGCCAGCCGCACCAGTTCGGCGGCGCAGGCGCGGACCTGGGTGACGGAGCCTGGCCCGGCCTCGTGGGCGTCGGACCACAGGGTCTGGATGGAATCGATGATGACGATGTCGAACTTGTCGCGCTTCAGCGTCGTCAGGATTTCGCGCAGGGCGGTGGCCGAGGCCAGCGACACGGCGGCGTCGGCCACGCCCATGCGTTTGGCGCGGGCGCGGATCTGTTCAATGGCTTCTTCGCCCGAGATATAGGCCACGCGCGCGCCGTTGCGCGCCGCCTTGGCCGTGACCTCCAGCAGCAGGGTCGACTTGCCCACGCCGGGGTCGCCGCCCAGCAGGATTGCCGAGCCGGGCACCACGCCGCCGCCGCAGACGCGGTCGAACTCGGTCACGCCGGTGACGATGCGCGGCGGCTCGGGCGTGTCGGATTGCAGGGTCTCGAATTGCAGACCGCGTCCGCGCGCCGTCGAGGCGGGCTTCATCGCGCCCGGCGGGGCCGATTTCGACTCCTCGGCCAGACTGTTCCACTCGCCGCAGCCAGAGCATTGCCCCGCCCACTTGGTGTGAACCGCCCCGCAGGACTGACAGACATAGAGGAGAGAGTCGCGCGCCATGCTCCTGACCTAGCAGGAATCGCGGGGCGGGCGAGGGGCCATGCGCGGGGGTGCGTCCAGTTCTGACGCAAGGTGGCGCGCGCGGGTTGCATTGAGCCGCATATGCCCGTCATCCTGCCAAGCTATTACGCTGTTACGACTCAAACCCCCGCCGAGGCCGCCATGACCGCTCCCAACCCGCCCGCCATTGATCCGGGCCTCGTCGCCCGGGTGCAGAACATCCTGATGCGGCCCAAGCTGGAATGGCCGGTCATTGCGGCCGAGTATGCTACGCCACGCAGCCTGTTCGCCCGCTACGCCATGCTGTTGGCCGCCATCGGCCCGGTGGCCGGCCTGATCGGCGGCCAGCTGTTCCCGATCCACATCTTCGGCTCGGTGATGCGGACGCCGGCGGTCGGCGGCGTGCTGGGCGCCATCGTCGCCTGGGGCCTGTCGCTGCTGTCGGTCTTCGTGCTCAGCCTGATCATCGACGCCCTGGCCCCGACATTCAACGGGACCAAGGACAAGGTGCAGGCGATGAAGGTCGCCGTCTATTCGATGACGGCGGCCTGGGTCGCTTCGATCTTCAACCTGTTTCCGGCCCTGGCCTGGCTGGGCGGCCTGTTGGGCCTCTACGGCTTCTACCTGCTCTACCTCGGCCTGCCGATCCTGATGAAGACGCCGCAGGACAAGGCTCTGGGCTACACCGCCGTCGTCGTCATCTCGGCCATCGTGCTGTGGATGGTGGTCAGCATGATCGCCGCCGCCGTGGTCGCCAGCTTCGTGGTGGGCACGGTCGGCCTGGGCGCTATGGCCCTCAGCTAACGTAGAGGCGCGGCACGCGCGGCGTGATCGAGGTCAGCATCTCATAGCTGATGGTTCCCGCCGCCGTCGCCGCGTCGTCCACCAGACGGTTTGCGCCGAAGATCTCGACCGTGTCGCCGGCCGCCACGTCCAGGCCGGTCACGTCCACCGCCAGCACGTCCATCGACACCCGGCCGAGGATGGGACGAAGCTCGCCCGCAACCCAGACTTGGCCGTTCGGGCTGTTGCTGCGCATCACCCCGTCGGCATAGCCGGCGCCGCAGGTCGCAACCCGGATCGGCGCCTCGGCGCGATAGCCCTGCGAATAGCCGACCGTCTCGCCCGTCCGCACGTCGCGCACCTGCATGATCTGGGCGTTCAGCGTGGCCACCGGGGCGATGCGGCTGTCCGGCTTACCCTCAGGCCCGCCGCCGAACAGGCAGATGCCGGGACGCGCGGCGTCAAAGGCGAAGTCCGGCCCCAGGAAGCAGCCGCCCGAGTTGGCGAAGGAGCGCGTCACGCCCGGATAGCGCGTGACCGCCGCCGCATAGGCGTCGCGCTGCGTCCGGTTCAGCGGATGCGCCGGTTCATCGGCGCAGGCCAGATGGGTCATGACCAGCTCCAGCCCTGCGAACGGTTCCGGGGCGTCCTCGATGCGGAAGCCTAGCCGGTTCATGCCGGTGTCCAGTTGCAGGCCGCAGGCCCCGCCGCCCGCCGCTGTCCAGGCCGCGATCTGGCCGGGCTGGTTCAGCACGGGACGCAGGTTCGCCGCCTTGATCAGGCCCGCCGACGAGCCGTGACAGCCGTCCAGCACATAGATGACCGGCTCGGTCCCTAGGGCTTCGCGCAGAGCCACGCCTTCCGCCGCCCGCGCCACGAAAAAGGTCCGCGCCCCCTCGGCCATCAGCCGCCGGGCCACGGCGGCGGCGCCCAGGCCGTAGCCGTCGGCCTTGACGACGGGATTGACCGGCACGCCGATCAGGCCCTGCAGGGTGTGGAAATTGCGCGCCAGGGCGCTGAGATCGACGGTGAGAGAGGCGGGGAGGGACATAGGCCCCTTATGCCGCAAGTTTTGTGCGGCGCCACCGGCTTTGGGTTGGCCTATTCCGGAATATCCGCATAGGCGCCGCCGTAGCGGCCGTCGTGCGCCAGGTTGCCGAAGCGGGTGGTGTTGGCGTCGAACGCCAGTTTGACGATGCCGATGGGGCCGTGGCGCTGCTTGCCGATGACGACCTCGGCCTGGTGCTCCAGCCGATCCATGTCTTCCTGCCACTTCAGGTGTTCTTCCGAGCCTTCGCGTGGCTCGGCTCGGCCCAGGTAGTAGCTCTCGCGATAGACGAACATGACGCAGTCGGCGTCCTGCTCGATCGAGCCCGATTCACGCAGGTCGGACAACTGCGGCCGCTTGTCTTCACGCTGCTCGACCTGACGCGACAGCTGCGACAGGGCGATGATCGGCACCGACAGTTCCTTGGCCAGGGCCTTCAGGCCGCCAGTGATCTCGGACACTTCCTGCACCCGGTTCTTCTGGCTGTTGTCGCCGGTCGTCACGAGCTGGAGGTAGTCGACCACGATCAGGTCGAGCCCGTGCTCCATCCGCTTCAAGCGCCGCGCCCGCGCCGCCAGCTTGGAGATGGACAGGCCGCCGGTGGCGTCGATGTAGAGGGGGCTTTCGCCGATCTCGACCGCCGCGTCGCGGATCTTGCCGAAGTCGGAGGAATCGATCTCGCCCTTGCGCAGCTTGTCCGACGACACGCCCGAGGCGTCGGCCAGAATACGCATGGCCAGCTGTTCGGCGCTCATTTCCAGCGAGTAGAAGGCGACCACCCCGCCGTCGACGGTCTTGCGGCCGCCGTCCGGCGTCGGCTCCCAGCGATAGTTGCGGGCCACGTTGAAGGCGATGTTGGTCGCCAGCGCCGTCTTGCCCATCGAAGGACGACCCGCGAGGATCAGCAAGTCGGAGGGGTGTAGGCCGCCCAGCTTCTGGTCCAGATCGTCCAGACGCGTGGCCAGACCGGCCAGCTTGCCCTCGCGCTGATAGGCCTCGCCCGCCATTTCGACAGCCCCGGCCAGGGCGGTGGAGAAGTTGACGAATCCTGACGACGGCTTGCCCGTCTCGGCCAGCGAATAGAGGGTCTGCTCGGCCTGTTCGATCTGTTCGTCGGCGGGCGTCTCCGGGTTGGGCGCTTCCTTGATCATCTCGCCGCCGATGCGGATCAGGTCGCGACGCAGGGCCAGGTCATAGATGACGCGGGCATAGTCGGGCGCGTTGGCCGCCGGGGGCGCGCGGTCGACCAGGTCGGCCAGGTAGCGCAAGCCGCCGAACTCCTGAAACGCCGGGTCCTGCTTGAACCGCTCCATCAGGATCGTCGGCTCGGCCAGCATGCCCTGACGGATATGGTCCTCGATCGCCTCGAACAGCCGCTGGTGGAAGGGCTCGTACATGTGCGAGCCGCGCAGACGGTCGCTCAGCCGCTCGAACACGGCGTTGTCGAACATCAGCGAGCCCAGCAGGGCCTGCTCCGCCTCCAGGTTGTGGGGCATGGACGAGACGGAGACCGGATCGGCGTTTCCGTAGGGCATGGGGGCGAAGGCGTTCATCGGATTACTCCATACGCCTAGGACCGCTTTGCGTCAGATGCGGGCGCCGCCTTGATCGTGGACAGCCCGCAGCGTCTGTGGACGGTCCCGAAAACCCCTGATGGATCAGCGACGATCAGGTCGAGCAGGGATGCTCCGCCGCCATCCATTCGCGTACGGCCTGGGTCACGCTGATGTTGCGCCGCGCCGCCGGGATGGCGTTGAAGCGGGCCAGCAGGGCGTCAGGCGACACGCCGACCTTTTCGGGCATGCAGGTGGCGGGACGCCGCCCCGCGCCCTGGGCCGCAACCTGCTCGCTGCGGACGGTGGCGAAGGCCTGCTTGGTCTCGTTCATCAGCCGCCGCGTGTCGGCTCGCAGCAGGGCGGTCGGATTGCGCGGGATGCGGTTGGCCGAGGTCAGGAACTCCTGAACCGTCATGGCGCTGGCCCCCGTCGCCCACAGGCTGGCGGCGACAGCGAGGATAAGCGTCGTCTTCTTCATGCGGACCCCTCCGATTGGAATGGCCGAGCTTGTTGCTTCGCCGGTGAATGCTCGATGAACATGGTCGGGCCGCCCGCGGGGCGCCGACTTGCTTGGGTCGGGGGTCGGCGGAACCTGACGGCCACAGCGTGAGCGCTGAAGCTGTCAGGCCGCCCTGGCCTGCAGAGCCCGACCGATGCGGCGGCAGGATATAGCCGCGCTGGACCCCTGCCGCCGTCACCACTTCACACTCAGACGGGCGTAGCCGTAACGGCCGTTGAAGCCGAAGGGCGAATAGTAGGGGAAGCCCAGGACGCCGTTGCTGTTCAGCGTTTCGGGCACGAAGTCCGAGTATTCGTCGAAGACGTTGTCCACGCCCACGGCGACGCCGATCCGATCCGTGACCTGGAAGCGGCCTTCCAGATCGACCGTGGTCTTGGCCCCCGTCGAATAGTCGCTAGCCGCCGTCGAACCGGGCTGCAGCACGTCGGCGTAGTAGGTCGCCCGCGCCGTCGCGCCCCAGCGGCCCAGGCTCCAGTCCGCCGAGCTGGAAACCTTCGTGTCCGGCGTGCCTTCCTCGATGGTCAGGATACGGCTGCGCGCGAACAGGGTCGGGACCGGGTTTAGCACCGACGACGAGGTCGGCAGCTTGGTCACGCTGACGTCGTTGACGTTGGCGGCGACGGTGAAGTCCCAGTTCCCGGCGCTTTCGGTGCGCAGACGATAGCGGCCGACTATGTCCACGCCCTCCGTCTCGGTCGTCACCCCGTTCAGGAAGAAGCGCGCCGCCTGAACGCCCAGCGGGTCCAGCAGGTCCGCCACCTGGCCTGAGAAGCTGCGGTTGATCAGTTCCGACAGGACGACCTGATCCTCGATGGTGATCTTGTAGGCGTCCACCGTCAGATCAAAGGCGCCCAGACGGACGACCGCGCCCAGGGAGTAGTTGGTCGAGGTCTCGGGTTTCAGGGCCCTGGCGCCGAGGACCGTCGCGACCTGGCTGGTGGCCGGGAAGGTGCCGGTTTCGACCACGGAGCCGTTCTGGATCACCGAAGAGGTTGAGGTGAAGAAGCTCTGTTGCAGCGACGGCGCGCGGAAGCCGGTCGAGACCGAGCCGCGCAGGGCGAAGTTGGGGCTGAAATCGTAACGCGCCGCCAGCTTGCCGGTCTGGGCGTCGCCGAAGTCGGAATAGTCCTCGACCCGCAGGGCGCCGCTGACCGTGAACTTCTCGGTCAGGGGGATTTCCACATCGGCGTAAAGGGCGACGGCGTCGCGGTCCTCGTCCACTTCGTTCGAGGGCTGGAAGCCGATGAAGCCCTGGGCGCCGCCGGCGAAGGTGACGGGCTGGTTGCTCACGGGATCGACACCCGTGCCGACCGGGCCACGGTTCCACGACTCCGGCTGACCGGCGTCGATCTTGTAGCCTTCACGGCGCGCTTCCAGGCCCCAGGCGAAGTTCAGAGGGCCGCTGAGGCCGACCTCGAATTGACGGGTGAAGTCGGCGCCGAAGACCAGTTGGTCATAGGTCAGGCCGCCGGAATCGAAGCTGGTCAGGGATTGGAGGCCATAGGTGCGGTTCAGCGAGTTCTCGGTGCGGAACTCCAGGGCGTTGCGGCCATAGACCAGGCTGAAGTCGGCGCTCCATCCCGCGATTTCGCCCTTCACCCCGCCGGCCAACGACAGGTCCTGGGAGTTGACGGCGATCTTGGGCAGGTAGCCGTTCGGATAGATGGCTGCGACGTTCTGGGTATAGTTGTTGGCCAGGCGCGGGAAGGCGGCGCTTTCGCTGTCGCGATGCTGATAGCCGGCCCAGCCATAGGCCTCCCAGTCAGCATTCAGCGGCTTGCCGGCATTGGCGAAGACGGTCCATTGCTCGACCTCGGGGTCGCCGGCGCGGGCGGTTACGGCGTTGGGCGTGACGCGGGGGTCCAGATCGGAACGGTTGGTCGGCTCGCGGTTCAGGTATTCGGCCGACAGGGTCAGGAAGCCGTCCGAGCCGAGGCCCAGACCTTGCCAGGCCGAGGCGGTTACGGTGCGGCCGTCGGTCTCGTCACGTTCGCCGCGCGCGGTCTCGACCGTGGTGAAATACTGGCCGTAGGTGACGCTGGCGCCGCCGCCCTCGCGGGCTTCCTTGAGGCGCAGGTTGATGACGCCGGCGATGGCGTCCGAGCCGTACTGAGCCGAGGCGCCGTCGCGCAGGACTTCGACACGGTCCAGGGCGCCGGTCGGGATGGCGTTCAGATCGACGGCGGCCGAGCCTCGACCGATCGAGCCGTTGACGTTGACCAGTGCGGAGGCGTGACGGCGCGTGCCGTTCAGCAGCACCAGGGTCTGGTCCGGCGAGAGGCCGCGCAGCGTGGCGGGGCGCACCGAGTCGGTGCCGTCCACGACCGAAGGGCGGGCGAAGACCAGGGAAGGAACGGTCTGGGCGAGGGCGGCGGCGAACTCGGTGGTGCCGCGCGTCGACAGCGTCTCGGCGCTCACCACGTCGACCGGGGCCAGGGTGTCGAGACGTGAGCGGCTGGGCACGCGGCTGCCGGTGACGACGATGTCGTCGACGGAGGTGGGTTCGGCGGCGGGCGCTTCCTGCGCGGAGACGGCGCCCGCGATCAGAAGGGCGGCGCTGGATGAGGCCAGAAACAGGGCGGAACGGTAGGCGAAGGGACGGGTCATCTCGAGAGGTCAGCTTTTCTGATTTGGACGCAAGGGGTGGGGCGGCGCCGTTGACCGGCGTCGTGAGAGTGCGTCGATTGTCTGGGTGGTCAGGGCCGGCGGCGGACCGGCCGAAGGGCGATCAGCGGCGGGCTGGACATCGCGCCGGTCGAACGACCGAGCGGTGTGGGGTGGCGTACAGGCGCATTCGCATCATCGTCTCCCGCCCATCGGGGAGGATGAGCCATGGCGATATTGCGGTGCGAAAGCGGCGCGGAATATCGAGAATATGTCGTCGGAGCCGCAGAAAATCTAAACTGATCGGCCAAGAAAAAGGGGCGCGTCCCGAAGGACGCGCCCCTAGATCGATACCGTCAGTCGACAGATCAGGCTTCGTCGCCGAAGCCTTCCTGTTGACCAGCGCCGCCTTCGATCAGTTCCTTGGCGGACTGCTCGGCTGCGTTACGCTCGTCGTCGAACTGGGCGCGGATGACATCCTCGCCCTTGGCTTGACGTTCGGCTTCTTCGGCCGAGCGGGCGATGTTGATCTTGACCGTGGCGCGGACCTCGGGGTGCAGGCGAACCGGCACTTCGTGGACGCCAAGGGCCTTGATCGCGACGTTCAGCACGACTTGCGAACGCTCGACCTTGCCGCCTTCGGACTGAATGACTTCAGCCACGTCGCGGCCGGCGACCGAACCGTACAGGTGACCGGTTTCACCGGCCTGACGGATCATCACGTAGGTCTGACCGTCGATCTTGTCGGCGATCTTCTGAGCTTCGGCCTTGTTCTTCTCGTTGCGTTGCTCGATGGCGACGCGGTCGAGTTCGAACGCTTTCAGGTTGGCCGAGGTCGCGCGACGAGCCTTGTCACGCGGCAACAGGTAGTTACGAGCGAAGCCGTCCTTGACGGTGACGACGTCGCCGATGGCGCCGAGGTTCTCGACGCGTTCCAGCAGAACGACCTTCATCTTACTTCACCACGTAAGGCAGGAGGGCCAGGTAGCGAGCGCGTTTGATGGCCTTGGCCAGTTCGCGTTGCTTCTTGGCGGAAACGGCGGTGATGCGCGAGGGCACGATCTTGCCGCGTTCGGAAACGTAACGCTGCAGCAGCTTCACGTCCTTGTAGTCGATCTTCGGCGCATTGGCGCCCGAGAACGGGCAGACCTTGCGGCGACGGTAGAACGGACGACGGCCGGCGGAGCCGGAGCCGGCCGGAGCGCCCGGGGTGGGTGCGGTGGTGTCGGTCATGATCCGGTTCCTTATTCCGAAGCCGCAGCTTCGTCGGTGCGCGCGGGGCGATCACGATCGCGCTCACGTTCACGACGGGCCAGCAGGGGCGACAGTTCCAGGTCGAGTTCCTCGACGCGGACGGTCAGCCAGCGCAGGACGTCTTCGTTCAGCGACAGCTGACGTTCGACTTCGGCCACGGCGGCGGCCGGGGCGTCCAGAGCGAGCAGGGAATAGTGAGCCTTGCGGTTCTTCTTGACCCGGTAGGTCAGGTTGCGCAGACCCCAGTACTCGATCTTGGCGACGCTGCCGCCGCCTTCTTCGATCAGAGCCTTGATGGTGTCGTTCAGCGCTTCGGCCTGTTGCGCCGAGATATCCTGGCGCGTCATGACCGTGTGCTCGTAAAGAGCCATGCGGTAGTCTCCCTTGTGGGCGTCGGCGCAGGGCGGACCGGGTTAAAGTCCAATCCCACGATGGCTCCTGAAGCGGCGGCCGGAATGACTTCCCGAACCCTTTGGCGTTCCGCAACAGGACCGAAGCCCTGGAAAGGCGGCGCGTATAGGGGAAAAAGGCCACAAGAGCAAGGCTGACGCCCCCGCGTTGCCAAGTCTGGCCGAAACAGCCGATGGTCCCCGATCCGACCGGAGACGCCGCATGACCTCGCCCGCGCCGAAAGCCGATATCAAGAAGCGCTGGTCCCTGATCGGGCCGGGCATCGTCGTCGCCGCCACAGGCGTGGGGGCGGGGGACCTCGTGGCGACCCTGATCGCCGGCTCGCGCTTCGGCTACGCCCTTCTGTGGGCGGCCATCATCGGCACGGTGCTGAAGATCGCACTGGCCGAGGCGGTGGGGCGCTGGACGCTGGCCAGCGAGCGGACGATCTTTGACGGCTGGTCCAGTCTGGGGCGCGGACTGCTGCCCGGCGCCATAGGCGGGCGGCTGAACTGGGCCGGGCTGTATTTCGGTCTCTACGTCGTCATCTGGGGCTTTGTGTACGGGGCGGCGGCCATGACGGCCACGGCCCTGCCGCTGGCGGCCCTGTTCCCGGTGCTGGACCTGAAGGTCTGGGGGATGCTGAGCGGGATTGCGGGGCTGAGCTTCGTCTGGTTCGGCGGATACGGCCTGTTCGAGAAGGTGATGACGGCTTGCGTCGGGGTCATGTTCGTCACCGTCGTCGGTCTGGCCGTGATCGTGACGCCGGACATTCCAGCTCTGCTGACCGGTCTGTGGCCGACCCTGCCGCAGGGATCTGTATTCTATACCCTGGGCCTGATCGGCGGGGTGGGCGGAACCATCACCATGGCGGCCTATGGCTACTGGCTGAACGCCAAGGGCTGGCAGGGGGCGGGCTGGATGTCGGTCATGCGGCTGGACAATCGGGTCGCCTACCTCGTCACAGGGGTCTTTGTCGTGGCCATGCTCATCGTGGGAGCCGAACTGCTGCACGCGGCGGGTATCGCCTTGCAGGGCGGGGATAGAGGGCTGCTGGATCTGGATCAGGTGCTGCGCGAGCGGTTCGGTCGGCCGATCTCCATCCTGTTCCTGGTCGGTTTCTGGGCCACCAGCTTCTCAAGTCTGCTGGGCGTCTGGCAGGGCGTCAGCCTGATGTTCGCCGACTTCACCGCCCATGTGCGGGGCAGGGCGGGCGACGAGACGGTGCGCGGCGACCGCAGCCGCGCCTTCCGGGGTTTCACCCTGTGGCTGACATTCCCGCCCATGGCCCTGCTGTTCATGGACCGGCCGTTCGGGTTGATCGTAGCCTATGGCGTGCTGGGCAGCCTCTTCATGCCCTTCCTGGCCGGAACTCTCCTGTGGCTGTTGAACAGCGACCGCGTGCCAAGGGAATGGCGAAGCCATTGGGTGTCCAACACGCTGCTGGCGGCCGCGGCCATTCTGTTCGCCGTGCTGGCGGGCAGGGAGCTTATCAACCTGATCCCGTCGTAGGCGGTGCAATCCTCGCAGGAGTTTCACAAAAGCCCCGACGAACCGTTGCAATGGGCAGCTAGCTCCTCGCGCCAGACTATCGGGGAGACTTCGATGAACCTGTCCGCCGCCTTCCTGGCCGCCGCCGCTGTCCTGATCGCCTCAGCGCCGTCGATGGCCCAGGTCGTCGCCCCGCCGGACCCGGACCCCATGCCGGCGCCGCTGCATGCGCCGAACGGTCGCTGGGCGGCCAAGGGCTGGGCTGACCGGATCGTGCTGAGCCCCGCCGCCGACGCCGCGCGCGGCGCAGGCGTGGCCTGGCGCACCGACACCCGCCAACCGACCGCCGAAGCCCAGATCGCTGAAGAGATCGACGGTCCTTTGCTGGGCTTTACCGCCCGTACCCTGACCGGGATCACGGCGCCGATCGAGAACGAGAACGGGCAGGCCCTCTATCACCAGGTTCGGTTCGACGGCCTGAAGCCTGACACGCGCTATGTCTATCGGGTCCGCGCCGCTGACGGCTGGAGCGAATGGCTGCCGTTCCGCACAGCCAGGGCCGAGTTCGCGCCCTTCCGCTTCATTTATCTGGGCGACACGCAGAACGACATTCTGGAGATCGGGTCGCGCGTGATCCGTTCGGCCTTCAAGGAAGCTGGCCCCGCCGCTCTGGTCGTTCACGCTGGCGACCTGGTGGCTCAGCGCGAGGTCAAGGTTCACGACGACGAGTGGGGCGAATGGACCGAGGCTGGCGGTCGCGCCTTCGCCATGACGCCGCAGCTCCCCGCGACCGGCAACCACGAATACGTCGACCACGTGCTGCCCAACGGCGAGGAATCGCGGGTGCTGGGCCCGCACTGGGCCTTGCAGTTCGCCTTGCCGGACAATGGCGCCGAGGGGGTGAAGGCGACCAGCTACTTTGTGGATTATCAGGGCGTGCGCTTCATCGTTCTGGACGGCACGGCGGCGCTGGATCTGGGCGGGCTGGAGGTTCAGACGCGCTGGCTGGACGCCACGCTGGCCAGCAGCCCTGCGCGCTGGAACGTCGCCCTGTTCCACCAGCCCATCTACACCTGCGCCCGACCGCAGGACACGGAAGAGCTGAAGGCCGCCTGGAAGCCGATCTTCGACGCCCGCAACATCGATCTGGTGCTGCAAGGGCATGACCACTGCTACGGTCGCGTCTCCAACCCGGCCGGAGCCGAAGCTTCGCGCGCCGACAGCGCCGCAGGGCGTCCGCAAGGGCCGGTCTATGTCGTCTCGGTCACCGGCTCCAAGATGTACGGGCTGAACGATCGGGCGGACACGCAGCCGGTGCGCGCAGCCGAGAACACCGAGCTGTATCAACTGATCGACGTTGAAGCCGACCGCCTGTCGTTCCGCGCCTTCACCGCGACGGGACAACTGTACGACGCCTTCACCCTGGCGCGGGGCGCGGATGGCCGCAATCGCCTGACCGAGAGCGATCAGAGCCTGCTGGCGCTGCGCCGTTGCGACGGCGCGGCGGGGCCGGACGGCCGTCCCTGCACGGCTGAAATCAAGGACTGACAGAAGGGCGATCCGCCGTTCTTCTTGCCGTTGGGGAGGGTTTCGCCTACCCCTCGGCGCCATGAATCAACGGACCACGGATCGTTCCTCTATGACCCTCGCGCTTCTCTTCCCCGGTCAGGGCAGCCAGAGCGTCGGCATGGGCGCAGCCCTCGCTGAAGCTTTCGCCAGCGCCCGCGAGGTCTTCGCCGAGGTCGACGACGCGCTGGACCAGAAGCTGTTCGACCTGATGCGCGAAGGCCCGGAAGACCAGCTGACCCTGACCGAGAACGCTCAGCCGGCCCTGATGGCCGTGTCGGCGGCGGCAGCAAGGGTGCTGAAGGTCGAGTTCGGCGTGGACGTGACCAGGGCCGGCTTCGTCGCCGGTCACTCGCTGGGCGAATATTCGGCTCTGGCTGCTGTCGGCGCGATCAGCCTGTCGGACACGGCGCGCCTGCTGAAGCTGCGCGGTCAGGCCATGCAGCGCGCCGTGCCGGTGGGCAAGGGCGCGATGGCCTCGCTGATCGGTCCCAAGACCGACCTGGCCCTGGCCGAAGCCGCTGCTGCGGCGGGTTCGGAAGTCGGCGTCTGCGTCGTCGCCAACGACAACAACAACGGCAATGTCGTCATCTCGGGCGACAAGGCTGCCGTGGACCGCGCCATCGAGAAGGCCAAGGAACTGGGCGCGCGGGCGATCCCGCTGAACGTCTCGGCGCCTTTCCACTGCCCGCTGATGCAGCCCGCCGCCGACGAAATGGCTGATGCTCTGGGCGACGCCAAGATCATCGCGCCCCTGGTGGCCGTGGTCGCCAACGTGACGGCTCGCCCGGAAACGGATCCGGAGGTTCTGCGTCGCCTGCTGGTCGAGCAGGTGACGGGGCGGGTGCGCTGGCGCGAGAGCATGGAGTGGATGGCAGGCGAGGGCGGCGTGACCCGCTTCGCCGAGATCGGCTCGGGCAAGGTCCTGACCGGCATGGCCAAGCGCATCGCGCCCGACGCCGAGAGTCTGGCGCTGAACACGCCGGAAGACCTCGAAGCGTTCGCGAAGTCGCTCTGATTTCATAGGGATAGAATAATGTTCAACCTTTCGGGAAAGATCGCCCTGGTGACCGGCGCGACCGGCGGCATCGGCGGAGCCATTGCGCGTTCGCTGCACGCTCAGGGCGCTACCGTGGTGCTGTCGGGCACGCGAGAAGCGGTTTTGGCGGATCTGGCGAAAGAACTGGCCGGGCGCGCCTTCTTCGCCGCCGCCAACCTGTCGGACGCGGAATCGGTCGATGGGCTGGTCGCAAGAGCTGAAGAAGCCGCTGGCGGCCCGCTGGACATCCTGGTCGCCAACGCCGGCATCACCAAGGACGGCCTGCTGATGCGGATGAAGGACGAGGACTTCCAGTCCGTCATCCAGATCAATCTGGAAAGCTATTTCCGCCTCACCCGCGCGGCGGTGAAGGGGATGATGAAGCGCCGTTCGGGCCGGATCATCGGCGTGACCTCGGTCGTCGGCGTGACGGGCAACCCGGGCCAGACCAACTATTCGGCGTCCAAGGCCGGCATGATCGGCTTCTCCAAATCGCTGGCCCAGGAAGTCGGTTCGCGCGGGATCACGGTGAATTGCATCGCGCCCGGCTTCATCGCTTCGCCGATGACGGACGTGCTGAACGACCAGCAGCGCGAGGCCATCCTGACCAAGATTCCATCAGGCCGACTGGGCACGGGCGAAGAGATCGCGGCCGCCGCCGTCTATCTGTCGTCCAACGAAGCCGCCTATGTCACGGGGCAGACGTTGCACGTGAACGGCGGCATGGCGATGATCTAAAGCGTTGCGCGTCACGATCACGACGCGCAACAATCTATTTCCCGGCCCGAAGGCTGTGCTAAAGGGCGGGAATGCTTCGCGCTGGTGAGTCCCTCGGGTCTTGCTTCCAACGGGCTGCCGTGACACGGCGAACACTGAGACCCCGCCTTCACGGCGACAAACAAACAGGCAGAGAGACACTCATGTCCGACACCCTCGAACGCGTCCGCAAGATCGTTATCGACCACCTGGACGCCGATCCGGACAAGGTCACGGAAAAGGCCTCCTTCATCGACGACCTGGGCGCTGACTCGCTCGACAACGTCGAACTGGTCATGGCTTTCGAAGAAGAATTCGACGTCGAAATCCCGGATGACGCCGCTGAGCACATCCAGACCGTCGGCGACGCTGTGAAGTTCATCGACGAGAAGCTGGCTGGTTAATCCAGCTGCGATCCGTCGCACTTCCAAATGATGGCCGCCGTGACGGGACCCTAGCGGGACCGTCCGGCGGCCATTATTGTTTTCGGTCACGATTCTTATAGTCCAAGGAGCGCGAACCATGCGCCGCGTCGTCATCACGGGCCTCGGCCTTGTCACTCCGCTCGGTTCGGGCGTGGAGCATGTCTGGCAGGGCATCGTCGAGGGCCGCTCGGGCATTGGTCCGATCACCTGCTTCGACACTGAGGGCTATGGCTGCACCATCGCAGGCGAAGTGCCGTCCGTGGACGGTCGTGGACGCGGCGCGCCGGATCAGCCGGGCGTGTTCGATCCCGATCAGGTGATGTCGGCCAAGGACAGGAAGCGCGTCGACGACTTCATACTGTACGCCATCGCCGCCGCCGACGAGGCTCTGGCCGATGCGAACTGGAAGCCCGAGACCGAGGACGACAAGGAGGCCACCGGCGTCATGGTCGGTTCCGGCATCGGGGGACTGGGGCCCATCGCCGACACGGCCATCGTGCTGAAGGAACAGGGCGTCCGCCGCGTCAGCCCCTTCTTCATTCCCTCTGCCCTGATTAACCTGGCCTCGGGCCAGATCTCGATCCGCCACGGCTTGAAAGGCCCGAACCACTCGGTCGTCACCGCCTGCGCCACCGGCGCCCACGCCATCGGCGATGCGGCCCGGATGATTTCGCTGGGCGACGCCGACGTCATGGTGGCGGGCGGCGCCGAAAGCTCGGTCGTGCCGATCGGCATCGCCGGCTTCCTGGCCTGCAAGGCCCTGTGCACCGCCTACAACGACACGCCCGAGAAGGCCTCGCGTCCCTATGACCGCGGCCACGCCGGCTTCATCATGGGCGAGGGCGCCGGCATCATGGTGCTGGAAGAGTACGAACACGCCAAGGCGCGCGGCGCCAAGATCTACGCCGAGGTCGTCGGCTATGGCATGAGCGGCGACGCCTATCACATCACGGCCCCCTCCGAGGACGGCGACGGCGGTCTGCGAGCCATGAAGATGGCGCTGAAGCGCGCCGGGATGGGGCCGTCGGACCTCGACTACGTCAACGCCCACGGCACCTCGACCATGGCCGACTGGATCGAGCTGCGGGCCATCGAGCGTCTGGTCGGCAATCACGCCAAGGACGTCGCCGTGTCCTCCACCAAGTCGATGACGGGGCACCTGCTGGGCGCCGCCGGGGCGATCGAGAGCATCTTCTCGGTCCTGGCCATCCGCGACCAGATCGCGCCGCCGACCATCAACCTGGACGACCCGGAGCACGAGACGGCCATCGATCTGGTCCCGCACAAGGGCAAGCCGATGAAGATCGATGTCGCCATGTCCAACAGCTTCGGCTTCGGCGGCACCAATGCGGCCGTGATCTTCAAGAAGGTCGACTGATTTGGCCAAGGCTCCGTCGCGTCCTCCCAAGCCCAAGGTTCGCATTCCCAAGAACCGCGTGCCGAAGCGAGGCGGCGGAGCCGCCAAGTCCAGTTTCGGCGTCGGCCTGATCACCGCCGCCGGGACGCTGGGCGTCTTCGTGGCGGCGGCCTTGATCGGCCTTTGGGTGGTCTATTGGGGGCCGGGGCCGTCAGCCAGGGAAGGCGAGGCGACCATCGTCACCCTGCCGTCGGGCGCGGGCGTCTCGGCCATCGCCGCCAATCTGAAATCCTCGGGCGTGATCCGCTCGACCGACCTGTTCCGCGCCGCCGTCAGCCTGAGCGGCGCCGACCGCAAGATCCGCGCGGGCGAGTACGAGGTGCCGTCGGGCGCCTCGTTGGCCACCGTGGTCGGCCTGCTGGTCGACGGCAAGGCGGTGCGCCACTACGTGACCCTGCCGGAGGGCTGGTCCTCGGCCCAGGCGGTCGACATCCTGATGAAGCAGCCGGTCCTGACCGGAGAGGTCGAGATCCCCGCCGAGGGCAGCCTGTGGCCCGACACCTATGAGGTGTCGCGCGGCGAGACCCGCGCCTCGGTCGTCGCCCGGATGCAGCGCGCCGCTAAGACCAAGCTGGACGCCCTGTGGGCGCAGCGTTCGCCCAACACCATCGTCACGACGCCGGAAGAAGCCATGGTCCTGGCCTCCATTGTCGAGAAGGAGACGGGCCTGGCCTCGGAGCGGCCCCAGGTGGCGGCGGTCTTCACCAACCGACTGCGGCTGGGAATGCGGCTGGAGAGCGATCCGACCATCGTCTACGGCGTGACCAAGGGCCGTCCGCTGGGACGCGGCATCCGCGCCTCGGAACTGCGGGCCCAGACGCCGTGGAACACCTATCTGATCGACGGCCTGCCGCCGACGCCCATCGCCAATCCCGGCGAGGAGGCGCTGAAGGCGGTGCTGAACCCGCCGCGTTCGGAATACGTCTTCTTCGTCGCGGACGGGACGGGCGGTCACGTCTTCGCCCGCACCTATCCCGAGCACCTGCTGAACGTCGCGCGCTGGCGCGAGATCGAACGGCGGAAGGCAGGTCTGCCCCCGGGGCAGACGGCCTCGGTTCCCGGGGCGACGGCGACGCCGATGGGTGAAGGCGAAGCGGCCGCCGCGCCTGTAATCATTCCGCCGGGCGCCAAAGTCATCTCGGTTCCCGCGGCGGCCCCGCAATGAGCGCTTCCATCTCAGGCATGACCGGCTTCGGTCGGGCCGACGGGGCGCTGGACGGCTGGACCTGGACGGTCGAGGCCCGTTCGGTCAACGGGCGGTCGCTGGAGGTGCGCTATCGCGGTCCCGGCGGCTTCGACAATCTGGAACGGCTGACCAAGGCGGCGGCGCAGGCGCGTCTGAACCGCGGTCAGGTGACGCTGGGCGTTCAGGCCAAGCGGGCCGAGGGCGGTGAGCCTGCGCCGCGCGTCAATGAGGCCGTCCTGGCCACCTATCTGAAGCTGGCGAACCAGTTGGCGGAAGAGGGTGCCGTGCCGCCCTCGGCCGACGGTCTGCTGTCTTTGCGCGGCGTCATCGAGGTGGCCGAGGAGGACGAGGACCCCGAGGCCCGCGCCGCCGTCGAGGCGGCCATCGCCGCCACCATCGAACAGGCGCTGGACGCCCTGAAGCTGTCGCGTCAGCGCGAGGGCGAGCAACTGACGCCGGTGATCCGCGACTTTGTCGGGACCATCGAGGCCCTGGTCGCGCGGGCCGAGCTGGAGGCTTCGAGCCAGACCGAGGCGATCCGCGAACGCTTCATCCGCCGGATCAGCGAACTGGCCCCGGATGCGCCGGGTCTGGAGGAGCGAATCTTCCTCGAAGCAGCCGCCCTCGCCACCAAGGCCGATGTGCGCGAGGAACTGGATCGCCTGACCGCCCACGTCGATTCCGCGCGGACACTGTTGCAGCAACCCCCCGCCGGGCGGAAACTCGACTTCCTGATGCAGGAATTCATGCGGGAAGCGAACACGCTCTGCTCGAAATCCGCTACCACGCCGCTCACCGGAATCGGCCTCGAACTGAAGGCCGTCATCGAGCAGCTTCGAGAACAAGTTCAGAATGTCGAATAACCGCACCCCCCGCCGTGGCGTCCTGCTGATCGTCGCCAGTCCGTCGGGGGCCGGGAAGACGTCTCTGTGCCGCCGCCTGATGGCCGATCACAAGGGGCTGGAATTGTCGGTCTCCATGACCACGCGGGGCATTCGTCCGGGCGAGGTCGACGGCCGCGACTACAACTTCGTCAGCCAGGAGGAATTCCAGCGCCTGATCGACGCGGACGCCTTCCTGGAATGGGCTGACGTGCACGGCAACCGATACGGCTCGCCCGCCGCCCCCGTAAACCGCGCCCTGGCCGAGGGCCGCGACGTCCTGTTCGACATCGACTGGCAGGGCGCCCGCGACGTGGCCGAGAAATGCCCCGGCGACGCCGTGCGCGTCTTCGTCCTGCCGCCGAGCCTGGAAGAACTGCGCCGCCGCCTGGTGACGCGCTCGCAGGACGCTGACGACGTGATCGAACGCCGCGTCGCCAACGCCAAGGGCGAGATCGAACACTGCGACGAGTTCGACTACGTCCTGGTCAACGAGGACTTCGACAGCAGCTATGCGGAGCTGGCGCACATCTATCACGCCGAGCGCAGTTGCCGGACGCGCAACCTGTGGGTTGAGGGCTACAAGGACGCCTTGTTGAAGGAAGTGGTCTGACCGTCTAGCGGAAGACCACTCGCACGCCCGGCTTGACCCGCGACGCCAGCTGTTCGGCGTCCCAGTTGGTCAGGCGCACGCAGCCGCTGGAGAAGGTCTTGCCGACCTTGGACGGGTCCGGCGTGCCGTGGATGCCGTAGGTGTCGCGCGACAGGTCGATCCACACCGAGCCGACCGGATTGTTCGGTCCCGCCGGCACGATGACCTTGCGGTCGCCCCGGTCATAGCTGACCCGGTCGGGATCGTAGGTGTAGTTGGGCTCGGGCGCGACGCCCACGACGGTCAGATCGCCCGACGGCGCGGGACGGGCTGAACTGCCTATGGTGGCCGGATAGAAGGCCAGCAGCTTGTTATCGGCGTCGTAGGCGCGGACCGAACGCTCGGTCTTGTCCACGACGATGCGGGCGACATCGCCGGCCAGATCAGTCTGGGCGACGGCCGCGACGATGATGGTCTGGCCCGCCTTGCCGAAATCGACGCCGGGATTGAGCGCGCGCAGCAGGCCCTCGGTCATGTGGAACTTCTCGGCGAGGGCTTCCAGCGGCGTGGCGTAGCCGACGGTCGTCAGCTTGGACATGGCCTGGAGGTCGGACGGGACCTGACCGATGAAGGGGCCGGCGAGGTCGGCGGCGGTGAGAGTGTAGTCGGCCATGACCTTGCCGGCATCGCCTGTCGTCAGCCGCTGGAAGACTTCGGCGTCGAGAACGCCGTCCTCGGGCAGGTTTGCGGCCTTCTCGAAGGCGGCGATGGCCTGACGCGTGTTGTCGCCGCCCAGGCCGTCGATGACGCCAGGCGAGAAGTTGGCGCGGTCCAGCAGGATTTGTGCGCGGGCGATGGCCGGATCGGGAGCGGCGGGCGTCGTCTGGCCGTTTGCGACGGGCGGCGGGGCGGCGGCGAACACCGCCGTCTCAATCGCGTCGCGAGTCAATGCCGGAGCCTGTGCCGAGGCGGACGGCTGTTCGGACTTAGGCGTCTCGTCGGGGGAGCCGCAGGCGGTCAGGAAGACCAGGGCGAGGGGCAGGGCGACGGAGGCGGCGAGACGCGATCTGGGCATGAAAGTTCCGATGGTTTCGGGACTTGCCGAACGTGCGGGATGATGGGGCGTTCCGCGGATTGATCCTCCCCTGCGCAGCGGGGGAGGATCAGCCTCGCGCTGCGAAGAAGGGCTTGATGCGGGCCAGGGCGTCCTCGACCTGGGTCGTCGAGACGGCGAAGCTGAAGCGGATGAAGCGGTGGCCGTTGACCGGGTCGAAGTCGACGCCTGGCGCCGTGGCCACGCCGGTTTCGCGCAACAGGGCCTCGCAGAAGCCGATGCTGTCGTCGGTCAGGTGGCCGATGTCGGCGTAGATGTAGAAGGCGCCGTCGGGCGGTGCGATGGAGCGCAGGCCCATGGCCGGCAAGGCGTTCAGCATCAGGGCGCGGTTGGCGCGATAGACGTCGATGTTGGCCTCAAGCTCGGTCTCGCAGTCCATGGCGATCAGGCCGGCGTGCTGGCTGAGGGTGGCGGGGGTCAGGAACATGTTGCCGACGCGGGCGCGGGCCTGCGCCACCTCGGCCTCGGGCAGGATCAGCCAGCCCAGACGCCAGCCCGCCATGCTCCAGTATTTGGAGAAGCTGTTGACGATCAATGCGTTCGGCTCGAACTGCAGCATGGACGGCGTCGGGCCGGTGTAGGACAGGCCGTGGTAAATCTCGTCCGAGATGACCGAGATGTTTCGCTCGCGGCAGACCTCGGCGATGGCCTTCAGTTCGGCCTCGGGGATGATGGTGCCCGTCGGGTTTGCCGGGCTGGCGATGATGACGCCGGCGGGGGCCGGGTCCAGGGCGCGCAGGGCCTCGGCGGTCAGTTGGAAGCGCACCTCGGCACCGCAGTCGATCTCGACCGGCACCATGTGCAGGGCCTTCAGGGTGTTGCGATAGGCGACATAGCCGGGGCGGGCGATGGCCACGCGGTCGCCGGGCTGGAAGCGCATCATCAGGGCCAGCACCAGGGCGGGCGAGGCGCCGGCGGTCATGACGATCTGCTCGGGGTCGACGGCCACGCCGTAGCGGTCGTCGTAAAGCTTGGCGATGCGGGCGCGTAAGGAAGGGCTTTCCCAGTAGCCGCCGGGTTCCGCGTCCAGCCTGCGATGCGCCTCGGCGATGGCGGCGTCGGGCGCGCCGGTCGAGGGCTGGCCGAACTCCATGTGGATGATGGAGCGGCCCTGGGCCTTTAGTTCATGGGCCAGGCGGCTGACGCCGATGGCGCGGAAGGGGTCGATTTCAACCGTCATTGCAAGGCGTCGGCCAGGCGGAGGAAGCCGGCGATGTCGATGACTTCGGCGCGGGCGTCGGGTTCGATGCCGGCCGCTTCGCACAGGGCGCCGCCGCCGAGCTGTTTCAGGCTGGAGCGCAGCATCTTGCGGCGCTGGCCGAAGGCGGCGGCGGTGACGCGTTCCAGCTTCTTCAGCCGCTCGGGCGAGGGGCGGTCGGCCAACGGGACCACGTGCACGACCGCCGAGGCCACCTTGGGCGGCGGGGTGAAGGCGGCGGCGGGCAGGTGCATGACGATGCGGGCCTCGGCCACGGCCTGGGTGATGACGGCCAGACGGCCGTAGGCGTCGTCGCCGGGGGCGGCCACGATGCGCTCGGCCACCTCCTTCTGGAACATCAGGGTGAGGGCGCAGGGCTGCCACGGGCCGGTCAGCCACTTGATCAGCAGCGGGGTGCCGACATTGTAGGGCAGGTTGGACACCAGATGGGCCGGACCCTCGACCAGTTGGTCCTCGCGCACGTTCAGGGCGTCGCCCTCGACGATGGTCAGGCGGCCAGAGCCGTCGTCCAGTTCGCTGAGCAGGGGGATGAAACGGGGGTCCTTCTCGACCAGCACCACACGCCCTGCGTCGCTTTCCAGAATGGCGCGGGTCAGGCCGCCGGGGCCGGGGCCGACCTCGATCACGGCGCGGCCGTCGAAGGGACCTGCGTAGCGGACGATCTTGCGCGTCACATTGAGGTCCAGCAGGAAGTGCTGGCCGAAGCTCTTCTTGGCCAGCAGGCCGTGGGCGTCTAGCGTTTCGCGAAGCGAGGGAAGGTCCGTCATACGGAGGCCTTAGCGCGTGGCGCGCGCCGCCGCCATCTCTGAAGCCAGACGCACGGCGGCGATGAAGCTGTCGGCGCGGGCGATCCCCTTGCCGGCGATGTCGAAGCCGGTGCCGTGGTCGGGCGAGGTGCGGACGATGGGCAGGCCGAGCGTGGCGTTGACTCCGCCCCAGAAGTCCAGGGTCTTGACCGGGATCAGGGCCTGATCGTGATAGAGGCAGACGGTCGCGTCGTAGCGGGCTCTAGCCTCATCGTGGAACAGCGTGTCGGCGGGAAGCGGGTCGGTGACGTTGATCCCCTCGGCGCGTAGGGATGCGGCGGCCGGGCGCAGGACCTCGATTTCCTGCAGGCCGATGGCGCCGTTTTCGCCCGCGTGCGGATTCAGGGCGGCCATGGCCAGGCGCGGGGCCTTGATGCCGAAGTCGCGCTTCATCGATTCGTGGACGACGCGGGCGACGCGCATGACGCGGTCCGCCGTCACCAACTCGGGCAGTTGGTCGATGGCGACGTGGATGGTCACCAGACAGGCGCGCAGGTCCCTGGCCGTCAGCATCATGACCGGGCCCCGCGTGCCGGAAAACGGCATGTCGGCGGTCAGTTCGGCGATGAACTCGGTGTGGCCGGGGAAGCGGAATCCGGACGCATACATGGGCGCCTTGGCGATGGGGGCCGTGACGACGCCAGAGCCTTCGCCCGAGATGACCAGGTCGACGGCGCGCTCGATCCAGTCGGCCACCGCGACGGCGTTGCGCGGATCGGGCTGACCCGGCGTCACCGGCGCGGGCGCCGGGTGGTGCAGGACCGGAATGGCGCGGCCGAAGACGGCGGCGGCCTCGGACGGGCTGAAGATCTGCTGCACCGGCGCGCCGAGCGCCGCCAGCACATCGCCGTCGCCGATCACGGCGAAGGGGGCGACGGGGGCGAGCGGGCCGGGCGGCGTGGCCAGAACAGGCCACGCCTTGGCGATGATTTCCGGCCCCACGCCGGCGGGGTCGCCCATCGTGACGATGAGCGGCCGCATCGTCATTACTGCTTGATCTCGATCAGGGCGTCGGCCCGCAGGTCGCGCAGGTAGCGGCGGCCGAGCATGGCGTAGTTCTGATTCTGCAGACGCGATTCGACCTGTTGCGCCGAGGGAGCCTCGGGCCCGCCCAGGCGACGGCCGCAGACGGCGAGAATGTGGACGCCCAGCGGGGTGCGGACGACGCTGCTGACGGTGCCGACATCGGCCGAACGCGCGACCTGCTGGAACTGCGGCAGCAGGTTGGCCACGTCGCTCTCGCCCAGATCGGCGCCCAGCATGCCCTGCTCGGCGCGGGCGCGCTCGAGGATGTTGTCGCAGGTCGTCCCGCTGCGAATGGCTTCAAGTCGTTGCGTCGCAGCGGTGACATCGGCCTCGCTGGCGGTTTCCGGCAGTTCGATCATGACCTGCTTCATCTGAACCAGGCTGGTGGCTGCACCCGAGCGCTTGTCGCGCATGTAGAGAATGTAGACGCCGCCATCGACCGGGATCGGATTGGACAGCTGACCGACGGCCAGGGCCTCCATGGCCTGTTCAAGGGCGGGTTGAACCGTGCCCTGAACCACCCAGCCGGCGTCGCCGCCACGGGCTGCGGAGGGAGCGGCCGAGAACTGACGGGCGACGGCCATGAAGGGGGCGCCCTGAACCATCTGCTGCACCAGCTGGCGAGCGCCGTTCATGGCTTCCTGCATGCCGCCGACACGGCTGGCCTCAAGGTAGATTTCGCCGACCAGATACTGGGGCTTGGTCGCGGACTCAGTCAGTTGGCGCATGGCCTGTTCGACTTGGGTGCGGCTGACCTTGGCGCGGTCGCGGAAGCGGCCGCCGACCAGTTCACGCCATCCGATCTCGGTGCGCAGCTGTTCGCGGAAGGCCTGGGGTCGAATGCCGCCCTGTTCGAGGAAGGCCAGGTAGCTAGGGCCGGTCGTGCCGGCTTCACGGGCCATACCCGCGATTTCCTCATCGACTTCCTGGTCGGAAATCTTGAGGGTTTCGTACTTGGTGAGTTCGGCGGCTTGCAGTTGTTGTTCGATGAGATCGTTCAACGCCTGTTGCTGAATGGCCGCGATATTCTCCTCGGTCGGCTGGACCTGCGACATGGCCATGATGACCAACATACGTTGGCGCAGGTCGAAGCCTGTGATGATCCGGTCATTGACCGTGGCGATAATGCCGTCCGACAGGCGGAACTGCGGCGCGGCGGAGGCACGCTGAGGAGCTTCCTCGGCGGCCGGGTTCAGCGTTCCTGCGGCCGGCGCCGGTTGGGCCGGCGCTGTCTGGGCTGCAGACTGACCGACAGCCGTGCCGGCCATGAGGGCGGCCATGGCCACGCCCGTCGTGTAACGCATCAAACGCATCGTCAGTCCTGATTCCCTAAAGCCGTCTCGTCCCCGGCTCGGCAGCGTCGTTGACGGTGCCGAAACCCGGAGAGCGCGCGCCCCTGTACGCCATGCTTAGCGCATATCATCGCGTTCATAGCCTGAACCTCCAAAAGTGGCGAGGTTAAGTCGAATATAGACCCCTTCAGAGGGGCCGGAAGGACGCACGCGCGTATTGTCTCGACGCCAGCCGAGTTCGACCCGGAAGCAGTCATCGTCAAACAGAATCCCGACTTCCGAGCGGGTGATGATATCGCGCTCCAGATCTGCAATGCCGTTCACCGTGACGCCCCAGTTCCCGTAGACGAACTGCTGGCTCGCCAATTGAACGAACTCGTAGTTGCGATTCAGCGGTCCCGCCACCGGGTTGGAACGGTCGATGATATAGCTAAGGCTGGCCAGGTTTCGCCGGCCCCATCGACCATCGACGGTTGTTTCGGCTCGACGAACCTCGCCGTTGGGATCGATCGTGGCGTGCGCCCAGCCACGAATTCGGTCGGACGGCGCGAATGTCGCCTGGACCACCCAGTCGGAGGTGCGGCCAGCCAAGCCGGAAGGATCATACAGGAGCGTGGGATCGTCCGGGGTCGGCGTCAGGAAGGCGTTCTGGTCGTCAGCTCTAATGCTGCGTCCAATGAACAGGCTGGCAGAGCGCTTTTCATCCCAGCGCAGGGTGGCGCGTGCGCCGGCCGTGAAGCGAAGGCCGCCCTCCATCAGATCGTAACCCGGAAAACGGTCCATCCGGAAAAGTGAGGTGTGGTCCAACTCCAGGGTCTGGCTGTCTTCGTTGGGGATGCGAGGATCCAGATCGGCGTCAGTCGATATCGACACCTGGGCCATCGGCTCCAGAATCAGATCGGAGTCTGCGCTCAGACGACGATAGAGCGGATAACTGACATCGACCCCGGCGCTGGCTCGTCCCCTTGTGAGGACGTCGTTCGCATCGACGCCGGGCATGGGCGGCAGGTCGTCTACGGAATAGACGTCGAGGCGAGCATCCACGAAGGGCTCCCACCGCACGCCCATGGGAGAAGTAACCGTACGGCGCCAATCGATCTGGCCGGTGATGCGACGGCTGTCGACGCCGGGAAGACCGTCGGTCGGACCCGGCGGAATCAGCTCGGGCGCCAGGGTGGGCGAGCCGACATAGGCGTCACGGGTCAGGGAGACGGCGGAACCCCGCAGGCGCAGCCGACCGCCGAAGACGGGATTGGCGGCTTCCCACCGCCCGTCAATCAAAGGCGCGACCAGCGGCAGGGTCTTGTCGTCTTCAAAGACGTTCAGGGCTGGCGTCACGGGATCGAACTGCGCGACCCTGAGGCTCTGCATCGAGAAGGCCGCAACCGAAAGGTAGGACCTCTGGGTCTGGCGCTCGGCGTATATCTGGCTGATCAGACGGCGTCGGTCGCCGTAATAGAGGCCATTGTCCTGATAGGTGTCACGCACGTTGTAGCGATCAAACAGGGTCTTGTCCGAAGTGCGCTCGGCGGTGAACCCCCAGCGCCACGGACCCTGCAGATCAAACTTTCCGTGCGCCAGCAGATAGCTGCGATTGGTCCGGTCGCCGAAAAGAACATTGCTCTCTGCGTCGCCGTCGCCGTCCTGATCGAAATCGCCGAAGTTGCGCTCATAGGTATAGCCGCCGCGCACGACGACGGTGCCGCTATCGAAACGGCGGCGCCACTGCAGGTTCAGCAGGGGCGCAACCTCGGTATTGATCTGCGGGCTGATCAGCCAGTCTTCGGAGGGAGAAACGACATGGAGATAGGGAACCTCCAGCGAGGCCCCGCGCCCCTCGTCAAAATCAGGGAAGGGAATCAAGAAACCCGACGCCCGCTCCACGCTGGGATCCGGATGAGCAAAGGCCGGCAGGTAGAAGATGGGAACCCCGCCGAGTCGGAAGACGACGTTCCGATACAGGATGGCGCGCAGGTCCTGGTCCTGAACCGCCTTGTCGGCCTGGATCGAGATGCTGGGCTGTTTTGGCCCATTCACGTCACAGATGGGACAGGGCGTGAAAATTACGCGGTTCAGCTCGCTGACGTTCTCTGACCTTCGCACGGCCGTCGCCGCCATCAGGCTGGCGCCATTGGCCAGTCGCATGGCCAGGTTTACGGCTACCCCGGCTTCGAGATCCGAATCCAGCTCGACGCGACTGGCGTGGACGACCGATCCGTCCGGAGCCACCACTTCAGCACGGCCCGCAGCGGTCGCGACGCCGCTTCGCGTGTCGTAGGTAAGATGCTCGGCGCGCAGGCTGTGATCGCGGGTGCGGGCGAACACTCGATCGGCAGGTGTGCCCTCGGCGGTGATGATGTCGCCTTGGCGGCTGGCGGAGTCCGCGTCCACATACAAGGCGCCGGGCTCCAGCCCGTCCGCCCCCGGACCGGGCTGGGCGACGGTCGCGGGCTTCACTGCAGGCGCCGATTCGTCCTGGGCCAGCGCTGGAAGAGCCGGAAGGCAGGCGACGACGGCCGCACCGGCCAGGAGCCGGGCGCGCAGGGCTCCCTGTCGGGTTGTGCGGCGATCACTCATGCGGAATCCACTCATTGCCGGGCGACCGGAAGCCGTCCGATTAGCCGTCTTCGGTATAGAACAGCAAGGTAAAGGCGGCGAGCGCCGTGAGGACGGGGGGAAGCCATGCCGCCAGGAAGGGGGGCACGACCTCGGCTGAACCCATCGCCGACGAAAACTGGTTCACAAAGAAGAAGGCGAAGCCGAGCACGACCGCCGCCACAGCCATCTTTGCGAGATCACCCAGCCGCATCAGGCGCAGCGAGAAGGCTGCCGCCAGAATCGACATGGCGGCGAACATCAGCGGCGTCGCGAGCAACTGTTGCAGCCGCAAACGATAGGCGGTCGAGGCGAAGCCCGCATCCTCGATTCGCTGAATCTGGTTGGGCAGGGACCAGAAGGGTGTCGACTGGGGGCGAGCGAAGCGCTGGAACGCTTCCTTGTCCGCCAGGTTGGAAGGCAGATCCAGTGTGGCGTAGCGCACCGCACGCTGGCCGGTCTGGGCGCCGCTGGCGTCCGTCAGGCGCCAGCGCCCTGCGGTCAGGGAGGCCGATGCGGCGTCAATCCGCTCTGTAAAGGTCCGCCGGCCGCTGGCCGTGGTCGTGTAGATGAAGAAGGTCGCGTCCAGCAGTCGTCCTGTGGCCTGTTCCTGACGGCCGCCGCGAATGATCATCTGGCGCACGGCGTCCCCCTCACGCAGCCAGACGGCTTGCTGGGTTTCGGCGCCGGGCGACGTGCCCGAAATTCGACCGCGTTCGCGCTGCCACATCCCATCCCCCGCGGCGGCCATGGGGCCAAGCACGGTCACGGTCAGAATCCCCAGAACCAGGGCGCAGCCAGCCGCCGGCAAGACGAAACGCCAGGCCGAAACGCCCGCCGCTCGCATGGCGATAAGCTCGCTGCGACGATTCAGACCGACGAAGGCGGCCAAAGTTCCGAACAGGAAGACGAACGGCAGGAGCTGAATGACGACTGAGGGCGATTTCAGCAGCACCAGGCCAAAAATCCGGGTGCTGGACAACTCGCCAGACGAGTTCAGACCTCGCGACACCTCGACGAAGTCGATCAGCATCACCAGGGCGGAAATAACGGCCAGTGCGACGGCCAGGGCGCGCAGTTGCTGGGCCAGCACATAGCGCTCGATGCGGCCGAGACGAATTCTCATGCGAACCTTGCCTTGAACCGCTCAAGTGGCGCCCAGACGCGACGACGATGCGGCTTCAACGCGCGAAACAGCAGGCGCAGGGCGATGAAGCAGGTCGCCAGGGGCAAAAGGTACTGCAGCAGGTTCAACGCTCCGTTCCAGGCGCTGGCCGCGACCAGCCCGTACCCGATGACCCGAACGATCAGGAAGACCCCGGCCGCCTTGGCGATGCGACGGCTATACCCCGTGCGGCTGAATGATCCGCCGAGGATGGCTGTCAGGGCCAGTGCCATCGCCGCAAGAGCGTAGAGGGGAGAGGCCAGCCGCGAATGGGCTTCGGCCGCCAATTCGCCTCGCGTGCCCGCGCTTTCCAGTAGGGCGGGGGTGGGGTCGAACAACTCTGTCAGCCACAGGTCGGAGGGCTTGAACCGAATGCGTTCCGTCGTTCTGGTGTAGGGCGAGAGATCAAAGACCTGCTGGTCGAAGGACAGCTGGTTCAGCACGTCGCGGGACGAATAGCGCTGCATCGACCCGTTCTGCATCGTCAAAACCGGCAGCCCGTCCACCCGGCCGAACCGGGCGGATTCGGCGTCCCAGGTCGTCACCGTCTTGCCGTTGTCCAGATAGACGAACAGGTTCTTCAGCAAGCCGTTCTGCTCGATCTGCTGAACATAGACGGTCAACCCGCCCGGGCCCTGAACGAAGCGCCCTTCTTCGACCAGTAGGGCGGCCAGATCAGTGCGGATGGCGAAGGCCTGACGGCGCGCTTCGCGCTGGGCCCAAGGTTGGACGAAGACATTTGTGACCAGAGCCACCACGGCCACGATAGCCGCGATCCGGATGGCGGGACGGATCAGCGACCAGCGGCTGACGCCTGCGGCGTAGGCGGCGGTCAGTTCCTGTTCGCGTTGCAGTCGGGTCAGGGCGATCAAGGCGCCGACAAACAGACCGATCGGCAGGATGACGGCGATCAGCTGAGGCAGGGCCAAAAGGGTCAGTTTGGCCATGACCCAGATGCTCTGGCCGCGTTCTACGATAACCTCAAGCTGATCCAGGCTCTGGCTCAGCAGGCCAATTCCGGCCAGCGCCGCGCACGCCGCCAGGACGGGCAGGCCGATCTGACGGAAGAGATAGCCTTGAATTAGCGTCATGGTCGGGAAACGAAGGGTTTCGGGGGCGACTGAGTTGCAGCCGCGAGCGATGCGGGCCATGTAATACACATCCGGACGCACTGGCGAAACTGCTGGTGCGTCCTTGTCCGATTCAAGCATGACCGGGGCACAGAACCTCGGCCTGGAGTAGGTTTTATGAAAATCGAGTTCGTCGCTTCGGCCGGCGCCGCCGAAATCCTTGCCGTCATGGTCCATGAAGGTCGTTCGCTGGCAGGGACGGGCTCGGCGCTCGACGCCGCCGCCTCCGGCGCGTTGACCAGGGCGATGACGAACAGCCGCTTCACCGGCGCCGCCAACAGCAATCTGACCGTCGCGGCTCCGGCTGGCGTGGATGCTAACTCGGTTCTGCTGGTCGGCGCCGGGGCGGCCGACAAGTTCGATGATCTGGCGGTCGAGACCGCCGCCGCCGCCGCCTATCACGCCTCCAAGCTGTCGGGCGCTGAAGTCCTGACCATCGACGCCGCCCACCTGTCGGCCGAGCAAGCCGCGCGCGTTGGTTTCGCCGTGCGTCTGGCCGCCTATCGGTTCGTCAAATACCTGACCAAGCAGAAGGCCGACAAGATTCCGTCGGTCACGACCGTTCGCATCGTCACCTCGGACGTGGCCGCCGCCGAGGCTGCCTTTGGCCCGCTGTCGGCCGTGGCCGACGCCGTGCTGTTCTCGCGCGATCTGGTCGCCGAGCCGGCCAACATTCTGTATCCGGCCGAGTTCGCTCGCCGCGTGAAGGCCCTGGAAGCGCTTGGCGCCAAGGTCGAGATCCTGGGCGAAGCCGAGATGGAAAAGCTGGGGATGAACACCCTGCTGGCCGTCGGCGTCGGCTCGGAACGTGAAA
Organism: Brevundimonas sp. NPDC058933; assembly: GCF_049315965.1. Taxonomy (NCBI): domain Bacteria; kingdom Pseudomonadati; phylum Pseudomonadota; class Alphaproteobacteria; order Caulobacterales; family Caulobacteraceae; genus Brevundimonas; species Brevundimonas sp. NPDC058933. The sequence goes on from NZ_JBMOSL010000001.1 coordinate 325,152, forward strand.
GCCAGCTGGCCGTGATCCAGTGGAACGGGGGCAAGGAAGGGGAGGCCCCGATCGCCTTCGTCGGCAAGGGCGTTTGCTTCGATACCGGCGGCATCAGCCTCAAGCCGGCCGACGGCATGGAGGAAATGAAGTGGGACATGGGCGGCGCCGCCGCCGTCGCCGGCCTGATGCATGCGCTGGCGGGTCGCAAGGCAAAGGTCAACGTGGTCGGCGTGCTCGGCCTGGTCGAGAACATGCCTGACGGCAAGGCGCAGCGTCCGGGCGACGTGGTCGTGTCGATGTCGGGCCAGACGGTCGAGGTGCTGAACACCGACGCCGAAGGACGCCTCGTTCTGGCCGACGCCCTCTGGTACACGCAAGAGCGCTTCAAGCCGAAATTCATGATCGACCTTGCGACCCTGACGGGGGCCATGATCATCTCCCTGGGGCTGGAATACGCGGGCGTCTTTTCGAACGACGACGATGTCGCCAATGGCATCCTGGCCGCCGGTCCCAAGGTGGGCGAGAACGTCTGGCGGATGCCGATCCCGGCGCAGTACGAGCGCCATATCGACAGCCCGATCGCCGATGTGAAGAACACCGGCAATGGTCGCGCTGGCGGCTCGATCACCGCGGCCCTGTTCCTGCAACGCTTCACCAACGGCACGCCGTGGGCGCACATCGACATCGCCCCCACCGCATGGGTCAAGGACAGCCGCAATCCGACCGTGCCGGACGGCGCAGTGGGTTGGGGCGTGCGTCTGCTGGACCGCATGGTCGCTGACAAATACGAAGCCTGATCCGACACGTTCTGAGGGTAGGGCCGGATGTCTGACGCAAAGCCGGAAGTCTGGTTCTACCATCTGGAGCGCTCGACGCTGGATCAGGTGCTGCCCGGTCTGCTGGAGAAGACTCTTCAGCGGGGCTGGCGCGCGCTGGTGCGCGGGGCCAGCTCGCACCGGCTGGACGACATCGACGAAAATCTGTGGACCTATCGCGACGACAGCTTCCTGCCCCATGGACTGGCGTCGCAGGGCCATGCCGCGCTGCAACCCGTCCTTCTGTCCGAATCGGGCGAGAACCTGAATGGCGCTCAGGCGCTGTTCATCGTCGATGAGTCAGAACTTGGGGACACGGAAGGGTACGAGCGGTGCTTCATTATTTTCGACGGCCGGAACGAACAGGCGTTGCAGCACGCCCGTCAGCGCTGGCGCGCGCTGAAGGCGTCCGACGCCAATCTGGCCTACTGGAAACAGACCGACGAAGGGCGCTGGGAAAAGGCGGCCTGATTGTTGTGGGGCTGCTGGCGGTCGCCGGTTGCTCATCCGCCCCTGCTCCCGCGCGCCCCTCTGCGCCCAGTGTGGTCGAGGAGGCGCGCCAGAACCAGCCGATTGGCACGCGGACCACGCCGATTGACGCTGACATGTGCAAGGCCGCCGAGCTTCAGTGGCTGGTCGGGAAACCCCGGACCGAGATTCCCGTTCCGGTAGATGTGGTGACCCGTCGCGTCGCCTGCACCACCTGTCCCGTCACAGAAGACTATTCGCCTTACCGGCTGAATATATTCTACAATCAGCAAACTGGCATCGTCGAGCGCGTGAGCTGCGGCTAGGCCAGAACGGAGAGACGCCATGAAGACGATTTTGATGCTGACGGCTTTTGCGGGTGCTTTGGCGCTTTCTGCCTGTGCGCCCACCCAGGAAGTCACCTCCGGTTCGGGCAGCGAGGCCGCGCCTGTAGCCTGCAAGGCCAGCGACTATCAGGAGTATGTCGGTCGTAACCGCTCGACGATCCCGGCCGCGCCCGCCGGCCGCATTTTCCGCGTCCTGTGCAGCAGCTGCGCCGCGACGATGGACTATCGGGATAACCGCGTGACCTTCACCTATGACGACAAGACGGATCTTGTGACGCGCGTCAGCTGCGGCTGATCAGCCATTTCGTCATGATGACCGCATAGCGGGGCGGGTCTAGCGGCCCGTCCCGCTTTCGCGTTCCAGGGCGTAGATGGCGTCGGCGATGTCCTCGGCCTTGGCCGTGACGACGGCTTGCGCGTCGGCCAGGCCGCGATTGTAGAACCAGCCGCCGATCTGCCCGCCAAAGAAGTCCAGCACCATCTCGGCCTGGAGCTGGCTGATGTCCTGATCCAGTTCCTTGCTGAAGAAGTCGCGGATGCGGCCGCCGATGGCGGTGCGCTCTTCCTTGGTGAACTGGATCGGCTTGGTCATCAGGAAACGGCGGCCAGGGCTTCTTCGGCCTCGACCCAGGCGGCCTCGGCAGCCTCCAGATCGGTCTGGGTCTTGGCGCGGGCGCGTGTCAGGCCTTCCAGCGCCTTGGGATTGGAGACGGCGGCATTGGCCAGATCGTCGTCGATGCGGGCGACCTCGGCGGTCAGGGCGGCCATGCGCTCCTCGGCCTTCTTAACCGCATGACGCAAGGTCGAGGGCGACGGTCCGGACTTCTTATCGTTCTTCTTCTTGCCGCCCTGCGAGGGCGCTGCGGCTGCCGCCTCCTGCTTGATCTGGCTGGGCTTGACGGCGGCGGCCTTGGCGCGGTCGAGGACGAATTTCTGATAGTCGTCCATGTCGCCGTCATAGGGCTTCACCGTGCCGTCGGCGGCCAGCCACAGGCGGTCGGCGACCATTTCCATCAGTGAACGGTCGTGGGTGATCAGGATGACGGCCCCGTTGTAGTCGTTCAGCGCGTCCAGCAGGGCGCGGCGGCTGTCGATGTCCAGGTGGTTGGTAGGTTCGTCGAGGATCAGGACGTGGGGGGCGTCCATCGCCACCATGTTCAGCAGCAGGCGGGCGCGCTCGCCGCCGGACAGGCTCTCGACCGTGGTTTCCTGCTTTTCATAGCCCAGACCGAACTGGGCCAGCTTGGAGCGGCGGCTGCTCTCGTTGGCGTCCGGCATGGCCCGGCGGATGATCTCCAGCGGGGTGTCGGTGGGGTCCATGGCCTCGATCTGATGCTGGTGGAACCAGCCCACGCGCATCTTCTTGTCGCGGTGCAGTTCGCCCTCGGAGACGTTCAGGGCGCCGGCGATCATCTTGGCGAAGGTCGACTTGCCGGCGCCGTTGACGCCCAGCAGGCCGATGCGGTCGTCCAGATCCATGCGCAGGTTCAGATTGCGCAGGATGGGCTTGCCGGGCTCATAGCCGACGTTGGCGCGTTCCAGACGGATCAGCGGCGGCGCCAGCGGGCGCGGCGGCGAGGGCAGGGTGAAGGGGGCGACGCGTTCTTCGATGGTGGTCGAGACCGGCTCCATCTTGGCCAGGCGCTTCATCCGCGACTGGGCCTGGGCGGCCTTGGAGGCCTTGGCCTTGAAGCGGTCCACGAAGGCCTGAAGGTGGGCGCGCTCGGCGTCCTGCTTGGCCTTGGCCGACAGTTGCAGACGGGCCTTCTCGGCGCGCGCCTTCTCGAACATGTCGTAGCCCCCCGTGTAGAGCTCCAGCTTGCGGTTCGCCAGGTGAAGGGTGTGGGTGCAGCTGTTGTTCAGCAGTTCGCGGTCGTGGCTGATGATCAGGGCGGTGTGCGGGTATTTCTGCAGGCGGCTTTCCAGCCACAGCGCGCCTTCCAGATCGAGGTAGTTGGTCGGTTCGTCGAGCAGCAGCATGTCCGGCTCGGAGAACAGGGCGGCGGCCAGGGCCACGCGCATCCGCCAGCCGCCCGAGAACTCGGACATGGGGCGCTGCTGATCCTCCTGGCTGAAGCCCAGACCGGCCAGGATTTCACCCGCGCGGGCCGGGGCCGAGTCTGCGTCGATGTCGATCAAGCGCGCCCAGATCTCGCCCATCTCCTCGGGCGGAGCGGTTTCCAGCCGCGTCAGCAGGGTGTGGCGTTCCTCGTCGGCTTCCAGAATCGTGTCCAGCACGCTGTCGGGCGTCGCCGGGTGTTCCTGATCCACGGAGCCGACGCGGGCGGTTCTGGGCAGGCTGACCTCGTCGCCATTGGCGGCCAGTTCGCCCAGAATCAGCTTGAACAGGGTCGACTTCCCGATGCCGTTGCGACCGACCAGGCCGACTTTTGCGCCGGGCGGCAGGCTGACGGACGCGTCGTCGAGGAACTGGCGGCCCCAGGCGTTGAACGTCAGGTTTGTGATCTGGAGCATGTAAAACGACTGACGTTGAGGTGGCGGTTGGAAAGCGGGGAGGGCGCCGCTATAAGCCCGCGACCCTCAAACTACCAAACCGCAAAGAGTCTTCCCATGACCGAACGCACCTTCTCGATCATCAAACCCGACGCTACGCGCCGCAACCTGACCGGCGCCATCAACGCTGTCATCGAAACCGCCGGTCTGCGCATCGTCGCTCAGCGCCGCATCAAGCTGACCGAAGCCCAGGCCAAGAAATTCTACGAAGTGCACGCCGAGCGTCCCTTCTACGGCGAACTGGTCGGCCAGATGATCGCTGAGCCGGTTGTCGTGCAGGTGCTGGAAGGCGACAACGCCGTCGCCAAGTACCGCGAAGTCATGGGCGCCACCAACCCGAACGACGCCGCTGAAGGCACCATCCGCAAGCTGTTCGCCCTGTCGATCGGCGAGAACTCGGTCCACGGGTCGGACTCGCTGGAAAACGCCGGCATCGAAATCGCCCAGTTCTTCACCGACGCCGACATCGTCGGCTGATGGCGAGTGGGCCGCCCTGCGTGGCCTAGCTCTGCAATAAAACGGCCCGCCTTCGGAACCGGAGGCGGGCCGTTTCGTTTTCACGGCTCTGTTACCTGTTTAGCCATCAAAGGAAGACCGCCATGAAGACGATCCTCAAACTGGCTCCCGTCATCGGCCTCGTGGGCATGCTGGCGGCTTGCGGCACCACCATGGAACAACGCGCGGCCACGGGCGCCATCGGCGGCGCCGTCGCTGGCCAGGCCATCGGCGGGAACACCGGCGCGACCGTCGCGGGCGCCGCCATCGGCGCCATCGGTGGTGCGGCGACGACCCCCAAGAAGCCTAACTGATCCCACCGGGCCTGGCTCGGATACAAGAACGGCGTCAGCTGCGAAGCTGACGCCGTTTTCGTGTCCGCTAAAGACCGCCGCTTACCAGATGCGGGCGCGGCTTTCCGGGGCGATGTACTGCGCCTGATCGGGCGTCACGCCGAAGGCGGCGTACCAGGCGTCGATGTTGCGCGGCGATGTGGCGGCGCGGGCGGCGCCCGGCGAGTGCGGATCGGTCGTCAGTTGTTCCTTCAGCGCCGCCTCACGCGACTTCTCGCGCCAGACCTGTGCCCAGCCAAGGAAGACGCGCTGTTCGCCGGTCAGGCCGTCGATGACGGGCGCGGGCTGGCCGTTGAGGCTGCGGTGATAGGCGTCCAGCGCCATCAGAAGACCGCCCAGATCGGCGATGTTTTCGCCCATGGTCAGCTCGCCGTTGATATGGGTGCCGGGAATGGGTTCCTGGGCGTCGTAGATGGCGCCCAGGACTTTGGCCCGCTCCTCGAAGCGGGCGGCGTCCTCGGGCGTCCACCAGTCGCGCAGGACGCCGTTGGCGTCGGACTTGCGGCCCTGATCGTCGAAGCCGTGGGTGATCTCGTGGCCGATGACGGCGCCGATGCCGCCGTAGTTGACTGCGGGGTCGGCCTTAGGATCGAAGAAGGGCGGCTGCAGGATGGCGGCCGGGAAGACGATCTCGTTGCGCGGCGGGTTATAATAGGCGTTCACCGTCTGGGGCGTCATGCCCCATTCCAGCGGATCGACCGGCTGGCCGATCTTGCCGCGCTTCCAGGCCCATTCGAAGGCCGAGGACCGTTCGACGTTGCCGTAGAGGTCGCCGGCCGACAGCTCCAGTCCGTCATAGCTGCGCCATTTCTCGGGATAGCCGATCTTGACGCCGAACTTGGACATCTTGAGCAGGGCCTGCTCGCGCGTCGGTTCGCTCATCCAGTCCAGGGCTTTCAGGCGCTCGGTCATGGCGGCGCTGAGGTTGGCGACCAGGGCCTCCATCTGGGTCTTGGACGAGGCGGGGAAGTGCAGGCGCACGTATTCCTGGCCCAGAACCTCGCCCAACTGGCCGTCGACCAGGGCGACGCCGCGGTTCCAGCGCGGACGGTTCTCGGGCTGGCCGCGCAGGGTCTTGCCGCGGAACTCGAAGCGAGAATCGACGAAGGCGTCGGACAGGTAGGGGCCGGCCTGATCGACAATCTGGAAGGCTTCCCACGCCTTCAACGTGTCCAGCGACGTGTCTCCGAAGACCTGGGCGATTCCCGGGATGGCGGTGTTTTCCATCAGGACGATGGTAGGCACGTCGCTGATCTGGGCGCCTTGCAGGAAGGCGGTCCAGTCAAAGCCCGGGGCCAGCTTGGCCAGATCGGCGGTCGGGGCCGGGTTGTAGATCTTGTCGATCTGGCGACGTTCGACCGTGGTCCAGTGCTTTTCGGCCACCTTGGTCTCGAAGGCCAGGATGTCGTCGGCGGCCTGGGCCGGGTTGTTCCAACCGGCGGCGGTCAGGGCGCGGGTGATATAGGCGACGTAGGCTTCACGCTGAGGCGCGAAGTCGGCCTTCAGGTAATAGTCGCGGTCGGGCAGGCCAAGACCGCCCTGACCCATGTAGGCCGAGTTGAGGTTGGGGTTTTGCAGGTCCTCGAACACATCGACGCCGAACAGCGAGCCGCCGAATCCGGCGTGGCTTTCGCCCATCAGGCGGGCCATGTCGCTGTGGTCGGCGACGGCGCGGACGGCGGCCAGATCAGCGGCGAGCGGCTGGGCTCCCAACTGGTTGACGCGGGCCTCGTCCATGAAGCTGGCGTAGAGGGCGCCGACCTTTTGCGCATTGGCGTTGGTCGGGTTGGCGGCGCTGGTCTCGATGATCGACTTCAGCTGGCTCTGGGCGTTTTCGTACAGGACGTCGAAGGGGCCGAATCGAGCCTTGTCCGAAGGGATCTCGGTGTTCTTGAGATAGGTCCCGTTGGCGTATGCGTTAAAATCGTCGCCCGGCCGCACAGCCAGATCACGACCATTCAGGTCAAAGCCCCAGGGATGGATTTGCGGCGCGTCAGCGGCGGATGCCGGCGCTGCGTGGCCGGCGTGGGCGTCCTGGGCCGAGGTGGCTTGAGCGGAGAGCGCAAGGGCGAGCGCCATGCCGGCGGCGCCCATCAGGCGGGTCTTGAACATCGGGTCTTCCCATGTGGAAAAGCAGGCGAGCGGACGCCGGATGAGCCGGGCCGATCTTGGCGGGGAAACTGCTCCCGCCTGCGACGCCCTGTCGCATTAAAAATCGTTAAGGTTGGCGTGGCTGTCAGCGCGCCACGAAGGCCGCCAGCGTCTGCGGATAGAGGATATGCTCCGCTGCCTTGACCCGTTCGGCCAGGGTTTCTGCCGTGTCGCCCGGCAGGATCGGCACGCGGGCCTGGCCCAGGACGGGGCCTTCATCAACGCCTTCAGTGACAATGTGGACGGTGCAGCCGGCCTCGGAGTCGCCGGCTTCGATGGCGCGGGCATGGGTGTTCAGGCCGGGATAGAGGGGCAACAGCGAGGGGTGGATGTTCAGCATCTTGCCCGCCCATTTCTGCACCAGCCAGGGCGTCAGCAGGCGCATGTAGCCGGCCAGGGCGATGACCTCGACCTTGCGGTCGGCCAATAGGGCGTCGATGGCGCGCTCATGCGCTTCGCGGTCCTTGCGGAAGGGCTTGTGCTCGACCGCCAGGGCCTCGACCCCGGCGGCGCGGGCCTTCTCCAGTCCGGCCACGTCCGCGATGTTGGAAATGACCACCACGACCTCATAGGAGGCGTCCGCCGCCTGACCCGCCGCGACCAGCGAGGCCATGTTGGTGCCGGAGCCGGAGATCAGCACGGCCACGCGCGTCTTGGGCTGGGCGGTTTCGGTCGACATTGGGCGGCTCGGGCGACGGATCGGGGAGGAGGCGAGGGATGCGACCGCGACGGCGGATTGGCAAGCCCCATGCCGCTATTCGGGGCGTTACAAAGTCCGTTGCCGGAGGGACCCGCTTGGCGCTAGCGTCCCGGCGCCGGGACATCCGGTGCGTGAGGGGGAGTTTCACAATGCGTCATCTGCTTACCGCCGTCTGCGCGGCGGCGATTCTGGCTGTGCCGATGGTTTCGACGGCTCAGGAGGCGTCAGGCGGCGGTTCCGGGCCCTTGCGCTCGGCCAGCGACCGTCTGCGCAACGTCACTGCAGAGCAGGTGGAGCGCAACTGGGCCCGCGCGACGCCTGAGGAAAAGGAGGTGACGACCAGCCATTCGATCACCGCCCACGGCCGGGCCATGCGCTACAAGGCCACGGCGGGCACCCTGACCATCCGCGACGACGCCGGCATGCCGACGGCCAGCCTCTTCTACGTCGCCTATACCCTGGACGGCCAGCCGGTCGGGCGGCGTCCGGTGACCTATCTCTACAACGGCGGGCCGGGCTCGCCGACGGTGTGGCTGCACATGGGCGCCTTTGGCCCCGTGCGGGTGCTGACGGACGATCCGGTAGTCGAGCGCCCCGCGCCGTTCAATGTCGGCCCCAACGACATGACCCTGCTGGACAAGACCGACCTGGTCTTCATCGACATGGTCGGCGCCGGCTATTCGCGCCCGCTGGGCGAGACGCCGGGCTCGGCCTTCTGGGGCGTGGATCAGGATGCGGACGCCTTCACCCGCGCCATCATGCGCTACACCACCAAGTTCAACCGCTGGTCCAGCCCCAAGTACGTACTGGGCGAGAGCTACGGCACCCTGCGCACCGGCGCGGTGGCGCATCAGTTGGAAGATCGGGGGATGTCGCTGAACGGCGTCATCCTGCTGTCCTCGATCATGAACTACGGCGTGCGCCAGCCGGGCTATGCGCAGAACTTCCTCACCCTTCTGCCGACCTATGCCGCGACCGCCTGGTATCACAACAAGGTCCCCAGTCGCGCCGCCACGGTGGAAGAGCACGTCCAGCGGGCGCGCGACTTCGCCATGGGGCCCTATGCAGCGGCCCTGGCCAAGGGGCACATGATCCCGGACGCCGAGCGCGCCCAGATCGCCCGGCAGATGAGCGAACTGATCGGCGTTTCACCGACCTTCATCGACAACGCCAACCTGCGGGTAGAGCTGTCGCCCTTCCGCAAGGAACTGCTGCGGGATCGTCGCGAGACCATCGGCCGTCTGGACACCCGCTACCTGGGCATGGACGCCGACGCCGTGGGCGGATCGCCCGAGGAAGATCCGTCGAGCAGCGCCATCACCGGGGCCTATTTCGGCGTCTTCCATGACTACATCGCCAATACGCTGAACTACCGGACGGACATGGACTATCGCCAGTCGGCGCGCGGCCTGCCGGGCTTCAACTGGAACTGGAGCCACCGACCGCCGGTCGGCGGGCCGCAGACGACCCCGAACACGGCGGTTGATCTCGCCACAACCATGCGACGCAATCCGCATCTGAAGGTGCTGGCGCTGAACGGCTACTACGACGCCGCCACGCCCTTCTTCTCGACCGAGTTCGACCTGGCCCAGATGATGCTGGAGCCCAGGCTGCGTCAGAACCTGGAGTTCACCTATTATGAAGGCGGACACATGATGTACACGAGCCGCAAGGCGCTGGAGGAACTGCACGTTGATCTGGTCAGGTTCTACGACGAGACCCAGAACGGCGGGGTTCGGTAGGGGCCTCGCGCCAAAGAAAAAGGCCCCGGTCTCGCGACCGGGGCCTTTGTCGTTTTAGATGTTCGACGCTCAGGCGGCTTCCAGCTGTCCGCAGATGAAGGCTTCCTCGCCGGCGTTCAGCAGGGCGGCCAGGACTGGCTCTGCGTTCTCGGGCGAGACGATCAGGATGAAGCCGACGCCGCAGTTGAAGGTGCGGCGCAGTTCGTGGTCGGAGATGCCGCCGACCTGACCCAGCCATTCGAAGACCGGGGGCAGGGCCCAGGCGTTCCAGTCGAACGCGGCCTGCAGGCCCTCGGCGATGCAGCGCGGCGGGTTCTCGATCAAGCCGCCGCCCGTGATGTGGGCCGCGCCCTTGATCAGGCCGGCCTTCATCAGCGGCAGGACCGGCTTCACATAGATGCGGGTCGGCTCCATCAGGGCTTGGGCCAGGGTGCGGTCCTTGGCGAAGGGGGCGTCGTCGCCCCATGCCAGGCCGGACTTCTCGACCACCTTGCGGATCAACGAATAGCCGTTCGAGTGCGGACCGGACGAAGCCAGGCCGATGATGATGTCGCCAGCCTTCTGCTGGTCCAGATAGGGCAGGACCTGACCGCGCTCGACCGCGCCGACCGAGAAGCCGGCCAGATCGTAATCGCCGCCCGAATACATGCCCGGCATTTCGGCGGTCTCGCCGCCGACCAGGGCGCTGCCCGACTGGCGGCAGCCCTCGGCGATGCCGGCGACGACGCGGCGCGCGGCGTCTACGTCCAGCTTGCCCGTGGCGTAGTAGTCCAGGAACATCAGCGGCTCGGCGCCTTGCGCGAGCAGGTCGTTGACGCACATGGCGACCAGATCGACGCCCACGCCGTCATGACGGCCGGTCTCGATAGCGATCTTCAGCTTGGTGCCGACGCCGTCCGTGGTGGTGACGATCAGCGGGTCTTCGAATCCTGCGGCCTTCAGGTCGAACAGGGCGCCGAATCCGCCCAGCGAAGCCTCGGCGCCGGGGCGGCGAGTCGACTTGGCCAGGGGTTTGATCGCATCGACCAACATTTCTCCGGCGTCGATATCCACGCCTGCATCGGCGTAGGTGAGGCCGTTTTTCAGGGCTTCAGGGGTGTCGCTCATCGGTCACGGCTCGATATCGGGGGCGAAAATCTGTCGCGGCGCTCTTGCCACAACGGCGTCGCGCGGGGCTATAGCATCGGAATGACGCCAATCACCACCAATGACGCGCTAATCGAGTTCTGTGAACGGCTGGCCAAGGCCCCGTTTATCACGGTCGACACCGAGTTCATGCGCGAGACGACCTACTGGCCCAAGCTGTGCCTGATCCAGGCGGCTTCGCCCACGGACGCTGCGATCATCGATCCAATGGCCGAGGATCTGGACCTTGAGCCCTTCCTCGCCCTGCTGCGCGACGAATCGATCATCAAGGTCTTCCACGCCGCCCGTCAGGACGTGGAAATTTTCAACCGCCTGGGCGCCATGCCCAAGCCGATGTTCGACACCCAGGTCGCCGCCATGGCCGCCGGCTTCGGCGATCAGGTCAGCTATGAGCAGCTGGTGCGCCAGATGCTGCGTCAGGAACTGGACAAGGGCAGCCGCTTCACCGACTGGGCGCGTCGTCCGCTGTCAGACGCGCAACTGGTCTATGCCCTGGGCGACGTGACCCATTTGGCCGCCCTCTATCCCAAGCTGCGCGACCGACTTCAGAAGGAAGGTCGTCTGGATTGGGTCATGTCCGAAATGGGCGCCCTGACCGACCCGGCCCTCTATGACACCACGCCGGAGAATGCGTGGAAGCGTCTGAAGCCCAAGAAGTTCAGCGCCAAATACCTGGCCGCCTTCGTCGCCGTTGCGGTCTGGCGCGAGCGTGCGGCGCAGGAACGCGATCAGCCGCGCGGCCGTATCCTGAAGGACGAAGGCATCGACGAAATCGCGGTTCAGACCCCGACCGATCCTGAAGCCTTCAACCGCCTGCGTTCGGTGCCGAAGGGTTTTGGCGGCTCGCGGCTGGGCATCGAGCTGGCGGCTGAGCTGAAGCGCGTCCTGGCCGATCCGGAAGCCCATGCGCCCAAGCTGGAGCGCCCGGCGCACAGCCAGCCGGCCCCGCCCTCTGTGGTCGAACTGCTGAAGGTGCTGCTGAAGGCCAAGAGCGACAACGCGGGCGTGGCCACCAAGCTGATCGCCAACGTCGCCGATCTGGAAAAAATCGCCAATGACGACAACGCCGACATCGAAGCGATGAAGGGCTGGCGCCGTCAGCTTTTCGGGGAGGATGCTTTGAAGCTGAAGCGCGGCGAAATCGCCCTGGTGCTGAACGGCTCTCGGGTCGAAGTGGTCGAAATCGAAGGCTGAGTTTCACATAACCAAGAGAGGCCGGCGGCGACGTCGGCCTCTTTCGTTTGCGACGTCAGTGCGGCGTCGCTTCCTGCATCCTTAGCGTCAATCCCATCGCCTCGGCCAAGGCCTTGGCGCGGCGGCGCGTCTGTTCGCCCAGCAGCATGTCGGCGTAACCCTCGGCGGCGGTGATCCGCAGCGCGCCCTTCTCGACCGTGGCGGCGGCGTTGGCCAGAAGCTGCGGCGAGCGGCCCGACAGGTCGCAGGCCAGCCGCATGGCCAGGCCCAGGGCGCGGGCGCGTCTCTGGCCTTGTTCAGGCAACAGGCGCTCCACCACGTTTGACGAGGGGGTCTTGGCGTCGCCGCCATAGCGGGCGTTCATGGCCACGGCCAGAAAGGCGCGTTCGGCGTGAGTTTGCCCCGGAATGGGCGAGCGCAGCACCTGATCGAAAACCAGTTGGACCCGGTGGTCGGGGTGCAGCCGGGCGCCGAGGTCGGCCAGGCGACAGACCGAAGAGGTCAGAATCGCGTCGCGTTCCTCACCAAAGGTATCCGGCATGGCCGAAACGAGCGGTTGCAGCCAGCCGTCCAGAGCGCGTGGCAGGGCCGGGTCCACGCCTTGTCGTCCGCCCCAGGCGGAGCACCCGGCCAGCAGAGGATCGACCGCCGCCATGTCTGGCGACATTCCGGCGTAGAGCAGGCCTTCGCGAACGCCCCAGGCCGAAAACGTCACGGATTTCAGGCCGAGCGCGTCAATCAGGCCATCCAGCACGAGAGCTGCGTAAGGCAGGGTTTCGGCTCGGCGCTTGGACACGCCCGGCAACTTCTCCAGCGACGCCCTGGACTGGCGGGCCACCAGACAGGTCAGATCACGCGCGTCCGCGGCGGTCATGGCGTACTCGTGGACGATTCTCAGCGGATGATCCGTCATGGCCATGTGCATCTGGGCCAGACTGCGCCAGGCGCCGCCTACGGCGTGCAGGGCCTCTGTCGCGTATGCGTCGGCGACGGGGGCCAGTCGCCTGGCGATGCGGCTGCGCAGACGCTCGACGTCGAATCCCTTGGGATCGGTCAGGGCGAAGGGACCCAGCGGCAGGGTGACCCCCTTGTCCAGCGGCCGGTTGCGGCCGCCGTTGCCGATGCGGGTCAGCTCAAGGCTGGCGCCGCCCATGTCGGCGGCGACGCCCTGCGATCCAGGTGCGCCGGCCAGGACGCCTAGTGCAGAATAGCGGGCTTCTTCCTCGCCGCTCAGGACGCGGACCTGCAGGCCCGTTTCGGCGGCGACCAGGGCGCAGAACTGCGCGCCGTCCTCGGCCTCGCGCACGGCGGCGGTGGCGGCGATGATGGTCTGATCCGGCTGGACGCCCTCGATGACGGCGGCGAAGCGGCGCAAGGCCGTCATGGCCGCGACGACGCCGGGCGCGGACAGCCGCCTGGTCGCGGCCAGATCACGGCCCAATCCGGCCAGGACCTTCTCGTTGAACATGGTCCAGACCGCTCGACCCTCCAGCCTGTAAAGGACCAGACGCACCGAGTTGGAGCCGATGTCGATGACGGCGATCTGACGCGACGGGTATTCGGCCTCGACGCCCATCAGCGGCGTTTCCGGGGCTTGAGTCCGGAATAGGACAGGGCGCCGGGCAGGGTCTTCACCTTGCGGCCGCGTCCCGACAGGCTGGGATTGGTCATGAAGTACTTGTGGGCCGAGAAGGGACGATCAGCACCTGAAGGCGTGACGCGGTGATAGGTCCCGTCGGCCGCCAAGGTCCAGCTCTGGGCGTCGTCCTTCAGGTTAGCGACCATGATTTGATCCAGCACCTGATCATGGACCGTGGCGTTCAGAATGGGTGTCATCAGCTCGACGCGGCGGTCCAGATTTCGCGGCATCCAGTCAGCGGACGAGATGAACAACTTGGCCTTGTTGCTCGGCAGGTCGTGGCCGTTGGCGAAAGCGATGACCCGGCTGTGTTCCAGGAAGCGGCCCACGATGGACTTGACCCGGATGTTCTCCGACAGGCCCGGCACGCCTGGGCGCAGGCAGCAGATGCCGCGAATGACCAGTTCGATGCGCACGCCCCACTGACTGGCGCGGTACAGGGCGTCGATGATTTCGGGGTCGACCAGGGCGTTCATCTTGGCCCAGATCGCGGCAGGCTTGCCCTTGGCGGCGGCCGACATTTCCTTGCCGATCATTTCCAGCAGGCTGGTCTTCATGTTCAGCGGCGAGACGATCAGGGCCTCCAGCTCGTCCGGGGCCGCATAGCCGGTGATGTAGTTGAACACCCGCGTCGCATCCCGGCCCAGCACGGAATCGCAGGTGAACAGGCTGAGGTCGGTGTAAATCTTGGCCGTCGTCGGGTGGTAGTTGCCGGTGCCGAAGTGGCAGTAGGTCCGCAGGGCCTCGCCCTCGCGGCGCACCACCACGCTCAGCTTGGCGTGGGTCTTGTACTCGACGAAGCCGAAGACGACGTGGACGCCGGCCCGCTCCATCTGCCGCGCCCAGCGCAGGTTGGCTTCTTCGTCGAAGCGGGCCTTTAGTTCGATCAGGGCGGTGACGTTCTTGCCGTTTTCCGCCGCCTCGATCAGGGCGGCGACGATGGGGCTGTCCTTGGAGGTTCGGTAAAGAGTCTGCTTGATGGCGATCACGTGCGGATCGCGCGCCGCCTGTCGCAGGAACTGGACCACCACGTCGAAGCTCTCGAACGGGTGGTGGATCAGCATATCCTTTTCGCGGACAGCCGCGAAGATGTCGCCGCCGTTGTCGCGGACCCGCTCGGGATAGCGGGGCTCATAACCCTTGAACTTCAGGTCGGGGTGGCCGCCCGGGATCAGTTCGGCCAGTTGCGCCAGGCCCAGCATCCCCTCGACCAGAACCACGTCCTGAGGCTGGGCGTGCAGTTCGGCGATGATGAAGTTGCGCAGATCCTCGGGCATCGAGGCCTGGATCTTGATGCGGACGACCGAGCCCATGCGGCGCTGCTTCAGCGCCTCCTCAAACTCCATGACCAGATCTTCAGCCTCTTCCTCGATCTCGATGTCCGAGTCGCGGATCAGACGGAAAAGGCCCTTTTCCAGGATTTCGCAGCCGGGAAAGAGGTGGTCGATGAAGAGCAGCAGCAGGTTCTCCAGCGAGACGAAGCGCTTGCGGCCCGGCGCGGAACGTCCGTCGGTGGCCAGCGCCCAGAAACGCCGCACCTGCGTCGGCACCGGCACCAGGGCGTAAAGGACGCGATTGTCGCTGTTCCGGCGCAGCTTCAGCGCCAGCGAGAAGCCGAGGTTGGGCAGGAAGGGGAAGGGGTGTGCCGGGTCGATCGCCATCGGCGTCAGGACGGCGAACAACTGGTTCAGGAACTCGGGTTCCAGCCGTTCGCGCTCGGTGCGGGTGATCTTTGAGCCTTCGACCACCTCGATCCCGGCAGCGGTCATTTCCTTGCGCAGGACGCGCCAGCGGCGCTGCTGCTCGGCCATCAGCCCGCCAGCGGCGGCATTGACCTGTTCCAGCTGTTCCGCAGGCGTCAGGCCGTCTGGCGAGACGACGCGGACACGCTCGCGCACCTGACCCTTCAGACCCGCCACGCGGGTCATGAAGAACTCATCGAGGTTGTTGGCCGAGATCGACAGGAAGCGAACTCGTTCCAGCAGCGGATGGCCCTCGTTGGCGGCCTCTTCCAGCACGCGGCCGTTGAAGGCCAACCACGACAGCTCGCGGTTGATGAAACGCTCGGGCGAGGTCATCAGCGCCTCGGACAGCTCCAGCTGCGGGGCGCGCGAGGAGGGGACTTCCTCGCCAGTAGTGTCGACGGCGATGGGCGCGATTTCAGTCATGTATCTGTTGTCGCGCGGGCCTGTGACGGCTGCAACCGCGATCTGACCTGATCAGTCAGACAGTTCGTCGCTGTCCTCCAGCACATGCCGCGCCAGGACGCGGGTGACAGGGCGGTGGAAGGCGTCCAGCTTGTCCACGATGATATCGACGGCGTCGGCCGAGCGATCTATGCGGCGGGCCAGATAATCGACGACTTCCTCGCCCGGCGTGATGTTGCGGGTGGCGAAGGCGCGCTTCAGCATGGCGGCCAGCACAGCGTCGTCGGGCGCATCCACGCCCACCGTGCGGATGGCGTTCAGGCGCGACCGCAGGTCGGGCAGTTCGCTGGCCCAGGCCGCCGGCGGATCGCGCGACACCAGCAGCAGAGCGCCGCCGCCAGATTGCGTCAGATTGATCAGGTGAAACAGGCTCTCGTCATCGGCGTCCTGGGCCCGGTCCAGCAGAACCATCTGGCCCTCAAGCTCCACCGGATCGACAAGGGCGGCCTCGGCTCCGTGCAGGGCGACGGCGCCGGTGCGCTCGACCCAGGCGGCGGCCAGATGGCTCTTGCCGCTGCCCGGCGGGCCGAAGATCGCCAGGACCGAGCCTGGCGTCTCGGGCCAGGTCGCCAGCACCGCGGTCGCGGTCGAATTGGACTCCGACACGACGAAATCAACGGCGCGCTGCGACGCTTCCTGCCGCAGGGGCAGGCGTAGTTGCTGGATGTCGGAACCGGGTGCGGTCATGGATTGAACCATAGCAGAGGCTGTTCCAGGCGTTGTGGGCAGGTTCCCGGCTGCGGTGGACAACCGCGCGACGCTGTGGATTTAGCCGCCAGCCTTGACTTTCCGGGGCGATGATGGGCCTTTCGCCCCTCCTAATTCACGCTGTTCTGCAGCCGTTTTCAGACGAAATCCGATCATGCACGCCTATCGCACCCATACCTGCGGCGCCCTCCGTTCGACGGATGCGGGCGCGAATGTTCGTCTGTCGGGCTGGGTTCACCGCAAGCGCGACCACGGCGGCCTGCTGTTCATCGACCTGCGCGACCATTACGGCCTGACCCAGCTGGTGCTGCACCCCGAGACGCCAGGCTTTGAAGCCGTCGAGCGCCTGCGCGCCGAAAGCGTCATCAAGATCGACGGCGAAGTGGTCAGCCGCTCGGCCGAAACCACCAACGCCAACCTGCCCACCGGCGAGATCGAAGTCCGCGTCCTGGCCGTTGAAGTGCTGTCGGAAGCCGCCGAGCTGCCGCTGCCGGTCTTTGGCGAGCCGGAGTATCCTGAGGAAATCCGCCTCAAGAACCGCTTCCTGGATCTGCGCCGCGAGACCCTGCACAAGAACATCGTCCTGCGCTCCAGGGTGATCCACTCGATCCGCCAGCGCATGGTCGAGCAGGGCTTCCTTGAGTACCAGACCCCCATCCTGACGGCCTCGTCGCCGGAAGGCGCGCGCGACTTCCTGGTGCCGAGCCGTATGCACCCGGGCAAGTTCTACGCCCTGCCGCAGGCCCCGCAGCAGTTCAAGCAGCTGCTGATGGTCTCGGGCTTCGATCGCTACTTCCAGATCGCGCCCTGCTTCCGCGACGAAGACCTGCGCGCCGACCGTTCGCTGGAATTCTACCAGCTCGACGTCGAGATGAGCTTCGTCACCCAGGAAGACGTCTTCCAGGCGATCGAGCCGCTGATGAACGGCGTCTTCAACGAGTTCGGCGACGGCAAGCCGGTGTCGCCGATCGACGGCGTCCACACCTTCACCAACGACTTCGGCGAGACGTTCGAGCACAAGGGCTTTGAGCGCCTGACCTATGCCCAGTCGATGAAGTGGTATGGCTCTGACAAGCCGGACCTGCGCAACCCGATCAAGATGCAGGACGTGTCGGACCACTTCCGCGAAGGCGGCTTCGGCCTGTTCGCCAAGATCCTGGGCGCTGACGCCAAGAACGCCGTCTGGGCCATTCCTGCGCCGACCGGTGGTTCGCGCGCCTTCTGCGACCGCATGAACTCCTGGGCGCAGGGCGAGGGCCAGCCGGGCCTGGGCTACATCTTCTGGTCCGATGACCAGCAGGCCTGGGGCGGCCCCATCGCCAAGAACCTGGGTCAGGAGCCGACCGAAGCCCTGATGGCCTCGCTGGGCCTCGGCAAGGGCGACGCCGCCTTCTTCACCGCCGGCGACCCTGCCGTCTTCGCCAAGTTCGCCGGTCTGGCCCGGACCCGCGTCGGCGCCGAACTGAAGCTGGTCGACGAGGAGCAGTTCAAATTCTGCTGGATCGTCGACTTCCCGATGTTCGAATGGTCGGAAGAAGAGAAGAAGGTCGATTTCAGCCACAACCCCTTCTCGATGCCGCAGGGCGGGATGGAGGCCCTGGAGACCCAGGACCCGCTGACCATCCGCGCCTATCAGTACGACATCGTCTGCAACGGCTATGAGCTGTGCTCGGGCGCGATCCGGAACCACAAGGCCGAGATCATGCTGAAGGCCTTCGAGATCGCGGGCTACGACGCCTCGGTGGTCGAGGAGCAGTTCGGCGGCATGCTGAACGCCTTCCGCTTCGGCGCCCCGCCGCACGGCGGTCTGGCTCCGGGCATCGACCGCATCGTCATGCTTCTGGCCAACCAGACGGCCATCCGCGAGGTCATCGCCTTCCCGCTGAACCAGCAGGGTCAGGACCTGCTGATGAGCGCGCCCGCCGAGGCCGCCGACAAGCAGCTGAAGGAACTGTCGATCCGTACGGCTCTGCCGCTCAAGTAGGCGGCGTCGCAGCGCTGAATTGGAAAGGGCGGCCTTCGCAGGTCGCCCTTTTCTTTGAGCGTCAGGGGAGGTTAGCGGCCCGAGGCGACGACAAGGTTGCGCTGACGTGGCGGGATCGGTGGTGCAGGCGGGGCCGGCGGCGTGCGAATGACGCGGATGCTGCCGCCGCCGCACGAACGCACGGTCAACCCATTGGGCAGGCGGGTCGCGCCGTCGCCACAGGCGTCATGCACCTGATCCTGAGTCAGGCCGCGCGCGCCGGACAGGTCGGCGCCGCGAATGTCTGTACGGTTCATCGAGGCGCCCGAAAAGTTGGCGCGATCGAAGCTGGCCCCGGTCAGGCGGGCGCTGTCCAGAGAGGCGTTGTTGAACTTGGCGCTGTCGAACACGCCGTTGGTCAGGTTGGAGGCGTTGATCTCGGCGTTGGAGAAATCAGCGCCGACAGCGCGGACATTGGCCAGGGTCGCGCCGAACATTTCGCTACTGTTGAACCTTGTGCGCGTCAGTATAGCTCGGTTGAAGTTGGCCCCATTCAACTCGGCCGAGGACAGGTTGGCGTCCTGAAAATTCGTGCCGATCAGGTTCGCGCCCGTGGCCTCGGCCCCGGTCAGATTGGCCCCGCTGAAGACGGCGTTGGTAAAGTTGGCGCCGAGCATTTCGACGCCCCGCATGTCGGCGCGGCTGAAATCGCTGCCCGAGAAGTTCGAGCCGAGCAGTTCGGCTCCGCGCAGGGTCGCACCGACTAGCGTGGCGTTGGTGAAGCTGGCGCCGGTGAAGGTCGCGCCTGAAAGATCGCGGCCTGACAGTTCGCAGCGATTGCAACTGCCGCCCAACGAAACCATACGGGCGACGTCGCGATCCTGCATCTGAGACAGGCCGGCCATGCCCGCAAAGGCGGGGGCCGCGATCAGAAGCCCGGAAAGGGCGACTGCTGCGGGAGCCAGACGACGGAGAAGGGCGAGCGGGCGTTTCATCACCCTATCTAGATGCGCCCATCGTCCGGATAACCCTACTTAAATCGCGGTAACGAAGGCGACCCTTAGCAGGCCGGAATACGCAGTCCCGAGGGCAGCACGGTCGCATCGTCGCCGCAGGCCTGGTTAAGCTGGCTCTGCGTCAGGCCGACCGCTCTTGCCAGACGCGCACCCGACAGATTGGTCCCGTTGAGCTTGGCGCCGGACAGGGTCGATCCATCCAGATAGGCGCCGACGAAGCTGGCGTTGCTCAGATCAGCTCCGGCGAAGTTCGAGCTTGAAAAGACGCCGCCGTAAGCCTCCACGTCGCGTATGTCGGCGCGGGAGAAGCGGGTGCGGTTCATGACGGCCAGGCTGAGGTCGGCCTGACGCAGCCGGGCGCCGGCCAGGTTGAGGCCGCGCACCTCCATACCTGAGAAGTCGCCCTGAAAAAGGTTGCAGCCGGGGCAGCTGGCGCCGCCGCGCACGCGGCTGATCTGGGATGCGTTCTGGGCGACGGCCGGCATGGCCGTGACGGCGATGAGCGAGGCGACGAGTGCGATTGCGAGACGGTTCATGCTGGAGCTCCGGGCTTTGTCGCTGCCAAGCAAGAAACAGGCCGAAGGCCGGCCGTCGCTCAACCTTGCATCTGCGGGGCCGCGCCACAGGTGTCGCAGATCCAGCCGCCGCCGCGATTCTGCAGGGTGAAGTCGCCACATTCAGGACAGGCTACAGCTTCCGTGGGGGCTTCGGTCCGTGGAGTATCGGCTTTTCGCCCAAATGGGACGACTACGAGGTTGTCGGGGGCCGCGCCCCGCGCGAATCCTTTTGAGATGAAGCGAGCGGCCGGCACAGGTTCGGCGTCGTTCATCACCGCAGCGCCGAGTCCGTCTGGATTGAGCCCTTCGGGTTCGGCATTGGCGAGTTCCTGGCGCTCCAGATAGGAGACCCCCAGTTCGCGGAAGATGTAGTCGAGGATCGAGGTCGCCGAACGGATCGAATCATTGCCGGTGACGCGCCCGGCGGGTTCGAACCGGGTGAAGACGAAGGCGTCGACGAATTCGTCCAGCGGCACGCCGTATTGCAGGCCGATCGAGATGGCGATTGCGAAGTTGTTCATGAGGCTGCGGAAGGCGGCGCCTTCCTTGTGCATGTCGATGAAGATCTCGCCCAGTTCGCCGTCTTCGTACTCGCCAGTATGAATATAGACCTTGTGACCGCCGACCGAAGCCTTCTGGATATAGCCCTTGCGGCGGTCAGGCAGCTTGCGGCGCGTGCGATCGCGCTCGACGATTTTTTCGATCACACGCTCGACCGTCCGGGGTTCGGGTTCGATACGTCCTGGCATGGGAGCCTCGGTCTCTGGCAGATCCAGACGGAACTCGGCAGGCGGCGGGGCGCGGCGCAGGACGACTGCGCGGCGGCCGTCGCGGGCAGCCTGGCCCAGAGCGCGGACGCCCTGGAGCGGACCGGCCCGCCAGTCGATGACCAGGGGCATGACGTCGGGCGCGTCGCTGTAGGGCTCAATGGCGTGGCGCAGTTGGGCCTCCAGCGCCTGGGCATCGGCGGACAGCAGGCCACGCAAGGCTTCGGGCGCCGCCTCCCATCGGGACAGGTCCGCGTGTCCGAAGGCGGCGGAGCGAGCAGCCTCGACGGCGGCGTCGTCGAAGCCCAGCCGGGGCAGCAGGTCCGAGCCTTCCTGGACCGACAGCCCCAGCACGTCGCCGACGAAGCCGGCGTCCAGCACGGGTGGGGCAAAGACCGCCGACAACTGATCCGTCTGTGACAAGGCGCTTTCGACGGCTTCAAGCTCCAGATCGGTAAAGCCCAGATCTCGCAAGGCCGAATGGTTGACGCCAGGTGCCCCCACCAGGGTCCGTCGACCGAACAGGCAGCGTTCGGCTTCCTCAACGTCGCCTCCGGCCCGCCGGATGGCGCGTTCAAGCGACGGACGCAGGCGACGTTCCGTCTCGCCGTCCCGGGTCTGGAACAGGTCAGTGGCGGCAAAGGGCGAGGCGCCGAGTCGGAGCGCCAGTTCGGCGTCGCGCACAAACAGGCTGATGGCGGAGTGACGACGGCCATTGTTCTTCAGCGCCGTGGCGTCCTGTCCGCGTTGAAGGGCGACGTCGACGATCTCGTCGCTGACAGCGGCCCATTCGGCGCAAGCACCGATCTGCGCGGCGAGCTCGACCGAGGCCGAACTGGCAGCGGCCGCAATGCGTGCGCCGACCGAAGCTGCACAGGTCAAAAGGTTTTCGGCATCGGTGGCGACGGCCCAGTCGGCCAGGCCGGAGAGGCCCAGCGCAATGGGACGCGCTGCTTCGCGGCGACGGGCACCGGCCATATTCTGGCAAGCACTGAGGTCGGTCTCAATTTCCAGAGCCAGAACCCAGAGCCGCGTAAGGTCCTCCAGGGCTGAATCGAAAGCTTCCGCGCCTGCAATAGCGGCCAGGGCCGGCAAATGAATCGTGGCGCGGACCTCCATCTCCACATCGGCCAGGGTCTCGGCGTCACGGGCGGTGAAAACCAGCGCCACGTCCCCTTCCATAGCCGCCTTAGCTACGATCAGGGCGTGGGGCCCTCCCGAAGCAATGTGGTCACGCACGGCCAGGACGGTCTGAAGGGGCTGGGCGGAGGGAGTGGGCAGGGCGACCGAGGTGCTTTCGCCATCAATTGCGCGAAGGATGTCGGCGTCGCTTGCCCCGCATCGGCGGGCGGTCAGGGCGGCCCGAGCCAACGCCGGGTTTGCAGTTGGGTCGGCGCAGGCCGGTCGCGGTCCTTCGCAGCGATCGACGGCGTGGGCGACCGCAGCCAGCGCGTCGGAAAGGGTCTCGGCGGCGCGCCTCGCCATTCGCTCGCCGCGTCTGGCGGCCGCCAGTTCGGTCAGGGCCCCCGCCGCACCCGGGTCGTTTGCGACCAGACAAGGGAGCCCGCCAAGCGACGGCCGGGGCGCTTCCGGCGCAGCCAGGCCGAGGATCAGGGAAGCGCCTATTTCTTCGGCAAAGATTTGGGCGTCGTCGGCTGTGGCGAACAAGCCGGTTTTCAGGCCCTGAGCGCCCAGTCGATGCGCCCAGCGGTCTACTGCGCCGTTCAGCGCCGACGCGTAGTCGTCTTTCAGGGCTGGCGCGCCTTGTGGGAGGTCATTCGTCAGGCCTTCGGCCCAGTCAAGCCAGGCTTCTACTCTCGCATCGGACCAGTCGGCGGGCGCCAGGGTCGATGCCATGACGCCGGGGCGTTCGATCACGCGGGGTTCCAGCGCCATGAGCGCGGCGAGGGGGGCGAAACGGGGGTTGATGCGCATCAGGCGTCTCCGCGCGTGTCCTGATCTCGACATTAACGACGCCCTTGGCGGCCTTTCAATAAATCTTGGGGCATGAGGAGGGGTTACCCCCAAGATGTTGATGTTGAGACGTGACGCGTCCAGGCCGTCTCGGGCTGGACGCGGGCGGTTGCGGTTTCTATGATCGCGCAGCGTCGCCGGACCTCCCTGAGCGACGGGATACAAGTGAGTACGACGACGTGCTGAGCAAGATCTTCACCTGGTGGAACGGCGCCACGATCGGCACCCTTTTCACCGTCGGCAAACGCGGCCAACTGGTCGGCACGGACGAGTTCGGCAATCGCTATTACCAGTCGCGCGACAACGTCAGCTATGACGGTCGCAAGCGCCGCTGGGTCATCTACGACGGTTACGCCGAAGCCACCAAGGTTCCGCCGGAATGGCAGGGCTGGCTGCGATACACCTATGACGACGCCCCCAGTGAAAAGCCGCTGCCGCGCCGTGCATGGGAAAAGGACCACCTGCCCAACATGACCGGCACGCCGATGGCGTGGCGTCCTCAAGGTTCGCTTGCCAACGAGGGCAAACGCCCCGCCGCCACCGGCGACTACCAGGCCTGGAGCCCGGAATGACCTCGCGCCGCCTCCTGCTGATCGGCGTGGCCGCGGCGGGTCTGGCGGTCGCAGGCGTGGGCATGACCAGCGCCCTGACGGACCTGCCTCAGGATGCAGTTCCGGTTCAGGATCCGGTCGGGGATCTTTTACGCGACACCAACCGCGCCCCATTGCAAAATCAGCAGCCGACGGTTCCGGCGAACGCGACGCCGGTCCAGGGCACCACGCCCTCCACGGATCCGAGCGCCGCGCCGGGCACGCCGGTCGTGGTGGTGACGCCCGAGGCCGAGATCGCAGCGGTTCAGGAAGATGTTCCGCCTGACGTCGAAATCGAGACGCCCAAGCCCGCGGCCGAACCCGCCGCAGTCCCGGGCCGACGTCAGCGGCGCCCCGTGGCCGTCATCCAGGCGATCGACAAGGTCACGGCCGAATCGATGCGGTTCGAAGTCGAGGTCGGCGGGCGTCCGGTTCGCTTCAACAAGACCCTGATCTTCAGCGCCCGCGCCTGCGAAGTGTCGGCCTCTGACGAACAGACGGAAGACGCCATCGCCTATCTGGAAGTCGGGGTTCAGCCGCGCGGGATCGTCGTGCCGACCGAGGCGCGTCAGATCTTCAAGGGCTGGATGTTCTCATCGTCGCCCGCTGTCAGCGGCCTGCAGCATCCGGTCTACGACGCCTGGGTGGTCGGCTGTAAGGCATAGGTCACAGCCTCCGCGCCCGTCAGGGGCGCGGTCAGGGCTGACTTGTCTGGCGTCAGGCGCAGCGCCGGCTTCAGCAGCCGAAGATAGGCCGCCTGAGGCGTTTCCACAGCGCCGAACTGGCTGAGGTGCTCGGTCAGGAACTGGGCGTCCAGCAGGCCCCAGCCGCCCAGTCTCAGTCGCGCCACCAGATGCACCAGGGCGACCTTTGACGCGTCACGCGCCCGGCTGAACATGCTTTCGCCGAAGAAGGCGCCGCCCAGCGTCACGCCGTACAGACCGCCGACCAGACCCTCGTCCTGCCAGCATTCAAGGCTGTGAGCATGGCCGCGTGCGTGAAGCTCCAGATAGAGCCTGCGGATGGGATCGTTGATCCAGGTGTCCTCGCGGCCCGGCGTTGACGCGGCGCAGGCGTCCAGAACGGCGCCGAAGGCCGTGTCGGCGCGCACCTGGTACGGCTCGCCGCGAACGGTGCGGCGCAGGCGCGTGGGAATGTGGAAGCGATCCAGCGGCACGACGCCCCGCTGGTCCGGCTCGACCAGAAAGACGCGTGGATCGTCGCGCGCCTCGGCCATCGGAAAGACGCCGCGAGCGTAGCAGGCCAGCAGCTCCTCGGGTCCGAAGACGCTGGAGGGGCTGCTGGCGCTGAACTCGGGTTCGTCCAAGAGGGATTAGGCCTTGGCCTTCTGGGCGGCGGCCCATTTTTCCAGCCAGTGGATGTCGTAGTCGCCCGACAGGATGTCCGGCTCCTGCAACAGCTTCTGGAACAGGGGAATGGTGGTGTCGACGCCGCCGATCACCATCTCGCCCAGGCTGCGCTTGAGGCGGGCCAAGGCTTCCTCGCGGTCGCGTCCATGGACGATCAGCTTGCCGATCAGGCTGTCGTAGTAGGGGGGGATCGAATAGCCCGCGTAGATGGCGCTATCCAGTCGCACCCCCAGGCCGCCTGGGGCGTGGAAATCGGTGATCGTGCCCGGCGACGGAGTGAAGGTCTCGGCGTTCTCGGCGTTGATCCGCACCTCGATGGCGTGGCCCTCGAAATGAATGTCGTCCTGCTTGAACGACAGCGGCAGGCCGGCGGCGATGCGGATCTGTTCGCGGACCAGATCGACGCCCGTGATCATTTCCGTGACCGGATGCTCGACCTGCAGGCGGGTGTTCATCTCGATGAAGAAGAACTCGCCGTCTTCCCACAGGAACTCGATGGTGCCGACGCCCAGGTAGCCGATGGCGGCGATGGCCTTGTTGACCGTCTCGCCGATCTTCTTGCGACCCTCGGCCGACAGGGCGGGTGAGGGGGCCTCTTCCAGCACCTTCTGGTGGCGACGTTGCAGCGAGCAGTCGCGTTCGCCCAGGTGGACGACGTTGCCGTGGCTGTCGGCAATGACCTGGATCTCGATGTGGCGCGGCTTCTGGAGATAGCGCTCCATATAGACGGCGCCGTTGCCGAAGGCGGCCTTGGCCTCGGTCTGGGCCGTCTGCACGGCCTCGACCAGATCATCGGCGGTCAGGGCGACCTTCATGCCGCGCCCGCCGCCGCCCGCAGCGGCCTTGACGATCAGGGGGAAGCCGATGGTCCTGGACGCCTCGATGGCGGCCTCGATGGTTTCGACTTCGCCGGCCGAGCCGGGCACGCAGGGTATGCCGGCGTCCAGAACGGTCTGCTTGGCGCTGATCTTGTCGCCCATCACCCGGATGTGCTCGGGTTTGGGACCGATGAAGGTCATGCCGTGGGCTTCGACGATCTCGGCGAAGCGGGCGTTCTCGGACAGAAACCCGTAACCCGGGTGGATCGCCTGGGCGCCGGTGATTTCGGCGGCCGCGATGATCGACGGGATGTTCAGATAGGACTTGGCCGCCGGTGCGGGGCCGATGCAGACGCTTTCGTCCGCCAGCCGCACCCACATGGCGCCGCGGTCGGCTTCGGAATGCACGGCGACGGTGGAGATGCCCATCTCCTTGCACGCCCGGTGGATGCGCAGGGCGATTTCGCCCCGGTTGGCGATCAGGACCTTGGTGAACATGACGGGTCTCAGGCTTCCAGCATAACCAGAGCTTCGCCAAACTCGACCGGCTGGGCGTCGCCAACCAGGATTTCCGATACGACGCCGTCGCGCGGGGCCTGGATCGGGTTCATGGTCTTCATGGCTTCCACGATCAGCAGGGTCTGGCCCTTCTTGACCTTGTCGCCGGGCTTGATGAAGGCCGGAGCCTCCGGCGAGGCCTGCAGATAGACGGTGCCGACCATCGGCGACTTCACCTCTTCGCCCTTGCGCGAAACCATGGCGGCCGGGTCAGACGGCATGGAGGCCGAGGCGGCGGCGGCCGGAGCAGCGTGCGCGACCGGGGCGGCGGCGTAGTGGACCGGGGCCGCGGCCGTCATGGTGATCTCGCGGGCGACGCGGATGCGCAGTTCGCCGCGCTCGACCTCGATCTCTGTCAGGTCGGTTTCATTGAGGATGTCGGCCAGGCTGCGGATCAGGCCGGCGTCGATGCCTTCGTTCTTGTGCTTGTCGTCAGACATGATGAGTCTCTCTTCAGATCTTGGGCGAACGAGCCCCGGCCTTGGCGCGTTCCCGCGCCAGCCGAAGGGCGGCCTTGACGGCCAGTTCGTAGCTGTGGGGGCCGAAGCCCGAAATGACGCCGGTCGCAACCAGCGAAACATAGGAATGACGCCGGAAATCCTCGCGCGCGGCGGGGTTCGACAGGTGACATTCGACGACCGGCACGCTGAGCGTCTTCAACGCGTCCAGCAGGGCCACCGAGGTATGGGTGAAGGCGGCGGGATTGATCACCAGGGCGCAGGCTTCCTCGCGCGCCTCATGGATCCAGTCGACCAATTGGCCTTCGTGATTCGACTGGCGGAACACGACGCGCGTATCGCCGGCGGCGGCCTCGCACATGGCCTGGACGTCAGCCAGGGTCTCGTGGCCATAGATGTCCGGCTCCCGAACCCCCAGGAGGTTGAGATTAGGGCCGTTCAGGACGTAGAGGACAGGGGCTTCGGGCATTCGCTCGGAAAATTGGCGCTCACGACCGCGCGGATTCGGTCGGGCGTTGTAGCTCAGGTAAGGCGCGGCGCAAAGTGCGTCGATGAAGAGGTTGACCTAACGTCATGCGTATCGAAGTCAACGGCGAGGGGCGGGACACCGCCGCCACGACCATTCTGGGCCTGGTTCAGGAGCTGTCGCTGGACCCGAAGAAGGTGGCGGTCGAGCGCAATCTGGAGATCGTGCCGCGTTCTCTGCACGGCGAAACGGCGCTGGCCGAGGGCGACAGGATCGAGCTGGTGCAGTTCGTCGGGGGCGGGTGACATAAAATCCGCTCATCCCCGCGGAGGCGGGGACGAGCGGGAAGGGGGGATCAAATCCCGCAACGGCGCTTTCCCCCGGCGCAGCGTGGCGCTAGGTCAGGAGCATGACCGATACAGCCCCCCGCACCGACAGCTGGACCGTCGCCGGCCGCACCTTCAACTCGCGCCTGATCGTGGGCACCGGCAAGTACCGCGACTATGCCCAGAACGCTGCGGCGGCCGAGGCTTCGGGCGCCGAGATCGTCACCGTGGCCGTGCGCCGGGTGAACCTGACCGATCCCAGCCAGCCGGTGCTGACCGACTTCCTGGACCCCAAGCGCTATACCTATCTGCCCAACACGGCGGGCTGCTTTACCGGCGAGGACGCGGTGCGGACCCTGCGTCTGGCGCGCGAGGCGGGCGGTTGGACCCTGGTGAAGCTGGAGGTTCTGGCGGACCAGCGTACCCTGTTCCCCGACATGGAAGAGACCCTGCGGTCGCTGAAGCTGCTGACCGCCGAGGGCTTCGAGGTCATGGTCTACTGCACCGACGACCCGGTCTATGCACGCAAGCTGGAGGACGCGGGCGCGGTGGCCATCATGCCGCTGGGCGCGCCGATCGGCTCGGGCCTGGGCGTGCAGAACCCCATCAACATCCGCCTGATCGTCGAGCAGTCCAAGGTGCCGGTTCTGGTCGACGCGGGCGTGGGCACGGCCTCGGACGCGGCCATCGCCATGGAGCTGGGCTGTGACGGCGTGCTGATGAACACCGCCATCGCCGAGGCGCGCGATCCGCTGCTGATGGCCAGCGCCATGAAGCATGCGGTCATCGCCGGGCGGGAATCCTATCTGGCCGGGCGGATGAAGAAGCGCCTCTATGCCGATCCGTCGTCGCCGCTGGCGGGCCTGATCTAGACCACGGCTTGCCGCGCCGTCGCTGGCGGCGCACTCTCCAATAGCTCTGGGAGAGGCTGTTATGCGTTTCGGATTGATGGCCTGCACGGCGATGCTCGCCTGCATGATCGGGCCTATGGCCGTGGCGGACGCGACGGCGGACAAGGCCGTGCGCGACCTGCTGGATCAGCCGCAGGTCTGCGGCCCCAGCGGCTCGGCCATCGAAGCCATCCCGACCAACGACATCGTCATGGTCGAGGGCTTTGGAACCGGCGGCTTCAAGATCGACACCGCCAACCCCGAGGCCCAGGCCTGGTTCGACCACGGGGTGCGGCTGCGCTGGGCGTTCGAGCACACCGAGTCGGTGCGCGCCTTCCGCAAGGCGCGGGCGCTGGACCCGACCTGCGGCATGTGCGCCTGGGGCGAGGCCTGGGCCATCGGCCCCAATCTGAACGGCGGCGGTCAGGACAAGGCCTCGATCGACGCCGCCCGCAGCGCCGCCCGCGACGCCCGCCGTCTGGCCCGCGATGCGACGCCAGTGCAGCGCCAGATGATCGACGCCCTGATCCAGCGTTATTCCGGCGAGGAGAAGAGTCGTGCGGATCGCTTCGCCCAACGCATGGACCGGATCGCGCGTCAGAATCCCGACGACGGCGCCATCGCCAACATCACCGCTGACGCCTGGCTGTTGGCCGCCGACGAATGGTGGGATGACGACGGCAAGGCGGCCGACCCGGCCATCCCGCGCGCCATGGGCTTGCTGGAACGCGCGCTAGCCCGGAACGCGAACGAGACGGGCGCGATCCACCTCTATATCCACCTGACCGAGTGGTCGGACGACCCGCACAAGGCCATTCCCTACGGCGAGAAGCTGGCCCTGCTGGCCCCGGCGGCCAGTCATCTGGTGCATATGCCGTCGCACACCTATTACCGCGTCGGACGCTATCGGGACGCCATGATGTCCAACGTCAACGCCGTGGCGCTGGACCGGCGCTATGACGCGCTCGCCAAGCCGCCGGGCGGGGTGCCGGCGATGCGCCTGCATGCCCACAACGTCCACTTCGGCATGGGCGGCGCCCTGATGGCCGGAGGCGGCGAGGAGGGGCTGAAGCTCGCCGACTGGTTCCTGACCACCTATCCGACCATCGGCGCCCAGGAATACTGGCGGCAGATTGTCGCCAACAACGCCTACGCCATCTACGGCCGCTTCGGCACGCCGGAGCAGGTGGCGGCGTTGAAGGAGCCGTCGGCGACCCATCCGCTGTTGCGCATCAGCTGGCGCTACGCCCGGGGCGAGGCTGCCGCACGGGCCGGCGACGCCGCCGCCGTTCGCGCCGAGGCCGAGGCTATCAAGATGGTGCGCGAGGCGACGACCTTTGCAGGCCCGATGGCCGAGCAGCGCGCGGTCTTCGCAGAACTGTCCCAGCGCATTCTGGAAGGTCGCGCGGCCATGATCGAGGATAATGCGTCGGCCGCCGTCGCCGCCTTCACCCGCGCCGCCCAGATTCAGGCCATGGACGACGAGGGCGGGGACCCGCCGATCATCTGGTATCCGACGCGCCGCAGTCTGGCGGCGGCCCTGCTGGCCAGCGGCGACGCAGGCGCAGCAAAGGCCAAGATCGAGGAACTGCTGAAAGACTGGCCCAGCGACCCCTACAGCTACTTCGTTCTGGCCGAAGCTGAGAGCAAGGTGGGGAACGCCGAAGCGGCCGCCGAGGCGACCCGACGCGCGAACGTCGAGTGGATCGGCGGCGAGCGGACGCTGGCGGCGGCTTAACGCTTCGCGGCTTCGATCAGCTTGGCGATTTCGCCGGGCTCGATGCTGGCGCTGGCCTTGCCGTTGATAAAGAAGGTCGGCGTGCCTTGCAGGCCCAGGGTCGCGGCGACGGTGTGGATGTCGGTCACGTGGCGGGTCATCTCGGGCGAGGCGATGGCGGCCTGAGCCTTGGTCATATCCACGCCGTGCTGGACCAGGATGCCGTCGATGGCGGCGCGGTCCAGGGCGCGCTCGGTCATCAGGGCGTCGTAGACCTCCAGATACTTGCCCTGTTGATGCGCGGCCAGGGCGGCGCGGGCGGCGTATTGCGAGGTGACGTCGTCGCCCCGGTCCAGGATGGGCCAGTCCTTGAAGACGAAGCGGACCTCGGGGTGGGCGGCCATCAGGGCGCGATAGTCGTGGGCCACGGCCTTGCAGCCCGGGCAGCGGAAATCGAAGAACTCGATCACCGTGACCTTGGCGTCGGCGGGACCGAAGCTGGGGTCGCGCGCGTCGGGGGCCAGCAGGGCCGGGTTGGCGGCGGCGGCGGCGTTGATGGTCTGAACGCGGGACTGCTCCTCATGCGCCTGACGCGCGGCCAGAACCTCGTCGAGCACCTGTGGATTCTCGACTAGAAAGGCGCGCACGCGTCCACCAAAGTCGCCGCCGGTCAGATAGGGGGCGACCGATACGCCCAGAGCCAGAACCGAGACGGCCAGAGCTGCGGCGCCGAGCGTTTTGGCGGACAGGCGCGACAGGGCGCTGCCTTTCGGTGCGACGGGCGTCGGGGTCTCGGGGGCGTCGGGGCGTGCGTCGTCGGTCATGAAGGTCTCGGTAGCGGGAAGTTGGGCGGCGTCAGCTATTGGGCAGGATGACGCCGCGGTTGCTGCGCTGTTCGTTGCGGCGTTCGGCGTCGGTGATGTCTTTTTCCGAGGCGCCCGACGACAGGACGATGTCGGTGGCGCGGCGCCATTCAATGGAGTTGCGGTCCAGCATGTCGCGGGCGCGCATGGCGAACTGGTTGGCCTGTTCGGTGCGCCCCAGGGCGAACCAGTATTCCGCTGAGGCCAGACGCGCCTCGCCCTCCTTGCCCTGACTGGCGTAGGCCTGGGACAGAAGGCGCCAAGCCAGGCTGTTGTCCTTTTCCAGCGCGATGGCGCGCTTCAGCTGATCGACGGCAGCGTCCAGATTGGCGGCGTCGCTGGTCTCGATCAGGGCATGGGCCAGGTTGATACGCAACAGCGGCGCGTCGGGTTTCAGCTCGACCGCCTTCTGATGCGCTCCGATGGCCTCGGCCGGCCTGCCTTCCTCGAACAGGATCTGCCCTTTCAGCTCCCAGAAGTAGGGGTTGGCGGGCTGTTCGATCAGCAGGTCGTCCACGGCGCCCAAGGCCTTGTCCGTCTGGCCGTCGCGATACCAGGCGATGGCGCGGGCGTAGCGGGCGGGCAGGGTGGCGTCCGACGAGGGATAGTCTCGCAGCGTGGCGTTCGGCGAGTCCATGAAGGAGCGAATCTTGGCGATCACCAGGGCGTGCTGGGCCATCCGTTCAGGGCTGTCCCGGAGGCCATAGTGAGCGGCGGCTTCGACCGGGCGGCGCAGGGCCTCTATCCGCTGCGATGACAGGGGATGGCTGCGGAAATAGGGATAGCGACGTTGGTCCGAGAAGACTTCCTGCGAGCGGAAATTCTCGAAGAATTCGACCATGCCCTTGCCGGATTCTCCAGCCCGCTCCAGGGCGCGGGCGCCGGTGATGTCGGCCTCGCCTTCCTGGCTCTGCATATAGCGCAGGGCGCCCAGCGTGCCGAAATACTGGCTGGAGGCCAGCAGGGCTGCGCCCGCATCCGGCGCGCCCGCGATCGCGGCCAGGGCGCCGAGCGCCATGGTCATGATCATAGGCTGCATGCCGGCGTTCTGGGCCCCGTCGCGCAGGGTATGGCGGTTCTTGATGTGACCGGCCTCGTGGGCGATCACGCCCAGAAGCTGGTTGGGGGTCTTGGTCTGCAGGATCAGGCCGGTGTTCAACCCCATGATCCGCCCGCGCGTGGCGAAGGCGTTCAGATCATTGTCGTTGATCAGCAGGATCTCGACCTCGGCGGGATCAAGCCCCATGGCGTCCAGCACGGGCTCGGACCACTCATGGATGATGCCTTCGATCTCGGTGTCCCGAATCAGGCTCTGGGCCGAAGCCGATCCCGCCGCCGCCAGCACCGCCAGGGCGGCCGTGGCGGAAACGAGGATACGGCCTGCAACGCGGGTTGCGACACGGGGAAGTCTGGTCATGGCATGCTCCAGAGCGACAGTCTCCCCCGTGTCTTCAAGCCTAATCGTGTCCGATCAACGGCGCCACCAGCCGCGCTTCGGCTTGGCAGGGGCGGCGCCGATCTGGTTCGGATCCTCGGCGATGATGGCGGCCACATCGACTTCAGGCGTCGGCGCAGGCGTGGGTTCGGCGATGACGACCGGCTCGGGGGCCATAGCCTGTTCGATAGCGGCCTCGATCTTGGCGGCGACCGCAGGCGCCACGTCCAGTTCGGCGGGGACGACTGCAGCTTCGGTCACGACTTCAGCCTCAGCCTCAGCCTCAGCCTCAGCCTCGACTTCCGCCTCGGGCGCTTCGATCACCGCCTCGCCAGCGACATCGGCGCTGACCTTGCGGCGCACGCGGCGACGCTTGGGCGCTTCAGCCGCTTCGACGACTGTTTCGGGGGCGTTCGCAGCGACGACGTCATCCGCAGAGATGACCGTGGCGATGGGCGTGTCCGGCGAGCCGACGGGCGGCAGGCCCTCGTTGACGGCGCGGTCTTCGACCTTGGCGTCGTGGGGCAGGCCGGCGCGGTCACGGCCGCGACCGCGACCGCGACGACGGCGCGAGCGACCGCCTTCGCGTTCAGCGCGTTCGCCCTCGGGGCGTTCACCGACGACTTCTTCGACGTCGCGGGCTTCCGAAGTTTCGACCGGCGCGCGCTCGCTGCGGGGCGAGGGCGTAGGATTGATGGGGTCGAACCAGACGTAAGGGTCGTCCAGGGACGGCGTGCGGCCGCGCACCCAGGTGAAGGCGTCGCGTTCGCCGTCTTCACGCATACGCCGACCGCCACGGCGACCACGACGACGGCGACGGCCAGCCTCGCTGTCGTCGTCTTCGTCATCAACCGCGACCACGTCGACGGCGACGGCTTCTTCCGAACCTTCCTCGTCACGACGACCACCACGGCGGCGACGGCGACGGCCACGACCTCGGCCTTCGCCATCGTGAGCTTCGGCGCGCTCGCGCGGCTCGTCGTCGTCATTGTCTTCGCGTTCGAGATCGGCGTCGTCCTCGTCGTCGCCGGCGATGATTTCGTCGTCTTCGTCTTCGTCCTCATGGTCGAAGGCGCTGTCGTCGAAGCCGTCGTCCAGGTCTGCGGCCGAGATGTGGGTGACCGTGGCGACAAAGTCTTCGTTGGTCGCGGTACGCTCGATGGCGTGTTCGCCCTGGGCCAGGGTGTCATCGATCAGGATGACGACGTTCAGTCCGCGCTGTTCCAGCAGGCGCTGCAGATAGTCGCGCTTGTGGTTCAGAATGTAGAGGGCGACGGCGGTCGAGACGCGCAGGTTGACCGAGCCGGCGCCGTTGCGGCCCGCCTCGATGTCCACGGCGCGCAGGGTCACCAGAGCCGCCGATTCCGCCGAGCGGATACGGCCCGCGCCCTGGCAGTGCGGGCAGACCTCCGTGGCGCCTTCAATGACGCCCAGACGGCGACGCTGGCGGCTGATCTCCATCAGGCCGAAGCCCGAGATACGGCCCATCTGGATGCGGGCGCGATCCTTGGCCAGCGCATCCTTCAGCGCCTTCTCGACGGCGCGGTTGTTCTTGCCTTCATCCATGTCGATGAAGTCGATGACGATCAGGCCGGCGAGGTCGCGCAGACGCAGCTGGCGGGCTGCCTCGACGGCGGCTTCCAGATTGGTCTTGGTGGCGGTGGCCTCGACATTGCGCTCCTTGGTGGAGCGGCCCGAGTTGACGTCGATGGCGACCAGAGCTTCGGTCTGGTTGATCACCAGATAGCCGCCCGATTTCAGCGGCACGACCGGCTGATGGATCTGCGTCAGCAGTTCTTCGATGCCGTTAGCGGCGAACAGGGGCTTGGAGCCCTGATAAAGGTGAATCTTCTTGGCCTGCGACGGCATGAGCACGCGCATGAAGTCGCGGGCTTCCTTGAAGCCTTCCAGGCCTTCGACCTGAATCCCGTCGAAGTCCTTGTCGTACATGTCGCGCACGGCGCGGCGGACCAGGTTCTCTTCTTCGTAGATGACGGCTGGCGCGTTCGATTTCAGCGTCGTCTCGCGGATCGTTTCCCACAGACGCAGCAGGTATTCGTAGTCCCGCTTGATCTCCGCCTTGGTGCGCTTGGCGCCGGCCGTGCGGATGATCAGGCCCATGCCCTTGGGCACCTTCAGCGCCGAGGCTGCGGCCTTCAGGCGGCGACGGTCCGAGGTGTTGGTGATCTTGCGGCTGATGCCGCCGCCCTTGCCGGTGTTGGGCATCAGGACGCAGTAGCGACCCGCCAGCGACAGCCAGGTGGTCAGGGCCGCGCCCTTGGCGCCCCGCTCGTCCTTGACGACCTGAACCAGCAGGATCTGACGGCGCTTGATGACATCCTGGATCTTGTAGCGACGCATCAGGCGACGCTTCAGACGCTCCTCGTCGGCCAGGCCGCCTTCGGACTCGTCGTCGCCTTCACGGCCCAGATCGTCGTGATCGTCGTCGTCCGAATGCGCTTCGGCCATGATGGCTTCGCGGTCGGCGACCGGGATCTGGTAATAGTCCGGGTGGATTTCGTTGAAGGCCAGGAAGCCGTGGCGATTGCCGCCGTACTCGATAAACGCCGCCTGCAGGCTGGGCTCTACGCGCGTGACCTTGGCGAGGTAGATGTTGCCGCGAAGCTGGCGGCGGGCCGTGGATTCGAAATCGAATTCCTCAACCTGGCGTCCGTCCACGATGGCGACGCGGGTTTCTTCCGCGTGCGCCGCATCGATCAGCATTGTCTTTGACATTAAAAGTCTCTCTCTGGCGCGCCAGGCCGGGCCCTGCGGATACATCCGCGGACAAGGGGGCGGCTCGCCGAATGGAAATGGGGGCCAGGGCGCGCGTCATCCCCTCGCGAAGTGCGAGAGCGGCAATGGTCTGCCGTTCGGGAGCGCAGGCGGGTCGGCCCATGAGGTTCTGTCGGTCCTGGATCCGAACGCGCCGTTCAAGGCCGCGTCCCGGACCCGTTCTTCGGATCGTCGGCCAGGCCGGCCGATCCTCGGAATGAGGTGAAAGTCAGCGTTGCGAGGAGGGCGCGCCTGACCCTGCGACTATGTGCAGAGGGCGCGATCGTTCGCGAACGGATCACACCATAGGCCTAACTTGTGGAAAATAAAAGAACCGCCGCCGTTACATGAGTTAACGAAATCCTTAGCAGGTTTGGCCCTTACTGTGGCTTGAACCAGAAGGGTGAAGTCCGTCCATGTATGGCCGGTGGCGTGAGAATCTGGCCCGTTGGGGCGTGCGTGAATGGGCGACGACGGGCCTGGCCTTCGTCGTGATTTGCGCCGTCGTGCTGACGGCTGGCCGCGGCCTGGCCTTTGGAGCTGACAGTCAGATTTCCTCTATTCGCTTTGGCGGCGACGCCCAGCGTACGCGGGTCGTGCTGGACCTGGGCAAGACCACGCGTGGACAAGTGATCGAGGACGGCGCGACCGGCCGCGTCGTCGTGGCCCTGTCGGACGTGGCGCCGGGCAGGGGGCTGGGCGGCAATGGTTCGGGTCTGGTGCGCGGCTATGAAGTCAGCTCTGCCGGCACGTCGTCGCGCATCCGTCTGGATCTGGCGCGCGGCGCCGAGATCGAGCGCCGCTTCCTGCTGCCGCCCGGCGACGGGGTTCAACACTATCGCTACGTCATCGACCTGAAGGCTACGGGCCCCGCCGCTGCGGTTTCCGCCAGCGCCCCGCCGCGTCGCGAGCAGGCGCGCAAGGAAAAGCCGCTGATCGTCATCGACGCCGGCCACGGCGGGCGCGATCCGGGCGCTCAAGGCGTCCACGCTCAAGAAAAAGCCGTCACCCTGGCCGCTGCGCGAGAGCTGAAGGCCGCGATCGAACGCACCGGCCGCTATCGCGTGCGTCTGACCCGCGACAGCGACGTCTATGTCATTCACGGCCGCCGGGTGCAGATCGCGCGCGACGCGGGCGCCGACCTGTTCATTTCGCTGCACGCTGACGCCGGGACCGACCCGGCCCTGCGCGGGGCCAGCGTCTATACCCTGTCGGAGCAGGGTGCGGGCCGCGCGGTGCGGGAATATACGCGCGGCGACGACTGGCAGCGCGAACTGCGCCTGCCGGGCCGCGACCCCTCGGTCGACCGTATCCTGCTGGACATGACCCAGCGCGCCACCCAGAACCGCTCGGCCCAGTTCGCGCGGGTGCTGCTGACCCATCTGGAAGGCGACAGCCATCCGCTGCTGCGCCGCAGCCATCGCGACGCCGGTCTGGCCGTCCTGCTGGCGCCAGACGTGCCGGCTATCCTGCTGGAGATGGGTTTCATTACCAATCCCGAGGATGAGCGCGTCCTGACCGACGAGCGCGCCCGTCGCCGCCTGATGCGCTCGGTCGCCGAGGGCATCGACCGCTACTTCCGCGAGCCCTCGGCGCCGGTGATGGTGGCCGGCGAGGTCGCCGGCGGCGGTTGATCTAGGCTTCCAGCGCCGCCTTGGCCCGGTGGAAGATTTCCTCGAACATCTCGGGCGTCAGACGGCCCGTGTTCGTGTTCAGGCGCGAGCAGTGATAGCTGTTGATGATCGTATAGGCGCCGACCTTGCCCTCGACGCCGTGTCCGGCGGGGATGGCCGTGCCGGGATAGCCGAGCGTCCGCAGGATGCTGCGCCGTGAAACATCGCCAAGGGTGACGATGACCTTCAATCGGGGCAGGGCGGCCAGACGATCGATCAGGAAGGGGCGGCAGGTGTTTTCCTCAGCCCCCGTCGGCTTGTTCTGCGGTGGGGCGCAGCGCACGGCGTTGGTGATCATGCAGTCGACCAGGGTCAGGTCGTCCTTGCCGTCCGGGTCATAGCTTCCCTTGGCGAACCCGGTCTTTTGCAGGGTGTCGTAGAGCAGCCAGCCGGCGTGGTCGCCGGTGAAGGGGCGGCCGGTGCGGTTGGCGCCCATGCGGCCGGGCGCGAGGCCCGCGATCAGCAGCCGAGCATTCGGATCGCCAAACGAAGGTGCGGGGCCGTTCCACCAGTCGGGATTCTGGCGGATATTCTCCTGGCGATAGGCGACCAGGCGCGGGCACAGGGGACAATCGCGAGGCGGTTCAGGCGTCAGGGCGCGGTTCATGGGCGGTCGTCTCGGTCAAAGGTGCGGGTGGTCGCCTGGGGCGCGGCGCTCTTGGGCTTGCTGAACTGGGTCATGACGTCGGCCAGTTCGATGAAGGCGTCAGCCTGGCGGCGCAGTTCGTCGGCGATCTGGGGTGGCTGGGTCCTCGTGGTCGACACCACGGTGACGCGCACGCCCTTGGCCTGAACCGCCTGCACCAGTCGGCGGAAGTCGCCGTCGCCCGAGAACAGGATCATGTGATCCAGATGCGGCGCCAGCTCCAGCATATCGACGGCGATCTCGATATCCATATTGCCCTTGATGCGCGACTGGCCCTGGGAGTCGGTGAAGCGCTTGACCGGCTTGGTCACGACCGTGAAGCCGTTGTAGTCGAGCCAGTCGACCAACGGGCGGATGGGCGAGAACTCTTCGCCCTCAATCACGGCCGTGTAATAATAGGCGCGAACGAGTTGACCCTTCTGGCCAAACCAGTCGGACAGCTTCCTGAAGTCGAGATCGATATTGAGCGCGCGGGCCGAGGAATAGAGGTTGGCGCCGTCTATGAACAAGGCGATGCGGTCGCTCGTGTGGCCAGTCATGAATATGAGCCCGTGGGAAAGGTCGAGAATATGAAGGTCCCGACTGAAATACCCGAAGGCGATCTCGATCTGGACGGCGCAGTCATCGTCGCGCTTGGCTGCAATGACAAGGGCGTCTGGGCCTCCTGTGAGGAGTCGCTTGAGGCGGCCCTGGCGCGATTCCGGGCCGAAGGCATCGATGTGTTGGCGCGATCCTCCTGGTGGTCGTCAAAAGCATGGCCCGATCCAACGGATCCGCCCTTTCTGAACGGCGTGGTGATCGTCCGGACGGCGCATGATCCTGCCGCCCTGATGAGCAAGCTGGCTCGGATGGAGGATGTGTTCGATCGCCGCCGCAGCGAGCGCAACGCGCCGCGAACGCTGGACCTGGACCTGATCGCCTACGGCCGGTTGAGCGGCGACCTCGACGGTCTGATCCTGCCGCATCCGCGCGCGGCCGAGCGCCTGTTTGTCATGGGACCTCTGGCCGAAATCGCGCCGGAGTGGCGTCATCCGACCATCGAGGGAAATGCGGCGGGCCTTGCGTCCGGAGCTGCCGTGGGCGTGGACGCGCGACCTCTGCGGCGTTGACGCCGCCCGGAAGACCGGTAGGGTCGGGTTGAATGACACCGGGAGACAAAGTCATGTTCCTGCCTGCCCTGGCCTTGATCGCCCTGTTTCAATCGTCGCCCGCGCCCGCTTCACCGCCGGCGGGAACGGGCGTGGTGATCCGCGAGGGCGACACCATGGTGCGTCAGGTCCCGCCGCATAGTGGCGAAGGCATGAGTACGGCCTATCGCATCTCTGACGGCGTGCCGAACCGGGCGATGGAGTTTCGCAAGCGCATTCTGCACCCCGGCGCCGCCATCGGTCTGCACCCGATCGCGCACGACGAGGTCTACTATGTAGTCAGCGGGGAGGGCGTCGTCACTTCGGACGGCGTGACCACGCCGATGCGTGCAGGCGACGCCGCCTACCTGTTCGACGGCAACGTCGTAGGCATCCGTCAGACGGGCGAGGTGGACCTTGTGCTGATCATCAGCTATCCCTTGGCCCAAAGGAAGAACTGAGGCGTTTTGCGCCGCATTCCGGCCTTCGCGGCGTTGCACAATCACGCCTAACCCTATATTTTGTGCGGTTCTCCCTGCCGCCAGAGGAATTTCATGGCCCGCGTCACTGTCGAAGATTGCATCGAGAAGGTGCCGAACCGCTTTGGTCTGGTTCTGCTGGCGGGCCACCGCGCCCGCAACATCGCCAACGGCGCCGCTCTCACGCTTGACCGCGACAACGACAAGAACCCCGTTGTCGCTCTGCGTGAACTGGCCGAGGACCGTGTGGTCCCGGACGAACTGCGCGAAAACATCATCACCACCCTGCAACGTGTGGACGAGCGCACCGAGGCCGAGGATGAGGCCGAAGTCGTGGCGCTGCTGGCTGAGCCGCAGCACATGAACATGGCCGAGGCCGAACTGATCCGCGCCCTTCAAAGCGACCGGGACGGCGGCCAGGAGGAACGCTACTGACGGCAGAGCCTGTCAACGGCGTCACCATATTTCCGGCGCGGCCCCTGGCGGACACGCCGACGAAGCCAGTCGTGAATCAAAAAGACCAATCGGCGTCGCTCCTTACCGGAGCGGCGCCGAAGTCGTCTGAAGGCCCCCAGTCCGAGTCCCAAGTGTCTGATGCCAAACGCGCGCCGATCATGCGCCAGTTCGAACTGATCGAGGCGGTCAAGGCCTATGACCCCACCGCTGACGAAGCGCTGCTGAACCGCGCCTATGTCTATGCGATGAAGATGCATGGCTCGCAGCTGCGGGCCTCGGGCGATCCCTATTTTGCGCACCCGATCCAGGTGGCGGGCATCCTGACCGACTATCGGTTGGACACCGCCACTATCGTCACCGCCCTGCTGCACGATGTGGTCGAGGACACCTCGGCCACGCGCGACGATATCGCCGCCATGTTCGGCGAAGAGGTCGCCGTCCTGGTCGAGGGCGTGACCAAGCTGTCCCGGCTGGAACTTCAGGCCGAGCACACGCGTCAGGCCGAGAACCTGCGCAAGTTTATTCTGGCCATCTCCAAGGATGTGCGGGTACTTCTGGTCAAGCTGGCCGACCGTCTGCACAACATGCGGACCCTCCAGTACGTCAAGCCGGAGAAGCGCGAGCGCATCAGCCGCGAGACGCTGGAGGTCTATGCGCCGCTGGGCCGCTCCATCGGCATCCACTCCATCGCGTCGGAGCTGGAGGAACTGGCGTTCGAGCATCTGAACGCCACGGCGCGGGTCGCCATCCAGCGTCGGCTGGAGGCGCTGAAGCTGGAACATGGTCGCGCCATCGAGGGCGTGTCGCGAGAAATCGAACTGGTTCTGAGCGAAGCGGGCGTCCGGGCCCACGTGAAGGGGCGTGAAAAGACGCCTTATTCGATCTGGCGCAAGTTGCAGAGGAAGTCGGTCGGCTTCTCGTCCCTGTCGGATATCTACGGCTTCCGGGTGATCGTCGAGGCCGAAGACGACTGCTACCGCGCGCTCGGCGTTATCCACCGCGCCTGGCCCATGGTGCCGGAACGATTCAAGGACTTCATCTCGACGCCCAAGTCGAACAACTATCGTTCGCTGCACACCACGGTCGTCGGGCCGGGGGGCTTGCGCATCGAGATGCAGATACGCACCGAGATCATGGATCGGGTGGCCGAGGACGGCGTGGCCGCGCACTGGGCCTACAAGAACCACTCCTACGGCTTTGACCGCGAGGCGATGGAGGCGGACGGCGGGCGCGACCCGCTGCTGAACCTGCGCCATCTGGTTCAGGTCATCGAGCACGGCGAGGGCGGCGAGGACTGGGTCGAGCACGCCAAGCTCGAAATGTATCTGGATCAGGTCTTTGTCTTCACGCCCAAGGGGGCGCTGATCACCCTGCCGCGCGGCGGCATGGCGCTGGACTTCGCCTACGCCGTCCATACCGAGGTCGGCGACACGGCTGTGGGCGTCAAGATCAACGGCGAACTGAAGCCGATGCGCACGGCGTTGCAGAACGGCGACGTGGTCGAGATCATTCGCGGAACCAAGCGCGAGGTGCCGACGGACTGGCGCAGCCTGACCGTCACTGGCCGGGCGCGCTCGGCCATCCGCCGCCATATCCGAACGTCAGAGCGCGACGAGTTCGTGCGCCTGGGCAAGGCGACGTTGGAACAGACGCTGGATCGGGCAGGCAAGTCGCTGGCCGAGGTTTCGCTGAAACCGGTGCTGGAAGCCCACGCCATCGCCACGGACGAAGACCTGTTCGACGCCATCGGCCGTGGCCGTCTGGCTGCGACCAGAGTGGCCGAGACCATCTTCCCGGCGTTGAAAGGGCAGCTGAAGGCGGGGCCGGAACGCAAGCGGATCGGCAATGAACACGCCCGCCTGTTCGTGCGCGGCAGCGGCCTGACGCCGGGCGTCAGCATCCATTTCGGCGCCTGTTGCAGTCCTGTTCCAGGCGACCGCATCGTCGGTATTCTGGAGCCCGACAAGGGGCTGACAGTTCATACCATCGACTGTCAGACCCTGGCCGACTTCGCCGACGACGACAGCGTCTGGCAGGATCTGCAGTGGACACCCCAGGCGGAGCAGGATGCGGTGGCCGCCGCCCGTCTGCGCGCCACGATCCGCAATGCGCCCGGCGTGCTGGGGCAGGTGGCGACCATCATTGGCGAGGCTGGCGGCAATATCCTGAACCTGTCGATGGCCCATCGTCAGCAGGACTTCTTCGACGTCGACATCGACGTCGAGGTCGAGGATGCACGCCACGCCACCATGATCATCGCCGCCCTGCGCGCCAATCCGTCCGTCGACACTGTGGACCGCGCGCGCGGCTGATCGCCTGCGCGTCCGACTGAAGGCTGAAATGACTCCCGAACAGCAAGCCCTCGCCAACGCCGCCCAACTGGCGTCGCCCTCCTATCGTCTGGCCGCCCTCGATCGGGATTTCCTGCTCGGCGAATCGATGCGCGGCGTGCGCTTCCTGATGGAGTACGAAAAGGCCGAGGAGGCGCTGAAGGCCTGGGGCGTGCGCTCGACGATCGTGGTGTTCGGCAGCGCGCGCGTGGGTGTGAACGGCGACGGTCGGCACGCCCACTGGTACGAACAGGCGCGACAGTTCGGCCGCATCGCCTCTGAGCGGGGCGGGGCCTTCCGCGGCTCGCCGGGCGAGGTGCGCGACAACGTCATCGCCACCGGGGGCGGGCCGGGCATCATGCAGGCCGCCAATCAGGGCGCGCATGAAGCGGGCGCGCCGTCGATCGGTTTCAACGTCACCCTGCCGCACGAACAGGTTCCCAATCCCTGGTCGACGCCGGAACTGACCTTCCAGTTCCACTACTTCGCCATGCGCAAGATGCATCTGGCCATGCGCGC
Organism: Brevundimonas sp. NPDC058933; assembly: GCF_049315965.1. Taxonomy (NCBI): domain Bacteria; kingdom Pseudomonadati; phylum Pseudomonadota; class Alphaproteobacteria; order Caulobacterales; family Caulobacteraceae; genus Brevundimonas; species Brevundimonas sp. NPDC058933. Next base: position 367,386 of record NZ_JBMOSL010000001.1, read on the forward strand.
CAATGGTCTGGTGGTCTTTCCCGGCGGCTTTGGCACGCTGGACGAGATGTTCGAGATCCTGACCCTGCGCCAGACCGACAAGGCGCCGCCGATCCCCATCGTCCTGTTTGACGAGGCCTATTGGCGCTCGGTCATCAACTTCGACACCCTGATAGAGCACGGCATGGTCAAGGCGTCGGACATGGAGTTGTTCGCCTTCGCCGACGACGCTGAGACGGTCTGGATGAAGTTGCTGGAAGGCGGGCTGAAGCCTAACTGCGATCTGACCTGATCGGTCGCTTGAGGGGGAGGGGCGCAGGGTCTAAGGGACGCTCTCATGAACACTGAAGACGTCCTCAACGAATTCCGCGACGCCGGCGCCCTGCGCGAAGGCCATTTCGTCCTGTCGTCCGGCCTGCACAGCCCGGTCTTCCTGCAGAAGAACCTGGTCTTCATGGACGGTCGTCGCTGCGAGCGCCTGTGCAAGGCTCTGGCCGACAAGATCGTCGCCACGGTTGGTCCGGTGGACGTGGCCATCTCGCCGGCCGTGGGCGGCATCATTCCCGGCTATGAGACGGCGCGGCACCTGAACGTGCGTTCGCTCTACGTCGAGCGCGAAGGCGGCGAGTTCAAGCTTCGTCGCGGCTTCACCGTCGAGCCGGGCGAGAAGGTCGTCATGGTCGAGGACATAGTCACCACCGGCCTGTCGTCGCGCGAATGCATCGCCGCCATCCAGAAGGCCGGGGGCGAAGTCGTCGCCGCCGCCTGCATCGTCGACCGCTCGGGCGGTCGCGCCGACGTCGGCGTGCCGCTGATCGCGCTTGCGACGCTGGACGTGCCGGCCTATCCGGCCGACGCCCTGCCGCCCGAACTGGCCGCCCTGCCGATCGAGGACCCGGGCAGCCGCCGGCTGTCCAAGTAAAGAAAGAGAACGGGATGAAGCGCGAGCGGGTTCGTCTGGGCGTCAACATCGACCACGTCGCCACGGTTCGTAACGCACGCGGCGGCGCTCATCCCGATCCGGCTCGCGCGGCCGAGGCGGCGCTGGCGGCGGGGGCGGACGGCATCACCGCCCACCTGCGCGAGGATCGCCGCCATATCACCGACGCGGACATCGACGTGCTGACGGCCCTGTGCCGCCGCGCGAACAAGCCGCTGAACTTCGAGATGGCCGTGACGGAAGAGATGCTGGCCATCGCCCTGCGCCACCGTCCGCACGCCGCCTGTCTGGTGCCGGAGCGGCGCGAGGAGGTCACGACCGAGGGCGGTCTGGCCGTCGCCGGTCACGAGGCCCGCATCGCCCCTGTGGTGAAGGCCCTGTCCGACGCCGGCATCCGCGTCAGCCTGTTCATCGAGCCGTCGGAACCCCAGGTCGAGGCCGCCGCCGCCGTCGGCGCCCAGGTGGTCGAGTTCCACACCGGCCGCTATTGCCACCTCACCGATCCGGCCGAGCGCGCCTTCGAGCTGGACCGTCTCGCCGCCGCCGCCGCCCAGGCCGACATCCTGGGGCTGGAGGTCCATGCCGGACACGGCCTCGACTACGCCACCGCTAGCGTGGTTCTGGCGATCCCTGAGATCAAGGAACTGAACATCGGCCATTTCCTGGTCGGGGAGGCGGTCTTCGTCGGACTGGACGCCGCCATTCGACGGATGCGGACGGCGATGGACGAGGCGATTTCTGGAGCCGGCCGGTGATTATCGGCGTCGGCGCCGACCTTTCGGACATCCGCCGCATCCAGAATTCGCTGGATCGCTTCGGCGAACGGTTCAAGCAGCGCTGCTTCACCGATCTGGAACGCACCCGTTCGGACCGCAAGCCGGACCCGGCCTGGAGCTACGCCAAGCGCTTCGCAGCCAAGGAGGCCTGCGCCAAGGCCTTGGGCACAGGGATGCGGGCCGACGTCTATTGGCGCGACATGGGGGTGGTGAACCTGAAGTCGGGTCAACCGACCCTGGTCCTGACCGGCCACGCCGCCGAGCATCTGGCGCGACTGATCCCGGCGGGACATGAGCCGCGTATTCATCTGACCCTCAGCGACGAACACCCTTATGCTCTCGCTTTCGTGGTCATCGAAGCCTTGCCCGTGGCTTAATCAGCCTTTACGCGTCAGGCTTCCAACCCCGCGTTCTGCGGGGGATTCGAGCAGACCATGAGCGACCACTCCAAGGCGAACGGCGGCGCCGGCAATCCTGCCATCGACCCCACCGAGCAGCGACCGATCTGGAGCGACGACGGCGACGCCCCCTTCGATCTGGGCGACGATCCCGAAGCCCTCGACAGCGACAAGCCGATCTACGCCACGCCGCGTCCCAAGAAAGCCAAACGTGTGAAAAAAGAGAAGTCCGCGAGCAACGAGACGGTCGAGATCATCAAGACCGTCGTCTTCGCCCTGCTGATCGCCTTCGTGCTGCGGGTGCTGCTGTTCCAGCCCTTCACCATCCCCTCGGCCTCGATGGAGCCCAACCTCTACGAGGGCGACTACATCGTCGTATCGAAGTGGTCCTACGGCTACTCCAAGCACTCGATCCCGTGGAGCCCGCCGCTGTTCGATGGCCGTATTCTGGGCAAGGACCCGACGCGTGGCGACATCGTCGTGTTCAAGCTGCCGCGCGACAACAAGACCGACTACATCAAGCGCGTGATCGGTCTGCCGGGCGACAAGGTGCAGATGATCGCCAACAAGCTCTACATCAACGGCGCGCCGGTTAAGGACGTGGTCGTGAGCCGCGCCGAGTTGGCTGATATGTTCGGGCCGCGTCCGGTTACGCAGCTTCGCGAAACCCTTCCCAATGGCAAGAGCTTCATGACGCAGGACTTCGGTCTCGGCGGTGATCTGGACGACACACCGGTCTACGAGGTCCCCGTCGGCCATTTCTTCATGATGGGCGACAACCGCGACAACTCGATCGACAGCCGCGTCGAGATGTCGGCAGGCGTGGGTATGGTCCCGGCCGAAAACCTGGTGGGCAAGGCCGAGATCATCATGTTCTCATGGTCGCCGGGCGCTTCGTTGTTCAACCCGGTGAGCTGGTTCGCCAACCTGCGTCCAAGCCGGTTCTTCAAGATACTGGACTGATGGCGAACGTGCGTGCCGAGGCCGTCGACACGCTTCGGCGGCGGCTGGGTCATGACTTTGCTGATCCGTCCTTGCTGGAACGCGCCCTGACCCACGCCAGCGTGGGCGAGGGGGGGGGGCAGGTCGATGGTCGCACCGTCGCCGACAACGAGCGGCTGGAGTTCCTGGGCGACAGGGTTCTGGGCCTGCTGGTCGCTGACCGGCTGACGCGGGATTTCCCTTCGGCGGACGAAGGCCAGTTGTCCGCGCGTCTGCACGCCCTGGTGGACAAGAGCGCCTGCGCCCGCGTCGGCGAGCGTCTGGGCGTGGGGGCGGCCCTGCGTCTTTCGGCGGGCGAGACCAAGACGGGCGGCCGCAGAAAGGCCGGAGTCATCGCCGATGCTGTCGAAGCTATTCTGGCGGCCGTCTATCGCGACGGGGGCCTGACGGCGGCCAAGGCCATGTTCGACATCGCCTGGGCGGAGGAGTTCGCGTCTCCTCCGGCTGCAGCCGTGACCAACCCCAAGTCCGCTCTGCAGGAGTGGGCGCAGGGCCAAGGGCGTCCGCTGCCGACCTATAAGGTGGTGGAACGCACCGGATCAGATCATGCTCCGACCTTCGTGGTCGAGGCGACGGTGGTCGGCTTTGACCCCGTGAAACAAACAGGGCGTTCGCGTCAGGAGGCGGAAAAAGCCGCCGCCACGGCGCTGTTGAAACGAGAAGGCGTAATTTGACCGAGACCCTCAACCCCAACCAGCGCGCTGGATTCGCCGCCATCATCGGCGCGCCCAACGCCGGCAAGTCGACGCTGGTGAATCGGCTGACGGGAACCAAGGTCTCGATCGTCACCCAAAAGGTCCAGACCACGCGTTTCCCCGTGCGCGGCATCGCCATCGAGGGCGACGCCCAGATCGTTCTGGTGGACACGCCCGGCATCTTTACCCCGCGCCGCCGGTTGGACCGCGCCATGGTCGCCTCGGCCTGGGGCGGTGCACAGGACGCCGATGTGGTGTTGCACCTGATCGACGCCCAGTCCCACATCGACGCCGAAGGCCGTGAAGGCACCGCCGCCGACCGCCGCTCGGCCGAGGACACCGAGACCATCATCGCCAATCTGAAGGCGACGGGCACCAAGGTCATCCTGGGCCTGAACAAGATCGACGGCATGCGCCGCGACACTCTTCTGGCCCTGTCGCAGCGCCTGTTCGAAACCGGCGTCTACGAAGAGGTCTATATGATCTCGGCCCTGAGCGGCGATGGCGTGGACGATCTGAAAAAGCGTCTGGCACGCTCCATGCCCGCCGGCCCGTGGCTCTACCCCGAGGATCAGTCGGCCGACGTGCCGGTGCGTGTCCTGGCCGCCGAGATCACGCGCGAGAAGGTCTACCTGCGCGTCCACGAGGAACTGCCCTATTCGGCTGCGGTCGAGACGACCTCGTTCGAGGAAAAGGCCGACGGTTCAGCCCGCATCGAACAGACCATCTATGTCGAGCGTGAGAGCCAGCGCCCCATTGTTCTGGGCAAGGGCGGCCAGACCCTGAAATGGATCGGCCAGAAGTCGCGCGAGGAACTGATCGAACTGCTCGACCGGCCCGTCCACCTGTTCCTGACCGTCAAGGTCGATCCCAAATGGCAGGACAGCCGCGCCCTTTACGCCCAGTTCGGGCTGGAGTTCGACGTCTAAGAGCGTAGTTTCAGTATGGTGTTTGTAGTTCCCAAGTCTGCAGGCGGGCGGCCGTGGTTCCTCGGATCCCTGGCCGCAGTCGCCCTTGCCTCCGCCGGAGCCGGGGCATGGATCATCCACGCCATCGCCCCCGAGACCCAGGCGGCTACGGCGGCCAGGCCCGCGCTGCCCGAACGCCCGCCGGTTGAGGTGGTCGAGGCCCTGCCGCAACTGAAGGCGCGGCTGGACTATCTGGGCGAGCGAAAGCAGTTCATGGGCGCCATTCTGGTGGCCAGGGGCGATCAGGTCCTGTTCCGCCAGGTCTATGGCAAGGCCAATTACGAGAACGACCAGCCGCTGAAGCTGGACACGCGCTTCCGTCTGGCCTCGGTGTCGAAACAGTTCACCGCCGCTGCGATCCTGAAGCTGCAGGACGAGGGCAGGCTGTCGGTGAACGATCCGGTCTGCAAATGGATCGAGGCCTGTCCGGATGCCTGGAAGCCGCTGCGTATCCACCACCTATTGTCCCACACGTCGGGCATTCCTGACCTGATGGCGCAGTCTGAGTGGGGGCGTATCCGCATCACCCCGCGTACCCCGCAGGAACTGACCGAGACCTCGGCCCGCTATGGCCTGCAGTTCGAGCCCGGGACCAAGATCCGCTACGACAACGCCGCCTATAACCTGGCGGCCGAGATCGTGGCGAAGGCCAGCGGCAGGCCGTTCGAGACCTATCTGAACGAGGCTGTCCTGAAACCGCTGGGTCTGAAGGATACGGGATCGGACGCCCACGCCGACGCGCAAGGCCTGGCCATGGGCTACGCCAACTTCCCCGGCGGGCTTGCGGCCCAGCCGATCGCCAACGTCAGCGTCGTCTTCGGGGCCGGCGCTCTTTATTCGACGCTGGACGACATGCTGGCCTGGAACCAGGCCTTGCATAAGGGCCGCGTTCTCAGTGACGCCTCCTACGCCCAGATGATCGCCGATCACGCTCCGGCGGACACGCCGAAAGAGCGCGGCCGCGCGCACCGCGCCTATGGCTACGGCGTTTACGTCAACAGTCTTGGCCGGCAGGTGAAGCCCGCCTTTGACGACAAGCAGATCTATCACACGGGCAGCTGGGCCGGGTTCCGCAACCTGGTCCTCTATCAACCCGAGGCCGATGTGACCGTGGTGGTCCTATCCAACAACTACCACCAGCGCGACCTGGTCTTCATGCTGAGCCAGCAGGCCATGGCCGAGGCTCTGGGCCGTGAATTCCCAACCGGGTTGAACCGCTAGGGCGCTGCTCTGGTTTCCTTCCCATTCACGGGGAGGAGAAGGCTATGCCTTCATTGACCCCGTTTCGATGAAGCGTTGGTGCCACGACAACGCTTCGGTCAGCAGGTGGGGCGATTGCAGGCCATAGGAGCCCTTCAGCGCGCGGGCGTAGTAGTCCTTCAGCGCGTCGCGATAGTCGGGGTGGGCGCAGTTGGCGATGATGACCTGGGCGCGCTGCTTGGGCGACAGGCCCCGCAGGTCGGCCAGGCCCTGTTCCGTGACGATGACCTGCACGTCCTGGGTGATGTGATCGACGTGGCTGGCCATGGGGACGATGGCCGAGATCTTGCCGCCCTTGGCCGTCGAGGGCGTGACGAAGCAGGAGATGTAGGCGTTGCGGGCAAAGTCGCCCGAGCCGCCAATGCCGTTCTGGATGCGCGAGCCCATCACGTGGGTCGAGTTGACGTTGCCGTAGATGTCGGCCTCGATCAGGCCGTTCATGGCGATGCAGCCCAGGCGGCGGATGATCTCCGGGTGGTTCGAAATCTCCTGCGGGCGCAGGATGATCTTGCCGCGGAACTGCTCCATGCGGCTGTTCAGGTCGGCGGCGGCCTCGGGGCTGAGTGAGAAGGCGGTGGCCGAGGCGACGGTCAGCTTGCCCGAGTCCAGCAGGTCCAGCATCCCGTCCTGAAGCACCTCGGTATAGGCGGTCAGTTGCTCGAAGGGGCTTTCAGCCAGTCCCGCCAGCACGGCGTTGGCGACATTGCCGACGCCCGATTGCAGCGGCAGCAGATGGGCGGGCAGGCGGCCCAGCTTCACCTCGTGCTGAAGGAACTCGATCAGGTGCCCGGCGATGGCCGTGGCGCTGGCGTCCGGCGCGGCGAAGGGCAGGTTGCGGTCAGGGCTGTCCGTCTCGACGATGGCGACGATCTTGGACGGATCGACGCGGAAGACCGTCTCGCCGATCCGGTCGGTCGGCCGGGTCAGCGGGATCGGCACGCGGGCCGGCGGCAGGGCCGTGCCGTAGTAGATGTCGTGCATCCCCTCCAGAGCCGGGTTCTGCCAGCTGTTGACCTCCAAGATGATGCGGTCGGCGCGGTCCAGCCAGGTCTTGTTGTTGCCGATGGACGACGAGGGGATCAGCGAGCCGTCCTCGCGGATGCCCGAGACCTCTACCACCGCCGTCTCCAGCGGGCCGAGGAAGCCCTGCCAGGCGACGGGGGCGACCTGCGACAGGTGCATGTCGAGGTATTCCATCTCGCCGCGATTGATCTTGTCGCGGGCGATGGGGTCGGAGTTGTAGGGCAGGCGGAATTCGATGCCGTCCGCCTTGGCCAGGGCGCCGTCCAGTTCCGGCCCGGTCGAGGCGCCGGTCCAGACCTTCAGCTTGAACGGATTGCCCGCCGCGTGCTCGGCCTCGATCCGGTCGGCCAGGGCCATGGGCACGACCTTGGGATAGCCCGAGCCGGTAAAGCCGCTCATGCCCACGGTCGAGTTCGCCGGGATCAGCGCCGCGGCGTCCCCGGCGGACATGATCTTCGACTGCAGGGCGGCGTTGCGGACGCGGGACATCGGAAACCTGACGACTTCTGCCCATGAGGGCTTGGGGACTGTCGCGGAGATAGGCGCCGCATCATCCTGATTCCAATACGGCTTTGGTCGAAGCGATGCGCTATCACAAAGCCTTCAGCCGCCAGGTTGCCAGTCCGCCGCCGGGTTGGTGTTGATCATCCACGGAATGCCGAACCTGTCAGTGAACGTGCCGAACCCTGGGGACCAGAAGGCGGATGCGAAGGCCATGCCGACCTTGCCGCCTTCGGACAGGTCGTCGAAGACCTTGCGCGCCTTGGCGACATCGTCGGTGTGATAGGAGACGTCGAAGCCGTTCTTGGGCTTGTCGATGTTCGGCGCGAACTCGGGCGGGATGTCGGCGCCCATGATCGACTGATCACCAACGTCCAGCCAGCCATGCATCAGCCAGTCCTTGTACTTGGCGTCCACAGGCATATCGGGCGGGCCGTCGCCATAAGGAAAGGCGGCGGTGACCGTGCCGCCCAAAACACGAGCGTAGAACTCAAGCGCCTCGCGGCACTGGCCCTGGAAGCTGAGGCTGGTGACGATTTTCATGAGACCTCTCCGTGTTGTCGAGTTTTAGGAGGTTGAACGCGCGGGGCGGGGTATCTTTCCTTCCGCGGGCACGAGGGAGAAGCCTGTGCTTTCGCCTGCGAGAGAACAGGACTAGAACATCAGCATGATCACCGCCGTTCTGATGATGCTTCAACTGTCCGCTGCCCCGGTTCAGACCGCGTCTGCGCCGCAAGCCGAGACCGCCCCTGTCGAGCGGGTGCTGGACGCCATGCACGCCGCGGCGTCGAAGGCCGACGGCGACGCCTATTTCGAGACCTTTACCGCGGACGGCCGCTTCATCGGCACGGATGCGACCGAGCGGTGGAGCCTGCCGGAGTTCAGGGCCTACGCCATGCCCTATTTCTCGCAAGGCAAGGGCTGGACCTATCGGCCGGTGACGCGGACCGTGACCATCGCCCCAATCGACTGCCGCTGCCTGGCCTGGTTTGACGAGGTGCTGGACAACGACGCCTATGGGACCACGCGCGGATCGGGCGTGCTGCGGCTGACCGACGAGGGCTGGAAGATCGAGCAGTATGTCCTCAGCTTCGCCGTGCCGAACGACAAGGCGCGCGCCGTCGTCGACGTGATCAAGGCCGACTGATGGAGATTCAGGACGACGCCTTCGTCCTGTCGGCGCGGGCGCATGGCGATACCGGCGCCGTGGTCGAACTGCTGACCGAGCGGCACGGACGTCGCGCCGCCTATGTCGCGGGCGGGGCGTCGCGCAAGATGAGGCCCTTCTTGCAGGCCGGGGCGCGGGTGGTGGCGGACCTGAGGTCGAGGACCTCGGACCAGCTGGGGTCGGCACGGCTGGAGCCGGTGGGCGAGGGGCCGGCGGCCCTGTTCGACGATCCGCTGGCATTGGTCGGGTTGAACGCCGCGGTTGCGGTGGCGCAGGGGGCCTTGCCCGAGCGCGAGCCGCATCCGGGGGCCTTCCTGGCCTTCGAGGCCATGATGGGGGCTTTCGCCCTGCCAGAGGTCTGGCCCGCCATCTTCGTGCGGTTCGAGGCGGGGCTGCTGGAGGATTTGGGCTTTGGCCTGGATCTGTCGCGGTGTGCGGCCACCGGGTCGATGGATGACCTGATCTATGTCAGCCCGCGCACGGGCCGCGCCGTCAGCCGCGAGGCGGGCGCGCCCTACGCCGACAAGCTGCTGAACCTGCCGCCCTTCATGCTGGGGGCGCAGGCGGGGTTGGGAGAGGGCGACGTGAAGGCCGGGCTGGCGCTGACCGGGCATTTCCTGGAACAGTTCGTCTTTCACGCCCTGAACAAGCCGCTGCCGCCCGCGCGGGTGTGGATGATCGAGCGGCTGGCCGAGGCCGGGCGCCTCTAGTCAGCCGAAGGTGAAGGCGAAGACCTGAACCCCCGGGTCGAGGAACTCGATCTCGAAGGTGCGTTCGCGGGCGCCGTCCGACTGGCGCACCAGCTGATAAAGGCGCTGGCTGTCGATCCGGCCCAGGCCCTGCGCGTCAATGTCCACGCCGGCGTCGGCGCCTGGCGCCTGACCATCGATGCGAACTCGGAAGCGCACGGGCTGGCCCATGTTGCTCGGTCCCATGACCAGATGCAGGTCGCGGGCCTTGAAACGGAAGGCGAGGCGTCCGCCCGGCGTCTGCAGGTCGGCGTGTTCGGGCCGCACGATCCAGTCGCCGGACAGGCTCCAGTCGTTCAGTTTCAGAGGGGCGGCCACATAGGTCTTGCGGACGTCGAAGCCGAAGCCGCCGGGCGAGGCGAAGTGCTTGGCGCGGGCATAGCCGACGTAGGTTTCGGGGGAGGCGACCTCGGCGGTGGCGGCGGCCTCGGCCCCTTGCGCGCGGACCTGGACGACAGCCTGATCGACATTGGCGGCGCCGGCCTCCTTCAGCAGCTGCTGGATGACCCGCTCGGAGTGTTCGTAGTCGCCCTCGCCGAAGTGATGGTAGCGGATGTTTCCCTTGGCATCGATGAAGTAGTGGGCGGGCCAGTAGCGGTTGTCGAAGGCCCGCCAGATGGCGAAATCGTTGTCCATCGCCACGGGGTAGGTGACGCCAAAGCGGCGCACGGCGTCGCGGACGTTGGCGGGTGACTTCTCGAAGGCGAACTCGGGCGTGTGGACCCCGATCACCACCAGACCCTGATCGCGGTATTTTTCGGCCCAGGCGCGGACATAGGGGATGGTGCGCACGCAGTTGATGCAGGAGTAGGTCCAGAAATCGACCAGCACGACCTTGCCGCGCAGCTGTTCCGTGGTCAGGGGCGGGCTGTTGATCCACTCGGTCGCGCCGGTCAGGGGCGGCATGGCCCCTTCGACGGGCAGGGCGTTCAGCGGGGCGCGGGCGGCGTTCATGGGCTGGGCGGCGCCGAAGCGGCTGAGCAGGCTCTGCTCGATGCGGTTGGTGCCGCCGCTCGACAGGCGGGTCAGCAGGCCGGTGTCGAGGCCAAGCGCGATGGCGACGACCCCGATCAGGACCAGAACGCCCAGACCCTTTCGCACCCATTCGCCGACGCCCAGCGACCGCTTCATCGTCTGGAAGACCTTGCCGCCGATCAGCAGGGCCAGAGCCAGCGAGGTCGCGGCCCCGGCGGCATAGGCGGCCAGCAGCAGGGTCGTGCCGACGCTGGCCCCTTGCAGAGCGGCGCCGGTCAGGATCAGGCCCAGGATCGGCCCGGCGCAGGGCGCCCACAGCAGGCCGGTGGCCACGCCCAGCAGGAAGGAGGGCCAGACGCCGCCGCCGGATTGCTGCTCCGCGCTGGCCTTCTCGGTCAGGCGCGAGCCGAGCGCCACCAGAGGCCGGGTCAGCCGGTCCGCCAGCGAGGGCATGATCAGGGTCAGTCCCAGCACCGCCATGACCGCCAGGGCGATCCAGCGCCCGACCTGATTGGCCTGAACCGCCCATCCGCCGCCGACCGCCGCCAGCGTCGCCACGCCGGCGAAGGTCAGGGCCATGCCGAGCAGCAGGGGCAGCCCGCTCTTCAGGAAGGGCTGGCCCGCGCGGGCGAAGACGAATGGCAGGACGGGCAGGATGCAGGGGCTGACAATGGTCAGCGCCCCGGCCAGATAGGACAGCAGGATCAGGAGCATCGTGGCAGTCCTCTGGGTTCAGACCTTGGGTTACGCTGCGGACTACGCATCGGATGGCGTCGAGGTTACAGACGCTGCTGAAGATCGGCGATGGCGTCTCGGGTTTCCTGCGCCAGAGCCTCGACCAGTTCGGCGGCGGGCAGGCCGCGGCCCAGCGGGGCGGCCTGACCGGCCCACTGCGGGGCGTAGCCGTCGTCGCCCTGTGCGCTGGCGGCGGCGTTCAGCGCCTTGCCGAGGTCGTAGGCGTAAGGATAGCCGGCGGTCAGGGCTTCGTCGGCGCGCTGCATGAAGGCGTTTTCGACGCCGCGCGCGGGGCGGCCCGAGATGACCGGGCTGACGCGGGTGCGCTCGGCGCGCGGACCGGCCAGAGCCGCGCGATAGGCGGGGTTGGCGGCGGACTCGGGGCAGGAGACGAAGGCGGTGCCCAGCTGCGCGCCCGCAGCGCCCAGCGCCAGCGCGGCCGCGATCCCAGCGCCGTCCATGATGCCGCCCGCTGCGACGACCGGGATGTCCAACTCGCGCGCCAGAAGCCGCGTCAGGGGCAGGGTGGCGAAGCGCGGATCGTCGGCCGGATCGAAGACGCCGCGATGGCCGCCGGCCTCGAACCCCTGGGCCACGACCATGTCGATGCCCGCCGCCTGGGCCAGACGGCCTTCCTGCGGCGTGGTGGCGCTGGCGATCAGGCGGCAGCCGGCGGCTTTCAGGGCGGCGATCTGGTCAGGCTGCGGCAGGCCGAAGTGGAAGCTGACCACGGCCGGCTTCTCGTCCAGCAGGACCGCCAGCTTGGCCTCGTCGGTCAGGAAGCTCTGGTAGATTTCCGTCAGCGTCTCGGGCGGGGCGGCGCCGAACTGAGAGAAAAGTGGGCGCAGGCTGTCGATCCAGACGCGGTCGCGCGCCGTATCGGGCGGCGTGGGCGCATGGCAGAACAGGTTCACGTTGAACGGGCGCGTCGTCAGGGCCTTCAGCGCCTGGATCTGACGCCGTCCCTCGACCGCATCGACCGAGGCGATGGAGATAGAGCCCAGCGCCCCGGCGTTCGACACGGCCGCGGCCAGTTCGGGCGTGGAGGTCCCGGCCATCGGGGCCTGAATGATCGGCAGATCGAGGCCCAGGCGGTCGGTGAGGGCGGTCTTCATGGCGGGGTCCTGACCTGTTCGGCGGCGACCCTCCACAGATAGGCGCGGATCGTCCCCGCGTCAGCCGCAGGCTGCGCTAGACTTTGTCGTTCAGATCACCGATTCGAAAACACATGACCATCCACACCCCGACGCCTGAAGGCGGCCGCATCGTCGAAGAGCCGATGAGCGAGGCGCTGTCGAAGCGCTATCTCGCCTACGCCCTGTCCACGATCACCAACCGGGCCCTGCCCGACGTGCGCGACGGCTTCAAGCCGGTGCACCGCCGCATCATGTACGCCATGCACCAGATGCGGCTGAACCCGCAGGCGGCGGCGCGCAAATGCGCCAAGGTCGTCGGCGAGGTCATGGGCGGCTATCACCCGCACGGCGACGCCTCGATCTATGAGGCTCTGGTCCGTCTGGCCCAGGACTTCGCCCAGCGTTATCCGCTGGTCGACGGGCAGGGCAACTTCGGCAACATCGACGGCGATAGCGCCGCGGCCATGCGCTACACCGAGTGCAAGCTGACGCCCGCCGCCGTCCTGCTGCTGGACGGCATCGATCAGGACTCGGTCGACTTCCGCGCCACCTATGACGATCAGGACGAGGAGCCGGTGGTCCTGCCCGCCGGCTTCCCCAACCTGCTGGCCAATGGGTCGTCTGGCATCGCCGTGGGCATGGCGACCTCGATCCCGCCGCACAACGTCGGTGAACTGATCGACGCCTGTCAGCTGCTGCTGGAGCGTCCCGAGGCGACCACCGAGGAACTGGTGCAGATTGTGCCGGGGCCGGACTTCCCGACCGGCGGGGTGTCGGTCGAAGGTCATGCCTCCATCCTCGACGCCTATGAGACGGGTCGCGGCGGGGTCCGTCTGCGCGCCCGCTGGGAGACCGAGGACCTGGGCCGCGGCGTCTGGCGCATCATCGTCACCGAGATGCCCTATCAGGTGCAGAAGAGCCGCCTGATCGAGGCCCTGGCTGACCTGATCGAGAACAAGAAGGCGCCGCTGCTGGGCGACGTGCGCGACGAGTCGGCGGAAGATATCCGCCTGATCCTGGAGCCCAAGAACCGCACCATCGAGCCCGAGATGCTGATGGAGAGCCTGTTCAAGCTGTCCGATCTGGAGGTCCGCTTCCCGATCAACATGAACGTGCTGGACGCCACGGGCACGCCACGCGTCATGGGTCTGAAGGACTGCCTGCAAGCCTTCCTGGATCACCGCCGCGTGGTGTTGAACCGCCGGTCGCAATGGCGGATCGAGCGGGTCGAGAAGCGACTGCACCTGTTGGAAGGCCTGCGCATCGTCTTCCTCAACCTGGACGAGGTGATCCGCATCGTTCGCGAGGAGGAGCAGCCCAAGGCCGTCCTGATCGCGCGTTTCGGTCTGAGCGAGCCCCAGGCCGACTACATCCTCGACACCCGCCTGCGTCAGCTGGCGCGGATCGAGGAGATGGCGATCGAGAAGGAATTCAACGCTCTGTCGGAAGAACTTGCGGCGCTGAAGGCGCTGACGTCTTCGGAAGGCAAGCAGTGGAAGGCCATTTCCAAGGAACTGGAGGTCGTGCGCAAGGCGCTGATCTCGCCGCGTCGCACGACCATCGGCGAGGCGGTGGACGCCTCGGCCTTCGTGGCGCCGGAAGCCTTCATCCCGCGCGAGGCCATCACGGTCATCCTGTCGGAACGCGGCTGGATTCGCGCCGCCAAGGGCAAGGTCGAGGACCCGTCGGAACTGAAGTTCAAGGAGGGCGACAGCCTAGCCTTCCTGGTGCCGACCTTCACCACGGACAAGCTGCTGGTAGGCGCTTCTGACGGGCGCATCTTCACCATCGGGGCCGATAAGCTGGCCTCCGGGCGGGGTCACGGCGAACCGTTGCGTCTGATGATCGATCTCGATGAAAAGGCCGAGATTATCAATGTTCTGGCGCACGAACCGAATGCGAAGCTTCTGGTCGCGTCCAAGGCCGGTTACGGCTTTGTCGCGCCGGAAAACGAGCTTCTGGCTCAGAAGCGCGGCGGCAAACAGGTGCTGAACGGCGACATGCTGGCCATGCTGCGCGTCACCGGCGACCACGTCGCGACCATAGGCGAGAACATCAAGGCGCTGATCTTCCCCATCGCCGAACTGCCCGAAATGGGCCGCGGCAAGGGGGTCAAGCTGCAGGGTTACAAGCAGGGCGGTCTGGCCGACGTGGCGGTGTTCAACGCCGAGACGGGACCGGAATGGGCCGACGGCGGCGGTCGTCGTCGCAACTGGCCCGACTGGAAAGACTGGCTGGGCAAGCGCGCCAGCGCCGGGCGTCAGGGGCCGCGCGGGATGCGCAAGTTCCGGTAAATTTGCTTTCCTCCCCACTCGTGGGGAGGGGGGCCGCGTAGCGGTGGAGGGGCTGACGGCGGCGGAAACCAAGTCGCCCCTCCGTCTCGACGGCTACGCCGTCGATCCACCTCCCCATTTTATGGGGAGGAGAAGGTGACGCCGAATTCATTGGTTGCCGAGGCTGCGGCCCCGCATATTCCTCCTGAAATGCTGGAGGAGGCTCAATGATCACCTGGATCATCATCGGCGTCATCGTCGTCGTTCTGCTGTTCGTCGTCGTCGGGGCCTACAACAAACTGGTGGCGCTGGATCAGGCGGCCAATCAGTCGTTCGCCGACATCGACGTGCAGTTGAAGCAGCGTCAGGATCTGATCCCCAACCTGGTCGAGACGGTGAAGGGCTACGCCACGCACGAACGCGGCACCCTGGACGCCGTGACCCAGGCTAGAGCCGCCGCCGCCGGGGCGCGCACCGTCGATGAGAAGGTACAGGCCGAGAACATGCTGACCGGGGCTCTGGGCCGCCTGTTCGCCGTGTCCGAGGCCTATCCGGACCTGAAGGCCAACGCCAACTTCCAGCAGTTGCAGATGGACCTGTCGGATATCGAGAACAAGCTGGCCGCCGCGCGCCGCTTCTTCAACAACGCCGTCAGCGAGTTCAACGCCGTCCGTCGCCAGTTCCCGACTGTGCTGTTCGCCGGCATGTTCGGCTTTGCGTCGGACAAGCCCTTCTTCGACGTGGGCGAGGGTGAACGCGCGGCCTTGAACGCGGCGCCGCCGACGGTGAAGTTCTAAGCCCCAATGGCGGTTTTCGGTCAGGCCGTCGGCCTCAAGACCCACATCTGGCAGAACAACACCCGGTCGGCGATCCTGCTGGCCGGGTTCCCTGTGCTGCTGGTGCTGATCCTGTTCGGCATTCAGGTGCTGATGATGGGGTTTGGTCTGCTGCCAAACTCGGGCGGCAGTCTGTCGCAGGACCTTGCGCTGGCGGCGTCCATGCTGGGCTGGACCGTGCCGGCGGCCCTGGTCGTTGCCGCCATCTGGTTCGTCATCGCCTATTTCGGCAACCAGGCGATGATCGACGCCATGACGGGCGCGCGAAAGGTGGAGCGGCGGGTGGAGCCCGAGCTCTACAACCTGCTGGAAAACCTGGCGATCTCGCGCGGATTGCGGACGCCGACGCTGAGGATCATCGAGAACCCCTCGCTGAACGCCTATGCGTCGGGCCTGCATGAGGGGAACTACAGCGTCACCGTCACGCGCGGCCTGATGCAGACCCTGAGCCGCGACGAGATGGAGTGCGTCCTGGCCCATGAGCTGACCCACGTCATCAACATGGACGTACGGACCATGGTGATCGCCTCGATCTTTGCGGGGATCATCAGCGTGGTCGCCGAACTGGTGTTCCGCAGCCTGTTCTATGTGCGCGGCGGTCGTGGGGGGAACAACAAGAATGCCATGCCTTTGATCCTGATCGGCCTGGCCATCGGGGTGATCGGCTTCGGCCTGGCGGCGGTCATCCGCATGACCCTGTCGCGGACGCGGGAATATGTCGCGGATGCGGGGGCGGTCGAGTTGACCAAGAACCCGGACGCCATGATCTCGGCGTTGAGGAAGGTCTCGGGCCAGTCGAAGTTGAGCGCGCCGGATGAGCTGCGCGGCATGTTCCTGGACAATACGGCGGACAAGACGGGCTTCTCAGGCCTGTTCGCCACCCACCCGCCGATCGAGAAGCGGATCGCGGCCCTGGTGAAGTTTGCGGGCGGGCGAGACGAAGGGCCGACGCCGTCGGTCACGTCCGGGACGGCGGTTCCGACGACCTGACCTGACGTCTTTCTCCCTCCCCTCCATGGGGAGGGTGGTCGCGCAGCGACCGGGTGGGGAGGGCATGGCGATACTGCGCGCAGAGCTCGGATCACCCAAGCGCCCCAACCCGACTTCGCCTTTCAGGCTCAGCCATCCTCCCCATGAAGGGGAGGGAGAGAGTCAGGCGAGCCGTTCCCAACCTAACGGGCGCAGGGCCTCCATCGGGCGGAACTTCGCCTTGTAGTCCATCTTGGGCGAGCCCTGGACCCAGTAGCCGAGATAGACGAAGGGCAGGCCGACCAGCTTCGCCTGGCGCAGATGATCCATGATGGCGAACTGGCCCAGGCTGCGGCGCTCAAGCTCGGGGTCGAAGAAGCTGTAGACCATCGACAGGCCGTCGTGCAGCAGGTCGGTCAGGCAGACGCCGACCAGATCGCCCGGGCCCTGATCGGTGGCGGGCAGGCGGTATTCGATCAGGTGGGTGCGGACGGCCGTGTCCTCGACCATCGAGACATAGTCGGACCAACTCATGTCGCTCATGCCGCCGCCGGGATGACGCGTGGTCAGGTAGCGGCGCAGCAGGTCGAACTGCTCCATCGTCGCCTCGGCCTCGACCAGATCGCGCGACAGGTCGGCGTTGCGGTTCAGGATCTTGCGCTGCGAGCGTGAGAAGGCGAACTCGGCCACCGGGATGCGGACGGAGACGCAGGCGGCGCAGGCCTCGCAGGCCGGGCGATAGGCGATGTTCTGGCTGCGGCGGAAACCGGCCTGTGTCAGGGCGTCGTTGACGTCGGCGCCGTCGCTGAAGGGCAGGTTGGCGAAGACCTTCCGCTCGAATTGGCCGGGCAGATAGGGGCAGGGCGCGTTCGAGGTCATGAAGAACCGCAACTGCCGCGCGGGGAAATGCTGGGTCACGGCCTCATGTCCGTTTCGGTTCTCGCCGCGCTGATCTTCATGTCCCGATTTGGCGCGCAACCGGATGATTTCGCAAGCGCCGTGAGAGCGGCGCTCGCGGTCACAGGCTGGTGTCCGTCGGCAGAACGGGGGCCTCACGCAGCAGTACGATGGCGATGCGGCGGTTGCCCGCCAGCGAGGGATCGTCGGGATATAGGGGGTCGGATCCCGCCTTGCCCGCGACCGAATAGACCCGGTCAGCGTTCACGCCGGCGGCTTGCAGGGTCAGGCGCGACGCGTCGGCTCGCGCCGATGACAGCGACCAGTCGCCGGCGCCGCTGGCGCGGCTGGAGCCGGCGACGGCGCTGGTGTGGCCGGTGATCGAGATGCGGTTGGGAAGCTGGTTGATGACCTTGGCGATGGCCCGCAGCAGCATCTGGGCGCGCGGGTTGGGGCGGGTCGAGCCGTTCTCGAACATCGAGCGGCCTTCCTGATCGACCAGCTGGATGCGCAGGCCCTCGGGCGTCTGGTCGATGATCAGCTGTTTCGACAGTTCGGCCAGTTCGGGCATGGCCTGCATGGCCTGGCGCAGGCTTTCGGCGGCGCTGGAGAAGTCGGCGGCCTCGCGCTTGGCGATCTCGGCGCGCAGGGAGGATTCGCTGGCGGCGGACAGGTTTGTGCTCTGCCCGGCCTCTTCGGGCGATTCCGGCGCCTCGGGAGCCAGCTGTTCGACCATGGCCATGGAGCCGGAACTCTTGGCGCCGTCGTCGCCCAGGGCGGTGCCGCCCAGAATGCCGCCGGAGCCGGAGGTCGAGGCCGAGACGTTGGCCGGGGCGAAATATTCGGCGATGCCGCGTTTCTGCTCCGGGTCGGTCGTGTTGATCAGCCACATCAGCAGGAAGAAGGCCATCATGGCGGTCACGAAGTCCGCATAGGCGACCTTCCACGCGCCGCCGTGGTGGCCGCCGGCCGTAACCTTTTTCACCTTCTTGATGAGGATCGGGCGATCGCTCACGGACATGGGCAGGCCAATCTTAACGTCGTTCGTTGGCCTTGAATCCCACGTCGCCGTTAAGAAGCGGTTTCGGCGGGGTGGTTTTCACGCGGTCTTGCCGCGTCGGCGTCCACGGCTTAGGTCAGGCCTGTGTCCGGGTCCTCATTTCCTTCCGAATTCGACGCCAAGGCCTATCGCAAGGCGCTGGGCGGTTTCGCCACCGGCGTCTGCGTGGTGACGGCCCATACGGCCGAGGGGCCCCTGGGCATTACGGTCAACAGCTTCACCTCGGTGTCGCTGGATCCGCCGCTGGTGCTCTGGTGCCTCGATGCGAAGTCGGACCGCCACGACGCTTTCGCCGGGGCCGAGCGCTTCGCCGTGCATATGCTGCCGGTCGAGGATCAGGCCATGTCCGACCGCTTCGCCTGGGGCGTCTGCACCCTGTCGGAAGACGAGTTCGAGGTGGGCGATCCGGCCCCGCCGCGCCTGCGCAACGCCGTGACCCGGCTGGACTGCGTAACCCACGACCGCATCGTCATGGGCGACCATCTGGTGATCGTGGGCCGGGTCGCCGCGTTTGAGACCCACCCCGGCGACGCCCTGACCTATTTCCGCGGCAAGTATGGACAGGCCGTCGACCCGACGGCGTGAACCGGTCAGGCCCCCAGCAGCCTTGCCGCCTTGGGGGCGAAGTAGGTGAGGACGCCGGAGGCGCCGGCGCGCTTGAAGGCGTGCAGGGTTTCCAGGATGGCGCGGTCTTCCTCCAGCCAGCCGTTGGCGATGGAGGCCTGCATCATCGCGTACTCGCCCGACACCTGATAGGCGAAGGTCGGAATCTTGAAGGTCTCCGAGACCAGCCGGACGATGTCGAGATAGGGGAGACCCGGCTTGACGATCAGGGCGTCGGCGCCCTCGGAAATGTCCATCGCCACCTCGCGCAGCGCCTCGTCGGCGTTGGCGTAGTCCATCTGATAGGTCTTCTTGTCGCCGGTCAGGGACTTGGACGAGCCGACCGCGTCGCGATAGGGGCCGTAGAAGGCCGAGGCGTATTTGGCGGCATAGCTGATGATCAGGGTGTCGGGCAGGCTGTTGGCCTCCAGCGCTTCGCGGATGGCCTGGACCCGGCCGTCCATCATGTCGGAGGGGGCCACGGCGTCGGCGCCGGCGTGGGCGTGGATGAAGGCCTGTTCCACCAGACGCTCGATGCTGGCGTCGTTAAGGATGCGACCGTTCTCCATGACGCCGTCGTGGCCGTGGTCGGTGTAGCAGTCCAGCGCCACGTCGGTCATGACGCCGATCTCGGGCGCGGCGTCCTTGATGGCCTTGATGCAGTCGGGGATCAGGCCGTCCGGGTCGCTGGCGGCCGTGCCGACGCTGTCCTTGATGGCGCCGTCCACGTTCGGGAACAGGGCGATCATGGGGATGCCCAGGTCGCGGGCCTCGACGGCGGCCTTGGCGGCTTCTTTCGGCGACAGGCGGAAGACGCCCGGCATGGAGGCGACCGGAACGCGGTCCTCGGCTCCGTCGTGGACGATGATCGGCCAGATCAGGTCGGCCGGCGTCAGGGTCGTCTCGGCGACCAGCCGGCGCACCCAGGGCTGCGAGCGCAGGCGACGCGGACGGGCGTAGGGGAAGGCGGCGGGGGCGAGGGGCAGGGTCATGAAGGGCGGCTTAGAACAAAGCGGGGAGCGAGGCAAAAGGCGAACTGTCCACCCGTGGTCGCCCCACCCAACCGCTCATCCCGGCGGACGCCGGGATCCAGTGCTTTGGCTTCGGATTGGTCGTTTGAAGTTCACGCTGTTGCACCCTCGGGACATTCGCGATGCGCGCGTAGCTCTTACTGGATCCCGGCGTCCGCCGGGATGAGCGGAATGTGGGGCGCTGAGGCATCACCAAGGTGACGCGCAGGCGGCCAGCCGCTAGAAGCGCCGCGAACGCCCCGTCAGAGGGCCAGAGTCGGGAGTATAGATCATGGACTTCGCCCTCAACGACGACCAGCGCGCGATTAAGGACGCGGCGCGAGCCTTCGCCGACGCCGAGTTGGCGCCGCATTCGGCCCGGTGGGACGAGGACAAGCATTTCCCGGTCGATGTGATGAAGTCGGCGGCCGAGATGGGCTTCTGCGGCATCTATACGGGCGAAGAGCACGGCGGCATGGCCTTGGGCCGGGTCGAGGCGGCGGTGATATTCGAGGAGCTGTCGCGCGGGGACGTGGCGACGGCGGCCTTCATCTCGATCCACAACATGGCGACGTGGATGATCGACAAGTTCGGATCTGACGACCTGCGCTCGCGCTTCGTGCCGTCGCTGACAACGATGGACAAGATCGCCAGCTACTGCCTGACCGAGCCGGGCTCGGGGTCGGACGCGGCGGCGCTGCGGACCACGGCGGTGCGCGACGGCGATCATTATGTGCTGAACGGGTCCAAGGCGTTCATCTCGGGCGCAGGGACGTCGGACGTCTATGTCGTCATGGTCCGCACGGGCGGCGAAGGCGCCAAGGGGATCAGCGCCGTGGTGGTCGAGGCGGGGACGCCCGGCCTGTCGTTCGGGGCGCAGGAAAAGAAAATGGGCTGGAACGCCCAGCCGACCGCCATCGTCAGCTTTGACGACTGCCGCATTCCGGTCGCCAACCTGCTGGGCGAAGAGGGTTCGGGCTTCAAATACGCCATGGCCGGTCTGGACGGCGGACGGCTGAACATCGCCGCCTGCTCGTTGGGCGGGGCGCGGCTGGCGCTGGAGACGGCGCAGGACTACGTCGCCACGCGCAAGCAGTTCGGCCAGGCCATCGGCCAGTTCCAGGCGCTGCAGTTCCGTCTGGCCGATATGGCGACGGACCTGGAGGCGGCGCGGCTGATGGTGCTGCGCGGGGCCTGGGCTATCGACAACGATCACCCCGAGAAGAGCAAGTGGTGCGCCATGGCCAAGCGTCTGGCCACCGACGCCTGTTTCCAGATCGCCGACGAGGCGCTGCAGATCCACGGCGGATATGGCTATCTGAAGGATTATCCGCTGGAGCGGATCGTGCGCGACCTGCGGGTGCACCGCATTCTGGAAGGCACCAACGAGATCATGCGCGTGATCATCGCGCGGGAGCTGGCGCGATGAACGATCAAGTGAGCGAACCCGAAGTCATCACCCGCATCGAAGGCGGCGTCGGCCGCATCATCCTGAACCGGCCCAAGGCTATCCATGCCCTGAACCGGGCCATGTGTGAGGCGATGATCGAGGCGTTGATGGCCTGGCGGGGCGACGACGCCGTCAGGTCGGTGCTGATCGACCATGCGGGCGAGCGCGGCTTCTGCGCCGGGGGCGACATTCGCATGATCGCCGAGAGCGGGGCGGGGGATGCGTCGGAGGCCAAAGCCTTCTTCAAGACCGAGTATCAGCTGAACCATCTGATGTTCGAATACCCCAAGCCGATCACGGCCATCGTCGACGGCATCGTCATGGGCGGCGGCGTGGGGATCAGCGAGCCGGCGGCTATCCGCATCGCCACCGAGCGCACCACCTACGCCATGCCGGAAACGGGCATCGGTCTGTTCCCCGACGTGGGCGGGGGCTGGTTCCTGTCGCGGTTGCCGGGACAGACGGGGGTCTGGCTGGCGCTGACGGGGGCGCGGCTGAAGGCGGCGGATACGGTGGCCCTGGGCATACACACCCATTTCGTGCCGAGCGAAGGCGTCGAGGCGCTGAAGGCCGAACTGCTGGCCGCACCGGCTGACCCCAAGGCTGTGGCGGACCGGTTGGCGGGTGACGCAGGGCCGGCGCCGCTGGACGCCCACCGCGAGGCCATTGATCGGCTGTTCGCCTTTGACACGGTCGAGGAGATCTTCGCCGCGCTGGAGGCTGACGGCTCGGAATGGGCGCTGAAGCAGCTTGAGACGCTGAAGACCAAGTCGCCGCAGTCGCTGAAGGTGTCGCTGCGCCAGATACGCACCGGCGCGACGATCGCCTCCTTCGCTGACAACATGGCGATGGAATATGCGCTGGGCGGTCGGGTGGTGCAGACCCACGATTTCCAGGAAGGCGTCCGCGCCGTCATCGTCGACAAGGACAATGCGCCGCAGTGGTCGCCGGCCGATCTGTCGGGCGTTACCAACGAGACGCTGGAGGCCCTGTTTGCACCCTTGCCCGCCGACGAGGCCTGGTCGCCGCTCTGAAAACGGCGCTGCGACGCAACATTTATTGTCCAAGGCCGCCTGGAGGGCTATCTAGGCGGCATGAGTAAGCGCTGGACCCCTGAATCCTGGAGAAACAAGCCCGTCGTGCATATGCCGACGGACTATCCTGACATGGCCGAACTGGCGCGTGTCGAAGACGAGCTGCGGGCCATGCCGCCCCTGGTGTTTGCCGGCGAGGCCCGCAAACTGACCCAGCATCTCGCACAGGTGGAGGCGGGGAACGCCTTCCTGCTTCAGGGCGGCGACTGCGCCGAGAGCTTCAAGGAGTTCTCGACCGACAACATCCGCGACACCTTCCGCCTGATCCTGCAGATGGCGGTGGTCCTGACCTTCGCCGGGCGCAAGCCGGTGGTGAAGGTCGGCCGCATCGCCGGTCAGTTCGCCAAGCCGCGCTCGTCGCCGCTGGAAGAGATCGGCGGGGTCGAGCTGCCGTCCTATCGCGGCGACATCATCAACGGCATGGGCTTCACGCCGGAAGAGCGCGTGCCCGATC
Organism: Brevundimonas sp. NPDC058933; assembly: GCF_049315965.1. NCBI lineage: Bacteria > Pseudomonadati > Pseudomonadota > Alphaproteobacteria > Caulobacterales > Caulobacteraceae > Brevundimonas > Brevundimonas sp. NPDC058933. The sequence goes on from NZ_JBMOSL010000001.1 coordinate 390,337, forward strand.
CGCAGCGCCTGCTGAAGGCCTATAATCAGTCGGCCTCGACGCTGAACCTGCTGCGCGCCTTTGCCGGCGGCGGCTATGCCGACCTCTACAACATCCACCGCTGGACCCTGGGCTTCGCCGACAACGGCGCGGGCGCGGCCTATCGCGAGTTGGCCGACAAGATCACCGAGGCCCTGGCCTTCATGGAGGCGGTCGGCGTCACGCCCGAGACCCATCCTGATCTGTCGCGCGTCGAGGTCTTCACCAGCCATGAAGCCCTGCTGCTGAACGTCGAGAGCGCTCTGACGCGCCTAGAAGGTTCGTCGGGCGAGTGGTTCGACACCTCGGCCCACATGCTGTGGATCGGCGAGCGCACCCGTCAGCTGGACGGGGCCCACATCGAGTTCATGCGCGGCATCTCGAACCCGATTGGCGTCAAGTGCGGGCCGACCATGACGGCGGAGGACATCCTGCCGCTGATCGACGCCCTGAACCCGAACAATATTCCGGGCCGTCTGACCTTGATCGGCCGTTTCGGCCACGACAAGGTCGGCGATCGACTGCCGGCCCTGATGCGGGCGGTGAAGGCCGAGGGCAAGCGCGTCATCTGGTCGATCGACCCGATGCACGGCAATACGCTCAAGGCCGCCAACGGCTACAAGACCCGGCCGTTCGACCGGGTCATGGGCGAGGTCCGCACCTTCATCGATGTGGCGGAGGCCGAGGGCGTCCACCCCGGCGGCGTTCACCTGGAAATGACCGGCCAGAACGTCACCGAGTGCATCGGCGGCGCCCAGCCCGTGACCGAGGACGAACTGTCGAGCCGCTATCACACCCACTGCGATCCGCGCCTGAACGCGGATCAGGCGCTGGAACTGGCCTTCCTGGTGGCTGAACGGCTCAAGGTAGGCCGTCAGGCGCGCGCCGAGGCCGCGTGACCACGGCGACCCAGGACGAAGGGCCGGGCCGCGTCGCCTATCAGGGCGCGCCCGGGGCCTTCAGCCACGAAGCCTGCCTCGACCTGCGCCCGTGGGACGAGGCGGTCGGCTTTGAGACGTTTCAGGGGGCCATTGAGGCCCTGCTGTCCGGCGATTGCCAGTCGGCGCTGATTCCGGTCGAGAACTCGACTATCGGCACGGTCGAGCCCGCCGCCAGCCTGGTGCGCGAGGCGGGCCTGACGGTGGTCAGTGAAGCCTGGCGACCGATCCGGCTGGCGTTGATCGGCCTGGCCGAAGCACGCCTGTCGGACATCAGGACGGCGGAAAGCCACCCGGTCGCCCTACAGCAATGCGCGAAGGCGCTGGGCGAGATGAAGATTACGTCGGTCGAGGCCTTTGACACCGGCGGGGCCGCCGCCGCCGTGGCGGAAGCGGGCGACGTGACCCGCGCCGCCGTGGCGCCTGCGCGTGCGGCCGAGGTCTATGGCCTGTCGGTTCTGCGCAACGATTTGCAGGATTTCAGCGACAATCGGACGCGATTTGTCCTGCTTAGTGCGCCAAGAGCCTGATCGGTTGAGGTGAAATCGCTTCGCGATTCCACCGATGTCGTGAAGCAGGCTCTCGCATAATTCTTGAGCGAATATCTGGGTTCGAATGCGAAAACATTCGAACCGATTTCGCTCAGGGGGTTGACCGCGCATAGTCTTTGCGCGCTTAAGAGGGATCGGATCAACCCTGATCCTGAAACCGGACCGGATTCATGTCCTCGCTGCGCGCACAAATGACCCTTGAAACCACCACGCGCGCGGTGGCCGGCTTTTATTTTGGCTACGGCTATTACGGCTTTCGATACGCCGGCTGAGGCGTCGAGTTTCTTCAAGCTCTGACTGTCTCACCGGCGACCGCTCTGACGCAGAGCGGCGACGCGATCACACGCATCCCCCATCGAAATTCGAATGCTGAAAGCCAAATCCCATGCCCAATTCCACTCTCCAGCAAGTCTGGCCCGCTGAAGCCGCCGAGCTGAGCCCCGAGCAGAAGGCGCTGGCCGCTCTGCGCGCCGAGATCGACAGCCTGGATGACCAGATCCTTGAGCTGTTCGAGCGCCGTCTGGCCGTCGCTGCCCAGGTGGGCAAGGCCAAGGACGCGCCGACCGGCCCCCACACCAAGCTGCGCCCCGACCGCGAACAGGCCGTTCAGGCCCGCGTTCTGAAGCAGTGCGAACCCGAGAACCGCGAGGCGGTCGAGCACCTGTGGCGCGAGATCGTCGGCTGGGGTCTGGCCCGTCAGGGCCGGCTGCAGGTCCACGTCTGGGCCCCCATTGATCCTTCCAGGGCCGTGGACGGCGCCCGTCTGCGCTTCGGCGCCGCCGCCGACATCAAACTGGTCCGCGACCCTCAGGCCGCGCTGGCGCACGCCGCCGAGGGGCATGGCGTGGCCGTGCTGTCGATCAACACCGACGATGCCTGGTGGATGGGTCTGCGTCGCGAATGGTCGATGTTGAGCGTCTTCGACGGCTACGGCGGCGACACCCCGACTTCGCTGGCCGTGGGCAAGATCGATCCGCCGGCCCTGCCGACGGGCCGCCGCGTGGTGGTGACGGTCGGCGGCGACGCCGGCGACGGCTCGGGCGCGCGCCGCTGGGGCCTGAACACCAACCACGGCTGGACCCTGGCCCTGACCGACGCCGACGTGGCCCCGGGTGACGTGGAAGGCTGCGTCGGCGCCATCGGCTGACCCGGCGCGGAACGTTAACCCGGTCTCAAAGGGCGGCGTCCATTGTGGCGTCATGAACGCCTCTGTCATCTTGCGGCTTGGTTCGGTCGGCGCCCTTGCAGCGCTGCTGGCCGGCTGCGGCATGACGGAGGCCGATCCGCATCGGTTCGAGAAGGTGGCGGACCAGGTCGCGGGGATTCCCCTGTCGGTTCGCAACGCCGAACCTGCACGCGAGCCAGCGGAACCGCGTAACGCAGAGGCAGCAGGCCTGCGTCCGCTCAAGGTCGAGCTTCTGACCCCGCATCAGCTATGGGACGCTCGCGATGGGCTGACCTCCCAGGCGGCGGCTATCCTGCCCGCCATGCCGCCGGCGTTTAAGGATCCCGAGGCGCCCGCCGCCGTGCCGACGGTCGGCCAAGAGCCGGCCAAGCCGTCTCGGCCCGCTGTGGTGGCCGCATCTTCCAGCGCCCTGATCCAGTTGGGCGCCTATGCCAGCCAGGCTTCGGCCCAGGCGGCGTGGGATCAGCTGGGCCAGGGGACGCGCGGTCTGACCCCGGTCTTCGAGCCGGTCGAAGTCAACGGTCGGCGTCTGGTGCGGCTGAAGGTTCGCGCCGGATCGGCCCAGGCCAAGGCCCTTTGCGCCAGCGTTGCCGCGTCTGATCCGTGGTGCATTCGGGACGCAGCGCCGGCGTCTTCCACAGGCGCGGTTTAAGGTTTCGTTGACGACTGACCCCCTTGGCCCGATCTAGGGCGTCTGGGATGGGGAGCGAACGCATGAGTCGCGCCCGTCGAAACATCGGGATTCATCATGGCGCAGCCTCAGGTCATCGTCATCGGCAATGAAAAGGGCGGGGCGGGCAAGTCCACCCTGGCTATTCACATCGTCACCGGCCTGCTGCACGCAGGCAAGAAGGTCGCCATCATCGATCTGGACCTGCGTCAGCGTTCGATGGAGCGGTTCTTCTCCAACCGGGGGGCGTGGACGGCGGCCAACGAACAGCCTCTGCCCATGCCGATCGTCCCGGACATGGGCGACGGCAAGGCCCTGGCCAAGGCCGACGAGGCGGAGCAACTGGCCCGTTTCGACGCCGCCTATGCCGAGGCGCAAGGCGTGGCCGACATCATCCTGATCGACACGCCCGGCGGGGACACGGCCCTGTCGCGCGCCGCGCATGGCCGCGCCGACCAGATCGTCACGCCGATGAACGACAGCTTCGTCGATTTCGACCTTCTGGGCGAGGTTGATCCGGTGACGCTGGATCTGAAAAAACCCTCCATCTATTCCGAGAGCGTCTGGGAGGCGCGCAAGCATCGCGCCATCACGGAAGGCCGTCAGGTGACGATCGACTGGGTCGTGGTCACCAACCGTCTGGCGGTGGCAGAGGCCCGCAACCGTCGTCGTCTGGAAGAGAAGATGATGAAGCTGGCCAAGCGAGTCGGTTTCCGCGTCGGGCCGGGCCTGCGCGACCGGGTCATCTATCGTGAGCTGTTCCCGTTCGGCCTGACCGTGGCCGACTTGTCGAACGACATCCGTCCAGTGTCGGTGTCGCTGGCCCACGTGGCCGCGCGTCAGGAGTTGCGTAACCTGATGCAGTCCCTGGGTCTGGACGACGCGCAAGGCGGCTCCCTGGCTCCGCTGGACGCGGCGGCGGCCTGATCGTCGCATGGGCCTGATCTGGCTGGCGTTGGCCGCTGTGGCGGTCTGGGCGCTGGCCCGTCTGGGACGCCAGACCGAACGCGCCCGGCGCGGGCATTGGCGCATCTCCGCGACCATCCTCAGCACGGCCCTGTTCGCGGGGGCGGTTCTGGCTGCGTCGCGCGGGGTCTGGCTGGCGGCGATCGGGCTGGCGGGGGCGGGGCTGTGGCTGGCGGTCCAGTCGCGAATCCGCACCTTGCCGCTGCGTGCGCCATCGGCTGAACACCTCACCGAGGCTGAGGCGCGGGCCATTCTGGGAGTGTCTGCGGACGCCACGCCCGAAGCGGTGCAGGCCGCCTGGCGTCGCCTGATGGCCCGAGCGCATCCCGACCAGGGCGGGACTGAAGGGCTGGCCGCGCGCGTCAACGCGGCGCGGGATCGGCTGCTGAAGGGCTAAGGCCTCTTTCGTGCCTTTAGCACCGTCATTCCGGTGCCGCGTAGCGGAACCCGGAACCCAGGCTTGTCATCCAAACTGAAGGACGGCCGTGCTTGAAGTTGCTGCCTGGGTCCCGGATCGGTCTTGCAGACCGGCCGGGATGACGGTTGATTTGGGTCAGACGTCCAGGTCCGCCACGGCGAAGCGGGCGTTTTCCTGGATGAACTGGTAGCGGGCCTCGGCCTTGCGGCCCATCAGGCGCTCGACCAGGTCCTCGATCTCGTCCTCGCTGTCGGGCAGGGAGACGCGGGCCAGGGTCCGTTTCTTCGGGTCCATAGTGGTCTCCTTCAGTTGCGAGGCCATCATCTCGCCCAGGCCCTTGAAGCGCCCGATCTCGACCTTCTTGCCCTTGAAGACGGTGGCCAGCAGCTCGTCGCGGTGGGCGTCGTCGCGGGCGTATTCCGACAGGGGGCCGGCCGAAATCCGATAGAGCGGTGGCAGGGCCATGAAGAGGCGACCCTGGCGGATCGTCTCGGGCATGGCGCGATAGAAGAAGGTGATCAGCAGGGCCGCGATGTGGGCGCCGTCCACGTCGGCGTCGGTCATGATGACGATGCGCTCGTAGCGCAGGTCTTCGATGTTGAAGCGGCTGCCGGGCTGGACGCCCAGGGCCAGGGCCAGGTCCGACAGTTCGATATTCTGACGCAGCTTGTCCGCCGTGGCCGAGGCGATGTTCAGGATCTTGCCGCGCAGGGGCAGGATGGCCTGGGTGGTGCGGTCGCGCGCCTGTTTGGCCGAGCCGCCAGCCGAGTCGCCCTCGACGATGAACAGTTCGGTGCCTTGCGCCGACTGACGCGAGCAGTCGGACAGCTTGCCCGGCAGACGCAGTTTGCGCGTGGCGGCGGCGCGCTGGACCTCCTTGTCCTTGCGGCGGCGCAGACGGTCCTCGGCGCGGTCGATGACGAAGCCGAGCAGGGCGTTGGCCTGCTTGGGGCTTTCGGTCAGCCAGTGGTCGAAGGGGTCGCGCAGCAGCTGTTCGGTCAGGCGCTGGCCCTCGGGCGAGGACAGGCGGTCCTTGGTCTGGCCCTGAAATTCCGGGTTGCGGATGAAGACCGAGATCAGGGCGCCGGCGTTGGCGATGACGTCCTCGGCCGTGATCTGGGCCGCGCGCTTCTCGTTGGTCAGCTCGCCATAGGCCTTCAGACCCTTGACCAGGGCGGAGCGGAATCCGGCCTCGTGCGTGCCGCCGTCGGGGGTCGAGACGGTGTTGCAGTAGGAGCCGATGAAGCTGTCGGCGTCGCCGAAGCCGATGGGCGACCAGGTGACGGCCCATTCCAGCGCGCCCGCCTCGCCCTTGCGCTCGGCGCGGCCGGCGAAGACGGGGGTGACGGTTTCCAGCTCGCCCACGCGCTCGGCCAGGGCGTCGGCCAGACCGCCGGGGAAGTGCAGGGTGGCCTCAGCCGGGGTGGCGTCGGTGATCCGTTCCGGCGCGCAGGTCCACTTGATCTCGACGCCGCGGAACAGATAGGCCTTGGCGCGCGCCATGCGGTAGAGGCGGGCGGGCTTGAAGGCCGCGCCGACGCCGAAGATCTGCTCATCCGGATGGAAGCGGATGCGCGTGCCCTTCTTCTTGGAGGGGCCGACCTGCTGGATGGGGGCCTGAACCAGGCCGCGGCTGAAGGACTGGCGCCATTCGAAGCCGTCGCGCCAGACGGTGACGTCCAACTGGTCCGACAAGGCGTTGACCACCGAAACGCCGACGCCGTGCAGGCCGCCCGAGGTCTCATAGGCCTTGCCCGAGAACTTGCCGCCCGAGTGCAGCACGGTCATGACGACTTCCAGCGCCGACTTGCCCGGATGCTTGGGGTGGGGATCGACGGGAATGCCGCGGCCGTCGTCGCGCACCGACAGGAAACCGTCGGCGTCCAGATCGACGGTGATCAGTTTGGCGTGGCGGGCCACGGCCTCGTCCATCGCGTTGTCGAGGACTTCGGCGAACAGGTGGTGCAGGGCGCGCTCGTCGGTGCCGCCGATATACATGCCGGGGCGTTTGCGGACGGGCTCCAGCCCCTCCAGCACCTCGATCGAGGAGGCGGAATAGCCGGTGGCGGCTGCGGTCGCCGTGCTGGCGTGCGTCGCCAGTTCGACCTTGGGTTCGTGCGCGACCGGGACAACCGCCACAGGGGCAACGGGGGCGGGCGTCTTTTCAGCCACGCTCGGTTGGGTCGGCTCAGCGTCGTCGAGCGTGGAGAAGAGGTCAGCCATTTACACAGTCTGGGGCGATTCGGAGTTCGTTCTGGTAGGCTCCGCACCTGCGAGACGCAAGCTGGAGAGGGCAGGGGCCGAGAAGTTGTGGAGAAGCGGATCGCCGGCTCACGCCTTCTCCACGAAGGTGTCGATGACCTTCTTCTCGCCCGCCTTTTCAAAGGTGACGATCAGCTTGTTGCCCTCGACCGCGCGGACGGCGCCATAGCCAAACTTCTGGTGGAAGACGCGGTCGCCGCGCGACCAGCCGGAGCCGGTCTTGGGGTCGGCGGTGGCGATCAGGCGGCCTTCGCCCTCGATCACTGCGCGGCGGGCATAGGCGGGTTTGGGCGTCTGGGTCGCGGTGAAGCTCTGGGCGCGTTTCCAGCCGGGGCTGGAGTAGCCGCTGCCGAAGGAGGGGGCGTCGTCCCAGCGGCTCTTGGCCTCCTTCATGCCGCTTGAGGCGCCGTAATAGCCGGTGTCCGACTGGGGCTCGACGTGGGCCAGCGGCAGTTCGTCGACAAACCGGCTGGGCAGTTGCGAGGTCCAGCGCCCATAGACCAGACGGTTGGCGGCGAAGCTGATGCGCGCGTCCTGTTTGGCGCGGGTGACGCCGACGTAGGCGAGGCGGCGTTCCTCTTCGAGGCCCTTCACGCCCTTCTCGTCGATGCTGCGCTGCGAGGGGAAGACGCCTTCTTCCCAGCCGGGCAGGAAGACCAGAGGGAACTCCAGCCCCTTGGCGCCGTGCAGGGTCATGATCTGCACCGCCCCGCTCTCGGACTCAGGCGCGGCCCGGTCGAGGTCCATCACCAGGGAGACGTGTTCCAGATAGCCTTGCAGCGTCTCGAAGGACTGCATGGCCTGGGTCAGTTCCTTGAGGTTGTCGAGGCGTGTCTGGCCGCTGGTGCGGTCGGCCTTCTGCATATCGGTGTAGCCGCTCTCGTCCAGCAGGGTCTCGGTCACCTGCCAGTGGGGCGTGCCCATGGTCGCCAGATCGCGCCAGCGGTCGAGGTCGCGCACGAAGTTGGCCAGGGGCGTCCGGGTGCGGGCCTGAAGCTCATCCGTCGTGATCAGGTGGCGAACCGCCTGCATGGCCGAGACGCCGTTCTCGCGCGCGATGTGCAGGATCTTCTGGACGCTGGTCTCGCCGATGCCGCGCTTGGGCACGTTGACGATGCGCTCGAAGGCCAGATCGTCGTCCTCGGACTGGATCAGGCGCAGGTAGGCGTGGGCGTCGCGGATTTCGGCGCGCTCGAAGAAGCGGGGGCCGCCGATGACCTGATAGGGGACGGCCAGCATGACGAAGCGCTCTTCGAACGCCCGCATCTGGAAGGAGGCGCGGACCAGGACGGCCATGTCCCGGTATTTCATGCCCTGTTTGCGGGCGGTCTCGATCTCGTCGGCGATCAGGCGGGCCTCGGCCTCGCCGTCCCAGACGCCGCGCACGCGGACCTTGTCGCCGCTGTCGTCCTCGGTCCACAGGGTCTTGCCCAGACGGTCCTGATTGGTCGCGATCAGGGCCGAGGCGGCGCCGAGGATGTGCTTGGTCGAGCGGTAGTTGCGCTCCAGCTTGACGATCTTGGCGCCGGGGAAGTCGCGTTCGAAGCGCAGGATGTTGTCCACCTCGGCCCCGCGCCAGCCGTAGATCGACTGATCGTCGTCGCCGACGCAGCAGACATTGCCGGTCGAGGCGGTCAGCAGCCGCAGCCAAAGGTACTGGGCGACGTTGGTGTCCTGATACTCGTCCACCAGGATGTAGCGGAAGCGATTGCGATATTCCGCCGCAAGATCAGCGTGCTGCGACAGGATGGTGAGGTTGTGCAGCAGCAGGTCGCCGAAGTCACAGGCGTTCAGCGTGGCCAGCCGCTTCTGATAGGCGGCGTAGAGGGCGTGGCCCTTGCCGTTGGCGAAGTCCTCGCCCGGCGGCAGCTTCTCGGGGGTCCAGCCGCGGTTCTTCCAGTGGTCGATCAGGTGGGCCAGCGACTTGGGCGTGTGCTTCTTGGTGTCGATATTGGCGGCTTCGAGAAGTTGCTTCAGCAGCCGTTCCTGATCGTCGGTGTCCAGGATGGTGAAGCTGGACTTCAGCCCGACCAGTTCGGCGTGACGGCGCAGGATCTGGGCCGCGACCGAGTGGAAGGTGCCGAGCCAGCGGAGGCCCTCGGCTGAGGGGCCGATCAGGTGGGTGATCCGCTCGCGCATCTCGCGTGCGGCCTTGTTGGTGAAGGTGACGACCAGCAGTTCCCAGGGCCTGGCCCGGCCTGTGGCCAGGATGTGCGCCAGGCGGGTGGTCAGGACGCGGGTCTTGCCGGTGCCGGCGCCGGCCAGGACCAGAACCGGCCCCTCGGTCGTCTCGACCGCCAGCCTCTGCTCGGGGTTCAGACCGGACAGGTAGTCGGCGGCGCCTTGCGGCGACTGACCGCGCGCGAGGTCGGAAATGCGGGGGGCGGGCAGGTCGGTCACTGGATAAGCGGCTCACGCAGGGCGGATTCGAAAGAGAACATAAGCAGCACAGCGGCCAAAGTCAGGCCCCGATGGAAAATGGCCTGCGGGAACCGTCAAGCCTGACCCTCGTTCTCCCGACCTCAGGGGAGCATGGAAGGGAAACGAATGGCTGAGAGCTCAAGCGGAGGCGGAAACGCCGGACTGGCCTTTATCGTCGGCGGCCTGGTGGTCGTGGTGGCGGTTCTGGCCTGGTTCCTGTTCGGACGGGGCGGGGCGCCGGAAACCAAGAACGTCGATGTCGAGGTGAAGCTGCCAGAGGTATCGGCCCCGGCCGTCCCGGGCAGCCAGTGAGGAGATGCTAGATGACTGATCCCAATATCCCACCGCCAGAACGCGTGGTGCACCAGACTACGATTAACACGGCGCCCGAGCGAAAGGGAGGCGGCGGCATGCTGGCCTTCATCGTCGGAGGCCTGATCGTCGCTGTCGCCGTCATCGGCTGGTTTGTTTACTCCGGAGGGCAAGCACCCGCCGTGCCAGAGGCGCCGGAAGTCAACCTCGACATCAATGTCCCCGCGCCCAAGCTGCCGGAAGCGCCGCGTCTGCCCGACGTGCCACGTCCCGCCGAGCCGCCGACCGTGGCGGCCCCCGTGTCTGAGGCTCCGGCCTAAGGCCATGCGGCCCCGTCTCATCCCGCATTCGTCGGGATGAGACGCCCGGGGCCTATTTCAGACGGTAGCTGATGGTGGTGACGACGCGGATCTTCTTGTTCAGCGAAGTGGCTTCGTCGCCGTTACCGTCGCGGGGCAGGATTTCGAACGAGCCCTGACCTGCCGACTTGATGGGACCCAGAGGCGCGCCGGAGTCCTTGGCGAACTGGACGGCGCCGGTGCGGGCGGCGGCGGTGGCCTCGGCGATCATGGCCGGGCGGACGTCGTTCAGGCGCGTGAAGATGTAGGACGGACACTGGAAGTCCTGCAGCACCACGCCTTGACGCACCAGATCGTTGAGGTTGCGTGTGGTGGTCTGGACCCGGTCCACGTCGCTGGTCCGTACGATGACCGTCTGGTTCAGGATGAAGCGAGGGCCGCCGGTCTGGCTGGCGTATTCGCGTGAACGGGTGTCGGCGACGCCCAGGGGGCCGAGATCGACCGAGGCGTCGGGATAGCCTTGAGCCTTGAGGAACTGGCGCACGATGATGAGGTCGCCGTCGATGCGGGCCTGAACCTCCGACAGGATCTCGCCGGATGCGGTGAAGCGGATGGGCAGGACGGCCAGATCGGCCTTGACGTCTTTTTCCGCCAGACCGCGCACAGTGACGGAGCGGTCGCCGGCGCGAGCGTTGACCACGCCCTGACCAATCAAGGCGCCGGCGCCAATCAGGCCGACGGCCAATAGACCGCCAATGACGGCGGCGGGGATCAGACGGCTGTCGTTGGTCATGGCTCGGTTCCTGCAAAGCTGCGGTCGCCGCCGGCCCATTGCAGGGCCAGCACGCGGCAGGCCGAGGCGAGGGGGCGACGGCCGCGCCAGGCGTCGATGCGGATCAACAGGGCGGCGCGGCCGAGGTTCAGTTCAGCCCCGATGGCGTCCAGCACGGCCCAGAACTCCGGCTCCAGCGCCACCGAGGTGGCGTGGCCGGACAGCAGGACGGAACGCTTGGCGAGGCTGCTCACGGCCTATCGAACGCCGACCATGATGATGTCGGCCTTGTTCGACGCGCCCTGGGTCAGCACGGAATGGCGGGTGTCGGTGGTGAAGCGCAAGGCGCCGCCCGGATCGCGGATTTCGGCGCGGACGGCGTAGCTGTGGCGAGCATCGATCTCGCTGTTCGGCACGGACAGGATGACGGCGTAGGGCGGGCCTCGGCCTTCCAGCGGCTTGCTGGTTTCCGCCAGAACGCGGGCGGGGGCGTCCATCAGGCTGACGTCTTCGACCTTGACCGTCAGCACATGGCCCGGCGGCAGCATGATGCGTTCGCGATAGGCGGCGGTGACGTCGATTGACGTGCTGCCGGTCTCTGGCGCGGCGACGCTGGAACAGGCGGCGACCACAAGGGCGAGCGGGGCGATCAGCGGAAGGAAGCGCATGAGGAGGAATCCTGTAAGAAGGCGAGCTTAGCAGAACGCGCCAGCGTCACATAAGGCTGCAAGACGTGAGACGCGGCGCTCGCGATCCGGTGTTAACGGAGGTTCCGCTTTCGTTTCCACTGAGTCGCCCTGAGGCCCTATCCGTGACCGAACCCGTGAAGCCACTGATGTCCCCGGCCACGCTGGCGATCGGCGGTATCGGCGTCTGCGCCCTGATCTGGGGCACGACCTGGTACGCCATCACCTTCCAACTGGGCGCGGTCGATCCGGTGGTGTCGGTGGTGATGCGTTTCGCCATCGCGGCGGCGGTGCTGGCTCTGGTGGTCAAGGCGACGGGCGGGCGGCTGGCCATGAACCGGCCGCAGCATCTGATGGCCATGGGGCAGGGGCTGTTCTCGTTTTCGATCAGCTACGCCTTCGTCTATGCCTCCGAGGAGAAGATCGCCTCGGCCGTGGTCGCGGTGATCTTTGCGGCCCTGGCCTTCCTGAACCTGATCCTGTTCCGCGTTGCATCGAAGCAGAAGGCGGCTTCGGCGGCCTGGCTGGGCGCTGGCATGGGGGTGATCGGGGTGGCGGTCCTGTCGGGCGGCGAGGTCATGGGCGCGGGGCTGGGCCTGCACGCGGTCGAGGGCGTGAGCTTCGCCGTGATCGCGGTGGTGGCCTCGGCGTTCGGCAACTGGTTCGCCTGGAAGGGGCAGGAGGCGGGGGCTCAGGTCCTGCCCGGCACGGCCTGGGCCATGGCCTATGGCACGGCCGCGCTGGCGCTCTATGGCCTTGTGACCGGCGTGTCCTGGTCGGTGGCGTGGAGCCCGGCCTATGTCATCTCGCTCTTGTATCTGTCGCTGTTCGGCTCGGTGATTGCGTTTGGCCTGTATTTCACCATTGCCCGTATGCGGGGCTATGCCCTGGCCAGCTATATCTCGGCCCTGACGCCGCCGATCGCCATGCTGGTGTCGGTGCTGTTCGAGGGGGCGAGGTTCGGCCTGGTCGCCTTCCTAGGGTTGGGTCTTGTGCTGGCGGGACAATTGTTCCTGATCCGCGCGCCGAAACGGTCGGCGGCGGCCTAGTTTTCAGGCTCGTCCAGCTTGTGACCGTCCAGCTTCTGGGCTTCGCGGTCGCGTTCCTTTTGCGTGGTCAGGCGCTCGGTCTTGGTGCGGCCGAAGGCGAGGCGATTGGCGTCGGCGGCGCGTTTGGCCTCAGCCCTTTCTCGAGCCTTCCTCGCCTTGTTCAGATTGACGACCTCGCCCATCAGGTCTGAAGGAACTGGCGTCTAGTCAGCGACATCGTGAACTTCCTTGGTCGACATTGTGATGAACCCGAAAGCGGGTGGGTCGTTTCCCCATCATCCGCAATCAGCAATGGAGACCAGGATGATAAACGCCTCGATGATCAAGGAACATCTCGAAGTCGTGGGGTCGGACGGCGGCCACGTCGGTCGGGTGGACCACGTGATGGGTGATCAGATCGAACTGGCCAAGTTCGACATGGGCGCAGGCCTGAAGCACCACATGATCCCGGTCAGCTGGGTCGATCATGTGGACGAGCACGTTCACCTGAACCTGACCAAGGATGAAGCCAAGGCGCGCTGGACCGAGAAGCACTAGCCTTCCTTAAAGCGACTTCACCGGGGCCCCGCTGTTACAGGCGGGGCCTTTCGCCATATCAGGGGCGTCCCCTGGATCACGCATGGCGGGGCGCGATGGCGCCGGTGGGCCTATGATCCGCAGCCGATAATCCAAAGAGAAACGGCGGCGAGATCGCTCTCGCCGCCGTCCTTGGCCAGTCTGTCGAAGCGCCTCAGCCCGGCGAGATCATCTTCTCGGGGCGGACGGCTTCGTCGAACTCGGCGTCGGTCAGGTAGCCGCCGCCGACGGTTTCCTGGCGCAGGGTGGTGCCGTTCTTGTGCGCGGTCTTGGCGATCTTGGCGCAGGTGTCGTAGCCGAGCTTGCCGTTCAGGGCCGTGACCAGCATCAGCGAGTTGTTCAGGCCGCGCTCGATGTTGTCCTCGCGCGCTTCGATGCCGACGACGCAGTTGTCGGTGAAGCTGATGGCCGCGTCGGCGACCAGACGGACCGACTGCAGGAAGTTGTAGGCCATGACCGGGTTGTAGACGTTCAGCTCGAAGTGGCCTTGCGAGCCGGCGAACGACAGGGCGGCGTTGTTGCCGAACACCTGGGCGCAGACCTGGGTCAGGGCTTCGCACTGGGTCGGGTTGACCTTGCCCGGCATGATCGACGAGCCCGGCTCATTCTCGGGCAAGGCCAGTTCGCCCAGACCCGAACGCGGGCCGGAACCCAGGAAGCGGATGTCGTTGGCGATCTTGAACAGCGAGGCGGCGACCGTGTTGATCGCGCCATGGCTGAAGACCATGGCGTCGTGGGCGGCCAGGGCCTCGAACTTGTTCGGCGCCGTGGTGAAGGGCAGGCCGGTGATGCCGGCGATCTGCTCGGCGACCTTTTCAGCAAAGCCGACCGGGGCGTTCAGGCCGGTGCCGACGGCGGTGCCGCCCTGGGCCAGTTCCATCAGCTTGGGCAGGGTCTGCTCGATGCGCTCGATGCCGTTGGCCACCTGTTGCGCGTAGCCGCCGAACTCCTGACCCAGGGTCAGGGGCGTGGCGTCCTGGGTGTGGGTGCGGCCGATCTTGATGATGTGGGCCCAGGCCTTGGACTTGGCGTCCAGGGCGGCGTGCAGGTGCTTCAGCGCGGGCAGCAGATCGTTGACCACCTGCTCGGCGCAGGCGACGTGCATGGCCGTCGGATAGGTGTCGTTCGACGACTGGCTCATATTGACGTGGTCGTTGGGGTGGACCGGCTTCTTGGAGCCCATCTCGCCGCCCAGCATCTCGATGGCGCGGTTCGAGATGACCTCGTTGGCGTTCATGTTCGACTGGGTGCCCGACCCCGTCTGCCAGACGACCAGCGGGAAGTGGTCGTTCAGCTTGCCCTCTATCACCTCATTGGCGGCGGCGATGATGGCGTCGGCCAGCTTGGCGTCCAGCTTGCCGAGGTCGCGGTTGGTCTCGGCGGCGGCGCGCTTGACGATGCCCAGGGCGCGAACGACCGGCAGGGGCATCTTTTCCCAGCCGATCTTGAAGTTGCCGAGCGAGCGCTGGGCCTGCGCGCCCCAGTAGCGGTCCGAGGCGACCTCGATGGGGCCGAAGGTGTCGGTTTCTGTGCGGAAGCTGGTCATCGCAGGCTCGTTCTCAGACGTGGCGGGAAGATGCCGGGCGGTGTAGCACGCAGACGCGGCGGGGCAAGGCGGCCCGACCATTGGCGAACGGAGCAAAGCGCGCGTGGAAGGCTGGATCGGGACAGGCAAGGTGCGCGGACGCGAGGTGGGCGATGTGGTCGAGATCACCATCGATGGCCTGACCACTCAGGCCAAATACTACAAGCCGCTGGCCTATGAGTTCTTCCGCAAGGAGTGGACGTCACGCCCGGCCTGGGGCGACTATGTCGTAGAGATCCGCATGGAGCACGTCGGAGACGCCCCGTGGATGGACCTGGACAACCTGGCCAAGGCCCTGCTGGACGCCATCAAGGGCTATCTGTTCCACGACGACAGCCAGGTCGCGCGCCTGCTGGTCGAGCGGAACGAGGGCGAACGCGAGCGGATCACGATCCGGGTGTTTCCGAGGCGGTGAGGGCGGGGTCGCTTTCGACCGGCGGCTTAAGAGCAGAACCAAAAATCGACCCGTTGCGGACATTCAGATGTCCGGTCTTGAGTCGGGATTGTAACTCGGCGAACGTGCCGTCTTCCTCCTCATCTCCCCGCCCCGAGCCAGTCATGCAAATAGCCATCCTGACCTTTGACGGATTCAGCGAGCTGGATTCCTTCATCGCAGCAGGCATCTTGAACAGGATGAAGTCACAGGGCTGGGCGGCCCACATCACGTGTCCCACGCAGGAAGTTACTTCAATGGCTGGGGTAACGATCCAGCGCCAGAAGCCGCTGGAGTTCTTGGCCGACGCTGACGCGGTGCTGATTGGCAGCGGGATCAAGACCCGCGACTACGCCGCCGATCCCACCTTCCTGTCGCACCTGCCGCTGGACCCGACGCGTCAGCTGATCGGCGCTCAGTGCTCAGGCACGCTTCTACTGGCCAAGCTGGGGCTGATCGGCGACCTGCCCGCTTGCACCGATCTGACGACCAAGCCTTGGGTCATCGAGGCGGGCGTCAATGTCGTGGATGCGCCCTTCGCCGCGCACGGCAATGTCGCAACCGCCGGTGGCTGCCTTGCCTCGCAATACCTGGCCGCTTGGATGATTGCGCGCTTGGCGACTCAGCGTGACGCGGAAGAAGCTATCCGTTACGTCGCGCCCGTCGGCGAGAAGGCCGAATACGTCCAGCGTGCGATGGCGGCGGTCACGCCTTTTTTGCACGTCGGAGAAATCCGGGCTGCATAAACCAGCTTGGTCCGCTTTCCACACCCTAGCGGAAGAGCGATTCGTCCGTTGTGGGCGGCCTACTTCTTCCGGAACTGGTCCAGAGAGACCACCTTGGGACCGTCGTCGTCGCCCGAGGGGGGCGGGGCGGCGTTCGGGTCGCGGGCCGGGGGCGACAGAGGGGCGATCTCCGCCTCGACGATCTCGGGCTCTTCGAACTGCAGCAGGAACTGGACGCTGGGGTCGTAGAAGCGGGTCACCGCCGAATAGGGCATGGCCAGGACCTTGGGCATGCCGCCGAACTTCAGCATGATCGAGAAGCGGTCGTGCTGGACGTCGAGGTCCCAGTACTGATGCTGCAGGACGATGGTCATTTCGTCGGGATACTTGGCCAGCACGTCCGGCGGCACCGAGACGCCGGGCGCCCGTGTCTTGAACGTGATGTAGAAATGGTGCGCGCCGGGAATGCCCGCGGGCTCGGCCGCGCGTTCCAGCGCAGAGCGGATCACGCCGCGCAGGGCGTCCTGGGCGAGTTGCTCGTAGAACATCTCATCGACCGGGGGAGTTTGATCCGTCATCGGGGCCTCGAAACTGGGGACGCGCGACTGTTACCCGCGACAGGCGAGTGACGGAAGAGACCGATGTGAGGAAAGTGGAGGGCTTCTGTTGCCAGGCGCCCTCCGGGCCCCGCCTGAGGATCTGAACCCCCAGGACTTAAGTGTTCGAAATCAACCGAACCGCATTACGCGGCGAGGCGGACTTCTCCAGCGAAGTTATCGTTCGCAGTTATAAAATGGCCCGATACGGTGGGCCAAGACGGGCAAAAGCATCTTCTTTACACGTCCGTCGATGCTAGTCGGCCCCGCAGCTCCCGCCGATAACGCGGTGAGAGATTTGGTGGAGCCGCCGGGAATCGCACCCGGGTCCGGTCCGCTTATTACAAGCGCGTTTATCGCCATAGTCCGGGCGAACCCGGACAAATCCAATATAGGTCTTCTCGGTGGATCATCCAAGGGGAAGGTCGCGCGCGCCCGGGATTTTCGGCTGATTTGTCACTGGCCAAGGCGATTGACACCGGTAGACACGGCCGCAAGCATTCCGCCCATAAGAATGAGGGTGCAGAATGGTCGAGGTCACGCGCAGACGACTGGGATTGGGCCTCGGGCTGGGACTGGGCGCAGGTCTCGGGGGCGGTTTCGCAGCCACGGCGGGCGCTGCGGCGGCTAGAGACGAAGACGGTTCGAGCGCCGTTGTCCGCTCCGGCTTCATCTACGATCAGGCGCCCTATCCGCAGTGCCATGCCTCAACCATCGTGGAGACCAAGGGAGGCGTCATGGCCGCCGCCTGGTTCGGCGGCACGCATGAGAAGCACCCGGACGTCTGCATATGGTTCGCCCGGTTCGAGAACGGCGCCTGGACCGAGGGGGTGCAGCTGGCCGACGGCGTTCAGCCCGACGGATCGCGTCACCCGACCTGGAACCCCGTGCTGTTTCAACCGCCGCAGGGCGATCTGATCCTGTTTTACAAGGTCGGGCCGGATCCCTTTAATTGGTGGGGCATGGTCATGACCTCGCCGGACGGTGGTCGCACCTGGTCGGCGCCGCGTCGTCTGCCCGATGGGATTCTGGGGCCGATCAAGAACAAGCCGGTCGTTCTGGCCGATGGGACGTGGCTTTCGCCGTCCAGCACCGAGGCGGGCGAAGGCATGGGGTCGGCGGCAGGCGCGAACTGGCGGCTGCATTTCGAGATCAGCACGGATCAAGGGCGTCACTGGACCCTGACCGATCCGGTCGGCTCGCCGCTGAATATCGACGCCATCCAGCCCAGCGTCCTGGTTCATCCGAACGGCGCGCTTCAGGCCGTGGCGCGGGCGCGTCAGGGGGCGTTGGCGTCAAGCTGGTCGCACGACGGCGGGCGGACATGGAGCCCCATCGGCGCTGTGGACCTGCCCAATCCCAACTCGGGCACGGATGCGTCGACGCTGTCGGATGGGCGCCACCTGATGATCTACAATCATGCCGGTCATGAACCTGCCCGACCGGGGCGGGGGCCGCGCTATCCACTCAATGTCGGTCTGTCGGCAGACGGCCTGTCATGGCGAAACGTGCTGACGCTGGAGAGCGAAGCCCTGCCGCACGGCTACGCCTATCCCGCGGTGGTTCAGGCGTCGGACGGGCTGGTCCATGTCACCTATACGCATGACCGGACGCGCATCCGGCACGTGATCCTGGACCCGTCGCGTCTGACCTAGGCGCGCGGCCAGTCCGGCGTCTGGTTGCGGAACCAGGTCAGTTGCCGCTTGGCGTAGTTGCGTGTGGCCTGCCGAGTCTGCGCTACGGCCTGTTCCATCGAGGTCTGGCCGGCCAGATGGGCGATCAGTTCGCGCACGCCGACCGCCTTCATGGCGGGCAGGTCAGGATCGAGATGGCGGTCTGCCAGAGCCTTCGCTTCGTCCAGTGCGCCCTGTTCGATCATCTGGCCGACCCTCAGATCGCATGAGGCGTAGAGATTGGCGCGCTCCGGCTCCAGCACCAGGCTGGTCCAACCGCCGGGCGCCAGAAGGGGGCGCGTGTCGGCGATCCAGTCTGTGAGGCTGCGGCCTGTGTGGCTGGACACGCTAAGGGCGCGGATCAGGCGTTGGCGGTCGCCGGGCGTGATGGCGGCGGCGGCGGTCGGATCGACCTCGGCCAGGCGACGACGGAACGTGGTCTCACCCTCAGTGTCATAATCGGCCTGGACCGCGTCGCGGACTTCGTCAGGCACGGCAGGGATGTCGGCAAGGCCGCGCGTCAGGGCGTTGAAATAGAGGCCGGTGCCGCCGACAAGAAGGACGGGCCGGTCCTGCGCCGCCAGTTCGTCCAGCAGGGGCATGACGGCGCGGGTCCAGCGGCCGACCGACCAGGATTCGGCCGCGTCAGCGACGCCATAGAGGCGGTGCTCGGCGCGGGCTTCGTCCTCGATCGACGGGCGGGCGGTGAGGATGCGCAGGTCGGCGTAGAGCTGCTGGCTGTCGGCGTTGACGATGACGGCGCCGGTCCGTTCGGCCATTTCCAGCGCCAGACGCGACTTGCCCGAGGCGGTGGGGCCGGCGATCAGGGTGAGGCGGGGCGTTTTGGTCAAAGGAACAGGCTCGCGGACAGGACCAGAGGGCGATAGAACGCCCGCGACCGGCCCGGCAAGGGCCAAGGAGCAGAACCTTGATCGACCGCACCGCTGTAATCGCCGCCCTAGACGCCGTTGTGGACCCGAAATCGGGACAGGGGCTGGTCGCCGCCGGTCTGGTTCAGGGGCTGACGGTGACCGAGGACCGGGCGGGCTTCGTCATGGAGGTTCCGGCGGGCGAGACGGCCATCTACGCCCCCGTGCGCGACGCGGCCGAGGCGGCGCTGAAGGCCATGCCGGGCATGGCGCGGGTCTCGGTCGTGCTGACCGCCGAGGCCGTGGCGGCTGCGGCTCCCCGTCGCACGGCGGGCCTGTCGAAGGCCGCGACCGATCAAGGGCGGGCCAAGGCGCCGGTGCCGACCGAGCGTCCGGCCCATGTGAAGCGGGTTCTGGCTGTGGCCAGCGGCAAGGGCGGGGTCGGTAAGTCGACGGTGGCGGTCAATCTGGCGGCGGCTCTAGCGGCACGTGGCCTGTCGGTCGGGATACTGGACGCCGACGTCTATGGGCCGTCGCTGCCGACCATGCTGGGGCTGTCCGGCCAGCCGGACTATGTGGACGGGGCCATTGTTCCCCATTTCGCCCATGGGCTGAAGGCGATGTCGGTCGGCCTGTTGACCAAGGCTGACGACGCCATGATCTGGCGCGGGCCGATGGCGTCGCAGGCCATCACCCAGATGCTGACCCAGACGCGCTGGGGCACGGAAGACGCGCCGCTGGACGTGCTGGTGGTGGACCTGCCGCCCGGCACCGGCGACGTGCAACTGACCCTGATCCAGAAAACGCCGCTGGACGGGGCGGTCATCGTCTCGACCCCGCAGGAGGTGGCGCTGGCCGATGCGCGCCGGGCCCACACCCTGTTCCAGCGCGTCAATGTGCCGACCCTGGGCCTGATCGAGAACATGAGCGGCGACGTCTTCGGGCGCGGCGGGGCCGAGGCCGAAGCCGCCCGGCTGGGCGTGGCATTCCTTAGCGACTTACCGCTGGACGCCGCCCTGCGCCAAGCGGGCGACGCCGGGCAGCCGCTGGTCTCGGCCGAACCGGACGGCGAGGCGGCACAGCGCTTCGCGGCGGTGGCGGCGCGGGTGGCCGAGAGCCTCGGTCTCTAGGCCGGCTCAACCACGACGGCGGTGCCATAGGCCAGGACTTCGGTCACGCCGGGCATGATCTCGTTGGCGTCGTAGCGCATGGCCAGGACGGCGTTGGCGCCCATGTCGCGCGCATGGGCGACGAGATCGTCGTAGGCCTCCTGCCGCGCCGTCTCCGCCAGTTTGACGTAGACGCCTACGCGACCGCCCAGCATCGACTGGACCCCGCCGATGGCGTCGGAAATGGCGTTGCGCGAGCGCACGGTGACGCCGCGCACCATGCCGATATGGCGGACGATGCGGTGGCCGGTCAGGTCATTGGTGGTGGCGACGATCATGGTCGTGTCTCCGGTTCAGCGGCGATCGAGGGTGCGGAAGGTGAAGGCGTGGTCATCCTTGTCTCCAGCCGGATGGGGCTCGGAGGCTATCTCGACGAAGGCGGTTTCGTCGAAGGTCGGGAAATGGGCGTCGCCCTCGGGCTCGGCGTCGACCTCGGTGATGTAGAGGCGCTGGGCGCGGGGCAGAGCCATCTCGAACAGAGCGGTGCCGCCGATGATGCAGACCTCGTCCACGCCGTCCTCTTCCGCCGTCTCGCGCGCGATGGACAGGGCCTCGCCCAGGTTCGAGCAGACCAGGGCGCCCTTGGACATGCCTTCGGTCTCATAGGAGCCGTCCTTGGTCAGGACGATGTTCAGACGGCCCGGCAGGGGCTTGAGCGGCAGGCTCTCCCAGGTCTTGCGGCCCATGATGCAGGGCTTGCCGACGGTGACGGCCTTGAAGCGTTGCAGGTCGGACCGCAGCCGCCACGGCAGGTCGCCTTTGTGGCCGATGACACCGTTGCGGGCGCGGGCGACGACGAGGGCGATCTTGGGAACAGACACTGGCGAACTCCGAAAGGCGGGGACGGCTGAACGCCGCCCCCGGAATCGGACTTAGGCCTCTGGCTCCAGCAGTTTCAAGCGGAAGAAGGCCGCGCCGATCACGGCGCCGATGGCCGGGGCGACGAAGAAGACCCAGACCTGGCTCAGGGCCTGGCCGCCGACCAGCAGGGCCGGGCCGAAGCTGCGGGCTGGATTGACCGACACGCCGGTCACCTGAATGCCGACGATGTGGATGACCGCCAGGGTGATGCCGATGGCGACGCCGGCGAAGGCGCCGTGCCCCTTGGCCCCCGTCACGCCCAGAATGGCGATGATGAAGATGGCGGTGGCCACGATCTCGAAGCTCAGGGCGGCGTGCAGGCCGTATCCGCCCGGCGATCCGGCGTCGAAGCCGTTCTGGCCCAGGCTGGCGAAACCGGTCTTGGCGATCATGCCGAGGATGGCTGCCCCGACGATGGCGCCGATGAACTGGGCCGCCCAGTAGATCAGCATGTCCCTGGCGCTCATCCGCCCGGCGACGAAGGCGCCCAGGCTGACCGCAGGATTGACGTGACAGCCCGACACCGGGCCGATGCCATAGGCCATGGCGATGATGGCGAAGCCAAAGGCCAGGGCGATGCCCAACTGCCCCACATGGTCGAACCCGCCCAGCACGGCGGCCCCGCACCCGAACAGCACCAGCACCATCGTCCCGACCAGTTCGGCCGCAAACTTCTTCAACATGACAACCCTCCCGTTCCATGCCCGCATTGACGCGGATCAGGGGAGGTTGCGCCGAATTCCGAAAATCCGCTAGACGACGTAACGACGGTTTATGATGTTTCCAGCCACTTCAGCCATTTGCGCTGCATCGCGGCCTCGATGTCGATCCCGGCACGCTCACAGTAGATGAGCAGCATCCCCAGGACATCGGCGGCTTCGTCAGCCAGGGCCTCGGCGTCGGGCTTGCCGCGCGCGCGACCTGAAAGGTTCAGGTGCTCCTTGGTCATTTCGCCGAGTTCTTCCTGCAACTTCAGCAGGGCCCAATCCCCATTTCCGGCGCGGTCGCGGTCGATGGAATGTTCGCGCGCATAGATGTCGGAGATGCGGAGGACGTCCGCCTTGAGGTCAGCGATCTTCATGAGGCTCAGACCGCGACGGCGGCCTTGATGTGCGGCCAGGGCGCGTAGTCGCTCAGCACGAAGTCCGACAGCTCATAGGCGAACAGATCGGATTTCGGGGCGACGGTCAGGGTGGGCAGGGGCAGGGGCTGGCGGGTCAGTTGCAGCTCGGCCTGCTCCAGATGGTTCAGATAGAGGTGGGCGTCGCCGAAGGTGTGGACGAAGTCGCCGGGCTCCAGCCCCAGCACCTGGGCCAGCATCAGGGTCAGCAGGGCGTAGGAGGCGATGTTGAACGGCACGCCGAGGAAGACGTCGGCAGAGCGCTGATACAGCTGGCAGCTCAGCTTTCCGTCGGCCACGAAGAACTGGAACAGGCAGTGGCAGGGCGGCAGGGCCATGTCGTCCACGTCGGCCGGGTTCCAGGCGCTGACGATATGGCGGCGGCTGTTGGGGTTGGTCTTCAGGCCGTGGATCAGCTTCTGGATCTGGTCGATGCTCTGGCCGTTTGGCGCGGCCCAGGAGCGCCACTGCTTGCCATAGACGGGGCCCAGGTCGCCGTTGGCGTCCGCCCATTCGTCCCAGATGCCGACGCCGTTCTCCTGAAGCCAGCCGATATTGGTCTCGCCGCGCAGGAACCACAGCAACTCGATGAAGATCGACCGCGTGTGCAGCTTCTTGGTGGTCAGAAGGGGGAAACCCTTCGACAGGTCAAAGCGGATCTGACGGCCGAAGACGCCGAGCGTGCCGGTGCCGGTGCGGTCGTCGCGCCGCACGCCGTTGTCGAGAATGTCGCGCAGCAGGTTGAGATACTGCCATTCGGGGTGATCAGCCGGAGCCGCCCCGCTGCGGGTTTCAAGATCGGCGAGGGCGAGGGCGGCGGTCATGATTCGCATTGTGCATGAAATGCACGCGTTGCAACGGCTCGAACGGGCCAGACCTGTGGGCGGAATGATCACAAATGGGTACGCCCGTCAGAGGGGTCTGACGGGCGTACAATCAATCTGTCGGTTCTGGGGTTGGCGATCGGGAGCTTGCCGCTCAGCCCTTGAAGCCGTCTCCGCTCAGGAAGGCGGCTTCTTCCTCCGTCGTCTCGCGTCCCAGACTGGCGTTTCGATGAGGGAAGCGGCCAAAGCGGGCGATGATGTCGCGGTGGATGACGGCGAATTTGAATGTCTCTGGCGATTCAGATTCGGTCAGCAGGGTCAGAAGCCTTTCCTGATCCGCGAGCGATTCCGAGTGCATCAGCGGCATCAGAACGAAGGGGCGCAGGTCGGCGGCCACCTTGCGGTCATGACCCTGCGCGATCGCCGCCTTGGCGAACATCAGGGCCAGTGAATCGGTGGCGAACATATGCGCCGTGTCGCGGAAGGCGTTTCGCGGCAACTGGTCCAGCAGGATGATCAGGGCCAGTGCGCCGTCGGGCGTGTCGGTCCAGTGGTCCAGTTCGCGGCGGGCGGCGGCGAAATGGGTATCGCGGCACCGCTCGGTGAAGGCCGCGTCGAAAGCGGCGTCCTTGGCGAACCATTTCTGAGGACCGGCCTCGATCCAGAAGGCGACGACTTCGGTTGGGGAAAGCAGTTTGATCATGCCGCAGAGCTTAATGCTCGGGCGCGCGAATGCACGGCCCCATGATGGGGAAATCATCCAGCGATTTAAGAAAAATGGTCGGAGTGAGAGGATTCGAACCTCCGACCCCTGCGTCCCGAACGCAGTGCTCTACCAGACTGAGCCACACTCCGACATTTCGTCTCGACGCAGGCCAGAGGCCGTCGTTGCGCCGAGGAGGGGGCTTATAGCCACGGGTTCCGGACCTCGCAAGCGGGGAAATTGCCGCTTTCAAAAAAGTCGCGGCCCAATGAAAATTCTTCTGTTTTCAGGTGTTGCATCCCAGAAAGCCTTGGCGTATCTCACCGCTCCTCGCAGCAACGAACTGCGGGGCGCACTGGTCCTGCTGGGGAATGGTGTAATGGTAACACTACGGTTTTTGGTACCGTCATTCTAGGTTCGAGTCCTAGTTCCCCAGCCATCTGCCCTTCGGGGCATGAGCAGCGACCCTTTCAACTGTTCCCTCATAGTAATGCACGGCTTCGACGCTGACTAGCTGCTGCCCGTGGCGTTGCTTCGGGAGTCTGAGTGACATGTCGCCACGTCGAGTCTGCTGGACTGTTCTGGCGGCCATTGAGGCTTCCGGGAAGGCGGCGGGGCGTCTTTCCCCGCGGCCTTGGCGCGGCACCCGTAGCGGCGGGGTTCGGGCGGCACGCTCGCGATCAGGGAAAATGCGAATCCGCTGATGCTATCCAGGGGGACCGCTGTGTCTTTGGACAACCAGAATGACGCGGCCAGCATCGACATGCATCTTGCGCGCTCCAACAGTCGGCGCAAACGCTATGCCAGTATTATACTATGTAAGGGGAGGGCGGGGGCGCGCCATTCTCTTGTTCTTTAAGAGAATGGCGCGAGTGACGGGACTCGAACCCGCGACCTCCGGCGTGACAGGCCGGCACTCTAACCAACTGAGCTACACCCGCGTTTCCCGCCGGGAAGCAATGCGTCCCGGCGAGGGGCGTCGTTTAGGCGGGGAGGCCCGTTACTGTCAAGCGGCCCGACTGTGGATAAGTGAAAAGATAGCGCGGGCTCCGTTACTTGGCAGCGGCGGCGGCCTGTGGCGGGGCGACGGGGCCTGCTATTCCGCCGTCCACCGGCAGGTGCGAGGCGGTGGCGGGCGGCGGCGGGGTATAGTGAACGCCCACGCCCGGCCCCAGCGGCAGATCCAACGCCACCCAGGCCGCCACCATGATCAGGCCGGCGACCAGGAAGGCTCCGGCGTAGGGCAGCATGGTGGCCATCAGAGATCCAAGGCCGAAGCGAGGGTCCCAGCGCTGGGCGAAGGTCAGGATCAGCGGGAAGTAGCTCATCAGCGGCGTGGCGATGTTGGTGACGCTGTCGCCCATGCGATAGGCGGCGGTCGTCATCTCGGGGCTGATCCCCAGCAACATGAACATGGGCACGACGATGGGGGCCAGGGCTGACCACTTGGCCGAGGCCGAGCCGATGAACAGGTCGAAGATACAGGACACCAGCACCACGATGATCAGCAGCAGGGGCGTGGGCAGGGCCAGTTCGCGCAGGGAGCCGGCGGCGTTGACGGCCAGGATGGGGCCGAGACCCGACCAGTTGAACATGGCAACGAAGTGGGCGGCGAAGAAGGCCAGGACGACATAGGGGGCCAGCTGGCTGATCCCCTCGCGCATCATCCGCACCAGATCGTGGTGGCTCCTGATCGAGCCGGAGCCGACGCCGAAGGCTGCGCCTGCGCCGAAGAAGGTCAGTGCGAAGAAGGCGACCAGCGAACGATACAGGGGGTTGAAGCGCTGGGCCGGCTCGGCGTCGGCGTCAACGAAGGGCGATCCCGGCAGGAGGGTGATGAGGGTCCACAGCGCAATCATCGACAGGATGGTCAGGCCGGCGAAGACGAGCCCGCGCTTCTCCATGCCGGACAGGGGCTGCTTCTCTTCAGTGGTGGCGGGAGCGGCGGAGCTGGGAACCCAGGGGCCGAGGCGCGGCTCGATCACCCGGTCGGTCAGGAACCAGACGATTGGGGTGAAGACAAAGACGACGCCGACGATGAAGAACCAGTTGCCGGCGATGCTGACGGCGTAGGACGGATCGATCAGGTGGGCGGCGGGTTCTGTGATGCCCAGAATCAGCGCGTCGCTGGCGCCGGGGAAGAGGTTGCCTGCATAGCCGCCCGAGACGGCGGCGAAACCTGCGGCCAGACCGGCCAGCGGGTGGCGGCCTGCGGCGGCGAAGATGACAGCGGCCAGCGGAATGACGACCACATAGGAGGCGTCGGAGGCATGGTGCGACACCATGCCTGTCACCACCACGATGGGCGTCAGGATGAATCGCGGCGCGTTCAGCAGGGCGCCGCGAATGGCGGTCGAGAACATGCCGGTCCGCTCGGCGACCGAGGCGCCGTAAATAATTGTGATCACGATCCCCAGCGGCGGGAAATCGGCCAGGGTGCGCGGCATGCCGATGAACAGCCGCTCCAGGTTGGCGGGCGACAACAGGCTCTCCGCCTGCAGCACGTCGCCGGTCACGGGGTTGACGGCGGACCACCCCAGACCGGCGCCGACCATGCTGAGCACGACCAGGCCCAGGATCAGCCACAGAAAGAGAAATACGGGGTCGGGCAGGCGATTGCCGACGCGCTCGATGGTGTTCAGCAAGCGGGCTGCCAGGCTCATGCTGCGACCTTCATTACAACGGTATTGGGAAGCCTCCATTTACGCGTATCGGCGGTGCGACTGGCAATGTCGGGGCCTGCGGCAAAACGCGCATAAGCTTGCGAACCGTTCTCAACAAAAAACCTTTGCCGACATGGGTTTGAACCCCGGCGAGGTTGGGTCTAAGAAGCCCCGAATCCGCCCCCTCCCTCGGCGGGCGAGGCAGCTCGAATGAACGCATTTCTTCTGGAATACCTCCCGATCGTCGTTTTCCTGGCGATCGCCGCCGTCCTTGGCCTCGGCTTCATGCTGGCCGCCTGGGCTCTGGCGCCGAAAAATCCCGACACTGAGAAGCTGTCGGCCTACGAATGCGGCTTCAACGCCTTTGATGACGCACGCATGAAGTTCGACGTCCGGTTCTATCTGGTGTCGATCCTCTTCATCATCTTCGATCTGGAAGTGGCCTTCCTCTTCCCGTGGGCGGTGTCGATGTTCGACCTGTCGACCGGCGGCATGGTCTTCGCCTTCTGGTCGATGATGGTCTTCCTCGGCGTCCTGACGGTCGGCTTTATCTACGAATGGAAGAAGGGAGCGCTGGAATGGCAATAATCGCGCCTTCGTCGCCCTTGGCGTCGCCCCTGGTCCCCGCCGGCTCGGCCGCGCGCTCGACCGTGGAAGGCTACGACCCCAAGATTCACGACAAGTTCTTCGAGGCGGTGAACACCGAAGTCGGCGAGCAGGGCTTCCTGACGACCTCGCTTGACGACGTCATCAACTGGGCCCGCACGGGTTCGCTGATGTGGATGTCGTTCGGCCTGGCCTGCTGCGCTGTCGAGATGATCCACCTGTCGATGCCGCGTTTCGACCTGGAACGCTTCGGCACCGCGCCGCGCGGTTCGCCACGCCAGTCTGACCTGATGATCGTCGCCGGCACCCTGACCAACAAGATGGCTCCGGCCCTGCGCAAGGTCTATGACCAGATGCCGGACCCGCGCTACGTCAT
The DNA here is from genome assembly GCF_049315965.1 of Brevundimonas sp. NPDC058933. NCBI lineage: Bacteria > Pseudomonadati > Pseudomonadota > Alphaproteobacteria > Caulobacterales > Caulobacteraceae > Brevundimonas > Brevundimonas sp. NPDC058933. The sequence goes on from NZ_JBMOSL010000001.1 coordinate 417,664, forward strand.
CTCGATGGGCAGCTGCGCCAACGGCGGCGGCTATTACCACTACAGCTACAGCGTCGTGCGCGGTTGCGACCGCGTGGTGCCGGTGGACGTCTATGTTCCGGGCTGCCCGCCGACAGCGGAGGCTCTGCTGTACGGCATCCTGCAACTGCAGAAGAAGATCCGCCGCACGGGGACGATCGAGCGATGAGCGAGCTGGTGCGCGTCGCGGAGCGCGAATCCGCCCTGACCCCGCTGGGGACCGAAATGGTGGCCGCTCTCGGTGTCGAGGCCGTCGTCGCCTACGGCGAGCTGACCCTGATCGCCGCACGCGAGAATATCGTCGAGGTCATGACGGCCCTGCGCGATCAGTTCGGCTTCCAGCTGCTTATGGACGCCTGCGGCGCCGACTATCCCGACCGCGCCGAGCGGTTCGAGGTTGTCTATCACCTGCTGTCGCTGACCCGCGCAGCGCGGGTGCGCGTCAAGGTTTCGACCGACGAGGTTCAGCCTGTCCCCAGCGTGACGTCGGTCTACCCGTCGGCAGGCTGGTTCGAGCGCGAGGCTTTCGACATGTACGGCATGATCTTCTCGGATCACCCCGACATGCGCCGCATCCTGACGGACTATGGTTTCGAGGGACATCCGCTGCGCAAGGACTTCCCGATGACGGGCTATGTCGAGGTCCGCTACGACGAAGAGCAGAAGCGCGTGGTCTATGAGCCGGTGAAGCTGGCCCAGGAATATCGCAACTTCGACTTCCTCTCTCCGTGGGAAGGCGCTGAGTACCCCGCTCCGGTCCTGCCGGGCGACGAGAAGGCGGGAGCCAAGTAATGGCTGTTGGCGAAAACACCCCCACGACGGCCGCCCCCAGGGCGATCGACCCGTTCGAGGACTACGAAGACGGCCTGACCCCGCACGCGCGGGCGATGGACGATCGCAAGTTCACCATCAACTTCGGCCCGCAGCACCCGGCCGCGCACGGCGTGCTGCGTCTGGTGCTGGAGCTGGACGGCGAGCTGGTGACCCGCGTCGATCCGCATATCGGCCTGCTGCATCGCGGCACCGAAAAGCTGATGGAGGCCCGGACCTACCTTCAGAACATCCCCTACCTGGACCGGCTGGACTACGTCTCGCCGATGAACCAGGAGCACGCCTTCTGCCTGGCCATCGAGCGCCTGCTGGAACTGGACGTCCCGTACCGGGGCCAGCTGATCCGGGTCCTGTATTCGGAAATCGGCCGCATCCTGAACCACCTGCTGAACACGACCATGCAGGCCATGGACGTGGGCGCCCTGACCCCGCCGCTGTGGGGCCACGAAGAGCGCGAGAAGCTGATGGTCTTCTACGAGCGCGCTTGCGGGGCCCGTCTGCACGCCAACTACTTCCGTCCCGGCGGCGTCCATCAGGACCTGACGCCGGAACTGATCGACGACATTGGCCGCTGGTGCGCCGAGTTCCCGGCCAAGCTGGCGGACATCGAGAGCCTGGTCACCGAGAACCGCATCTTCAAGCAGCGCAACGTCGACATCGGCGTGGTGTCCAAGGAGCAGGCCCTGGCCTGGGGCTTCTCGGGCGTCATGCTGCGCGGTTCGGACATCGCCTGGGATCTGCGCAAGGCTACGCCCTACGACTGCTACGCCGACCTCGAGTTCGACATTGCTGTCGGCAAGAACGGCGACTGCTGGGACCGCTACCTCTGCCGCATCGAAGAGATGAAGCAGTCGATCCGCATCATGGAACAGTGCATCCACAAGCTGCGCAACTGCCCCGGCGAACCGGTCATCACCGAGAACAACAAGATCACCCCGCCGCGCCGCGGTGAGATGAAGCGTTCGATGGAAGCGCTGATCCACCACTTCAAGCTCTACACCGAGGGCTTCAAGACGCCGGAAGGCGAGGTCTATGCGGCCGTCGAGGCGCCCAAGGGCGAGTTCGGCGTCTATCTGGTGTCGGACGGCACCAACAAACCCTACCGCGTCAAGCTGTCGGCCCCCGGGTTCCGTCACCTGCAGGCGATGGACTGGATGAACACGGGCCACATGCTGGCGGACGTGTCGGCCATCCTCGGTTCGCTCGACATGGTGTTCGGAGAAGTGGACCGATGAGCGTTCGTCGCCTCGCCAAGGAACAGCCTGAATCCTTCGCCTTTTCAAAGGACACGAAGACCAAGGCCGAGTGGTGGATCAAGAAATACCCTGAAAGCCGTCGCCAGTCGGCGGTGATCCCGATCCTGTGGCTGGTCCAGAAGCAGGAAGGCTGGGTCTCGGAACCCGCCATCCGCGCCATCGGCGAACTGCTGGGCATGCCCTTCATCCGGGTGCTGGAGGTCGCGACCTTCTACACCATGTTCCAGCTGGAGCCGGTCGGCAAAGCCGCCCTGATCCAGGTCTGCGGCACCACGCCCTGCATGCTGCGCGGCGCCAATGAGCTGATGCGGGTCTGCAAGGAGAAGATCGGTCCCAAGGACGTCCTGTCCGCCGACGGTCGCTTCACCTGGCAGGAAGTCGAGTGCCTGGGCGCCTGCGCCAACGCGCCGATGGCCCAGATCAACGACTACTACTACGAAGACCTGACGCCCGAGACGATGGCCCAGATCATCGACGACTTCGCCGCCGGCAAGTCGCCGAAGCCGGGTTCGCGCGTCGGTCGTCACACCTCCGAGCCTGAGGGCGGCGCCCTGGTCCTGAAGGATCCGACGCTGTACGACGGCTCGCGCGCACAGAAGATCATGTCGCTGCCGAACTCGCAACCGGTCGTTGAGAAGGCGCCGGCCTGATGACGCGACCGAACCTGGACACGGACGAGGGCAGGGCGGCTTACCGGGCCGAGCTGCGTCGCGTCGGCTGGCCGTTCCGCTGGGGCGGGATGGCGCTGATCGTGGTGGCGGCCGGACTGGTGCTGTTCGCTCGTGAAGGCCGGTTCGGACTTACGGAAGATGCGGTGACGGGCGCCTATGGCGTCCTGGCCGTGGGTTGGGCGCTGGTGATCGGTTCGATCTTCATGCGCACCCGCCACCATAAACGCCGCATGGCGGAAGGACTTTAAGGGCTCATGGTCGGAATCCTCGAAGACAAGGACCGCATCTTCACCAACCTCTACGGCTTCCATGACTGGGGCCTGGAGGGGGCGAAGCAACGCGGCGCGTGGAACGCCACCAAGGACATGCTGGACCTTGGCCGCGACTGGATCATCACCAACGTCAAGAACTCGGGCCTGCGCGGACGCGGCGGCGCCGGTTTCTCGACCGGCCTGAAGTGGTCCTTCATGCCGAAGGAAGTGAAGGATCGTCCTCACTACCTGGTCATCAACGCCGACGAATCCGAGCCCGCGACCTGCAAGGACCGCGAGATCATGCGTCATGATCCGCAACTGCTGATCGAAGGCGCGCTGATCGCCTCCTTCGCGATGCAGGCCCACGCCTGCTACATCTACCTGCGCGGCGAATACGTGCTGGAGCGCGAGCGCATGGAAGCCGCCGTCAAGCAGGCCTATGAGGCCAGGCTGATCGGCGAGAACAACGTCCACGGCTGGGACTTCCACGTCTATATCCACCACGGCGCCGGGGCCTATATCTGCGGCGAAGAGACGGCTCTGCTGGAATCGCTGGAAGGCAAGAAGGGCCAACCGCGCCTGAAGCCGCCGTTCCCGGCCGGCGCGGGCCTGTACGGCTGCCCGACCACGGTGAACAACGTGGAATCGATCGCTGTGGTCGGCACCATCCTGCGTCGCGGCGCCGACTGGTTCGCCAGCTTCGGTCGTCCGAACAACACCGGCACCAAGCTGATGTCCCTGTCGGGGCATGTGAACACGCCCTGTGTGGTCGAAGAAGCCATGTCGATGCCGCTGCGTCAGTTGATCGAGGATCACGGCGGCGGCGTCCGTGGCGGTTGGGGCAATCTGAAAGCCATCATCCCCGGCGGCGCATCCTGCCCGGTCATCACGCGCGAACAGGCTGAAGTCGCGCTGATGGACTTCGACTCCATGCGCGAGATGCGCTCGTCGCTGGGTACGGCTGGCGTGACCGTGATGGACGAGTCCACTGACATCGTTAAGGCCATCGCCCGCATCAGCTACTTCTTCAAGCATGAGAGCTGCGGCCAGTGCACGCCGTGCCGCGAAGGCACCGGCTGGATGTGGCGCGTGCTGGAACGCATGGCCGTGGGCGACGCCGATCCGTCGGAGATCGACCTGCTGCTCGACGTGGCCGGTCAGGTCGAAGGCCACACCATCTGCGCCCTCGGCGACGCCGCCGCCTGGCCCGTTCAGGGCCTGATCCGGCACTTCCGTCACGAGATCGAAGACCGCATCAACACCTACCGCAGCCGCCGCGCGAACTTCGCCGGCCACGCGATCGCGGCGGAGTAATCGTAATGCCTATCGCCAAGGTCAACGGCGTCGAAACCGAGTTCGAACCCGGCATGACCGTGCTGCAGGTCGCCGAGCGCGCCGGGCACGAGATCCCGCGTTTCTGCTACCATGAACGCCTGTCCATCGCCGGCAACTGCCGGATGTGCCTGGTCGAGGTGAAGCCCGGACCGCCGAAGCCGCAGGCTTCGTGCGCCCTGCCGGCCGCTGAAGGTCAGGAAATCTTCACCGACACGCCGATGGTCAAGAAGGCCCGCGAAGGGGTGATGGAGTTCCTGCTCATCAACCACCCGCTGGACTGCCCGATCTGCGACCAGGGCGGCGAGTGCGACCTGCAGGACCAGGCGGTCGGCTATGGCCGTGACGGTTCGCGCTATGGCGAGAACAAGCGCGCGGTCGAGGAAAAGAACATGGGCCCGACGGTCAAGACGTTCATGACGCGCTGCATCCAGTGCACGCGTTGCGTTCGCTTCATCACCGAAGTGGCCGGCGTGCCGGACATCGGCATGATCTCGCGCGGCGAAGGCGCCGAGATCACGACCTATCTCGAAAAGAACATCGACAGCGAACTGTCGGGCAACGTCAACGACCTGTGCCCGGTCGGCGCCCTGACGCACCGCCCCTGGCAGTACCACTATCGTCCGTGGGAGCTGAAGAAGACCGAGACCATCGACGTCATGGACGCCCTGGGCTCGAACATCCGCGCCGATGCGCGCGGCGCCGAGGTCATGCGCGTTCTGCCGCGCGTGAATGAGGGCATCAACGAAGAGTGGCTGTCGGACAAGAGCCGCTATGCCGTCGACGGCCTGGCCCGTCAGCGCCTGGACAAGCCCTATGTCCGTGAGAACGGCAAGCTGCGCGTCGCCTCGTGGGATGAGGCCCTGAACGCTGTCGCCGCCAAGATCAAGGCGGCTTCGGCTGACCGCATAGGCGTCATCGCCGGGGACCTGCAGGACGCGGAGTCGATGAAGGCGACGCTGGATCTGTTCCGCGCCCTGGGCTCGGCCAACACCGACTGCCGTCAGGACGGCGCCGCGATCGGGCAGGGGGCTCGCGAGGGCTGGCTGTTTAACTCTGGCCTGCAAGGCATTGAAAACGCTGACGCCATCCTGATCGTCGGCGCCAATCCGCGCACCGAGGCCCCGCTGCTAAACGCCCGTATCCGCAAGGTCTGGCTGAAGGGCGCCGCCGAGATCGGCGTCGTCGGCGAACAGGTCGACCTGACCTATGACTACAACTACCTGGGCGCCGGTTCGAAGACGGTCGGCAAGCTGCCCAAGGCGGCGATCGACTTCCTGACCAAGGCTGAACGCCCGGCGATCATCGTCGGCGCGGGCGCCCTGGTCGGCGACACTGGCGCGGCCGTGCTGCACGCCCTGGGCGTGCTGGCCAAGAAGGTCGGCGTGGTCAAGGACGGCTGGAACGGCTTCAACGTCCTGCACACCGCCGCCGCGCGCGTCGGCGGCCTGGACATGGGCTTCGTCCCCGCCGAGGGCGGTCTGGATGTGGCCGGCATGCTGAAGCCGGGCGCTTTGGACGTGTTGTTCCTGCTGGGCGCCGATGAAGTGAACGCTTCGGCCTCCGACGCCTTCCGCGTCTATCTGGGCTCGCACGGCGACCGTGGCGCGCACGGCGCCGACGTCATCCTGCCGGGCGCCGCCTACACCGAGAAGTCGGGCCTGTACGTGAACACCGAAGGCCGGGTGCAGATGGCGGAACGCGTCGTCTTCCCGAAGGGCGAGGCCAAGGAAGACTGGGCCATCATCCGCGCCCTGTCGGAACGGGTCGGCCAGAAGTTGCCGTTCGACACCCTGGAACAATTGCGCGCCAAGCTGATGGGCGACCATCCTACCTTCGGCCGCATCGACTATCTGGCGCCGGCTCAGTCGTTCGACGTGGCGGCTCTGGGCGCCAAGGGCGATCTGGGCGACGTCGCCTTCGTGTCGACCATCGTCGATCCCTACCTGACCAACCCGATCGCGCGCGCCAGCGAAACGATGGCCCAACTGTCCGCTGAGCGGACGGCGCCGGTCGCCCTGGCGGCGGAGTAAATCATGGACGCTGCGAACTCCTTCTGGGCCACCCCCCTCGGCTGGACCCTCGTCACCATCGGCGGCATCCTGATCGTCACGGTCGGGATCCTGATCTCGCTCGCCTTCCTGCTGCTGGCGGACCGCAAGATCTGGGCCGGCGTGCAGATGCGCAAAGGCCCCAACGTGGTCGGCCCCTTCGGCCTGCTGCAGTCCTTCGCTGACTTCTTCAAGTTCGTGCTCAAGGAAATCGTCGTCCCGTCGGGTTCCGACAAGGTCGTCTTCCTGGCCGCGCCGCTGATCACCTTCATCCTGGCCTTCATCGCCTGGGCCGTGATCCCGTTCGCGCCGGGCTGGGTGATCTCTGACCTGAACGTCGGCGTGCTCTACATCCTCGCGATCAGTTCGCTGGGCGTTTACGGCATCATCATGGGCGGCTGGGCTTCGAACTCGAAGTATCCATTCCTGGGCTCGCTGCGTTCGGCGGCGCAGATGGTGTCCTATGAGGTCTCGATGGGCCTGGTCATTATCAACGTCATCCTGCTGGCGGGGACGATGAACCTGACCGAGATCGTGACCCAGCAGACCGGTTGGATCTGGAACTGGAACATGTTCGGCGGCGGCCTCGACACCCTGCCGACCATCGTGGTCATGATCCCGATGACCATTGTCTTCTTCATCTCGGCCCTGGCCGAGACCAACCGCCCGCCCTTCGACCTTCCCGAGGCGGAGTCGGAGCTGGTGGCCGGTTATCAGGTCGAATATTCGTCGACGCCCTACCTGCTGTTCATGATCGGCGAGTACGCCAACATCGTCTTCATGTGCGCCATGATCAGCCTGCTGTTCTGCGGCGGCTGGAATCCGGGCTTCCCGACTGACTTCCTCGACAGCTGGCCGACCTTCCTGGCCAACCTGTTCTACTTCCTGGTCCTGGCGACCAAGATCGTCTTCTGGTTCTTCATGATCGCCCTGGTGAAAGCCTTCGTGCCTCGCTACCGCTATGACCAGCTGATGCGTCTGGGCTGGAAGATCTTCCTGCCGTCGTCGCTGATCGCCGTGGTGGCCGTGGCGGCCTGGCGTGTCTTCGCGGTGGGTGCGTGATGGGCGTTCGCGCCACATCACTGCTTGCGCTGGCCCTCGTCGCCGGTCTGTCGGCCTGCACCTTCAAGCCGATGAGCCCGGCTGCGCCTGAGAGTGCAGGGGCGCGGCTGGAGCGGGTCGAGCGGGAACGTCGCGAGGTTGCTGACAAGCGCGCCTATTGCCAGCGTCTGTCGCGCGACGATCCGCGCTTCGACCGCGACGATTGCAAGCGGCAGGTGGGCGAATGAAACGGGCCGTCGTCATGATCATCGCCCTGGCCGCGCCCATTCTGGCGTCGGCCTGTGCGGCCTATGAGGCCGACCCGGTCTCGGTCTATCAGTGGGAACGCAAGATGGAGCAGGTGCAGCGGCAGGACGCCGAGCGCCAGCGCCTTTGCCAGACCCTCGACAAGGAAAGCGCGCGCTATCAACGCGACTGCGCCGGAGTGAAATCGTAATGCTGACCCGTATCGTTCAGGCGGCCAAGGGCGCGATGCTGACCGACGTGTTCGGCGCCGTCGGCCTGTCGATGAAGTACATGATGAAGCCGAAGGCGACGGTGAACTATCCGTTCGAGCGCAACCCGCAGTCGCCGCGCTTCCGCGGCGAGCACGCGCTGCGCCGCTATCCGAACGGCGAGGAACGCTGCATCGCCTGCAAGTTGTGCGAGGCTATCTGCCCCGCCCAGGCCATCACCATCGAGGCCGAACCGCGCGCCGACGGCAGCCGCCGCACGACGCGCTACGACATCGACATGGTCAAATGCATCTACTGCGGTCTGTGCCAGGAGGCCTGCCCGGTTGACGCCATCGTCGAGGGACCGAACAGCGAGTTCGCCACCGAGACGCGCGAAGAACTGCTCTATGACAAGGCCCGACTGCTGGACAATGGCGACCGCTGGGAACGGCTGATCGCGAAGAATCTGGAACTCGACGCTCCGTATCGCTAAACCGAGCCGCGATTCCGCCATGGGATCGCTGCGCAAGACTTTGAAGGGGGCTTTGTCCCACCCATGCTGCAAGGCATAGCGTTTTATCTTCTGGCGACGGTCGCCGTGGTTTCGGGCCTTCTGGTCGTGACCGCGCGCAATCCCGTGCACTCCGTCCTGTGGCTGATCCTCAGCTTCTTCTCGGCCGCCGGCCTCTTCGTCCTGCTGGGCGCCGAGTTCCTGGCCATGCTGCTGGTGGTCGTCTACGTCGGCGCCGTCGCGGTGCTGTTCCTGTTCGTGGTCATGATGCTGGACGTCGACTTCGTCCGCCTCCGCGAAGGCTACGCCCGCTACCTGCCGCTGGCGGGGATCGTCGCCGGCGTCCTGCTGGCCGAGATGATCATGGTGTCGATCACCGTGGTTCAGGGCGGGGCGGCCAAGGCCGCGCTCGCGCCAGCCGTGTCCGGTCCCGAAGTGTCGAACGTCGAGGCGATCGGCCGCGTCCTCTACACGGACTACGTCTATTTCTTCCAGGCTGCGGGCATTGTGCTGCTGATCGCCATGATCGGCGCCATCGTCCTGACCCTGCGTCATCGCCCCGGCGTGCGTCGCCAGGACCTGGCCGCCCAGGCCAACCGCGAACGCGCCAAGGCCGTCGAGGTCAAGTCGGTCGCCACCGGCCAGGGTGTCACCCCCGAGGAGCTTCTGTGATGGACATCTCGCTCCAGCACTATCTGGCGGTCGCCGCCATGCTGTTCACCATCGGGGTGTTCGGCATCTTCGTGAACCGCAAGAACGTCATCATCATCCTGATGTCGGTCGAGCTGATCCTGCTCGCGGTGAATATCAACTTCGTCGCCTTCTCGACCTATCTCAACGACGTGTCGGGTCAGCTGATGGCCATGTTCGTCCTGACCGTCGCTGCGGCAGAAGCCGCCGTCGGCCTGGCGATCCTCGTGACCTTCTTCCGTAACCGCGGCGATATCGCGGTTGACGACGCCTCCGTGATGAAGGGCTGATCGGAACCGTGACTATCCAGACTCTCGTCACTCTCGGCGTCTTCGCCCCCCTTCTGGGGGCGATGATCGCCGGCTTCTTCGGTCGCAGGATCGGGAACATCGTCTCGCAGTCGGTCACGACCGGCCTGCTGTTCTTCTCGTGCGCGATCTCCTGGATCGTGTTCAGCCAGTGGACCTGGGGCGGGCTGGAAGCCTTCACCGTCCACATCGCGCCCTTCATCCACGTCGGCGACTTCCAGTCGAACTGGTCGATCCGTGTGGACGCCATGTCGGCCACCATGCTGATCGTGGTGACGACGGTGTCGTCGCTGGTTCACCTCTATTCCTGGGGCTACATGGCCGAGGACGACAGCCGTCCTCGCTTCTTCGCCTATCTGTCGCTGTTCACCTTCATGATGCTGGCGCTGGTGACGGCCGCCGACTTCCTGCAGATGTTCTTCGGCTGGGAAGGCGTGGGTCTCGCCTCCTATCTGCTGATCGGCTTCTGGTACAAGAAGTCCACGGCCTCGGCTGCGGCCATCAAGGCCTTCGTGGTCAACCGCGTCGGCGACTTCGGCTTCCTGCTCGGCATGATGACCATCTTCTGGATGTTCGGCACGATCCAGTTCGCCGAACTGTTCCCGCAGATCGCCGGCAAGGTCGGCACGGGCTGGGAATTCCTGGGCTACAACTGGTCGGCTCTGGATCTGGCCGGCGTGCTGCTGTTCATCGGCGCCATGGGCAAGTCGGCCCAGTTCTTCCTGCACACCTGGCTGCCGGACGCCATGGAAGGCCCAACGCCTGTGTCGGCCCTGATCCACGCGGCCACCATGGTCACCGCCGGCGTCTATATGGTCTGCCTGCTGTCGCCGCTCTATGAGCACGCGCCGACGGCGTCCCTGTTCATCGCTATCATCGGCGGCATCACGGCCATCTTCGCCGCGACCGTCGGCATGATGCAGAACGACATCAAGCGGGTCATCGCCTATTCGACCTGTTCGCAGCTGGGCTACATGTTCTTCGCAGCCGGCGTGGGCGCCTATCAGCCCGCCATGTTCCACCTTTTCACGCACGCCTTCTTCAAGGCTCTGCTCTTCCTGGGCGCCGGTTCGGTGATCCACGGCATGCACCACGAGCAGGACATGCGGAAGATGGGCGGCCTGTGGAAGCTGCTGCCTGTGACCTATGCGGTCATGATGATCGGCACCATCGCCATCACCGGCCTGGGCCTGCCCGGCGTCGGCGGCTTCGCCGGCTTCTATTCCAAGGATTCCATCATCGAGAGCGCCTATGCGGCGGCGACGAGCGGCCACTCGGTCGCGGGCATGTTCGCCTTCGTCATCGGCATCTCGGCGGCCCTGCTGACGGCCTACTACTCGTGGCGCCTGGTCTTCATGACCTTCCACGGCACGGCCAAGTGGAAGGACGACGGTCATCACGCCGCCGACGACCACGCCTCGCAAGCCCAGCTGGAGACGCACTCCGAGCCGCTGGACGGCCATGACGCTCACGACGATCATGCGCACGACGACCATCACCATGGTCCGCTTTCGCCGCATGAAAGCCCGCTGCCCATGGTCGTGCCGTTGCTGGTGCTGTCGATCGGCGCTGTGTTCGCGGGCATGATCTTCGCCCCGCACTTCATCGGTCACCATGAGGCCGAGTTCTGGCGCGGCGCCATCTTCGTCGGCAGCAACAACCACGTCCTGCACGAGAGCCACAACGTCCCGACCTGGGTGAAGTGGTCGCCGTTGGTCGTGACCTTGCTCGGCACCGCTGCCGCCTTCTGGATCTATGTCCTGAAGGAAGGCGTCGCCAAGCAGTGGGCCGAGCGCAAGGGCCCGCTGTGGACCTTCCTCTACAACAAGTGGTTCTTCGATGAGCTGTATGACGTCGTCTTCGTGAAGGGCGCCAAGGCGATCGGCGACTTCTTCTGGAAGATCGGCGACGTGAGGATCATCGACGGTCTCGGCCCCAATGGCGCGGCCTGGGCTTCGCTGAAATCGGGCGGCTGGCTGTCGCGCTTCCAGTCCGGTTTCGTCTACTTCTATGCATTCGTGATGCTGATCGGCGTGGCTGCGTTCCTTGCCTTCGCCATCTTCACGTGGGGAGCCTGAGCCTCGTGCCTCACATTCTGAGCATCGTCACCTTCCTGCCGCTGGTCGGCGCCGGCCTGCTGCTTCTGGCCGGCATGATGAACAAGGGCGGCCAGGACGCCGCGGCTCCGGCCGCGCGCTGGATCGCGCTCGGCACCACGCTCGTGGTGCTGGCCGTGTCCGTCCTGCTGGTCGCCCAGTTCGACCCGTCGAACCCGGCCTATCAGTTCGTAGAGAACTACGTCTGGTTCGCCGGCGCCGGTTACCACCTGGGCGTGGACGGGATCTCGATCCTGTTCGTCCTGCTGACCGCCTTCCTGATGCCGATCTGCATCGTGGCCAGCTGGAAGTCGATCGAGACGCGCGTCGTCGAATACATGATCGCCTTCCTGGTGCTGGAGACCCTGGTCATCGGCGTCTTCACGTCGCTGGACCTGTTCCTCTTCTACATCTTCTTCGAAGGCACCCTGGTGCCGATGTTCCTGATCATCGGCATCTGGGGCGGGGCGAACCGTATCTACGCCTCGTACAAGTTCTTCCTCTACACCCTGCTGGGTTCGGTGCTGATGCTGCTGGCCATGCTGTGGATGGCCCATGAGACGGGCACCACCAGCATTCCCGAGCTGAAGCAGTACGCCTTCGACCCGGCCGTTCAGCCGATCCTGTGGCTGGCCTTCTTCGCCTCGTTCGCGGTCAAGATGCCGATGTGGCCGGTCCACACCTGGCTGCCCGACGCCCACGTTCAGGCGCCCACGGCGGGGTCGGTCATCCTGGCCGGCATCCTGCTGAAGCTGGGCGGTTACGGCTTCATCCTGTTCAACCTGCCGATGTTCCCGCAGGCGTCGCAGATGTTCACGCCCCTGGTCTTCACCCTGTCGGTGATCGCCGTGGTCTATACGTCGCTGGTCGCCTTCCGTCAGACGGACATCAAGAAGCTGATCGCCTATTCGTCGGTCGCCCACATGGGCTTCGTGACCATGGGCATCTTCGCGGGCAACGACACCGGCGTTCAGGGTGCGGTCTTCCAGATGCTGAGCCACGGCCTGATCTCGGGCGCGCTCTTCCTCTGCGTCGGCGTGGTCTATGACCGGATGCATACGCGTGAGATCGCCTTCTACGGCGGCCTGACGGCGCGGATGCCCTGGTATGCCGCCATCTTCCTGATGTTCACCATGGCCAACGTCGGCCTGCCGGGCACCTCGGGCTTCATCGGCGAAGTGCTGACGATGACCGGCGCCTATCAGGTCTCGACCTGGACGGCCCTGATCGCGGCCTCGGGCGTCATCTTCTCGGCGGTCTATGCCCTGACCCTGTTCCGCAACGTCATGTACGGCGAGATCACCAACCCGGCGCTGAAGACCATCACGGACATCGACAAGCGCGAGCTGCTGATCTTCGTGCCGCTGATCGTGGGCACCATCTGGCTGGGTCTCTATCCCAACGCCGTCCTCGACTACACCGGGCCGACCGTTGAGGCCCTGACGACCGCCTATCGCGCAGCCATCGGCGGGTGAGAGCATAATGACTGATCTGTCTTCCGCCCTTCATCTTTCGGCCCCGGAGCTGACCCTTGCGGTCGGCGGGCTGGTGCTGCTCATGCTTGGTGCCTTCACCGGCGAGAAGTCGACGCGCCTGATCTCGGGCCTGTCGATCCTGCTGCTGGCTGTCGCTTCAGTGCTGGCCGCCGTCGGCCCGCTGGGCACGGCCTTCAACGGCGCCTATGTGGCCGACCCTCTGGCCGTCTATGGCAAGGTCGCCATCTTCCTGTCGGCGGCGGTCGCCATCGTCCTGGGCGACGGCTGGATTCACCGCAACGGCATCGCCAAGTTCGAGTACCCCGTCCTGATCGTGCTGGCCTCGGTCGGCATGTCGATGATGGCCTCGTCGGGCGACCTGATCTCGCTCTACATCGGCATCGAAATGCATTCGCTGGCCCTCTATGTGCTGGCCGCCTATCACCGCGACAACCTGAAGGCCTCGGAAGCGGGCCTGAAGTATTTCGTCCTGGGCGCCCTGTCGTCGGGCCTGCTGCTTTACGGCGCCAGCCTGATCTACGGCTTCGCCGGTTCGATGCGCTTCGTAGACATCGCCGCCTTCGCGACCGCCAACCCCGGCCCGGGCCTGATCTTCGGCCTGGTCTTCCTGATCTGCGGTCTGGCGTTCAAGGTTTCGGCCGCGCCGTTCCACATGTGGACGCCCGACGTCTATGAAGGCGCCCCGACCCCGGTCGTGGCCCTGTTCGCCACTGCGCCCAAGATTGCGGCCATGGTCCTGATCACCCGCGTCCTGGTCGAAGGATTCGGCGTGGCCCACGGTCAATGGGCCCAGGTCATCATCCTGATCTCGCTGATCAGCTTCGCCGTCGGTTCGTTCGGCGGTCTGATGCAGAAGGACATCCAGCGCCTGCTGGCCTATTCCTCGATCATCAATATCGGCTACGCCTTGCTGGGCGTGGCGGCGGGCACCGAAGCCGGTGTTCAGGCCACGCTGATGTTCATGACTTTGTACGTCATCGACCAGTTCGGCTTCTTCGCCGTCCTGCTGTCGCTGAGCCGCAGCGGCCGTCCGATCCGCAAGATCGCCGATCTGGCGGGTCTGAAGAGGGATCGCCCGCTGATGGCGGTCGCCCTCACCATCCTATCGCTGTCGGCCGTCGGCATTCCGCCGATGTCGGGCTTCTGGGGCAAGTTCTTCGTCTTCGGCGCCGCCGCTGATGCGGGCTACTGGATGGCCGGCGCTGCGGGTCTGGTCGCCTCGGTCGTGGCCGGCTTCTACTATCTGCGCATCATCAAGGTGATGTGGTTCGACGCCGCGGAAACCGAGGTCGCCACCGACAAGTCGCCGCTGGAAGCCAAGTGGATCGCTTTGGCGGCCGCCGCCTTCTGCTTCCCGCTGGTGATCGTCGCCCTGACCTGGCTGGAGCCGCTGACCCGCGCCGCCGCCTCGGGCGTCGGGGTCGGGTAAGGGTCTTTGGACGCACCGGTTCTGATCCTCGACGAAACCGACTCCACCAACGCCGAGGCGCGTCGCCGCGCCGAGGCAGGCGAGGTCGGACCGCTGTGGATCACGGCGCGACGCCAGACGGCTGGCCGTGGCCGTCGCGGACGCCAGTGGGGCAGCGACAGCGGAAATCTCTTCACCTCGCTGCTGTTGCTGACGCAGAAATCGCCCGCCGAGGCGGCGCAACTGACCTTCGCCGCCTCGCTGGCGGTGGCGGACCTGCTGGACCGCTATGTCCCGGCGGCCCTGGTCACGATCAAATGGCCCAATGACGTGCTGCTGGACGGTCGCAAGACCTCCGGCATTCTCATCGAGTCCGGCCCGGCGCCGTCAGGCGGCCTTTGGCTGGCGGTCGGGATCGGCGTGAACCTGACCCAGACGCCGGGCGACACCGAACGACCCGCCACCTGCATCGCTGAACATCTGGCGCATGGCGTCGCCTCTGCGCCGACCGTCGATGAGGCGGCGAAGGTGCTGGCCGAGACCTTCGGCGTCTGGCTGGACCGCTGGACGACCCTGGGCTTCCAACCCATTCTCGATGCCTGGATCGCGCGGACGCCCGGTCTGCACGGTCCCTGCACGGCGCGGCTGACGAACGAGACCCTGACCGGCACGGCCGACGGGGTCGAGGCGGACGGTTCGCTGCGTCTGAAACTGTCGGACGGAAGCCTGCGGGTCATCTCGGCCGGCGATGTCTTTTTCGGAGAGGCCGCCTGATGCTGCTGGCGATCGAGCAAGGCAACACCAACACCCTGTTCGCCGTTCACGACGGCACGGAATGGATCGCCCAGTGGCGCACGGCGACCGACGCCATGCGCACGGCCGACGAATACGCCGTCTGGCTGCATCAGTTGTTCGAGATGGGCGGCGCCAAGCTCAGCTCGGGCCTCAGCATGAAGGATCTGGACGGCTGCATCATCTCCAGCGTGGTGCCGCAGTCGATCTTCAACCTACGCAACCTGGCGCGGCGCTATATCCACGTCGAGCCCCTGGTGATCGGCGAGAACGTCAACCTCGGCATCGAGGTGCGCATCCCCAAGCCCAGCGAGGCCGGGGCCGACCGTCTGGTCAACGCCATCGGCGCCTTGCAGGTCTATGAGGGCGACCTGCTGCTGATTGACAGCGGCACGGCCACGACCTTCGACGTGGTGTCCGGCGGCGCCGAGCGGGGGCAGGGCGCCTTCGAGGGCGGACTGATCGCCCCCGGTATCAACCTGTCGCTGCAAGCCCTTCACGAAGCGGCGGCCAAGCTGCCGCGCATCGCCATCCAACGCCCCGAGGTCGTCATCGGGCGCGACACCGTCACCTCCATGCAATCCGGCGTCTTCTGGGGCTATATCGCCCTGATCGAGGGCCTGGTGGACCGCATCAAGGCCGAGTGGGGCAAGCCCATGACGGTCGTCGGCACCGGCGGCGTCGCCTCCCTCTTTGAGGGCTCTACAGAATCAATCGACCGGTTCGATCCGGACCTGACCATCCGCGGCCTACTCGAAATCTGGCGGCGGAATACCCACCTTTAGGGCCATATGAAAAAATCTGACTCCAACGAACTCGTTTTCCTGCCGCTGGGCGGCTCGAACGAGATCGGCATGAACCTCAACGCCTATGGCTTCGGGCCGGCGCACGACCGCAAATGGATCATCGTCGATGTCGGCGTGACCTTCGGCGACCCCTCCACGCCGGGCGTGGACGTGATCGTGCCCGATCCCTCCTTCCTGGAAGGCGAGACCATCCTGGGCATCGTGCTGACGCACGCGCACGAAGACCACATCGGCGCCCTGGGCTGGCTCTGGGATCGCATCAAGGCGCCCCTGTATGCGACGCCCTTCACCGCCTATCTGATCCGCGAAAAGCTGCGCGACGCCAACATCCTGGATCAGGTCGAGCTGAACGAAGTGCCGCTGGGCGGAGAGGTGAACCTGGGTCCGTTCGACGTGACCTATGTGACGCTGACCCACTCGATCGCCGAACCCAATGGTCTGGCGATCAAGACCCCCCTGGGCACGGTGCTTCATACGGGCGACTGGAAGATCGATGACGATCCCGTCGTGGGCGAGCGCACCGATGTCGAGGCTATCAAGCGTCTCGGCGACGAGGGCGTGCTGGCCATGGTCTGCGACAGCACCAACGTCTTCGTGGAAGGCTCGGCCGGTTCCGAGGGCGGCGTGAAGGTGGCTATGGCCGCCCTGATCTCGGAACTGAAGGGCCGCATCGCTGTGGGCTGCTTCGCCTCCAACGTGGCGCGCATGGACAGCGTGATCCGCGCCGCCGAAGCCGCCGGTCGCCGCGTGGCTCTGGCCGGCCGCTCGATGCACCGCATCACGGCAGCCGCCAAGTCGGTCGGCATGCTCAGCGACGTGAAGCCTTTCCTTACCGAACAGGAAGCTCGCGTCTGGCCCGAGGACGAGATCCTCTACCTCTGCACCGGCAGCCAGGGCGAAGCTCGCGCAGCCCTCTCGCGCGTGGCCGAAGGCACCCACCCCTTCATCAAGCTGGGCAAGGGCGACCATTGCATCTTCTCGTCGCGGGTCATTCCGGGCAACGAGCTGTCCATCGGCCGTCTTCAGGACAAGATGGCAGACCGGGGCGTGCGCCTCTACACCGAGAAGGACCATCCCGGCATCCATGTCTCGGGCCACCCGTGCCGGGATGAACTGCGCCAGATGTACAGCTGGGCCCGTCCGCAGATCGCGGTGCCGACCCACGGCATGCGCCGTCACCTGATGGAGCACGCCCTCCTGGCCAAGGATATGCAGGTTCCGGAAACCGTGACCCCGCGCAACGGCGACATGGTGCGTCTGGCTCCCGGACCTGCAGCCATCATCGACGAAGTGCCCTCGGGCCGTCTGTTCGTCGACGGCGGCATGCTGGTCGAGGAGGCGGGCGAGGCCCTGCGCGAGCGCAAGCATGCCGCCTCAAACGGCGTTCTGGTCGTCAGCTTCGCCATGGACAAGCGCGGCAAGATCGTCAGCGACATCGACGTGCGCGGCATCGGCCTGCCGGGTGACGAAGACCGTCCGCTGGGCGACATCCTCGACGATCTGGCCGAGCGCGCCGAACAGGCCGTGCGCAAGCTGAAGGGCGAGGCGCTGGACGATGAACTGGTGGTCGAACAGGCCGTCAGCCGCGTGCTGAAGAAGGCCAGCCAGCAGATCTGGGATCGCCGTCCCATCGTCGAAACCGTCATCCTGCGTTTGTAATGACAGACCGGCTTTATCTGCTGAACGCCGACTGGTTCGACGATCAGGGCGGGCCCTGGTACTGCCCGCCCGGCGCGCGGATCGAGGGCGTTTTGAGCCTCTATCCGCGTCTGCGTGAGCAGGTCCAGGTCACACATCTGGATCACCCCCGTCCGCGCGCGGCCGTGGTGGCCGAGGTGGGAGAGGCCAACCAGAGCTGCCCCGTGCTGGTGCTGGACGGCGAGTTCGACTGGCCTGACGCCCAGGTCAGCGCAGAGACCGGCGCCCGGTTCTTGCAGGACGACGACATCCTGCCGTATTGGGCGGCGCGCTACGGCATCGGGCGGCCGCATCCTTAAGCTTTTCCTCCCCATGAAATGGGGAGGAAAGGACGCTTTTACCCGCCCAGCGTCACCTTGCGATAATTGTCCTTGTCCAGCGCCCCGATCTCGACCGAAATCTGCGCCGGGCCGTCGTAGGGCTTCACCCCCGCCAGCAATGCCGCCTGCACCGCCTCGCCCAGCGCCGTCTTCTGCTCCTGCGTCCGTCCGGTCAGGATGCGCAGGTCACAGTGGACCATGGCCTGGGCCGGATCGCCGTCGGCGATGATCAGGTCGTCGCAGCGGACGATACGGGTCTTGCAGGCCTGGGTCGTCGCGCCGACCACATCGACGCACAACTGATGGATTTGCAGCGCCAGGGCGCGCCAATCTGTCCCGTCGAAATGGGGGGAGTGTTCCAGGGTGATCTGTGGCATGAGGGCGTCCTTGTTTCGCACCCTTCCTTAGCCCGCGCCTGACGTGAGCGGAATGCGAAGGGCGCACGAACCGATGGATGGAATGCCCCGATGCCTCTTGGCCCCTTCACCCTGGTGGCGCTGTATCTGACCTCGTGGTGGATCGTGCTGTTCACGATCCTGCCGCTGGGCTCGTCCAAGCAGGTCGAGACGCCGCCGACCGACGGCAGCCAGTGGGGCGCGCCCGCCAATCCCCAGCTGAAGAAGAAGTTCATCACTACGACCTGGGTGTCGGCCATCGTCTGGGCCTTCATCGTCTTCATCGTCTGGACGGGGTGGATGCCGCTGCCGGACTTTTCGCGCGGACCTGCGCTCTAGCTTTCGCCCCATTCGCCCGGTTAACCTCGGGCCAGACTGATTTTGCAGAGATTCTCACATGCGCCTGTCGCGCTACTTCCTGCCGACCCTCAAAGAAGCCCCTTCCGACGCCCAGATCGTGTCGCACCAACTGATGCTGCGCGCGGGCATGATCAAGCAGGAGGCCGCCGGCATCTACGCCTGGCTGCCGCTGGGCCTGCGCGTCCTGCGCAAGATCGAAGGCATCGTGCGTCAGGAGCAGGAGCGGGCAGGGGCGGTAGAACTGCTGATGCCGACGTTGCAACTGGCCGACCTCTGGCGTGAGTCCGGCCGCTACGACGCCTACGGCCCCGAGATGCTGCGCATCACCGACCGTCATGAGCGCGAGCTGCTGTACGGACCGACCAACGAGGAAATGGTCACGGATATCTTCCGGGCCTATGTGAAGTCGTACAAGGCCCTGCCGCTGAACCTCTTCCACATCCAGTGGAAGTTCCGCGACGAGCGCCGCCCGCGCTTCGGCGTCATGCGCGGCCGCGAGTTCCTGATGAAGGACGCCTATTCCTTCGATCTGGACGAGGCCTCGGCCCGCATCGCCTACAAGCGGATGTTCGCCGCCTACCTGAACACCTTCTCGCGTCTGGGCCTGAAGGCCGTGCCGATGCGCGCCGACACCGGCCCTATCGGCGGCGACCTGAGCCACGAGTTCATCGTCCTGGCTGAGACCGGCGAGAGCGAGGTCTTCTGCGACCGCAAGCTGGTCGAGATGGACGCGCCGGGCCACAACCTCAGCGTCGAGCAGCTGGAAGGCGTGTTCAACGAGCGCACGGCCCTCTACGCCGCGACCGAGGAAATGCACGACGCGGCCCAGTTCGAGAGCCAGACCGCCGAGGGCGACCGCCTGTCGGCGCGCGGCATCGAGGTCGGCCACATCTTCTACTTCGGCACAAAATACTCGGCCCCGATGAAGGCCAAGGTCGCCGGACCAGACGGTCAGGACACCGAGGTCCACATGGGCAGCTACGGCGTCGGCGTGTCGCGTCTGATGGGCGCCATCATCGAGGCCAGCCACGACGCCGGCGGCATCATCTGGCCGGACTCGGTCGCCCCGTTCGACGTGGTGGTGATCAACCTGCGCGCCAACGACGAAGCCGTCTCGGCCGCCTGTGAAGAGGCCGTGGCCAAACTCGAAGCCCTGGGCAAGGACGTCCTTTACGACGACACCGACGAGCGTCCGGGGGGCAAGTTCGCCACCGCCGACCTGATCGGCGTGCCGTGGCAACTGACCATCGGTCCCAAGGGCCTGGCTGACGGCGTGGTCGAGCTGAAGCGCCGCGCCACCGGCGAGAAGCAAACCCTGCCGCTGGACGCCGCTCTGGAGCTGCTGACGAAATGACTGACGCCGCGACGGCCTCCGCGCCGCCTGCCGTAAAGCCCGCCGGCGCCTTTTCCTCCTGGGAGATCGGGCTGGCGCTCCGCTACCTGCGCGCCAAGCGCAAGGAGGGCGGGGTTGCCCTGATCGCCATCATCAGCTTCATCGGCATCATGCTGGCCGTGGCGGTGCTGATCAGCGTGATGAGCATCATGGCCGGATTTCGCGCTGAATTGCTGGGGCGGATGCTGTCATTCAACGGGCATATGTATGTGCAGGGGCCGGTGCTGACATCGCCGGATCGGGACGCGGCGCTGAAGCGCATCAGCGACGTGCCGGGGGTAGTCTCGGTGGCCCCTTTGACGGAGTCCCCCGCCATGTTCCGAGCCGGCGGTCAGATGACCGGCGGCGTCGTGCGCGGCGTGCGGCCTCAGGATCTGGCCTCGACCAGATTCGTCTATGACAGCCTGACGCCCGAAATGCGCGCTGACTTCGGCCGTGGCGAGTACGGCGGCGATAATATCCTGATCGGCAAGGCTCTGGCCGATCAGATGGGGCTCAGCGTGGGCAGCGCCCTGTCCATCTATTCGCCGACCGGGGCTGACAGCGCCTTCGGAAACCTCGGCGGTCTGGAAAAAACCTATCGGGTCGCGGGAATCTTCAGTTCCGGCACGGCCGACTACGACCGCGCCTTCATCTTCATGCCGCTGGAGCAGGCCCAGCTCTTTTTCGGCAAGGACGGCGTCTGGGACGTGATCGAGATGAAGGTGGGCGAGCCTGACCAGGTTGAAAGCCTTTTGACGCCTGTGCAGCAGGCCGCCGGTCCCGGCAGCATCGTCACCGATTGGCGCACCCGTCTGGCCGCCTTCTGGGGCGCGCTGAAGGTCGAGCGCGTAGCCATGAGCATCATCCTGGGCCTGGTCGTCGCCATCGCCGCCATGAACATCATCAGTGGCATCGTCATGCTGGTGAAGAACAAGACCCGCGACATCGCCATCCTGCGCACCGTGGGCGCCAGCCCGTCGTCGATCCTGCGCATCTTCTTCATCTCCGGCGCCGCTATCGGCATCGGCGGCACCATCGCCGGTCTGGTGCTGGGCCTGCTGTTCTGCCTGAACATCGGCGCGATCCAGCACTTCATCGAAGGCGTCACCGGGGTCCAGCTGTTCAACGCCGACGTCTACATGCTGGACGCCATCCCGGCCCTGGTCGATCCGTGGGACGTGACCTGGGTCGCGGTCTTCTCCTTCTTCATGAGCTGCCTCGCCAGCCTGCCGCCGTCGTGGAACGCGTCGCGGATCGACCCGGTGGAGGCCCTGCGCTTTGAATAGTCCGCTGAACACCACGCCGACGCTTCGCCTGCGCGGCATCACCCGCACCTATCCGACGGCTTCGGGCGGGCTGACCGTGCTGCGCGGCGTCGATCTGGACATCATGCCGGGCGAGGTCGTCGGCCTCATCGGACCTTCGGGTTCCGGCAAGTCGAGCCTGCTGCACGCCGCCGGTCTGCTGGAGCGCCCGACGAGCGGTCAGGTCATGATCGACGGCGAAGACGTCGGCAGTCTGGACGAGCGCGCACGCACGCGTCTGCGCCTGTCGCGGATCGGTTTCGTCTATCAATTCCACCACCTGCTGCCGGAATTTGATGCAAGGGACAATGTCGCTCTGCCCATGCGCATCGCCGGACATTCCGAGGCTGAAGCCCGCCGCCGGGCCGAGGCCCTGCTGACCAGCCTGGGTCTGGGCGAGCGCTTTACCCACCAGCCCGCGCAACTGTCGGGCGGCGAACAGCAGCGGGTCGCCATCGCCCGCTCCCTGGCCAACAGCCCGCGTCTGTTGCTGGCCGACGAGCCGACCGGCAACCTGGACCCGACCAACAGCCATGCGGTGTTCGAGTCCCTGCGCGAGTTGGCCAAGACCACGGGCGTCGCCGCCCTGATCGCCACCCACAACATGGAGCTGGCCGGTCACATGGACCGCGTCTTCGCCCTGAAGGACGGCCATCTGGAAGAACGCGCCGCCGAGGCCCAAGCCTACTGAGGCCAGCCGACTGAGGTCAGGGCTGCTGATCAGCCGACGGCGGCGTCGCCCCACAGGGCGCGCAGCCTGACGCTGCGACGGCAACCCACGCGATAGGCTTCATACTGGGCGGGGCGGCGGCGGGCGTAATCCTGATGCTCGGCGCCGGCGGGCCAGAAGCGCATGGCGGGATAGACCGGGGTGGTGAAGCGCGAGCCCTTGGCGCCCAGCGCGGCCTGGGCCGCTCGGCGAGACGCTTGCGCGGTCGCCGTCTGGGCCTCGGTGGCATAGACCGCCGTGACATAGGACGGGCCCTGATCGCAGAACTGGCCGGTCTGATCGGTGGGGTCGATAGTGCGCCAGTAGCGATCGACCAGGGTGCGATAGCTGACGACGGCGGGATCAAACGTCACCTGCACTGCCTCGCGATAGCCGGTCCCGCCTCGGATCACCTGCTCATAGGTCGGGTTGGGCCGCGTGCCGCCGACGAAGCCCGACACCGCCGAACGCACGCCGGGCAGGCCGTCGAACGCCTTTTCGCTGGACCAGAAACAGCCGCCGGCGAAGACCGCCGTCTGATAGCCCGGCGGCACGGGCTCCAGCGGCGCGGCGCAGGCGGGCGCTTCGCTGGGCGAGCAGGCCGCCGTCAGGATCAGGCCGATCAGAGGCAGAAGGCGCGACATAGGACACTCCCGGTCATTCTCTTCAACATACGCGCAAGCCGGGAAGACGGATGGCTGTAGGCGTTCACGGGGTCTTGCAATGAGAACAAACCGGGAATATAGAACGTTTCAGGAACACGCTAACTGGGGATAAGCCGATGTCGCGTTGGGTGAGGGATATGCTGTCGCTTGCGTCGTGCGGCGGGTTCGTCTGGATGATCTGGCAGGCGTCTTTCCTGGTGACGTGATCGCCGCATCGACTCCCTGCATGGTCTAGGACCGGCTGCGCGGCAGTGGGTCAGGAGGTCCCGGTTTTCGGGATCAGCGGAGTTGGTATTGGCGGAAACGGCGAACAGTCAGGGTTTTGTCCATCTGCGGGTCCGCAGCGCCTATTCCCTGCTGGAAGGGGCGATCAAGGCCAGCAAGATCGGCAAGATGGCGGCCGACGCCGGCATGCCCGCCGTCGCCGTGGCCGACCGCGCCAACCTGTTCGGCGCCCTGGAATTCAGCCAGACCGCCAAGGACGCGGGCGTCCAGCCCATCGTCGCCTGCGCCCTGCCTGTACTGGGCATCGGCGGCCAGGTCGCCGAGCGTTGGGCCAAGACCTCGACCGTGGTCCTGCTGGTCCAGAACGAGCAGGGCTGGCTCAACCTCTGCGCCCTGTCGTCCGCAGCCTATCTCGACGCGGGCGAGATGTCGGAGCCCGGCGTGCCCTGGGGACTGGTTGTGGATAAGTCCGAGGGGCTGATCCTTCTGTCCGGCGGTCCCGACGGCCCGATCGATCCTTTGTTCGTCCAGAACAAGCCCGCTGAGGCCCAGGCAGCCCTGGCCGAGATGCAGCGGGTCTTCGGCGATCGCTTCTATGTCGAACTGCAGCGTCACGGCCTGCCGCAGGAGCCGGTCGCCGAGCGTGGCCTGGTCGACTGGGCCTACGCCAATGACGTGCCTTTGGTCGCCACCAACGACGTCTATTACGCCAAGGCGGCGCAGGCGAAATCACATGACGCCCTGCTGTGCATTTCCGACGGCGCCTTCACCGGCCAGGAAGACCGTCGCCGCATCACCGGGGAACACTGGTTCAAGACGGCGGAGGCGATGCGCCAGCTGTTCTCGGACCTGCCCGAGGCCTGCGACAACACCATCGATATCGCCCGCCGCTGCGCTTTCCTGGTGCCGACGCGGGCGCCGATCCTGCCGCGCTTCGACACCGGCGCCGGTCGTTCCGAACCTGACGAACTGGCGCACCAGGCGCGCGAGGGGCTGAAGTCCCGCCTGCAACAGGTCACGCCTGCCGCACCGGAAGAGGAATACTGGACCCGCCTCGAATGGGAGGTCGGGATCATTCAGCAGATGGGCTTCCCCGGCTACTTCCTGATCGTGGCCGACTTCATCAAATGGGCCAAGCTGCACGGCATTCCCGTGGGCCCGGGACGGGGCTCCGGCGCCGGCTCTCTGGTGGCCTGGTCGCTGACCATCACCGATCTGGACCCCTTGCGGTTCGGCCTGCTGTTCGAGCGGTTTCTGAACCCCGAGCGCGTCTCCATGCCCGACTTCGACATCGACTTCTGCCAGGAGCGGCGGGAGGAGGTGATCGACTATGTGCAGGACCACTACGGCAAGGACCGAGTGGCCCAGATCATCACCTTCGGCACCCTGCAAGCGCGGGCCGTGCTGCGCGACGTCGGCCGGGTGCTGCAGATGCCGCTGGGGCAGGTGGACCGGCTCTGCAAGATGGTGCCGAACAACCCGGCCAACCCGGTGACCCTGGCCCAGGCCATTGATCTGGAGCCGCGCCTGCGCGAGGCGCGCGACGCCGAGGCCTCGGTCAGGACCCTGCTGGAGACGGCGCTGGAACTGGAGGGGCTGTATCGCAACGCCTCGACCCACGCGGCAGGCATCGTCATCGGCGACCGGCCTCTGACCGAACTGGTGCCGCTGTATCAGGACCCGCGCTCGACCATTCCGGCCAGCCAGTTCAACATGAAGTGGGTCGAACCGGCGGGTCTGGTCAAGTTCGACTTCCTGGGTCTGAAGACCCTGACGGTGCTGGACCGGGCGCGGGAGTATCTGGAACGGCGCGGCGCCGCGCCGGAATGGAACCTGCTGCCGCTGGACGACGCGCGCACCTATGAGCTGATGGCCTCGGGCCAGACGGTCGGGGTGTTCCAGCTGGAATCCCAGGGCATGCGCGACACCCTGCGCAAGATGCGCTGCGGGTCGATTGAAGAGATTACGGCTCTGATCTCCCTCTATCGGCCGGGGCCGATGGAGATGATCGACACCTATATCGACCGGAAGTTCGGCCGTGCCGAGGTGGACTATCTACACCCCTCCCTGACCGAGGTCCTGACCGAGACCTACGGCGTCATCATCTACCAGGAACAGGTGATGAAGATCGCCCAGGTCCTGGCGGGCTACAGCCTGGGTGAAGCCGACCTTCTGCGCCGGGCCATGGGCAAGAAGAAGAAGGAGGAGATGGATTTCCAGCGCCTCCGCTTCGTCAAAGGCGCGTCCGAGAAGAACGTCCCCGAGGCGCAATCCGGCTCCATCTTCGACCTGGTGGCCAAGTTTGCGGGCTACGGCTTCAACAAGTCGCACGCCGCCGCCTATGCGCTGATCTCGTTCCAGACGGGCTGGCTGAAGGCCAATCACCCGGTCGAGTTCTTTGCCGCTTCCATGAGCCTCGACCTGTCGAACACCGACAAGCTGGCGGTTTTCTATCAGGACTGCCGTCGCTTCGAGGTGCCGGTCCTGGCCCCTGACATCAACCGTTCCTCAGCGGACTTCGACGTCCAGTGGAAGGACGGGCAGGGCAGCGTCCTCTATGCGCTGGGCGCCATCCGCAACGTGGGTCTGGAGGCGATGAAGCACGTCGTCGAGGTGCGCGAGACGGGCGGACCCTTTGCCGACATTTTCGATTTCCTGGAACGGGTCGATCCCAAGGCGGTCAACAAGCGGGCGCTGGAAGGTCTGGCCAAGTCCGGCGCCTTTGACAGCTTCAACCCGAACCGTCGACAGTTGTTTGAACAGGCTGACATCCTGATCGCCTATTGCCAGAGCGTGGCCGCCGAGCGCGCCTCGTCCCAGGTCAGCCTGTTCGGGGCGGATCAGGCGGGGGCGGCCCGGCCGCGGCTGCGCAGCGTCGAGCCCTGGGCCGGACCGGACAAGCTGGATCAGGAGTTGTCGGCGGTCGGCTTCTATCTGTCGGGCCACCCTCTGGAGGATCTGACGCCGGCGCTGAAGCGCAAGCGCGTGACCTTCGTGGCCGAGGCGCAAGGACTGGCCGAGGCCGGGCATGAAGCCTTCCTGATGGCCGGCGTCGTGCGCCGTCGTCAGGAGCGGGCCAGCGCCAAGAGCGGCGAGAAGTTCGCCTTCGTCACCTTCTCGGACCCCACGGGCGAGTTCGAATGCCTTTTCCCGCCTGAACAGCTGCGGCGATGCCGCGATATCCTCGAGGTTGGAACCTCGGTTCTGGTCAAGGTGCGGGCCAAGTCGGCGGACGGCGAGGTGCGCTTTTTCGGCGACGACGCCAGTCGGATGGAGACGCTGCTGGACGATACCCAGATCGGGCTGCGGGTTGTGCTGTCGGCGCAGTCGGCGGACGCCGAGGCGCTCAAGGCGCGACTGGATCGGGCGCGGGCTCAGGGCAAGGGCGGCGAGGTCTGGCTGCAGGCGACCTTGGGCGGCCGCACCGAGGTCGAGATCAAGCTGCCGGGGCGCTATCGTCTGGACGCCGCCTTGCGCGGAGCGCTCAAGTCGGCGCCGGGCGTGGTCATGCTGGAGGACGCGTAATGGGCGAGGACCAGATCGTGCGGAAGGCTCGCGGAACCTTTGATGTCGTCATCACCCCGGTTCACCCCGCGCCCGGTGCGGCGCCGGACGCGCCGGGCCGGATGCTGCTGGCCAAGACGTTTCGTGGCGATCTGACCGGAACCGCCGCCGGCGAGATGCTGGCGACCATGAGCCCCGAGCGGTCGGGCGCCTACGTTGCTCTTGAGCGGGTGCGAGGCGTTATCGATGGCCGTGAGGGCGCGTTTACCCTGGTGCATCGCGGTCTGATGGACCGGGGCGCGCAGGAGCTGCTGATCACCATCGTGCCCGGATCGGGGGCAGGGGAACTGGCCGGGATCGCCGGGGTGTTCCACCTGGCGATCGCAGACGGCGTCCACAGTTACGATCTGGAATACAGTCTGCCGACATCCTGAAGGAGGTTCGACCATGGCCGTGCATAAGGGGGCCTGCCACTGCGGTGCGGTGGCCTTTGAGGTCGAGGTCGGGCTGGAGGGCCTGATCGAGTGCAACTGTTCGCACTGTTACCGAAAAGGCTTTGTCCTGGCCTTCGCGCCGCGCTCAGCCTTCAGCCAGACGGCGGGCGAGGAGGCGACGACCTCCTACTTCTTCAACCAGCACAAGATTGATCACCGCTTCTGCAAGACCTGCGGGGTTCAGCCCTTCGGCTATGGCGTGGCGCCGGATGGATCCGAGGTCGCGGCGATCAATGTGCGGACGCTGACCGATGTGGAGCCCTGGAGCTGGACGGCGACGCGCGTGGACGGGCGCAGCTTCTGACTGATTGGCTTGCCTTTTCTGTTCAATAGGCCTAGAGAGCGCGCGCACTTCGCACGTGGGCGTGGCGCGGTCCGGGGAGACATCCCGGCCTGCACCGTTCCGAGGGACCGCAGGTCCTTTTACTCGCCCACGCTAGGTTTGATCGGAAAAAGGACACCACGATCATGGCACTGCCAGAATTCTCGATGCGTACCCTGCTGGAAGCCGGCGCTCACTTCGGTCACCAGACGCACCGCTGGAACCCGAAGATGGACCGCTACATCTTCGGCTCGCGCTCGAACATCCACATCATCGACCTGTCGCAGACGATGCCGCTGTTCCACCAGGCTCTGGTGGCCGTGCGCGACGTCGCCGCAAAGGGCGGCCGCGTCCTGTTCGTCGGCACCAAGCGTCAGGCCGCCGGCCCGGTGGCTGAGGCCGCCACGCGCTGCGCCCAGTACTACATGAACAACCGCTGGCTCGGCGGCACGCTGACCAACTGGCGCACCGTCTCGGGCTCGATCGCCCGTCTGCGCGAGCTGGAAACCCTGCTGGCCAACGGCGGCGAAGGCCGCGTCAAGAAAGAGCTGCTGAACCTGCAGCGCGAGAAGGACAAGCTGGAACTGTCGCTCGGCGGCATCAAGGACATGGGTTCGATCCCGGACATCATGTTCGTGATCGACACCAACAAGGAAGCGATTGCGATCCAGGAAGCCCGCAAGCTGAACATTCCGATCATCGCTATCCTGGACACCAACTCGGACCCGGACGGCATCACCTACCCCGTCCCGGGCAACGACGACGCCGCACGCGCCATCCAGACCTACTGCGATCTGATCGCTGACGCCGTTCTGGACGGCCTGGCCGCCGGCGCTTCGGCCTCGGGCATCGACCTGGGCGCCTCGGAAGCTCCGGTTGAGCCGATGCTGCGTGAAGCCGCTGCTGCTCCGGTTGAAGCCGAAGCCGCTCCGGCCGGTGCCGAAGGCGCTGCTGAAGAACTGCTCGCGACGACTGAAGAAAAGGTCGAGGGCTAAGACGCTCTCGGGCCCGGTCAGTGATCGGGCCTACGCCAAACTGACATGCGGCCGGGCTATTCATGCCCGGCCGCTCATTTGAATTTTCAGGAGAAGAACATGGCCGAGATCACTGCCGCCCTCGTGAAGGAGCTTCGCGAGCGTTCGGGCGTCGGCATGATGGACTGCAAGAAGGCGCTGGTCGAAAACGACGGCAACATCGAAGCAGCGATCGACTGGTTGCGCGCCAAGGGTCTGTCCAAGGCCGCCAAGAAGGCCGACCGCGTCGCCGCTGAGGGCCTGGTCGCCGTCGCGTCGAAGGAAGACGGCAAGGGCGAAGTCGCCGCCGCCATCGAGTTCAACGCGGAAACCGACTTCGTCGCCCGCAACGACCTGTTCCAGAACGCCGCCAAGTCGTTCGCTCAACTGGGTCTGGAACATCATTCGGTCGAAGCGCTGCACGGCGCCGAACTGGAAGCCGGCAAGACGGTCCAGGACGAAGTGACGAACATGATCGCCACCATCGGCGAGAACATGCAACTGCGCCGCGCCGCCCGTCTCTCGGTCTCGGAAGGCGTGGTTTCGACCTACGTCCACAACGCGGTTTCGCCGGGCGTCGGCCGTATCGGCGTGCTGGTGGCTCTGGAAGGCGAAGGCGACAAGACCGCCCTTCGTGAACTGGGCCGCAAGATCGCCATGCACGTTGCGGCGACCGCTCCGCTGTCGCTGAACACCGACGATCTGGACCCGGCCGCCATCGAGAAGGAACGCGCTGTCCTGACCGAGAAGGCCAAGGAAGAAGGCCGTCCGGAAAACATGATCGCCAAGATCGTGGAAGGCCAGATCAACAAGTTCCAGAAGGACGTGGTGCTGTCGAAGCAGCCGTTCGTGATGGACCCGGACGTGACCATCGAACAACTGGTCGCCAACTCGGCCAAGGAACTGGGCTCCTCCAACCTGCACCTGGCCGGCTTCGTCCGTCTGGCGCTGGGTGAAGGCGTCGAGAAGGTCGAAACCATGGACTTCGCGGCCGAAGTGGCCTCGATGACCGGCGGCAACTAACACCGAAGTTTCTTCCCGAAAGGGAAGAATTTTCAAAAGGGCGCGTTCGGCTTTGATGGCCGGCGCGCCCTTCGTCTATGATGAGCCGCCGATTCACCTCGCGCGGATGCTTAACCCCTGTATCCACGGACCAGACCCATGCCCGACGCCCCTTCCGAGTTCCGATACAAGCGCGTCCTGCTGAAGGTCTCGGGCGAGGTCCTGATGGGCGAGCAGTCCTACGGAATTGACATGAAGACGGTCGATGTCGTGGCGGCCGCGGTGGCCCAGGTTGCACGCCAGGGCGTCGAAATCTGCCTGGTCATCGGCGGGGGCAACATCTTCCGCGGGCTGTCGAAGGCGGCTGAAGGCATGGATCGCGCCAACGCCGACTATATGGGCATGCTGGCCACCATCATGAACGCATTGGCCATGCAGGGCGCGCTGGAGAAGATCGGCGTCGACACGCGCGTCCAGAGCGCCATTCCCATGGCGGCCATCGCCGAACCCTATATTCGCCGCCGCGCGATGCGGCATCTGGAAAAGGGCCGGGTGGTGATCTTCGCCGCCGGCGTCGGCGCTCCCTTCTTCACGACGGATTCAGGCGCCGCCCTGCGCGCCGCTGAAATGGGCTGCGACGCCCTGCTGAAGGGAACCAGCGTGGACGGCGTCTATACCGCCGACCCCAAGAAGGATGCGAACGCGACCCGCTATGAGACGCTGACCTATCAGGACGTCCTGGCCAAGGATCTGCGCGTCATGGACGCCTCGGCGATCGCGCTGATGCGCGACAGCGAGATCCCGATCGTCGTTTTCTCGATCCGCGAGGAAGACTCGCTGCGCAAGACCTTGCGCGGCGAAGGCACCTTCACCGTCATCACCAATAACAAGGCCGCCTGAGCGGCTACCGCTTCGAACGATCAGACCAAGGAACCACCATGGCCAAGCCTGACCTCAAGACCTACCGGGAACGGATGGAAAAGTCCGTCACCTCGCTGAAGGAAGACTTTGCGGGTCTGCGCACCGGCCGAGCCAACTCGGGCCTGCTGGATCCGGTTCAGGTCGAGGCCTACGGCTCGACCTCGCCCCTGAACGCCGTCGCCGCCATCAGTGTGCCCGAGCCGCGCATGATCTCGGTCAGCGTCTGGGACAAGGGCATGGTCGGCCCGGTGGAGAAGGCCATTCGCGCGGCGGGCCTTGGCCTGAACCCGATCGTCGACGGCCAGACCCTGCGTATTCCGGTCCCGCCGCTGACAGAAGAGCGCCGCAAGGACCTGGTCAAGTTGGCCGGCAAGTATGCGGAACAGCAGAAGATCGCTGTGCGCAACGTGCGACGCGACGCCAATGACGACCTGAAGAAGGCCGAGAAGGCGACCGAGATCAGCCAGGACGAACAGAAGAAGATGGAAGCCGAGGTCCAGAAGGACACGGACGCCGCCATCAAGAAGATCGACGAGGCCTTGAAGGTCAAGGAAGTCGAGATCATGCAGGTCTGACGCAGCAAAGCGTCGGGAGGGAAATGCAGAATGTCGGCCGATACCGTCGCCACGGCGCCTGATAAGGGGCCACGCCACGTCGCCCTGATCATGGACGGCAACGGACGCTGGGCCGAGCGGCGCGGCCTGCCGCGCGTGGTGGGGCACCGGGAGGGGGTTCAGGCGTTGCGACGAACGATAAAGTCGGCCCCGGACTTCGGCATCCGCTGCCTGACGGTGTTCGGCTTCTCAACCGAGAACTGGAGCCGTCCGGCGGACGAAGTGTCAGATCTCATGGGGCTGGTCCGCTCGTTCGTCGGCAGCGACCTGAAGCGGCTGGAGGCTGCCGGCGTGCGTATTCGGGTGCTGGGACGCCGCAAGGGTCTGCCTGCCGACATCGCAGCGATCGTGGACCGCGCCGAAGCGCAGACCGCCCGCAACGACCGCTTCCTTTTGCAGGTCGCCTTTAACTATGGCGGCCGCGCCGATCTAGTGGATGCGGCTCAACGATTGGTCGATCAGGCGCGGGCAGGGCAGTTGGCACGAGAACTGACGGAGGACGACCTTGGCGCTGGCCTTTCGACCGCCGGCGCGCCGCCTGTCGACCTGATCGTGCGGACGTCCGGCGAGCAGCGGCTGTCGAACTTCCTGCTTTGGGAGGCCGCCTACGCCGAACTGGTGTTTCAGGACATCCTCTGGCCAGACTATGGGCCCGAGGCGCTGGGCGAGGCGGTCGCCCTTTATTGTAATCGCGAGCGGCGCTACGGCGGCCGTGACGTGCTGTCGGATGCGGCCGCAGCGAAGACGGCGGCGAACTGATGGCCCTGAAGATAGGCGACATCGGCCTGAGAGCGGCCTCGGCTGTGGTGCTGGCGCCGGCTGCGGTGCTGGCCACCTGGGCTGGCGGCGCCTGGTTCTGCGCCCTGGTCGTGGCGGCCTGCGGTTTGCTGGCCTTTGAATGGGCGCGGATGAGCGCGCCGAGGGTCTGGCGCTCCGTCGGAGCGGCGGTCGCGCTCGCGCTCATTATCGCTGTGGTTGCGGCGCACATCGGGCAGATGTCGCTGGCGCTGATCCTGCTCGTCTTCGGCGCGCTGGCGGCAGGACTGTTTGCGCGGTCGCGCGGCGGCGAGGCGCTGGATGCCGCCTATGGCGTCCTCTATCTCGGCTGGCCGTGCGTGCTCCTGATCTGGCTGCGTGATCTGAACGACGCGCAGGGCCTTTATTGGACCGTCCTGGTCTTCGCCGTGGCTTGGGCGTCGGACATTCTAGCCTATCTGGTCGGCAGCGCCGTCGGCGGGCCCAAGCTGTGGCCGCGTTTCTCGCCGAACAAGACCTGGTCCGGCTTCATCGGCGGCCTGCTCGCCGGAATGATCGCCGGCGCAGCGATGGCTGGCTGGCTCGAGATGGGCCGGTTGAATATTTTCTGGGGCGGGGTCCTGGGTCTGGCCGCAGCGCTGGCCACCATGGCGGGTGATCTGTGGGAATCGGCGCTGAAGCGGCGCTTCGGGGTCAAGGACGCGGGCAATATCATCCCCGGCCATGGGGGGCTGCTGGATCGGGTCGATGGTCTGATGTTCGCGGTTGTGGTCGTGGCGGCAGGGCGCGTGATCGTCCTGATGATGGGGCCGGGCGCATGATTGTCCGCAAGGTCAGCGTCCTGGGCTCGACCGGCTCGGTGGGAACATCCACGCTGGATCTTATGGATCAGGCCGAAAAGGCTGGTTCGGGCGCGTTTCAGGTCGAGGTCCTGACGGGCGGGAACAATATCGCTCGCTTGGCGGACCAGGCGCGGCGCTGGCGTCCTCGATTGGCTGTCACCGCGGACCCTGCGCGCCTTTCCGATTTGCGGGAGGCCTTGGCGGGAACGGGTATCGAAGCGGCTGCGGGCCCCCAGGCTATCGTCGAGGCCGCCAGTCGCCCGGTGGACTGGGTCATGGCGTCCATCGTGGGCTCGGCTGGCCTGCGATCAGCCTGGGCCGCCGCCGGCACGGGGGCGACCCTGGCCTTGGCCAACAAGGAAAGCCTGGTCTGCTGCGGACCAGCGCTGATCGATCGGGTCAAGCGTAGCGGCGGCAAGCTGATCCCGGTCGATTCCGAGCACTCCGCCATCTTTCAGGTCTTCCCCGCGGACGCGCCCGAACAGGTCGCGAAACTGGTGCTGACCGCATCCGGCGGCCCTTTCCGCACCCTGCAGCGGGAGGCCATGAGCCGAATCACGCCGGAGCAGGCTGTCGCCCACCCGAACTGGAGCATGGGCGCCAAGATCTCCGTTGATAGCGCCACCATGGCCAACAAGGGTCTGGAACTGATCGAGGCGGCCTATCTGTTCGCCATGAGCGGTGACCGGATCGATGTTGTCGTGCACCCCGAATCGATTATCCACAGCCTTGTGGAGTATATCGATGGTTCCACCCTGGCTCAGATGGGGCCGCCGGACATGAAGACGCCGATCGCCTGCGCCCTGGCCTGGCCTGATCGCATGGCCTGGCCTGCACCGAAGCTGGACCTTGCGGCTCTGGGGCGTCTAACCTTCGAGGCCCCGGATGAGGCGCGGTTCCCGGCCCTCAGGCTGGCGCGAGAGGCCCTGGCGGCGGGGGGTGTGGCGCCCATCATCTTCAATGCGGCCAACGAGGTGGCGGCCCTGGCCTTCCTTGACCGTCGGCTGGGCTTTCTCAATATTGCCGCAGTCGTCGCCGACACCTTGGAGCGCGCGACGATCTCGGGGGTGAGTTCCGGGTCCGACGACGCCTGCGACACGGCTCTGGCCGTGGACGTTATGGCGCGAAGGATTGCGAACGACATCATCGCCTCGCTCGCGATTGCTGCCTGAGGGCGACAGGAGACATGACTGGGATGCTAGGTGTTCTTGGGCAGGCCCTGATTTATGTCGTGCCGTTTCTGCTGGTGCTGACTCTGGTCGTCACCGTCCATGAACTGGGCCACTTCCTGACCGCGCGCGCCTTTGGTGTGAAGATGGAGCGTTTCTCCATCGGCTTCGGCCGCGCCATTTTCCAGCGCACCGACAAACAAGGCGTTGAATGGCGTCTGGGTTGGCTGCCGCTGGGCGGCTACGTCAAATTCGCGGGCGATCTGGATGCGACGGGCGTGCCGGACAAGGCTGGCCTGGACGCGCTCAAGAAAGAAGTCGTCGCCGTTCATGGCCCGGGCGCCGAGCGTGATTACCTGTATTTCAAGCCTCTATGGCAGCGCGCTCTGGTCGTGGCCGGTGGACCCTTCGCCAACTTCGTACTGGCCATCTTCATCTTCACCCTGCTGTTCAGCCTGGTCGGCGTCCAACAGCGTCCCGCTCGTGTCTTGCAGGTGCAGCCGGACTCGCCTGCCGCCGCCGCGGGTTTTCTGCCTGGCGACCTGATCACCCGAGTCAACGGCAAGCTGATCGCCGATGGCGGAGAAGTAACGCGTGTCGTAGCCCTGAGCAGCGGCGACCCGGTTCGCTTTACGGTCGAGCGCGCCGGCGCGGACGTCCTTCTGACCGCCACGCCCGAGCGTCGAGTTGAGAATGATCCTATCGCGGGCAGGGTTTCGATCGGGAGAATTGGTCTCGGGCTGGGATCCAGCCGCAACGAGGTGCGTCACGTCCGATACGGGCCGGTGGCCGCTGTGGGGCAGGGGTTCAAGGAAACCGGCGCCATCCTGAACACCACCTTCACCTATATCGGCCGCATATTCACGGGCCGCGAGTCTGGTGATCAGTTCAGCGGTCCCCTGGGTATAGCCAAGGCCTCTGGCGCCCTGACGAACGCTGCTGTCGCCGCCAATCCCGATCCCTGGGCGATGGCGGGAAATCTTCTGCTGACGCTGACCAGCTTCGCCGCCATACTTTCGGTCGGAATCGGTTTTCTAAATCTGATGCCCATTCCGGTTTTAGATGGGGGGCATCTGGTGTTCTACGCCTATGAGGCGATGGCGCGGAGGCCGGTAGCGGCCAAGGTTCAGGAGGCGGGATATCGGGTCGGTCTTGCTTTGCTGGCCAGTTTAATGTTGTTCGCGACCTGGAACGACCTGCAGAAACTCAATCTCTTCAAATTCCTCGGCGGGCTCGTCTCGTGAGCCGACGCCAGCCCCCGATGGTTCCCCGAATGATTCAGAACGACAGTCGCCTTATGATCCGAACCCGTGGCCGTATCCTTGGACCCAGCGCACTGGCGTTGGCCGTCGCCGCCGGCCTGGCCGGTCCGGCCCTCGCGCAGGCGACGCCTGCTGCAGCGCCGGCCGCCGCCCAGCAGGATCCGCAAGTGGTCGTCACGGCTCCGGCCGAAGACCGCGCTGTGGTCAATCGTATTCTTGTGCGCGGCAACCAGCGCATCGACCAGACAACGGTCCTGTCCTATCTGCCGATCCAGCCGGGCGACACGATCGATGCGGCCGTGATTGACGTGGCTGTGAGAACCCTTTCGCGAACCAATCTGTTCGCCAACGTGCAACTGGGCCTGCAACCCAACGGCGATCTGATTGTCGAGATCGCGGAAAACCCGATCATCAACCAGGTGACGTTCGAGGGGAACAAGGCGCTTGCACTGAAGAAGTTGCAGGACGAGGTCACGATCAAGCCGCGCGGCATCTACACCCGTGCGCGCGTGCAGGAAGATGTCGGCAAGATTGTCGAACTGTACCGGCTGTCGGGTCGCATCTCGGCCACCGTCACGCCGAAGCTGGTGCAACTGGATCAGAACCGCGTCGATGTCGTTTTCGAGATTGATGAGGGGCCCGAGACCGGCGTCGCCGCCATCACCTTCCTGGGCAATACAGCCTTCTCAGACAGCGATCTGCGTGAGGTCATGGTCACCAAGCAGTCCAGCTGGTGGCGCCTGTTCAGCTCCAATGACAACTACGACCCCAACCGGCTGGACTACGACCGCGAGCAGCTGCGGAAGTTCTACACCAACCGCGGCTACTACGACTTCCGTATCCTGTCGTCGGTGGCGGAACTGAAGCCGGACAGCAGTGCATTCGGGATGACGCTGACGCTGGACGAGGGCGACCGCTATACCTTTGGCGAGGTGAAGGTCGTCACTGAAAACGATCGCCTGAACGCCGACTTCCTGCAGCGGCTTCTGCCGATCCGTTCGGGTGATCTGTATGAGAGTGATCGTATCGAGAGCGCGGTCGACACCCTGACGTTCGCTGCCGGGTCGGCAGGCTACGCCTTTGTCGAGATCAACCCGAGCTATCGCGCCAATCCCGAAACCGACAAGGTCGATATCACCTTCAATATCAAGGAAGGGCAGCGCGTCTATATCGACCGGATTAACGTGGTCGGAAATACGCGAACCCTGGATTCAGTGATCCGTCGGGAGTTGATGGTGGGTGAAGGCGACGCCTTCAACCGCTCGCTGGTGGAACGCTCGCGCAATAACCTGCGGGCGCTGGGCTTCTTCAAGGACGTCAAGATCGAAGAAACGCGCGGCAGCGCGCCCGATCGTTCGATCGTCAACGTCACCGTTGAAGAGCAGCCGACGGGCGAGCTTTCTGTCGGCGCGGGCTTCAGCTCGGTCGACTCCTTCGTGCTGAATCTGGGCATCACGGAGCGCAACTTCCGGGGACGGGGCCAGAATGTCGTGGCCCGTGCAGAATGGGGCTCCCTGCGTCAACAGATCGACTTCCGCTTTACCGAGCCGAAGTTCCTGGGACGGGACCTGCGCGCCGGTTTCGACCTGTTCCACACCCGCTATGACCTGAGCGAATACTCCTCCTACGACTATCGCTCGACCGGCGGCGGCTTGCGCCTCAGCTATCCGTTGAACGGCTATTCCTCTTTCAGCGTCCGCTACTTCCTGAAATCGGACGAGGTCATCATTCCGTCGGGCTACTGCAACGGCACCGGATCTTCGGCGCTGTGTGATCAGGCGGGGGAATTCCTGAACTCGTCTGCCGGCTATA
This sequence comes from Brevundimonas sp. NPDC058933, assembly GCF_049315965.1. Taxonomy (NCBI): domain Bacteria; kingdom Pseudomonadati; phylum Pseudomonadota; class Alphaproteobacteria; order Caulobacterales; family Caulobacteraceae; genus Brevundimonas; species Brevundimonas sp. NPDC058933. The sequence goes on from NZ_JBMOSL010000001.1 coordinate 454,442, forward strand.
CGCTGCTGGTCAACCGCACCAACGACCCGGTTCGCCCGACGCGCGGCTGGTCGGCCTCGCTGAGGCAGGACTTCGCCGGCATCGGCGGTGACGTGAACTATCTGAAAACCGAGGCGGACGCCTCCTGGTACTATGGCTTCAGCCCCAACTGGGTTGTCAGCCTGCAAGGCTCCACCGGCTATGTTTCCGGCTGGAACGGCGATCCGATCCGGATCAATGATCGCTTCTTCAAGGGCGGCAACACCTTCCGCGGCTTTGAAACCGCGGGCATGGGCGCGCGCGATCTGACCACGACCGACGCCTTGGGGGGCAACTTCTACGCCATCGGCACGGTTGAACTGACGGTGCCCAACTATCTGCCCGATGAATATGGCATCAAGACCTCTCTGTTTGCCGATTTCGGCACGCTGGGTATGTTGGACGACCGCTATCAGATCGACACTGTCACGGGTCAGCCGAACCCCAACATTGTCGACAATCTGGCTCTACGAGCGGCGGCTGGCGTCAGCATTCACTGGCGTTCGCCGATGGGTCCGATCCGCTTCGACCTGTCCAAGGTTCTGTCGCAGGAAGACTACGACAAGACCGAAACCTTCCGCTTCTCCACCTCGACCCAGTTCTAACCGCAGCCTTCCAGACTGCTCAAAGGTTCAAGATGAAACTGTTCGCCATCGGCGCATTCGCCATTGCTTCGCTCGCCGCTTCGTCGGCTCTGGCTCAATCGCAAGGCCCCGCCAACCCCGGCCCGGTAATCCCCGGCGTCTGCGTCTATTTCAACCAGCAGGCGCTGGCCCAATCGACCGTCGGCCAGGCCGTGCAGACCCGCATGGAGCAACTGGCGCAGGAAGTTCAGGGCGAAATCTCGCCCTATGCCCAGCAGTTGCAAACCGAGTATCAGGCTCTGCAAACGGGCGCCTCGACCATACCGGCTGACCAACTGGCTCAGCGTCGCCAGGCGCTGCAACAGCGCGCTCAGGAAGCGCAGCAGTTGGAACAGACCCGTGACGCCGAACTTCGCTATACCTTGGGTGAGCAACGTAAGAAGATTTCGGAAGCCATCGAGCCGATCCTGGTCGCCGTCTATCAGGAGAAGGGCTGCGGCATCCTGGTCGACCGTGAAAGCGTCTTCATCATGAACCCGACCATGGACGTGACGCCGCTGGTCATCCAGCGTCTGAACACGGCCCTGCCGACTCTCAGCTTCAACCGTATGCCGGTTCCGGCTCAGCCGCAGTCGTAAGACGGGCCATGCCCGATCCGAGGTTCTTTCAGACCCTGTCGCCCCTGACGGTCGCCGTCCTCGCCGAGAAAATCGGCGGCGAGGTGGTCCGGGGCGGCGAGGTCGTCATCTCGGCCGTCGCGCCCCTGTCCACTGCGGACCGGGGCGCGATTGCGTTTCTGGGCGACCGGAAGTTTGCGGCGGCCCTGGCTGAAACCCGCGCGGGATGCGTCATTGTCCCGGCCTCGGCGGTGGAAGCGGCGCCGCCGGGAGCAGCGGTGATCGTGTCCAGCGAGGCTCAGGCCGCCTGGGCGCGGGCTTCCGCCCTGCTGCACCGGCCGCTGCGGCTGGACCGCGCGACTAGCGCAGCTGAGGCCGCCGAGGACGACAGCGTCGTGATCGAGCCAGGCGTGGTCTTGGGCGAAGGGGTCCGCGTCGGACGCGGCACGCGGATCGGCGCCAATACGGTCATCGGCCCCGGTGTCCAGATCGGCCGCGATTGCTTGATCAGCGCTGGCGTCACCGTCGGCTTCGCCCTGCTTGGCGACCGTGTGAAGCTGCTGGCGGGCGCGCGCATCGGAGAGGCGGGTTTCGGCGCTGCCGGATCCAAGGCGGGCCCGGTGGATATTCCTCAGCTGGGGCGGGTGATCCTGCAGGACGGGGTTACCGTTGGGGCCAACTCCTGCATTGATCGCGGCGCCTATGACGACACGGTCATCGGCGAGAACACCAAGATCGATAACCTGGTCATGATAGGCCACAACTGCGTCATCGGCCGCAACAACCTTATGGCGGCCCACACCGGCATCTCCGGTTCTGTCACCAGCGGCGACAACTGCATCTTCGGCGGCCGGGCGGGCGTGGGCGACCACATCACCATCGGCGAAGGCGCACGCGTCGCGGCCGGCGGCGGCGTTCTGGCGGATATTCCGCCGGGTGAGATCTGGTCCGGCTATCCCGCCAAGCCGCTTCGCCAGTTCTTGCGCGAGACGGTATGGCTGTCCAAAGAGGCGTCCCGGAAGAAGGGCGCGAAGGAATCGAAAGAATGAGCGAAGACAACAAGATCGACTACGCCGAAGTCATGCGGCGTCTGCCGCACCGCTATCCCTTTCTGCTGGTCGATAAGGCCGAGGATTTCGTGGCCGCGACCTCCATCGTCGGCATCAAGAACGTCACGCACAACGAACCCTTCTTCCCCGGTCACTTCCCGATCGATCCGGTCATGCCGGGCGTCCTGATCGTCGAGGCCATGGCCCAGACGGGCGCCCTGCTGATGTCCAAGTCGCTGGATGTGGCCGTGGCCGACAAGGTCATCATGTTCATGTCGATCGACGGCGTGCGCTTCCGGAAGCCCGCCCGTCCCGGCGACCAGCTGCGCATGGAGGTCAAGGTGATCCGCGCGCGGGGCGATGCCTACAAGTTCCGGGGCGAGACCTTCATTGACGGAAAGCTGGCCGCCGAGGCCGAGTTCATGGCCATGGTCGTGACTGTGGCGGAGCCCGCCGCGTGACCATCCACCCGACCGCCGTGGTCGACGCCTCGGCCCGGATTGCCGACGGCGTCGCGATCGGCCCCTGGTGCATCGTCGGGCCGGGCGTGATCCTGGCCGACGGCGTCACGCTGGTCAGCCATGTGGTGGTCCAGCAGGACACGAGCGTCGGTGCGCGGACGGTCATCCATCCCTTCGCCGTCATCGGCGGCGACCCGCAGCACAATGGCTACAGGGGCGAGCCGGTGCGGCTGGAGATCGGCGCGGACAACGTCATCCGCGAGCACGCCACCTTCAACCGGGGCACGCCGCAGGGCACGGGCGTGACGCGCGTCGGTTCGAACGGCCTGTTCATGACCGGGGCCCACGTGGGCCATGACTGCGTCGTAGGCGACCATGTCGTCATGGCCAACAACGCCACCCTGGGCGGCCATGCCCGGATAGGCGACAAGGTCTTCCTGGGCGGCCTGTGCGCCGTGCACCAGAACGGCCGGGTGGGGCAGGGCGCCATCGTCGGCGGTCTGGCCGCCGTCACGCGCGATGTCATTCCCTACGGCTCGGCCTGGGGCAACCACGCCAGCCTCCACGGCCTCAACCTGATCGGGCTGAAGCGCAAGGGCTATGGCAAGGACGCGGTGCGCCGCCTGCTGGCCGCCTATCGCGACCTGTTCGAGGGCGCGGGCGTCTTCGCCGAGCGTCTGAGCCGGGTCGAGGCGGCCTATATCGACCTGCCCGAGATCATGGAGATCGTCGCCTTCATCCGCGACGGCGCGAAGCGACCGCTCTGTCTGCCGGACGCGCAGTGATTTCGGCGCCCAAGCTGGCCTTGATCGCGGGCGGCGGCGATCTACCCGCCAAGATCGCGGCGCGATGCGAGGCCGAAGGACGGCCGGTCTTCGTCATCCGTCTGACGGGGTTCGCCGACGCCCATCTGGAGCGCTGGCCGGGCGCCGACTTTGGCATGGCCGAGATCGGCCGCATCCTGAAGACGATGAAGGCGGAAGGCTGCGAAGCCGTCTGTCTGGCTGGATATGTGAACCGCCCCGATTTCAAGAACCTGAAGCCCGACTTCAAGGGCGCGACCCTGCTGCCCGGCATCGTGGCGGCGGCGACCAAGGGCGACGACGCCCTGCTGCGCAAGATCCTGTCGGTGTTCGAGGCCGAGGGCTATGCAGTCGAGGGCGCGGACGACATTCTGGGCGGTGAAGCTTTGAGGGCGGGTGCGCTCGGCGCTGTGTCGCCGACAGCGGAGCAACTGGCAGACCTGAAGAAGGCGCTGCACGTCGCTGAAAAATCAGGCGAACTGGATATCGGTCAGGGCGCGGTCGTCTGCGACGGCCTGGTCCTGGCGGTCGAGGCGCAGGAAGGCACGGATGAGATGCTGCGCCGCGTGGCGGGTCTGCCTGCCGACCTGCACGGCGCGCCGGGCGCGCCGAAGGGCGCGCTGGGCAAGGCGCCCAAGCCGATCCAGGATCTGCGCGTCGACATGCCGGTGATCGGACCCCGCACGATCGAACTGGCCGCCGCTGCGGGGTTGGCGGGTATCGGCGGGTTCGCCGGGCGACTGATCATCATCGATCACGAGGCGCTGGTCGAGACGGCTGACCGTCTGGGCCTGTTCGTCTGGGGCGTGGCCGAGGTAGAGAAACCATGAGCCGTCCGTTGAAGATCATGCTGGTCGCCGCCGAGGCTTCGGGCGACGCTCTGGGCGCTGGCTTGGCCCATGCCTTGAAGATGCGGCTGGGCGAGGATATCGCCTTCGTCGGCGTCGGCGGTCCCAAAATGGCGGCCGAGGGCGTGGTCAGCCCGTTCGCCATCGCCGAACTGTCCATCCTGGGCTGGATCGAGGGCCTGAAGGCCTATGGGCTGGTCAAACGCCGGGTGGCCGACACGGTCGCGCTGGCCAAGGCCGAGCGGCCTGACGCCGTCGTCCTGATCGACAGCTGGGGTTTCACCATCCGCGTGGCCAAGGCGCTGCGTCAGGTCCTGCCGGGCGTGCCGCTGATCAAATACGTCGGGCCGCAGGTCTGGGCCTCGCGGCCCGGTCGAGCCAAGACGCTCGCCGCCAGCGTCGATCACCTGCTGTCGCTCTACAGTTTCGACGCGCCGTGGTTCGAGCGCGAGGGTCTGCCGACGACGGTCGTGGGCTCGCAGGCCCTGCACGTCGACATGGCCAGCGCTGACGGCGCGCGCTTCCGCACAGCGCGCGGCATCGCCGCCGACGCGCCCCTGCTGCTGGTCCTGCCGGGCAGTCGGCCCAGCGAGATCACCCGCATGACGCCCGTCTTCGAGGCGACGGTGAAGCGTCTGAAGGCGGTGGACCTGTCGCTGGAGATCGCTGTCGTCGCCGCCGGTACGGTCGCCGCCGATGTGGCCGGCCGCGTCGCCGCCTGGCCGTTCCGCGCCCATCTGGTGCAGGAGGCCGACAAGTACGATGCGATGAAGGCCGCCAACGTCGCGCTGGCCACCAGCGGCACGGTCTCGACCGAACTGGCCTTGGCCGGCGCCCCCATGGTCATCGCCTACAAGATCGACGGGCTCAGCTATATGCTGATGAAGAATCTGGTGACGGCCAGGCACATTACGCTCTTTAACATCGCCGCCGATGACCGCATCGCGCCAGAGTTCATCCAGAACGACGCTACGCCCGAGAAGTTGGCCGAGGCGGTCGGGCGCCTGTTGGCCGACCCGAAGGCCGCAGCCGACCAGGCCGCGGGTCAGACGGCGGCGCTGGACCTGATGGGGCGCGGCGGTCCCGATCCGTCTGAACTGGCGGCGGATGCGGTGTTGCGGGTGATTGCGAATAGGAAGGGCTGAAGGCTCGGCCTGCCTTGTTAGCGTAAACACTAGCCTGTCGGCTTTCCACCCCCGCGCCGACCTCCGGGCGGCCGTTTAGCGGGTCATCCAGGGCTTGTTGGAGCCGGACTTTACGGTAACGGACTGATCGCGCTTCAAGCCGCCTTTTTGCGGCGGGCCCGAGCGGGCCTTTAGTGCTGCCTGTTTGAGGCGCAGCGCGCGTTGGACTGGAGTTTCGGCGGAAGGGGCGTCGTCATGGTCGCTCATCGTGGCTTCCTAGCATGGCTGGCCCGTTCCGCGGAGCAGCGCGAACAAAAAACGCCGGAGCTTCCGCCCCGGCGTTTTTCATTCTTGGCGGGCCGTGATCAGAAGGCTCTGCCTTCTCGACCCGACACGGCCTGGCTAGCCGCGCTGTTCGATCGGCACATAGTCGCGTTGCGTCGGGCCGGTGTAGAGCTGACGCGGGCGACCGATCTTCTGCGAGGGATCGGCCATCATTTCCTGCCACTGCGAGATCCAGCCTACGGTGCGGGCCAGGGCGAACAGGACGGTGAACATGGTGGTGGGGAAGCCCATCGCCGACAGGGTGATGCCGGAATAGAAGTCGACGTTCGGGAACAGCTTGCGCGAGGTGAAGTACTCGTCCGACAGGGCGACGCGTTCCAGTTCCTTGGCGACCAGGAACAGCGGGTCGTTCTCGCGACCCGTGGCCGCCAGCACTTCGTAGGCCGACTGCTGCATGACCTTGGCGCGCGGATCGTAGTTCTTGTACACGCGGTGGCCGAAGCCCATCAGCTTGTACTTCTTGTCCTTAACGCCCTGAATGAACTCAGGAATACGGTCCGGCGTGCCGATTTCCTTGAGCATGTTCAGCGCTTCTTCGTTGGCGCCGCCATGCGACGGCCCCCACAGGCAGGCGATGCCGGCGGCGATACAGGCGAACGGGTTGGCGCCCGACGAACCGGCCAGGCGGACGGTCGAGGTCGAGGCGTTCTGCTCGTGATCGGCGTGCAGGGTGAAGATGCGGTCCATGGCGCGAACCAGCGCCGGGTCGACCACATAGTCCTCGGCCGGAACGGCGAAGCACATGCGCAGGAAGTTCTCGGCGTACGACAGGTCGTTGCGCGGCGAGATGAAGGGCTGGCCGATGTGGTATTTGTAGGCGCGCGCAGCGATCGTCGGCATCTTGGCGATCAGGCGGATGGCCGAGATGTCGCGTTGCACCGGATCATGGATGTCGAGGCTGTCGTGATAGAAGGCCGACAGGGCGCCGACGGTGCCGACCATGATCGACATGGGGTGGGCGTCGCGGCGGAAGCCTTCGAAAAAGCGATCAAACTGTGCATGCAGCATGGTGTGCATGGTGATGCTGTTTTCGAACTTCTCGTACTGGGCGGCGGTCGGGAGTTCGCCGTGCAGCAGCAGATGGCAGACTTCGACGAAGTTGGACTGCGATGCCAGTTGGTCGATCGGATAGCCGCGGTGCAGCAGCACGCCTTCGTCGCCGTCGATGAAGGTCAGGGCGCTTTCGCAGGCCGCCGTCGACGTAAAGCCAGGGTCGAAGGTGAAGGCGCCGGTCGCGCCGTACAGCTTGCGGATGTCGATGACGTCCGGCCCGGTGGAGCCCGCCAGGACAGGAAGTTCGACGTTCTTGTCGCCGTAGGTGAAGGTCGCCGTGCCGGCGGGTTTAGCTTGTTCAGTCATCTAGGCCCCTTATTTTTCTTCGGGCCGGGCGCGGGGAGGCGTCCAGCCTGCATGGTTATGGGTGTTCACTTAGTCTGTTGCAGCGCATCATCCAAGCGCCCGAGACCTTCGTCTCGACCAAGCGCTGCGAGAATTCTTGCTATGTCGGGGGACGCTGATCCCCCGGTCAAGGCGCCTCGCATGGAAGGCCCTATCTTTCCAAAGCCTACGCCTTCTTCTTCGGCAAACGCTTTAAGTTCAGCCTCAAGCGCGAAAACGTCCCAGCTTTGGAAAAGGCGGAGCCGTTCACGGAGTCGTGAAATGCGGTCTGCCCCCTCGCCAGTCAGCAAACCGCGGGTTTTCTCGTCCAGGGTGAGCGGGCGGGCCTTGAGGACGAACTCGGTCTGGGTTGCGAGTTCAAGAGCGGTTTTGGCGCGGTCCTTGACGAAGGGCATGGCGCGCAACAGGCGGGCCTCGTCGTCGGGCTGCAGCGCGCGACCATTGGCCAGATGCGCGTCCAGCGTCAGCTTGGCCAGACGGTCATCGTCGGCCAGCCTGATCCAGTGGGCGTTGACATGGGCCAGCTTGTCGAAGTCGAGGCGGGCGGGAGCCTTGCCGACGCCGGTCAGGTCGAACCATTCCAGCGCCTGTTCGTCGCTGAACAATTCGTCGTCGCCGTGGGCCCAACCCAGACGCGCCAGATAGTTGCGCATGGCCTCGGGCAGATAGCCCATCTCGGCGTATTCGTGCACGGCCTGGGCGCCGTGGCGCTTGGATAGTTTGGCGCCGTCAGGGCCGTGGATCAGCGGGATGTGGGCGAAGGTCGGGCGGGCCCAGCCGAGCGCATCATAGATCAGGCTCTGGCGGGCGGCGTTGTTCAGGTGGTCGTCGCCGCGAATGACGTGGGTCACGCCCATGTCGTGGTCGTCCACCACCACGGCGAGGTTGTAGGTCGGGGCGCCGTCCGAGCGCAGGATGACCAGATCGTCCAGCGATCCCGAATCCCAGCGCACCGCGCCCTGCACCGCGTCCTCGACCAGGACAGCCTGATCCAGCGGGCGACGGAAACGGACGGTGTGGGGCTTGGCCAGATCGTCGACGGTCGGCTCGCGGTCGCGCCAGGGCGAGACGAAGTCCTTGCCCGAGGCCTTGGCCTGATCGCGCAGGGCGCCGGTTTCCTCGGCCGTCAGATAGTCGCGGTAGGCATGGCCCGAGGCCAGCAGCAACTCGGCGACCTCGCGGTGGCGGTCGGCGCGGGCGAACTGGAAAACGGGTTCCTCGTCGCCGAACAGCTCCAGCCAGGACAGGCCGTCGAAGATGGCCTTCACGGCGTCGTCGGTCGAACGCTCGCGGTCCGTGTCCTCGACGCGGATGAGGAACTTCCCACCCCGGCTCTTGGCGTACAGCCAGTTGAATAACGCAGTTCTCGCTCCGCCGATATGCAGGTAGCCTGTAGGCGAGGGAGCGAAGCGGGTGACGACAGTCGAGGAAGGGGAGGTCATAAACAAGGGGTCCGTTGCGGAGGCCCTTATACGCCCGCGCGCGCCAAAGCGAAGCCTTGCCTTAAGGGTTCTTGACGCGGTGCGCGATGAAGTCGCGGCGCAGACGGATCGCTGGCGGTTGTGGGCGCCGGTCTTCTTCGGCGGCGGATGCGCGGCCTATTTCGCCTTGAAGAGCGAACCGGCGACCTGGCCGTTGATCGTGGCGGCGGTGCTGAGTAGCGGGGCCTGGCTGACGGCGCGGCGGTTTGGGCTGGCGAAGCGCTGGACGCTGATCCTGCTGATGCTGGCCTGTCTGTGCGGCGGGGCGGCGGTGGCCAAGCTGAGAACCGAGGCGGTCAGCGGGCCGATTGCACCGGCCCTGGCCGAGCCGACCGTGGTCGAGGCCTGGGTCATGGATGTGGACAGCCCGGGCGAGCGCGGGGCGCGAATCGTCGTGGCCCCGGTGAGGATAAGGGGGCTGGCGCCCGAGGCGACGCCGGTCCGGCTGAGGGCCACCGTACGGGGCGAGCCCCCGGCGCCGGGGACGGCGGTGCGGCTCTACGGCATTCTGAATCCGCCGCCGTCGCCGGCCAGTCCGGGGGCCTATGACTTTGGTCGTAACGCTTATTTCCAAGGGATGGGCGGGACGCTGTTCGCCCTGGGGCAGACGCGGCCCACGGTCCTGCCCGAGCCGCCCTGGCGGGTGCGAATGGCGATGAAGATCAATGCGGCGCGTTATGCCTTGGCGCAGCGCATCGTGGCGCGATTGGGCGAGCGGACGGGCGGGATCGCCGCCGCCATGACCACAGGACACGAGACCTGGATCGGGCGCGAGGATCTGGACGCCATGCGCGATTCCGGGCTGGCGCACATCCTGTCGATCTCGGGCCTGCACATGGCCATAGTCGGGGGCTTCGTCTTCTTCGCCGTGCGGCTGGGCGTCGCGGCCTGGCCATGGCTGGCGCTTAGGGTGTCGGGCAAGAAGGTGGCGGCGGTCGCGGGGCTGATCGCGGTCGGGACCTATCTGGTGGTGTCGGGCGCGCCGCCGCCGGCGGAACGGTCGGCGATCACGGCGTCGATCGCCTTTGTCGCCATCCTGCTGGACCGGCAGGCGGTGACCATGCACGCCCTGGCGGTCGCGGCTTTTGCGGTTCTGTTGCTGCAGCCCGAGGCCATCGTCACGCCCGGGTTCCAGATGTCGTTTGCGGCGACGGCGGCTCTGGTCGCCTTGGTCGAGGTCTGGCCGCGCCGGATCAAGGAGATTTCGGCGCCCTGGCCCATCGTGGCGACGCAGCGGCTGGGAAGCTGGCTGCTGGTGGCCTGCACCGCCAGCCTGGTGGCGGGCATGGCGACGGGGCCGTTCGCCATGCAGCATTTCAACAGGACGGCCGTCTATGGCTTGATCGCCAATCTGGGGACGGCGCCGATTGCGGATTTCATCCTGATGCCGGCGCTGGCGCTGGGGGCGGCGTTGGAGCCGTTGGGGCTGGGCGCGCCCTTCCTTTGGCTGGCGGGCAAGGGGGTGGAGATGATGCTGGCCATCGGCCACTGGACCGCGGGTCTGCCGGGCGCGGTGCAGACGGTGGCGAGCGCCCCGGCGGCGGCTCTGCCTGTGGCCTTCCTCGGCATCCTGTTCATCTGTCTGTGGCGGGGGCGGTTGAGGTGGCTGGGCCTGCCGCTGGCGGCGGCGGTGCTGATCTGGCCGCGCCCGGCGGCGCCGGACCTGTGGATCGGCGATGGAGGGACCAATGCGGCGTTTCATCAGGCAGGGACGGCGGTCGTGGTGCGTCCCGGCGTGCGCCAGTTCGCGGCGGACCTGTGGTCGAGGCGGCGCGGGCTGGAACTGACGCCGCGCGTGGAGGAGGGCTGGACCTGCAAGCGATCCTTCTGCGCGCCGGAAACGAAACAGGCCGGGCCGGTCGCGCTTTGGTGGGGCAAGAGGACGCCGACGGCGGAACAACTGGATAGTCTGTGTCGCTCGGCGGCGGTCGTCAGCAGCCGGGCCGAGCTGGCCTCGCTGCCGCGGTCATGCGCAGGGCGGCTGGTGCTGGACGGCGTGGACTATGGGCGCGGCGGCTCGGTCGAGCTGTGGCGTGTCGACGCGGGCTGGAAGGCGGTGTGGGCCGCTGACGTGCGAGGGCGTAGGCCCTGGACGCGTCAGGCCAATCCCGACTTCAGTGATAGCGGCGGATAAGGCCGACCAGCTTGCCTTGAACCGCGACCTGATCCGAGCCGTAGATCTTGGTCTCGTAGTTGCGGTTGGCGGGCTCCAGGGCGATGGAGGCCCCCTTCTTGCGCAGGCGTTTCAGCGTGGCCTGCTCGCCTTCGACCAAGGCCACGACGATCTCGCCGGACGAGGCGTCGGCGGTCGATTTGATGATGACCATGTCGCCGTTGAGGATGCCGGCCTCGATCATCGAGTCGCCCTCGATCTCGAGCAGATAGTGTTCGCCCGCGCCCAGCATGGCTTCCGGGACCGGATAGCGGGCGGTTTCATGCTCAATGGCGTCGATGGGGGTGCCGGCCGCGATCTTGCCCATCATCGACAGTTCGCGGGTGTCGTTGGCGGGTTCGGCCGTCTTGGGACGACCGCCGCCCTCGATCACGCCGGGCTTGAAGCCCGCGTGGCCGCGCGGCGCGCCCGCCGTGGCCTGTTCCGGCAGCTTGGTCACTTCCAGCGCGCGGGCGCGGTGGGCCAGACGGCGGATGAAGCCGCGTTCCTCCAGCGCCGTGATCAGGCGGTGGATGCCCGACTTGGACGCCAGATCCAGCGCCTCCTTCATCTCGTCGAAGGAGGGCGAGACGCCCGTTTCCTGAATCCGTTCGTGAATGAACATCAGGAGTTCGTGCTGCTTCTTGGTGAGCATGGTCGCAAGGCTTCCAGAACAAGGCGTGAACCGTTGCCGATGTTCTGTAAGTGTTCTTGCTGAATGTCAACTCGACCGCATTCAACTGGCGTGGGCGCTGGAACCCAGTGGTCGGCGGGAGTTCCACCGGCAGGAGGCTTTGCCACTCAAAGCAGTCCCTCTGAACGTCGCATATGGGAGGATTGCAGACATTGGCTCCAAGCCTAAAACCAACCATCCGCGCCCTGGCCCGCAAGCGGGCCTTGCGAACGTCTATGACGGCTGACGATAAGACGCTACCGAACCGGTGTCTCAGTGATTACGGCGGCCAAATCGTCTTCAACATAGCGTTCGAGGTGCCTTCGAACAGGGACGGCGAAACAGGCTTGCCAAGGTTGGCTTTGCACGTAGTGGTCCCAGAACCGTCGACCGACGGGGCTTCGGGCGAAATGTTTTAGCGCCTCCAAATCTGGCACGTAGAGACTTTGCGCTAAAGGCTCGGCGACACAATGGATTGCCTCATCGATCAACGGGCCTGGCGCAGCCCTCACGCGCGCGATGAAGCGATCGGAGAGAAGCGTGTCACGATCATAAGCGTTGGCGTTGCGCTCGCTCAGGACGTCCCCGGCAAACTTGCTCGCAGCAATCTGGAGCCCCCAACTATTTTCCGAAGTGTTCGGATCAGGATTGAAAAGCGCTGAAGCGGCAGATCTCCGCTCAGGCCCCGGATCCTGAGGTAGGGCGGGCGGGATTGAAGGAACCTGAAGGGCTAGAACTGAGACGAGCGCTGCGATCATGGACTGACCGTATCGGCAGCCCCGGATATCATCAACTGGTCTCCCTCCGTCATTGGCCCGGCCAGACCAGACATCCCCGCCCCTGACAGAAAGCGGACCTTCCGCATGTTTGCAACGGGTCGACTGCCACATAGGCATCTGGCCCCAAACCGGGCCTTGGCCCAGCGGCCAAAAAGCGGACGCCCCCAACTTCAGATAGGGGGCGTAAACCGAAGTTCGCTTATGGGTGGGAAGCGGACGTATCAGCCGATAGCCTGCTACCTTCTGGAGATGCGGCATGGACGATCTCGCCAAAAACGCGAAGCTTTGGTGGCACATCAATGGTGCCAACGCCGGTGGCTGCCTAACGACCCTCGGCGTCACTTCGCTCATTCTTTTCTTCGTCCTAATGCTCCTATGGCCAATCGGGCAAAGCACTGCCGTCAGTGGCAAGCTTATTGGCTTTGGAATGAGCGAGACCGAAATGGGTTCATATCGGGTCGCTTACGTTGTGGCTGACGGGGTGCGGGACAGGGTACGTCTTTACCCTTCTGATAGATGCGCTGTGGGCAACAACGTCGATGTTCGCATTGTGAGGCGTCTATGGGGAAAAAGCGTTGTGAGAGGACGAGCAAGCCAGCTTTGCTCATCCTAGAGAAGGCGCGCGGCTGAAAGCCGCAATGTCCGCGACGGGTCGACTGCGGACATTTCCTGCCAAGCCGATATCCGACACTAGCTTAACGACAGCAGGGCCTTCGTCGCCGCTTCCACATCGTCCTGACGCATCAGGCTTTCGCCTACGAGGATGGCTTGGGCGTGGGCGTCGGCGACGCGCTGGACGTCGTCGGGGGTGAAGATGCCGCTTTCGGCCACCAGCAGGGCTTTGACCGGGCTGAGCATGGACAGGCGCTCGGTGGCGTCGAGGTCGACCTCGAAGGTGCGGAGGCTGCGATTGTTGACGCCCACCAGATCGCCGCCCAGCTTGCAGGCGCGGGCCATTTCGGCTTCGTCGTGGGTCTCGATCAGGGCGTCCATGCCGAAGCGCTCGGCCTCGGCCAGCAGGTCGGCGGCCAGGACGTCGTCGACCATGGCCAGGATGATGAGGATGCAGTCGGCGCCCAGGGCGCGGCTCTCGGCCACCTGCCAGGGATCGACCAGGAAGTCCTTGCGCAGGCAAGGCAGGGCGACCGCGTCGCGGGCGGCGGCCAGGAAGGCGTCGTCGCCCTGGAAGCTGGGGCCGTCGGTAAGGACGGACAAGCAGGTCGCGCCGCCGCACGCATAGGCTTTGGCCAGGGCGGGCGGGTCGAAGTCGGCGCGGATCAGGCCCTTGGACGGGCTGGCCTTCTTGATCTCAGCGATCAGGGCGGGGCGGCCCGTTTCCTCGGCGACGCGTTCGAGGGCGGCGCGGAAGCCGCGCGGGGCTGAGGCCTGGGCGGCGAGGGCCTCGATGGCGTCCTGAGAGGTGGCAAGCTTGCGGGCGGCCACGTCTTCGCGCTTGTAGGCGGCGATCTTCGCCAGAACGTCGGTCATGCGGCCTCCGGTTCGATGGGGGTGTTGGTGACGCGCACCAGGGTTTCCAGCGCAGCAGCCGCGCGGCCGTCGTCGATGACGGCGGCGGCCAGTTCGGCGCCCTCACGCAGGTCGGCGGCGCGGTCGGCCACGACCAGGGCGGCGGCGGCGTTCAGCACGACGATATCGCGATAGGGGCCGGGCGCGCCCGCCAGCAGGGTCGTCAGGGCGGCTGCATTATGCTCGGCGTCGCCGCCGCGCAGATCGGCCAGCGTGGCCAGCGGCAGGCCTGCGTCGGCGGGCGTGACGATGAAGCGGCGGACGGCGCCCTCCTTCCACTCGGCCACCTCGGTCGGGCCTGTGGTGGTCAGTTCGTCCAGACCCTGACCGTGGACGGTCCAGGCGCGCCGGGCGCCGAGGCGGCCCAGGACCTCGGCGAGAGGCTTCAGCAGGGCCGGATCATAGACGCCCATGACCTGACGGTTCGCGTGTGCTGGATTACAAAGCGGTCCCAGAAGGTTGAAAACCGTGCGGAAACCGATCTCGGCGCGGACCGGGCCGACGTGACGCATGGCCCCGTGATAGGTGGGAGCGAACAGGAAGGCGATCCCGGCCTGATCCAGGGCGCGGGCCTGTTGCGGGATGGTGGCGTCGAGGTTGACGCCCAGCGCCGCCAGGACGTCGGAGGAGCCAGACTTGGAGCTGATGGCGCGGTTGCCGTGCTTGGCGACCTTGAGCCCCGCGCCCGCCAGAACGAAGGCGGCGGCGGTCGAGACATTATAGGTGTGCTGGCCATCGCCGCCGGTGCCGCAGGTGTCGATCACCTCGTCGAACGGATGATCCAGCGACAGGGCGGCGTCGCGCATGGCGGTGGCGAAGGCCACGATCTCGTCCACCGTTTCGCCGCGGATGCGCAGGGCGGTGACGGCGGCGGCGACCTGGGACGGGGTCGGCTCGCCGCGCAGACAGGCGGAGAAGAAGTCGTGGGCCTCATCCGACGTCAGGACGCGCCCGTCCACCAGCTTGGCCAGCAAAGGCTTGAAACCGTCCATGTCGTCAGACCATAGCCAGGCGCTTGACGCCCGCCAGGTCGAGGAAGTTGGCGATCATGTCGTGGCCGTGTTCGGTGGCGATGGATTCCGGGTGGAACTGCACGCCGTGGATCGGCCGGGCGCGGTGGGCCAGGCCCATGATCTCGCCGTCGGCGGTCCAGGCGGTGACTTCCAGCTCATCCGGCAGGGTTTCGCGACGCACGGCCAGAGAGTGATAGCGGGTGGCGGTGAAGGGCGAGGGCAGGCCGGCGAAGAGGCTGCGGCCCTCATGCTCGATAGGCGAGGTCTTGCCGTGCATCAGCGTCTTGGCGCGAATGACGTCGCCGCCGAAGGCCTGACCGATGGCCTGATGGCCCAGGCAGACGCCGAAGATGGGCATGTCGAGCGGCGCGGTCGTGATCAGGGGCAGGCAGATGCCGGCCTGATCCGGCGCGCAGGGGCCGGGCGACAGCAGCACGGCCTCGGGCTTCAAGGCCCAGGCTTCTTCCACCGTCAGGTCGTCGTTGCGGATGACATGAGTCTGGGCGCCCAGCTCCGCGAGGTAGTGGACCAGGTTGTAGGTAAAGCTGTCGTAGTTATCGACGACGAGGATCATGGCAGGGTTCTTAGGACGGGAGGGATGACGCGCCAAGCGAAGGCGGGAGGAAAGCGGACGTTAAGCTGTCCGCGCGATACAGGAGCATCGCCATCGGAAGAAATCCGTCTTGACCGCCATGAACGCCATCCGCGACGCCCGGGCCATGCTGAACGAGCCGCCCATCGAACAGCCGAAACCGCTACGCCTGCTGGCGGCGGCCGCCTTCGCCGCGACGGCGGCGGTGCTTCTGGCGGGGACCATGGTCGTGGGCCCCCGCGTGTCGTTCGACCAGGGTTCCACGGTTTCCAATCCTTAGATCTTGCCGTCGGCGCCCTGGCCGCGAGTCGTCGCGTTGAATCGCCACGCGTCCTCGGCCGCCTTCATCGGGGCGCGTGCCTTGGCCAGGGTTTCGGCGTATTCGGCCGCAGGATCGCTGTCGGCCACGACGCCGGCGCCGGCCTGAACGAAGATCTTGTTCTGGGCGAACATGGCGGTGCGCAGGACGATGCAGATGTCCGCCTCGCCATTGGCCGAGATATAGCCCACGCCGCCGCCGTAGCCGACGCCGCGCTTCTCGGTTTCCAGTTCGTCGATGATGCTCATGGCGCGAACCTTGGGCGCGCCTGACAGGGTCCCGGCGGGCAGCGCCGCCAGCAGGGTGTCCACCGCATCCAGCCTGGGATCAGCGGCGCCGTGCACGTTGGAGACGATGTGCATGACCTGGCTGTAGCGTTCGACGACGAAGCTTTCCGTCACCTCGACCGAGCCAGGCGATGAGACGCGACCGACGTCGTTGCGGCCCAGGTCGAGCAGCATCAGGTGTTCGGCGCGTTCCTTGGGATCGGCCAGAAGCTCGGCTTCCAGCGCCCGGTCCAGTTCCGGCGTGGCGCCGCGCGGGCGCGTGCCGGCCAAGGGGCGGATAGTGACGCGACCGTCCTTCAGCCGGACCAGAATTTCCGGGCTGGACCCGGCCAGCTGGAAGTCGACGTAGTCGAGAAAGAAGAGATAGGGCGAGGGGTTGCCGCGGCGGAGGGACCGATAGAAGGCGAACGGGTCCTGACTCCACGGCGCCGAGAAGCGGTGGCTGAGGACGACCTGGAAGATGTCGCCCGCCGTGATGTAGTCCTTGGCGCGGGCGACCATGGCGTCGAAGCTCTTGGCGTCGACGGGCGAATGGAAGTCGGGGGCCGGAACCTGATCGGCCTCACGCTGGATCGGCAGAGGGCTGCGCAGCCGGTCCTCGAAGTCGTCCAGACGCGCGACGGCGGCGGTGAAGGCCGTGTCTGCGTCTGCGGCGCCATCGGGATAGGCGGCCGCGATCAAGACGATCTCGTGCTTCACCGAATCGAAGATGGCGACCAGCGACGGCCGGGCCATGACGGCGTCAGGCAGGTTGAGCGGGTCGGGGTTTGCGGGGCCGAGCGGCTCCAGCAGACGCACCATGTCGTAGCCGAAGACGCCGAACAGACCGGCGGCCATCGGCGGCAGGTCGTCCGGCAGGTCGAACCGGGTGGCGGCGATCAGGGCGCGCAGGGATTCCAGCGCGGGCCGGTCTTCGGCGATGAAGCGATCGGACAGGACAGCCTCGCCCCGCGCGGTCTCGGCCTGGCCGTCACGGCAGCGCCAGACCACGTCGGGGGCCAGGGTGACGATCGAATAGCGGCCGTTGACCGCCCCGCCTTCGACCGACTCCAGCAGGCTGGCGTAGGGCCGCCCGTGACCGACCTTGAGAAAGGCCGAAACGGGCGTCTCCAGGTCGTCGATAAGGCGACGCACGACGACCTGGGGGCGGCCTGCGCTCAGGCCAGAGACAAACGCGGCGCGTTCAGCCTCATGTCCGACGCCTGCACTCATTTCTTCGCAGGCGCGGGGGCCGGAGCCGCCGGAGCGGCGGCGGGGGCTTCGATCCCCAGCGCGGCGATGGCGGCCGCCGGGTCGTTCTTGGCCTTCATGCGCGTTGCGGCGGCTGCGAAGCTTTGCTCGACCATGGCGTTGGCCAGCGCCTGGGTCAGGCGCGGGCGGACCTGCTCGACCAGCGGCGCGGCCAGAGCCGGGACGGCGCCGTGGATGGCGTCGACGTGGCCGACCACGAAGCTGGTTTCCGACTGGGCGCCGGTGAAGACCTGGCCCTTGCCCTGACCGAACAGGCCGCGAAGGACGCCTTCGCCCAGTTCGGTCTGGCTGGCCTGGCTCTGCTGGACGCCGGTGCGGGCGGTCAGTTGAGCGCCAGCCGAAGCGGCGACCTTGGCGATGTCCTCGCCAGCGCGGACGCGACCGGCCAGTTCCTCGGCCTTGGCCGACAGACGGCGAGCGTTTTCACGCAGGGTCCATTGCTGGGCCAGCGGCGCGCGGACCTCGGCCAGGGTCGGCAACGAAGCCGGACGAATGTCGTCCACGCGGACGGCGAAGTACTGACCTTCGCCCGCGTCGATGATGTCGCTCTCGCCGCCCTTGGACAGGGAGTAGGCTGACTCGAAAATCTGGCGCGGGGCGTTCAGCGGCTGGCCGTCCGGCAGACGGCCGTCAGCGGTGAAGGGGGGCAGTTGCACGAGGCGGGCGCCAACCAACTGCGCCGCATCGGCCAGGTTTTTCCCTTCCTGACGGGCCTTTTCGTACTTCTCGACCTTGGCGTAGGTTTCGCCCTTCACGTCTTCGGCGCGCAGCTCCTCCACCAGGGCGCTGCGGACGCTTTCCAGAGTTGCAGGCGCTCCGGCGGCGACCGCGGTCACCTTGGCGACGGTGAAGCCCAGACGTCCCTGGATCGGGTTGGAGACCTGGTTGGCGGGCAGGGCGAAGACGGCGGCGCCGACGGCGGGATCACCCAAGGCGCTTTGCGGGGTGTCGTTGTAGCTGCTGACCTCGATCTTGTTGGTTGCAGCGACTTCGGCTGGGGTCTTGCCCGCGCGCAGGTCGGCAGCGACCTTGTCGGCGGCGGCCTTGTTCGGAAGCGTCAGCGTCACAAAGGTGCGCTTCTCGGCGTTCGACAGGGCGGCCTTGCGAAACTCGAAGCGTTCGCGGATGCGTTCTTCGGAGATCGGGGTCGGTTGGCTGCCGGGGCCGGGGTTGAACAGCACGATCGAGATCATGCGGAACTCGGGACGACGCAGTTGAGCTGCGTTTTCATTCAGGAAAGCGGTCAGTTGTGCGTCAGTCGGAGCGGAGGCCGATCCGGCCATCGCCTGCGTCACGGTGAACCAGCGACCGTCGCGGCTCTCCAGCGCCTGGCCCGCCAGAAGCGCGCCATAGATGCGGGGCACGCGGGCGCCGGCGAAGACGGCGGCGCCGAACTGGCTGGCGACATACTGGTCACGCAGGTCCTGCTCCAGCATCGCCGAGGTCATGCCCTGAGCGGCCAGAGCCTGCTCATAGCGATCCTGATCGAACTGGCCTGACACCTGGTTGAAGAAGGCCGGGATCTGGCGGATTTCTTTCAGAACCAGTTCCTTGCCGGGACGGATGCCAGCGTTCCAGGCCCAGGCGAGGAAGCCCATACGCTGCGTCTGGCTTTCCAGGAACTGGGTGTGGATGTTCTCCTTGACCATGTCTTCGAAGGACACGGGGCGGCCGGCCTGCTCTTGCAGATTGTTGCGCACGCGCTCGAAGTCGGCGCGGAACTGCGGCCCGCTGACGCTTCGTTCGCCCGCGTCGATCACATGCTTGGGACCAAAGCTCGAGAAGACATCCGATTGCGCCCCCACAATCAGGAAGCTGAGGATGATCAAGGCGAACAGGCCCGCAGCCCATTTCGACTTGGAGAAGTTGCGGAACAGCGTGATCATCGAGAGAGAACCTGACGAGGGCCGGCGTCAAAGGGGCGCCACGCTCGCCTATAGGGGCAGTCCCTAGGGCGCCGCAAGCGGACGCAACCCAACATCTTGGCTTCCGCGACAACGGCGCCTAAACAGGCCGCCATGAAACAATCTGTGAAGCTGGTCGCCGGCAACTGGAAAATGAACGGTCTGGGCGCGAGTCTGGGCGAGGCTGAAACCCTGGCGAAAGCCTTGCAGCAACAGCCTGCAGACTGTCGCGTGGCCCTATGCCCGCCTGCAACCCTGACCGAAAGAATGGCGCGCGCCCTGGCGGGCGGCGTTGTCGAACTGGGCGGTCAGGACTGCCACGCCGAAGTGTCCGGCGCTTTTACCGGTTCGGTGTCGGCCGCCATGCTGGCTGACGCGGGCGCAACCTTGGTGATTCTAGGCCACTCAGAACGTCGGGCAGGCTTCGGCGAGACCGACGCCGATGTCGCCGCCAAGGTCGAGGCTGCTCTGGCCGCTGATCTGGAGCCCATCATCTGCATCGGTGAGACCCTGGCGCAGCGCGAAGCGGGGCAGGCCGTCGAGGTCGTCAGCCGTCAGGTCGCGGGTTCGCTGCCGGACAGCCTGTCGGGCAAGGCGTTTGCAGTGGCCTATGAACCGGTATGGGCCATCGGCACCGGCCTGACGCCGACACTCGAACAGATCGGGGAAGTCCACGCCGCCGTGCGTGCAGCCATGGTGGCCAGGCTGGGCGAGGGCGGTCGCGTTGCGCCGATCCTGTATGGCGGCTCGGTCAAGCCGTCGAACGCGGCCGAAATTCTCGCTGTGGCCGAAGTCGGCGGAGCTCTGGTCGGTGGCGCTTCGCTGAAGGCCGAGGATTTCCTGGGCATCATCCGCGCCGCCTAGGCGCAGGATTTCACGTCTCTACTCGTTCGGCGTTTGCCCCGGTCCCGCATCGGTGTTAGACGCCGCCGCTTGATCGGCGCATCTGCGCGCCCACATGATTGACACCATGCTCCAGACCATCCTTCTCGTCGCCATGATCCTGATCTCGGTCTCCTTGACGGCCGTGATCCTGCTGCAACGCTCTGAGGGCGGCGCCCTGGGCATGGGCGGAGGCCCGTCGGGCTTCATGACTGCGCGCGGCGCGGGCAACCTGCTGACGCGGGCCACCTCGGTTCTGGCCGTGCTCTTCTTCGTGTGCGCCATCAGCCTGACCGTCGCCGGCAACTTCGCTCGCGGCTCGCGCTCGGTGATCGACGCTGACGCCGTCGGCGCCATTGCAGTCGGCAACGAACAGCAGACGGCTCCAACCGCTCCGGCGGCTCCCACGCCGGCTGCTCCGGTCGCTCCGTCGCTGGACGATCTGGAAGCCAGCCTTCCGGCTGCTTCTTCGCAGGCTCCGGCCGCTCCGGCGCAGTAAGCCGCCGACAGCTACGAAATCCTCGAAAGCGCGCCGCAGGGCGCGCTTTCTTCTTTTGTTCAACAGTTGTTTTGCGTCGGGCCATGCTCCCGCCGCGAATCATGGAGTAAGGTGTCCGCCCATGGCTCGCTATGTGTTCATCACCGGCGGCGTGGTTTCCTCGCTAGGAAAAGGCCTCGCCTCCGCCGCTCTCGGCGCTCTTCTGCAGGCACGAGGTTACAAGGTCCGTCTGCGTAAGCTGGACCCCTATCTCAACGTCGATCCGGGCACGATGAGCCCCTATCAGCACGGCGAGGTCTTCGTGACCGACGACGGCGCAGAGACTGACCTCGATCTGGGCCACTACGAGCGCTTTACGGGCGTCTCGGCGGCCAAGTCGGACAATGTCACGACCGGGCGCATCTATTCGACCATCCTGGAGAAGGAGCGTCGCGGCGACTATCTGGGCGCGACCGTTCAGGTCATCCCGCACGTCACCGATCAGATCAAGCAGTTCTGCCTCAGCCCGGCCAAGACCGATGACGGCGAGGACGTGGACTTCGTCCTGGTCGAGATCGGTGGCACAGTCGGCGACATCGAGGGGTTGCCTTTCTTTGAGGCCATTCGCCAGCTGGGGCAGGACCTGCCGCGAGGCCAGTCGTGCTTTGTTCACCTGACCCTGCTGCCGTTCATCAAGACGGCTGGCGAGATGAAGACCAAGCCGACGCAACACTCGGTCAAGGAACTGCGCTCCATCGGCATCCAGCCGGATATCCTGTTGTGCCGTTGCGAGCAGCCGATCCCTGCTGACGAAAAGCGCAAGATCGGCCTGTTCTGCAACGTCCGGGAGAGCGGCGTAATCCAGGCTATGGATTCGGCCGACATCTACGCTGTGCCGCTGGACTACCACCACGAAGGTCTGGACAGCGAAGTCCTGGCGCACTTCGGCATCACCGACGCGCCCGAGCCTGACCTGTCGAGCTGGGAAGAGATCGTGCGTCGCCGCCTGCACCCCGACGGCGAAGTCACCATAGCCGTGGTCGGCAAGTACACCGTGCTCAAGGATGCCTATAAATCCCTGATCGAAGCGCTGCACCACGGCGGCGTGGCCAACAACGTCAAGGTCAACATCGACTGGGTCGAGGCCGACACCTTTGAAGGCGACCCGGAGGCCTGCGAACAACGCTTGCAGGGCGCACACGCCGTGCTGGTTCCCGGCGGTTTCGGCGAGCGCGGCGCGGAGGGCAAGATCGAGGCGGCTCGCTTTGCGCGGGAGCGCAAGATTCCCTATTTCGGCATCTGCTTCGGAATGCAGATGGCGGTGATCGAGGCCGCTCGCAATCTGGCCGGTTTCCCTAAGGCGACCTCAACGGAATTCGGCCCGGCGGCGGAACCCGTGGTCGGGCTGATGACCGAGTGGACGCAGGGCAACCAGCGCGTGCTGCGACAGCAGGGCGGCGACCTGGGCGGCACCATGCGGCTGGGAGCCTATGATTCCACGCTGAAGGCAGGCTCCAGGATCGCCGAAATCTACGGCTCGACCGAGATCAGCGAACGTCACCGTCACCGCTATGAGGTGAACATCAACTATCGCGACGCGATCGAGGAGAAGGCCGGCCTGGTCTTCGCCGGACTGTCGCCAGACGGCGTCCTGCCCGAGACGGTCGAGCGTCAGGACCATCCGTGGTTCATCGGCGTCCAGTACCACCCCGAATTGAAGAGCCGCCCGTTCAAGCCGCACCCGCTGTTCGCCAGCTTCATTGGCGCCGCCGTCGTTCAAAGTCGCCTCGTCTAACCGGTCACGCACGGTTGTTGCTGCGTTTGTCCAGTGTTGTGCCAATATGGGGCGCGTATCACTGGAAAGCGGCGATGGCGGGCGAAATTCTCTATTTTCTCCACCGGCATTTCAGAACCCTTCTGGTTCTGGGATCAATCGTGATTCTGGGTTTTCTCGCGGTTGTAGCGAAGGCCGCCTTGGGCTCCGCTCATCCGGGCGCCTAGTCGGCTTTCGATTTTTCGACCTATCTCTTCCTACCGGTGCTCTGGATATCCGAGGGCGCCCTGCCTGCGAGATCCGACAGGATGGGGCATTCGGGGCGATCGTCGCCGGCGCAGCAACGGGAGAGGTCGCGCAGGGCGTCCGCCATGGCCTGCATCTCCACGATGCGGGCGTCCAGGTCGGCGACGTGTTTCTCGGCCAGCGCCTTTACCTCGCGGCTCGGGCGATTGTGATCGCGCCACAGGGACAGCAGGCGGGCTATCTCCTCGACTGAAAATCCCAGGCTGCGGGCGCGGCGGATGAAGCGCAGATCGTTCAGATCGCGCTCGCTGAAGTCGCGATAGTTGCTCTCGGTCCGCTCGGACGGTCGGATCAGGCCGACGGATTCGTAGTAGCGGATCATCTTGGCCGAGACGCCGGTGGCGAGAGAGGCCTTGCCGATGTTCATTGGGCGGCTCCTTCGTTGGCGGGCTTGAAAGCGCGCAGGCGCAGGGCGTTCAACACGACGCTGACGCTGGACAGGGCCATGGCTCCCGCCGCCAGCATAGGCGACAGCATATAGCCGAAGGCGGGATAGAGAACGCCCGCCGCCACCGGGATCAGCAGGACGTTGTAGCCAAAGGCCCAGGCCAGGTTCTGACGGATGTTGCTCATGGTGGCGCGCGACAGGCCGATGGCGTTGACCGCGCCACGCAGGTCGCCGCCGGTCAGGACGACGTCGGCGCTCTCGATGGCCACGTCGGCGCCGCCGCCGACCGCCAGGCCGACATCGGCGGTAGCCAGGGCCGGGGCGTCGTTGACCCCGTCGCCGACGAAGGCGACGCGGCGACCGCCGGCCTTCAGGGCGTTGATCGCGGCCACCTTGCCGTCGGGCATGACCTCGGCGTGGACCTCGTCGATGCCCAGCAGGCGGGCGACGGCGGCGGCGGTGCGGCGGTTGTCGCCGGTGATCATGGCCACCTTCAGGCCCAGGCCATGCATGGCCTGGATGGCGGCGGCCGTGCTCGGCTTGATCGGGTCGGCCACGGCGATGACAGCGGCGAGCTTGCCGTCAATGGCGGCGTAGAGCGGCGTCTTGCTCTCGTCGCCCAGACGGGCGGCGGCTTCGGCGAAGACGGTGACGTCGTGGCCCAGTTCGGCCATGTAGCGGTCGGCGCCGACTTCGATGCGACGGTCTTCGACCACGCCCGCCACGCCCTTGCCGGGGATGGAATCGAAAGTCTCGGGGCGGGCGATGCTCAGGCCGCGCGCGGCGGCGGCCTCGACCAGTGCACGGGCGACGGGGTGTTCCGACTGTCCCTCGATGGCGGCGACCAGGGCCAGGACCTCAGCCTCGTCAAAGCCCTCGGCGACGGTCAGGTCGGTCAGTTCGGGGCGACCCGCCGTCAGGGTGCCGGTCTTGTCGAAGGCGATGACCTGAACCCCTTGCAGGGCTTGCAGCGCCTCGCCCTTGCGGAACAGGACGCCCAGTTCGGCGGCGCGGCCTACGCCCACCATGATCGAGGTCGGCGTCGCCAGACCCATGGCGCAGGGGCAGGCGATGATCAGCACCGAGACGGCGGCGACCAGGGCCATGCCCAGCGCCGGCTCGGGCGCCAACAGATACCATACGGCGAAGGTCAGGACGGCGATGGCCATGACGGCTGGCACGAACCAGCCGGTGACGCGGTCCACCAGGGCCTGAATGGGCAGCTTGGCGCCTTGGGCGGTTTCAACCATGCGGACGATCTGGGCCAGAACCGTTTCGGCGCCGACCTGCTGCGCCTCGAAGCGAAAGGCGCCCGTGGTGTTCAGCGTGCCGCCGACAACCTTGGCTCCCACGCCTTTTTCGACCGGGATGGGTTCGCCGGTCAGCATGGATTCGTCGAGGTAAGACGACCCTTCGGTGACGACGCCGTCGACGGGGACGCGCTCGCCGGGGCGGACGGCGATCAGGTCGCCGGCCTGGACGCTGTCGATCGGCACATCTTGCTCAATGCCGTCGCGCAGGACGCGGGCGGTCTTGGCCTGCATCGACATCAGGCGGCGAATGGCCTGACTGGTCTGCCCCTTGGCGCGGGCCTCGATCCAGCGCCCGACCAAAATCAGCGTGACGATGACGGCGGCGGCCTCGAAATAGACGTTGGCCGTGCCGGTCGGCAGCACGCCGGGGGCGAAGGTGGCGACCGTCGAGAATGCCCAGGCGGCGCTGGCGCCCAGCACCACCAGAGAGTTCATGTCCGGCGCGCGGCGCAGCAGGGCGGGGACGCCCTTGCGGAAGAAGATCAGGCCCGGAACGAACAGGACGAAGCTGGCCAGGACGAAGCTGACCACCCGCCAAGTCTGCACGCCGATGGTTTCGGCCAGCCAGTGATGCATGCCGGGGATGAAGTGCGAGCCCATCTCCAGCACGAACAGGGGCAGGGTGGCGATCCCGGCGATCAGGACGGCGCGGCCCAGGTTGCGGATCTCGGCGGCGCGGGCGGCCTGCTCGCGGTCGCCCGCGTCGGCGTCGGCCTGATCGGGTTGTTCGAGAACGTAGCCGGCCTGCTGCACGGCGGCGGCCAGATCGGGGAAGGCGACGGCGCCGGAAAGGAAGCGGACTGTAGCCCGTTCGGTGGCCAGGTTGACGCTGGCGGTCAGCACGCCAGGCACGGCGGCAAGCGCCTTCTCCACCCGGCCGACGCAGCTGGCGCAGGTCATGTCGCGGACTGGATAGGCGATCTCTTCTTCCAGCGGCTCATAGCCGGCGGTGCGGATGGCGACGGCGACCGCAGCCGGTGATCCTTCGGCGTCCATGACGACGCGGGCCCGTTCCGTCGCCAGATTGACGTGCGCCTCATTGACGCGGGGCACGGCGCGAAGGGCCTTCTCCACCCGCCCGACACAACTGGCGCAGGTCATGCCGATCACAGGCAGATCAAGGATTCTGGAGGCGGGGGCAGGCATGGGAAGACCCTTTCGTCGTTCGAGTCTCTCTCCTCTAAACCTTCCTGTCATGGGAAGGTCAACGGCCAGTCGTGATGGTCTATCCAACCGGAAGATTGTTTCCGAAAGGATGTGCGTAGCCATGATCAGCGGCCCTCTTGATCGTCGAACACTGCTGCATGGCGCCGCGCTGGGCGGAGGCATTTTTGGTCTTCAAGGCCTGATGCCGGCCTGGGCGCAGACGGGGTCGCCGGGGCTGCGCGCCGACCTGCCGACGCTGACGGGGCCCAACATCGACCTGACCGTGGGCCACTCCAACTTCACCGTCGGCGGCCGCACGGGCCACGCCTTCACCGTCAATGGCATGTTGCCCGCGCCCTTGCTGCGAATGCGCGAGGGGCAGAACGTGCGCCTGTCGGTGACCAATACCCTGGACGAGGACACTTCGATCCACTGGCACGGCCTGCTGCTGCCGTTCCAGATGGACGGGGTGCCGGGGATCAGCTTCCCCGGCATCAAGCCGCGCGAGACCTTCGTCTATGAGTTCCCGATCAGGCAGTCGGGCACGTACTGGTATCACAGCCATTCGGGGATGCAGGAGGCCATGGGCCACTATGGCCCCATCGTCATCGACCCGGCGGGCGTCGATCCGGTCGGTTATGACCGCGAGCATGTTCTGGTCCTGTCGGACTGGAGCTTCCTGCATCCGCACGAAATCCTGGCCAAGCTGAAGAAGAGCCCCGGCTATTTCAACATGCAGAAGACCACGCTGGCCGGCCTGCTGGACGGCGCGGACGGGATGGATCTGGCCGAGCGCCGGATGTGGGGCGGGATGCGGATGGACCCGCGCGACATCCTCGACGTCAACGGCACGACCTATACCTATCTGATCAACGGCCACGGCCCGCAGGAGAACTGGACCGGCCTGTTCCGGCCCGGCGAGCGGGTGCGTCTGCGCGTCATCAACGCTTCGGCCATGTCGATCTTCAATGTCCGGATCCCGGGTCTGGCCATGACCGTCGTCCAAGCCGACGGCGAGCATGTGCGTCCAGTCGAGATCGACGAGTTCCAGATCTCGGTCGCCGAGACCTATGACGTCATCGTCCGTCCGACCGAGGATCGGGCCTACACCATCGTCTCCGAAGCCATCGACCGCTCGGGCATGGGCCGCGCCACCCTGGCGCCGCGTCTGGGCATGACGGCCGAGGTTCCGCCGCTGCGCAAGGCGCCGAACCTGACCATGGCCGATATGGGCATGGGCGGCATGGACCACGGCTCAATGGCGGGGATGGACCATTCGGCTCATGGTGCAGCGGCGGGAGCCGCCGCCGCGCCGATGGACCACGGCGCCATGAGCATGCGCGACCCGGCCAACGCCCCAGCCGACATGGCGGTCGGCGTCGGGGTGGATATGATTTCGCCCGCGCCTGCCAACCGTCTGGGCGAGCGGCCGCAGGGCCTGCAGGACGTCGATCACCGGGTGCTGGTCTATACCGACCTGCGCTCGTTGGAGCCGAACAAGGACACGCGCCCGCCGTCGCGCAGCATGGAAATCCACCTGACCGGCAACATGGAACGGTTCATGTGGGGCTTCGACGGGCGCAAGTTTTCGGAGCTGGTCGAGCCGATCCGCTTCGAGCTGAACGAGCGGGTCCGCGTCACCCTGGTCAACGACACCATGATGGCCCACCCGATCCACCTGCACGGCCACTTCTTCGAACTGGTCAACGGTCACGACGGCCATCAGCCGCTGAAGCACACGGTCAATGTGGCGCCAGGCTCGAAGGTGACTTTCGACCTGACCGCCGACGCGCCGGGCGACTGGGCCTTCCACTGCCATCTGCTGATGCACATGCATGCGGGGATGTTCAACGTCGTCACGGTTCGTCCGCTGGAAGGCGCCGCCCGATGAGCCGCGCCCTGTTCGCCGCCGTCGCGGTTCTGCCCCTGATGTTGGCCGCCGGTTCGGCCGTCGCCCAGGCCCACGGGGGGCATGCAGGCCACGGCGCCCAGGCCGCGCCCGCTCGTCCGCCGCAGGCGCGCCCGAGACCCGCGCCCAACCCCAAGCCACGCGCCGCCGCGCCTCGGCCTGCTGCGCCTGCGACCCCGGTGGCGGCGGACCCGCACGCGGGTCATGACATGAGCGCCGCTCCGGCGGCTGCGACCGACTCGCATGCAGGGCATGACATGAGCGGGATGCAGACGGCCCCCGCCGCCGACCCTCATGCCGGTCACAACATGGCGCTGGCGGCTGACCCGCACGCTGGCCACGACATGGGCCAGACGCCTGCCGCCGACCCCCACGCCGGGCACGACATGAGCGGCATGGCGACCGGCGCGCCGAACATCCCGACCAGTGTCGACGCCGCCGACGGACGCATGGTCGAGACGCCGCCGCCGGCTGCAGCCCGCGCCGCGCCCGCCCATGCGGCGGACCTGCTGTTCGACCCGGCCGTCATGGCCGCCTCGCGTAAACAACTGCTGGCCGAGAACGGCGACGTGCGCACGACCGCCGTCCTGATCGACACGCTCGAGGCCGGTTTCGGCGACGGCGAGGAGGGCTATAGCTGGAACGCCCAGGGCTGGAGCGGCGGCGACATCAACCGCTTTTGGTGGAAGACCGAGGGGGAGGGCGCGTTGGACGGCAAGCTGCACGAGGCCGAGGTTCAGGCGCTCTACAGCCGCGCCGTCGCGCCCTTCTGGGACGTGCAGGCGGGCGTGCGCCAGGACTTCCGCTCGGACGGTGACGACACCACCCACCTGACTGTCGGGGTTCAGGGCGTGGCCCCCTATTGGTTCGAGATGAGCGCCGCCGCCTTCCTGTCAACCGAGGGTGACCTGACCGCACGCGCTGAGGCCGAGTACGACCAGCGCATCACCCAGAAATGGATTCTGCAGCCGGCTATCGAAGTGGCGATTTCCACCAGCGACATTCCCGAGCTGGAGATCGGGGCGGGGCTGACCTCGGTCACAGCGGGCCTTCGCCTGCGCTACGAAATCCGCAAGGAGTTTGCACCCTATGTCGGCGTCGAGTGGACGCGCTCGCTGGGTAACACCGCTGACTACGTCAAGGCGCGCGGGCTGGATCCGGACGCCGTGCGCTTTGTGGTTGGGCTTAAGGCCTGGCTCTGACATCATTGAGCCTTCACGATAACGGGCGACTCTATGAGCGAAGCGGGGGATCGACGTCAGGGAATTCAGTCGGTGGGTATTGGCCTGCGCGTGCTGGACGTTTTGGCGTCGCAGAACGGGGGAGCGGCGCTT
Organism: Brevundimonas sp. NPDC058933; assembly: GCF_049315965.1. Taxonomy (NCBI): domain Bacteria; kingdom Pseudomonadati; phylum Pseudomonadota; class Alphaproteobacteria; order Caulobacterales; family Caulobacteraceae; genus Brevundimonas; species Brevundimonas sp. NPDC058933. Next base: position 483,197 of record NZ_JBMOSL010000001.1, read on the forward strand.
GGGGCGATCGCTCAGGCATCCGACCTGTCGTCATCGCAGGCGCACCGCTATCTCGCCAGTCTGATCGCGGCGGGCATGGCGCGTCAGGATGCGGCGACGGGGCGGTATGAGCTGGGTTCGGGCGCTTTGCGCCTGGGGCTGGCCGCCCTGTCGCGGATGGACAGCTTTCGCGAGGCGGCGATTGCCCTGACCGACTATGTCGCGGAAACGGGGCGGACGGTGCAGATGGGCGCGCTGGGGCCGACCGGCCCGATCGTGGTGCGCTGGATCATGGGCACGCCCGCCATCTCGACCTCGCTGATGGTCGGCTCGCCCCTGCCGCTGCTGAGTTCGGCGACGGGCCATGTGTTTCTGGCCTTCCGGCCCCCGGCGGCGACGCGGCAGATGGTCGAGCGCGAGACCCAGCCGCAGTTTCAGCCCGTGAATGTCGAAGAGCTTCGGACGCGCGTCCAGAGGGACGGCTATTCGGCCGTCCGGGGAAATCTGATCCCCGGATTGCGCGCGACCGCTGTGCCGATCTTCGACCTGCAGGGCGAAGCGATCTTTACCGCTACGGTTCTGGCCACGGACGTATTCAAGGCGGAATACGACGATCAGGCGCGCGAACGCCTGATCGAGGTCTGCGACGAGATTACGCTGGCGACGGGCGGCGTCCGCCCGTCGTTCTGACGGTTCAGGCGGCGGCCTTGCGCAGGTCAGTCGCGGGATCGCTCGCGGTCTCAGCGATCAGACTTTTGCCCATCAGACGGCGCGCCGTGGCGAAGTCTCGCGGCTGGTCCAGGCAGACAGCGCCGACCAGCACGCCGTTGCGCAGGTAGAGGCGCACCGCCTCGCCGCGCGCCACGACCGCATCGCCTGCTGCGGGATCGCCCAGGATTTGCAGGTTGTGGCCGCATTGGGCGGTCCAGAACCAGGGCGTAGGCTCTATTTCGGCAGGCTGACCCAGGATGGCGAGAGCGGCGGCGCGCGCCGAGGTCCGGGCGTGGGCCCAGGTCTCCAGTCGGGCGGCGGCGCCGTCGCGGACCCGGGCGGCCAGATCACCGACGGCGAAGATGCGGTCGTCAGCGGGCGAGCGATAGTCATCACCGACCAGAACCCCGCCCGCGACCGGCAGGCCCGCAGCCTCGGCCATCTCTGTCGAAGGGATGATGCCGATGCCGACGACGATCAGGTCGGCCTCAATAGTCGAGCCGTCGTCCAGTCGGGCAATAACTGAGCCGTCCGGCGCGTTGTCCAGCGCCCGCAAGGATCGGCCCAGCTTCACCTCGACGCCGATGCGGGCGTGGGCGGCGGCCAGCCATTCGGCGGCCTCAGCCGGGACGTTGCGGCCCAGCAGGCGCTCACCCGCCTCGATCACCGTGGCGGTCAGACCGAGGCCCCGCAGGGTCGAAGCCGCCTCCAGCCCGATCACGCCGCCGCCGATCACCAGAGCGCGGGCGCCCGGTTCGGCCGCCGCCGCGATGGCGCGGGCGTCGTCGGCGGTGCGCAGGTAGCGGACGGCAGGGTGGTCGGGCAGGGGCAGGCGGCGCACCCGGCCGCCCATGGCCAGCACCAGCTTGTCGAAGGGCTCGACCGATCCGTCGGCCAGACGAATCTCACCCCTGTCGCGGTCGATAGCGACGGCTTCGGCGCCCAGTTTCAGGGTCACATCCAGCTCGGTCCATCGTTCGACGGGCGCCAACCACACCGGATCGGCCTCTGCGCCGGACAGGTATTCCTTGGACAGGCTTGGACGTTCGTAGGGGGGGTGCGCCTCGTCGCCGACGACGAGGAGGGAGCCCGAAAAACCCAAGTCACGCAAGGCGATAGCGGTCGCGCCGCCGGCGTGTCCGGCCCCCAGGATGATGATGCGTTCAGCCATTTGTGATCTCCCTTACGCTATGCACAGTATGCAACGCGTTTGACATAGATCAAAAACCACGACACGAATGCGGTCAACGGCGACATGAGATCGCTGCTTCGAATTCTTGTCCGGGAGCTTTTTCAGTGAACATCCCAGTGCGCCCGCCGGAAGGCGAAAACCGACGCGCATGGCCGGCCGACGTCGACGCCGCCGTGCCCTACTGGGTCTATACGGACCCCGCGATCTACGCCGAGGAACTGCAGAAGATCTGGTATGGGCCGCACTGGCTTTATGTCGGTCTGGAGTGCGAGCTGGCCGAGGTCGGCGACTGGAAGACGACGACCCTGGGCGAGAAGCCTTGCGTCATGGTTCGCTCAGCCGAGGACGAGATCTCGGTCGTCGAGAACCGTTGCGCCCACAAGGGCGTCAAGTTCTGCCAGACCCGCACCGGCCACTCCAAGGAGCTGATCTGCCCCTATCACCAGTGGTCCTATGCGCTGAACGGCGACCTGCAGGGCGTGCCCTTCCGTCGCGGCGTCAAGCGTCAGGGCGGCATGCCGTCGGACTTCGATCCCAAGGACCACAGCCTGAACAAGCTGCGTGTCGAGGTGGTCAACGGCGTGGTCTGGGCCACCTTCTCGGACGAGACGCCGCCCTTCCGCGAGTATCTCGGCGAGAAGTTCTGGAAGCACTATACCCGCGTCTATGACGGCCGGAAGCTGGAGGTGCTGGGCTACAACCGTCAGCACATCCCGGCCAACTGGAAGCAGATGCAGGAGAACATCAAGGACCCCTATCATGCGGGCCTGCTGCATGTGTTCTTCGCCACCTTCGGCCTGTTCCGCGCCGACCAGAAGTCCGCCGTGGATATCGACGACGAAGGCCGTCACGGCATCCTGATCTCGCGGAAGGGCGAGCAGCAGGCGTCGGAAGCCATGTCCGACATCCGCAACTTCCAGAGCGATCTGGTGCTGGAAGATCCCCGCGTCATGGACGTGGTGCAGGAGTTTCCCGGCGAGGAAACCGTCGGGATGATCACCATCTTCCCCAGCGTGATCCTGCAACAGCAGGTCAACAGCCTGACCACGCGCCAGATCGTGCCCAAGGGCGTCGCCGGCTTCGACTTCCACTGGACCCACTGGTGCTACGCCGACGACACGCCGGAGATGCGCCTGCGCCGCACGCGTCAGGCCAATCTGTTCGGCCCCGCCGGCTTCGTCTCGGCCGACGACGGCGAGGTTCTGGAAATGACCCAGCAGGGCGCCGCCGGTTCGCCGGACCGGCACTTCATTCTGCAGATGGGCGGTCGTGAGATCGCGCCGACCGATCACCAGGTCACGGAAACCGCCGTGCGCGGCATGTACCGCTACTGGCGCAAGGTCATGGGCCTGTGAGCATGACCGAGACCATCGCCCGCGACGAAATCCGCGACCTGTACGACGCCTATTACGGCGTGCTGGACGACGTCGATCTGCACGCCTGGCCCGACTTCTTCACCGAGGACTGCCTGTATCGGGTGATCCCACGCGAGAACTATGAGGCCGGCTACACCCTTTGCACCATGCAGGCCGAGAGCCGGGGGATGCTGAAGGACCGGGTGACCGGCCTGACGCGGACCCAGATGTACGCCCCGCGCTACTATCGCCGTTTCCCCACCGCGCCGCGCGTGACGGCTCAGGATGAGGCGAGCGTCAGCGTCCGCCACAACCTGCTGGTGGTGCAGACCCTGGTGGACAAGCAGTCGGACATCATCCTGTCCGCCGTCTGCCATGACCGCATCGTCCGCGACGGCGACCGCCTGCGCTTTGTCGAGCGCGTCGTCGTCTTCGACTCCGAAATGATCCCCAACAGTCTGGTGTACCCCGCATGACCGAAGCCGCGACCCTGTCGTGGGTGGCGACCTTGCCGCCCTCGGCCCTCGAAGAGCACGGCGTGGCCAAGGCCAGCGCCAATGGCCTCAGCATCGCCCTCTATGTCGTGGACGGCGAATATTTCGCCACGGCCGATCTGTGCACCCACGGGCAGGCCAGCCTGTCCGACGGCTTCCTCGACGGCGAGTTGATCGAATGCCCGCTGCATCAGGGCACCTTCAACGTGAAGACCGGCGCGCCGGTGGACGCCCCGTGCTCGGTGGCCGTGCGCAGCTTCCCGGTCAAGCTTCAGGACGGCCTGCTGCACGTCGGCATGGAGGGCTGAGGCGTGACCGAAGTCCTGTCCAACGACCAGCAGTACCAGCTGAACGCCCTCTATGAGCAGATGGAGCCGGAAGGCCTCTATCCGCTGTGGGAGAAGCTGTCGGCCCTGGTCCTGCCCAAACCGGATTCGCCGGCCAAGGTCCACAAGTGGTCCTATGACAAGGCCCGCGACTATCTGATGAGGGCGGGCGACCTGATCAGCGCCAAGCAGGCCGAGCGCCGGGTGCTGATCCTGGAAAACCCCGGCCTGCCGGGCCTGTCGTCGATCACGCCCAGCCTCTACGCCGGCCTGCAACTGATCCTGCCGGGCGAGATCGCGCCCGCTCACCGTCACGCCCAGTGCGCCCTGCGCTTCGTCATGGAAGGCTCGGGCGCCTATACCTCGGTGGACGGCGAGAAGGCGGTGATGCGGCCGTTCGATCTGGTGCTGACGCCGGGCGGCCAGTGGCACGACCACGGCAACCCGACCGATACGCCGATGATCTGGCTGGATGGCCTCGACATCCCCACCGTCCGCCATTTCGACGCCAGCTTCGCCGAGGGTTACGCCGAGGACCAGTTCCCCGAACAGGCCCCGGCCGGCGACAGCCTGAACCGTTATGGACGCAACATGCGTCCGTTGAAGGGACACACGGCGGACCGTCGCCCGGCGCATCAGCCGCTGTTCCACTACCCTTACGCCGAGTGGCGGCCCGCGCTGGACGCCATGGCCGAGGGCGGCGCTGAGATCGACCCGCATCTCGGTCACGCTCTGGAGTTCATGAACCCGATCAATGGCGGGCCGATCATGGCCACCATCTCGGCCCATGTGCGCCTGTTGCCGCAAGGCTTTGAGAGCAAGCCGCGGCGCTCGACCGAAGGGACCATCTTCGTGGTGGTGGAAGGAACGGGCGAGGCCGTCATCGAGGGCGAGACCATCGCCTTGAAGCCGCGCGACATCGTCGTCGCGCCGTCGTGGAAATCGGTCGCCTTCAAGGCGGCCAGCCGACTGGTCCTGTTCGGATACTCCGACAAGGCCTGCCAGGAAAAACTGAACCTCTACAAGGAAGAGAACGCATGAGCCTGCTGTTCCAACCGCAAGCGCCCGTGCTTGCCCCGACCAACGCCGGGGACGAATTCCCGGTCCGCCGCATCTTCTGCGTCGGCCGCAACTACGCCGCCCACGCCCGCGAAATGGGCCGCGACCCGGACCGCGAGCCGCCCTTCTTCTTCACCGCCTGGGCCGAGACGGTCGTGCTGGACGGCGCGACCATCGCCTACCCGTCCAAGACCGAGAACTTCCACTATGAGGCCGAACTGGTCGTCGCCATCGGCAAGGGCGGTCGCAACATCGCCGCCCGGGACGCGCTGGACCACGTCTGGGGCTACGCCACTGGCCTGGACATGACGCGCCGCGATCTGCAGCTGGAGGCTCGCGCCCAGGGCCGTCCGTGGGACACGGGCAAGAACGTCGAGCAGTCGTCGCCGCTGGGCCTGATCCACAAGGCGGGCGAAGGTTTTGATCCCGAACACGGCAAGATCGAACTGACCGTCAATGGCGAGGTCAAGCAGTCAGCGGACCTGGCCGACCTGATCTGGCCGGTGGCGGACATCGTCGCCTACCTGTCGGGCCTGTGGGAGATCCAGCCTGGCGACCTGATCTACACCGGCACCCCCGCAGGCGTCGGCGCGGTGGTTCCTGGCGACGCCATGACGGTCGCCATCGACGGCCTGACCCCGCTCAACATCAAGGTCGGCCCGCCCGCCGCCTGATCCCTTTTCACACGCATCATCAACACACGGAGAGGCGCGCGACAGACGCGCCCTCCGCAGGAGGACGACACATATGGCAGCCATGGGTGAGGGGGGCGGCAACGCCGTCATCGACCGGGCCAAATTCGGCCCGCTACAGTTCGGCGTCACGGCGCTGTGCTTCATCATCGCCATGCTCGACGGCTTCGACACCCAGTCGATCGCCTTCGTCGCGCCCAAGATCGCCGAGGACTGGGGTCTGGCCCCGTCGGCGTTCGGCCCGATCTTCGCCATCGGCCTTCTGGGCCTGACGGTCGGCGCCTTCACCCTGAGCCCGGCGGCGGACAAGTTTGGCCGCAAGACGGTCATCCTGATCTCGACCTTCATCTTCGGCCTGTTCGCCCTGCTGACGGCCTTCTCGACCTCGATGAACGAGCTGCTGATCTACCGCTTCATCACCGGCGTCGGTCTGGGCGCCGCCATGCCCAACATCATCGCCCTGACCAGCGAATACGGCCCGGCCCGCCTGCGGGCGACCCTGGTGACGGTCATGTTCTGCGGCTTCCCGCTGGGCTCGACCATCGGCGGCCTGGTCTCGACCTGGCTGATCGCCACCTGGGACTGGCATTCGGTCTTCGTGGTCGGCGGCGTCCTGCCGCTGCTGCTGCTGCCGGTGCTTTATTTCATGCTGCCGGAATCGGTGCGCTTCATGGTCGCCAAGGGCGCGCCGGAGCACAAGATCGCCCCCATCGTGAAGAAGATCGACCCTGACGCCTCGGTCGGCGAGTTCATCGCCGGTCTGAAGCACGAGCAGACGTCGGCCGCCAAGGGCTTCTCGGTCTTCCAGTTGTTCCGTGAGGGCCGCACGCCGGTGACCCTGCTGCTGTGGGTCGCCTTCTTCATGAACCTGCTGGTCATGTACTTCCTGGTGAACTGGCTGCCGACCCTGCTGAAGGGCGCCGGTCTGCCGCTCAGCATGGCCATCCTGTCCACCGCCACCCTGAACATGGGCGGCGTCGTCGGCGCCATCGTTCTGGGGCGGATGATCGACAAGCTCAGCCCCTATGTCGTCCTGGGTTCGGCCTATGCCGCCTCGGCCGCCTTCATCGCCCTGCTGGCCTTCGGCGGCACCAATCTGACGGTTCTTCTGCTCGGCGCGGCCCTGTCCGGCTTCGGCGTCGTCGGCGCCCAGATCGGCTGCAACGCCCTGACCGCCGCCGTCTATCCGACCGCCATCCGCGCCACCGGCGTGGGCTGGGCCCTGGGCGTCGGCCGCATCGGCGCCATCGTCGGCCCCTTGGTCGGCGGCGTATTGCTGGCCGCCGGCTGGAGCCCGCAGAACCTGATCCTGCTGGCCGTGATCCCCGCCGTGATCGCCTCGATCGCGGTCTTCACCCTCGGCGGCGTGCGTCGTCGCGCCGGAGTCTGACCCATGATCCTGCACGGTTATTTCCGCTCCACGGCCTCCTGGCGGGTTCGTATCGCCCTTGGCCTCAAGGGACTGGAGGCCGTGCAGGTCATCCACCACCTGCGCAAGGGCGAGCAGCGGGCGCCGGACTATCTGGCGCTTAACCCGCAAGGCCTGCTGCCGGCCTTCGTCACCGACGACGGTGCGGTCCTGACCCAGTCGCTGGCCATCATCGAATACCTCGACGAGGTCTCGCCCGCGCCGTCGCTGCTGCCCGCCGATCCGGTGCAAAAGGCCAAGGTTCGGGCGGTTGCCCAGGCCGTCGCCTGCGACATCCACCCGGTGCAGAACCTGAAGGTGTTGCAACGCCTGCGTGACTTCGGTCTGGCGGAGGAGCAGGTCCAGGCCTGGGCCGCCACCGTCATCGAGGAGGGCCTCGAAGCCGTCGACAAGCTGCTGGCCGGCCAGCCGGGACCCTTCGCTTTCGGCGACGCTCCGACCTTGGCCGACCTGTGCATTGTGCCGCAACTGGGCAACGCCCGTCGCTTCGGCGTCGAGGTGCGCTGGCCGCGCCTGTTGGCGCTGGAGGCCGCCTGCCTCGAACTACCCGCCTTCCAGAACGCCGTCCCGGGCCGACAGCCCGACGCCGAGTAATCCATCACCCCAATCGAACCGAGCGCGGAGCCAACCGCGCCCTTTCCCGGAGGAAATCCATGAGTATCGCTGCTGCGGCCGCCGCCGCATTGCTTTCGCACGCCCCCGTGCCCGCCACCGCCGAGGCGCCGATCCAGACGGCTCCGACAGTTGCTCCCGCGACCCCGGCCGCGCCGCCGCCGTTCAAGCTGATCAACCACGACGAGAGCTACGCCTATCTGGCCGACCCGGCCAAGCGCACGTCGACCTGGTCGAAGTTCAAATACGTGCCGGTCGGCGGCGAGGGCAGCCCCGTCTGGGCCAGCTTCGGCGGTGAATTGCGGTTCCGCGCGGAGAACCGTGACAATGAACGCTTCGGTCGCGGTCCCCAGGACACCGGCGGCGACTTCCAGACCCGCGCCCGTCTTTGGGGAGAACTGAACCTGGGGTCATCGCTGCGCGCCTTCGTCGACGTGCAGGACGCCCGCACCTCGGGCCTCGACAGCGGCGAGCCGGTGATCGAGGAAAACCGTACCGACCTGCATCAGGCCTTCCTTGAGGCCAGGACCGATCTGGGCGGTGGAAGTCTACGCGTCCGTGCCGGCCGTCAGGAGTTCGGCCAGGGCGGCTTCCGCCTGTTCGACATGCGCGAGGGGGCCAACGCCCGCATGGCGCTGGACATGGTGCGGGTCCTGTATGACAGCCCGACCGGCTGGAGCGGCGGCGCCTTCGCCGGCTACGCTCTGCGGGAAGGCAAGGCCTCGTGGGACGACGCCACCAACTTCGACTATCGCCTGTATGGCGCGACGGCCGCCAAGACCCTGGGGCAGGGGGCGACGGCGCCGAAGCTGGAACTGCTCTACGCCAACACCGACCGTCTGGTGACGCCGTTTGACGGTCAGGTCGCGGGCCGCGACGACCGCGACACCCTGTCGGTGCGGCTGACCGGCAAGGTCGCGCCCTGGGATTATGAGGTCGAGGCGGTCAAACAGTGGGGCTCGTTCCGCGACCTCGACATTGACGCCTGGTTCATCTCGGCCGTCGGCGGCCGCACCTTCTCGGGCGTGAAGTGGTCGCCGCGCCTGGCCGTGCGCCTGGATGTCGGCTCTGGCGACAAGGATCCCAACGACGGCAAGCTGAACAGCTTCAATCCCCTGTTCCCGCAGCCGGCGGCCCTGCGCACCGATCTGGGCTTCGCCAACATGGTGCTGCTGCAGCCCGAGGTGATGGTGCGTCCGTCGCCCAAGCTGACGCTCGGCGCCAATACCGCCGGCCTTTGGCGTCAAAGCAAGGACGACGGCCTCTATGCCCTGTCCGGCATGGTGCTGCGCGGGGCCAATGAAGGTCAGTCCTCCTACGTCGGCTGGCGCTCCGGCGTCTTCGCCCGCTATGCGCTGACGCCCTACGTCTCGCTGATGGGCGTTGCCAACTACACCAAGGCCGGCGACTTCCTGAAGGAAACGGGCACGGCCGAGGACCAGTCCTACCTCGGGACCTTCCTGACCTTTAGGTTTTAGGTCAGGCCTTGCTTATAAGGCGCGTAACTTACGACACATAATTTATAAAATCGAGGCTCTTTCTGGTTCGCCGGAAAGAGCCTTCGCTCCTTAAGCGGCAAGTCGTGAGCTGGGCCGCGGTTCTTCCTTTGAGGGAAAAAATTCGAGTTCTGTATTTCGAGCGTGATCGGCGGGACAGCGAGCCGACTGAGCCGTGGCGGACAGGGTGGGATTCGAACCCACGGTAGGCTCTCACCTACGGCGGTTTTCAAGACCGCTGCCTTAAACCACTCGGCCACCTGTCCAGCGCGAGTCGAGACAGCGCGCGGAGGCGTGCATAGCGGCAAGTTCGCCGCCGCCCAAGCAGAAAGCGCAGTCACGCCGCGTAAGTGGTCAGCTTGCGGCGGGTACGGGAGGGCGGGTCACCAGCCAGATGCCGACGCAGACCAGAACCAGCGCCGCCAGATAGCTCCACCTCAGCAGGGATTCGCCGAGGAATATGGCCGACAGGGCCACCCCGAACACGGGAATCAGGAAGTTGAATGCCGCGATCAGGCCGACCGGATTATGTTTCAACAAAAGGCTCCAGACCGCGAATGCAACCGAGGAAAGAAGCGCCATATAAAGGAGCAGGCCGCCGGATTGCAGGTTGAGCGCCTCCAGACGACCCCCGCCAGCCATGCCCAGCCCCGTCAGAACGACGCCGCCAATGAACAACTGCCATGCCGTCATCACCATCGGGTCGATGTCATTCGATAAGCGCTTTCCGTATATCGAAGCCGCCGCCAGAACGAATGCGGCGATAATGACGAAGCCTTCGCCCAGCAGGCTGAAATCAAAGCCCAGCGCGCCGCCGCCGAGATTGACCACGACCACGCCAAGGAAGCCGATCACGCACCCGAGCAGCTTGCGAAGACCCAGCCTGTCATTCGCGTAGATGAAGTGGGCCAGAACCACGCTGAAGAAAACGCCCGTGGCGTTCATGATCGACGACTTCACCCCCGTCGCATGGGCGAGGCCGACATAGAAGAAAACGTATTGGATCGCTGTCTGGGTCAATCCGAGCAGGGCGACCTGACGGACTTGCTGCGCGCTCAAGCCCAGGACCGGCTTCTTCAGCGCCGCTGCGACAAGCAACAGTATCGCGCCGGCGAGCGCGAACCGCCACCCTGCAAACAGCATCTGGCTGGCGATGTCCGACGGCGCGATATGCAACAGGGCATAGCCGTTCTTGATGGCCGGATAGGCGCTGCCCCACAGGATGCAGCACAGGGTCGCCAGGGCGAAAACTCCTGAGCGGGTCTGATAGAGAGAAGGTTTCAAGGCGCTCGCTTCAAAAACTGGACGCGGGCGCGAAGGCGTCGCCGTGATGCGGGGACGCATAGCCCAAACGCCTTGTTAACCAAACCGGAAACCTCCTCGGTGATGATCACTTCGAGTGAACCGGAGTGCGTATGGCCATGATGGCGAGATTGCTGAGAGGCGCGTTGATCGCCGCCGCCTTTTCCACCCTGGCGGCCTGCGCCAGTTTTGGGGGAGGGCGTGACGCGCCGCTGCGCCCTCCGGCCGTGACCGATCCCGCGCCCATCGTTTCCGGCACCATGAGGCCCTATCAGATCCGGGGCCGCTGGTACCGACCGGCCGAACAGCCGAACTATGACGAGGTGGGCCTGGCGTCCTGGTATGGGGCGCAGCACAACGGCCGTCCCACCTCGACCGGCGAGCGGTTCGACATGGCCGCGCTGACAGCGGCGCACAAGACTCTGCCTCTGCCGAGCCTGGTCGAGGTGACCAACCGCGCCAACGGACGTCGCGTCATTTTGCGCGTCAATGACCGGGGCCCGTTCGTCGACAGCCGGATCATCGACCTGTCGCGCGCGGCGGCTGAGGAACTCGGCCTGCTGTCACAGGGCGTGGGAGAAGTGCGGGTGCGCTATGTGGGGCGCGCGCCCAGAACCGGAGGCGGCGCTACGATGCGGCGTGCGGAAGCCGCTCCGTCCGCGGCCAAACCGACGCCTACCGCAGGGGCCGTGGCGCCCTCAGCGCCGGTAATTTCGGAAGCATCGGCCTATTGGGTGCAGGCCGGGGCCTATTCCGACCGCCGCGCTGCGAGGCGAATCGCCGAACGGTTAGGCGACCGAGCCTCGGTTCAAGACATTCGCAGCGACGGGCAGTTCCTGTTTCGCGTGATCGTTGGCCCTTGGCCGGACGCCAACGCCGCCGAACAGGCCCGTCAGGCCGTTATCGCACGCGGGTTTGGCGACGCCCTGTTGATATCGGGCGGTTAAGGCTTGCCTGTCGCGCCGCGCTCGCCATTGTGCGCGGGTGCAACGCGGTAAGTTCATCACATTCGAAGGCGGCGAGGGGGCCGGCAAGACCACTCAGGCGCGCCTGTTGGTCGAACAACTGCGCGCGCGTGGTATTGACGCCATCCAGACGCGCGAGCCGGGCGGATCGCCGGGCGCTGAGGTGATCCGAAACATCGTCGTGGCGGGGGACGCCGAGCGCTGGTCGCCCCGCACTGAAACCCTGCTGATGTACGCCGCGCGTTCGGACCATCTGGAGCGTACCATTCGGCCAGCCCTGGACGAGGGCAAATGGGTCGTCTGTGATCGCTTCGCCGATTCCAGCCGCGTCTATCAGGGGGCGGGGGGCGGTGCGTCCGAGACCCTGATCGAAGCCCTGGACGCCGCCATCGTGGCCGATGACCAGCCGGACCTGACCCTGGTGTTCGACCTGCCGGTCGAGGTCGGGCTGGAGCGCGCCTTTGGCCGCGGCCTGTTCGAGACGCGGTTCGAATCCAAGGGGCTGGCTTTTCACCAAAAGCTTCGCGAGGGCTTTCTGGGCGTGGCGCGCCGTCACCCGGAACGCTGTGTCGTGATTGACGCTACGGGCGAACTCGAGGCCGTTTCCGAACGCCTGTGGAACGCCGTGTCCGAGCGGCTGCTGTGAGCGAACACCCGCGTGACCGGTTCGACCTGGTCCCGGACGTCGCGGCCGAAGAGGCCTTTCTCGACGCGTTGAACCGGGGCCGGCTGCACCATGCCTGGCTGTTGTGCGGCGTAGAAGGCTCCGGCAAGGCCACCTTCGCCTATCGCGCCGCGCGCCGCCTGCTGGGCGCCGCCCCCGATCCCGCGCGCGGGCCGCTGGGGGCTTCCCCCTATGATCCTGTCAGCCAGTTGGTGTCGGCCCAGTCCCATCCCGATCTGCTGGTGCTGGAGCGGCTGGTCGAGGGCGGCAAGCAGAAGAAGACCATCTCGGTCGATCAGGCGCGCGACCTGCCCGGATTCTTCGCCAAGAGCCCGTCTCAGGCCCAGTATCGCGTGGCCATCATTGACGCTGCCGACGATCTGAACGTCAATGCGGCCAATGCCTTGCTGAAGATTCTTGAGGAACCTCCTGAGCGCGGCGTCTTGTTTCTGGCGACCCATGCGCCGGGTCGGCTGCTGGCGACGATCCGTTCGCGCTGCCGTCGTCTCAGCTTCCCGATCTGGACGCCGGACCAACTGGAGACCCTGGTACGCAACCGCACGGGCGCCGAACCCGACGACGCGCGACTGGCCGCCGACATGGCCGGCGGCTCGCCCGGCGCGGCCTTGGCCCTGTCGTCGGGCACGATGCAGGAGGTCGACGCCCTGGCCCGTAGTTGGGTGTTCGGGGCCGCCGTCGACAGAGCAGAGCAGTTGGCCGTCGCTGACGGTTTCCGGGGCGCAGAAGGTCAGATTCGGTTTGAATCGCTGATGGATCGTCTGATCGCGGCGGTGAAAGCGAGGGCGCTTGAGGCTCCGGCGGGCCAAGGCGCGCGCTGGGCTGAACTTTGGGCCCGGCTGGCCGAGCTGCCGGACCGCACGGCCGCCATCAATCTGGACCGCGCAGACGTCCTGGCCGGCGCCCTGGCCGACATCGCCCGCACCAAGGCCATTCAATGATCATCGACAGTCACGTCAACCTGCACGCCCACCAGTTCGACGAGGACCGCGACGAAGTCATCGCCCGTGCTCGTGAGGCGGGCGTGCGTTTGATGGTCGAGATTTCGGACAAGCTGTCGACCTTTGAGGCCACCCACGCCTTGGCCATGGCGCACGACGACATCTGGTGCACCGTCGGCGCTCACCCGCACGAGGCCAAGGACCACATCGAACTGACCGCCGACGAGCTGGTCGCCTTGGCGCAGCGTCCGCGCGTCATCGGCATTGGCGAGTGCGGCCTGGATTTCCATTACGACCTCAGCCCGCGCGACGAGCAAGAAGCAGTCTTCCGCCAGCACATCGACGCTGCGCGCCGCACCGGTCTGCCGCTGGTTGTGCATACGCGCGAGGCCGACGACATGATGGCCGCCATCCTGCGTGAGGAACACGCCAAGGGGCCGTTCAAACTGTTGATGCACTGCTACACGAGCGGTATCGAACTTGCTGAAACGGCAGCGGAACTCGGCGCATGGTTCTCCGTTTCCGGCATCGCCACCTTCAAGGCGGCGGAAGATGTACGCGAGGTCATTCGTCGGATGCCGGGGGACCGCATAATCGTCGAGACGGACTGCCCCTATCTGGCGCCCATCCCGCATCGTGGGCGGCGCAACGAACCGGCCTATGTCGGACTGGTGCTGCAAAAGCTCGCGGAAGTTCGGGGCTGGACGCCGCAGGAGGCCGAGCAGCGCACAACCGACGCCTTCTTCGCCCTGTTCGACCGCATCCCCCGGCCTGCCGAATGAGCGAGGCGGGCGAACTGGAAATCGTCATCCTCGGTTGCGGCTCGTCCGGCGGCGTGCCGCGTGGCGACGGCGACTGGGGCGACTGTGATCCGGGCGAGCCCAAGAACCGACGCACCCGCTGTTCCATGTTGGCGCGACGTCATGGGCCGAACGGGACCACCAGCGTCCTGATCGACACCTCGCCAGACTTGCGGCAACAGGCGCTGGCCGCCGGAATCCGCCATGTCGACGCCGTCCTCTATACCCACGACCACGCCGACCAGACCCACGGGATCGACGATCTGAGGGTCTTCGCCATCCAAGCGCGGCGGCGCATCCAGGCCTGGATGGACCCGGCTACCCATCACGCCCTGACCAAACGGTTCGACTATATCTTCGAGAGCCATCACGGCTATCCGGCCATTCTGGAAGGTCAGCGCATTCCGCCGCACGGCGAGGCTTGGGGCATTGATGGCGCAGGAGGGCGGATTCCAGTCGTCACCTTCGATCAGGAGCACGGGCCAATCCGCTCTGTGGGCTATCGGCTGGGGCCGGTCGCCTACTCCAGTGACGTGTCTGATCTGGATGAGGCGGCGCTTGAGGCGGTGCGGGGCGCTGACCTCTGGATTGTCGACGCGCTACGCTACACGCCCCATCCGACCCATGCTCACGTCGACAGGACATTGGAATGGATCGCACGCGTCGGGGTCGGCAGGGCGGTTCTGACAAATCTGCATATTGATCTGGATTACCGCGCCCTAAAGAAAAAACTTCCCGACAACGTTGAGGTCGCATTCGACGGGTGGAGCGGTCGCTTCACCCTTTGATCCTCGGCAAACTAGGCTTGGCGGATGGCCTCAAATCCGCCGGTGAAGACGGCTTCCATGGCGTCGCAGATGGCGCCCATGTCGGACGACTTGCACAGGCCCCCGGACAGCACGTCGATACGACCTGTCTGCGCCAGCGACAGCGTCAGGGATCCTGACAAGAGGTGATAGAACCAGTAGATCTGACGCTCGGGCGTGTCGGGCGCGATGCGTTTAAGCACGCCGATGAAGCGTTCGATCACTGGGTCGAAATGCTTGTGCATGGTGTCGCCGCCCCAGACCGGGGTGTTGTTTACCTGGGCCACCAAGGCCGCATAGTTCAGCCACGCCTTGTCACCGTTGTCGAACAGCACGAATAGCGGGCGCAGGAAGGCGTCGATGGCGCCGCGCACGGTCATGGCGTCGCCGTGCTCGGCCTCATAGCGATCCAGACTGTCGAGGCGCAGCCTGTTCACCACCTCGGCGCGGCGGCCGAAGACGGTTGAGAACAGCCGGTTCTTGTCGTCGAAATAATAGTGCAGCAGGGCCGTATCGACCCCCGCCTCCTTGGCTACCGCCTTCAGGGTGACGCCGTGAAGGCCGTCGCGCGCGAACAGGGCCTCAGCCACATCGAGGATGCGGGTCGTCGTCTCCTCGCGGCGCTGCGCCTTGGGTTTCGGTGGCCCCTTGGCCTTTGCGGGTGCTTTCGAGCGCGGCCTGGTCTCGGTCGGGGTCATCGGACGACTTTAGCCGAGAAAAGGGTTCTCAGGCGATCCCGCCCGCGCAGCAGGAGGATCAGCAGTCCACCCCTGCGCCCATGATGGTCCAATGCCGCCTTCCACCAACCGCGCCGCACGTCGCCGCCGGGCGTGTCGCCAAACACCATCCAGGCGTCGTCGGCGGGGACATAGGCGGGCCAATCCGCGCCCGGCGCGCCCGTTCTGGCGAAGTCGATCCAGCGGACGTGCATGGCGGCGCTGACGGCTCGGTCAGCTTCCGTCGCGGGCGGGGCGCCGTCGGGGCGGGCGTCCAGGGTCTCGAAGACGTGGAAGATTTCGGCGGCGTGGGCGGCGCGCGGCATGGTCTCGCGCCGGGCTTCTTCCACGTAGTCAAAGGCGTAGAGCCAGGCCTTCGACTGGCGGGGGCGCGAGGCGATCCAACGCGCGGGGGCGGCGAAGGCGAAGTCGCGGAAGCCGAGGCGGATCAACTGCTCCTCGTCGACGTTCGCCTGGGGATAGAGGCGGGCAAGCGCCACGTTCGGCTTGATCAACTTGCCAAAACGTTTCAGTCCGCCGCCGTAGTTGAGCAGGGAATCCTCGCCGCTGTTGACCCCGATCATCAGCGGCACGTCGGCGAAGTCACCGCGTGCGAAGGCGCTGATCGGGTCGCGGTCCAGAAGCCGGCCGTCGATGACCGGGCCGAACGCGCCTTCGATGGCCGCGAGGCGTTCAGGCTGAATGGCGCGCAGGGCTGACGGAGCAGGGGCGATCTGGCCGAGAGCGGTCGCGGTTGCGACGCCGCGTCTTTGAGCGGCCTTCAGCGGCGTCGCGGGCAGCCAGCCGCCGCCGGACTGGACGATGGCCTTGTGGAACAGCCCGCGCGCCCGCTTCGCCGTCATGAGAGCGAGGATGTCGAGGCCGCCGGCCGACTCCCCGAACAGAGTGACGTTGGCGGGATCCCCGCCGAAGGCGGATATGTGATCGCGCACCCATTCCAGCGCCGCGATCTGATCCAGCAGGGCTTGATTGCCCAAGGGCTCGTCAGGAGCGGCCTCGGCAGTCAGGGCCGGATGAGCGAAGAAGCCGAGCTGCCCCAGGCGATAGTTGACGCTGACCAGCACCACCCCGTCCCGGGCGAATGCTGTGCCGTCATAAAAGGGCAGGGAGCCGGCCCCCATCCTGTTGGATCCGCCGTGGAGCCAGACCATGACCGGTGCTGGAAGCGTGATCTCGGCAGGAGCCCAGATATTCAGCGTCAGGCAGTCTTCGCTGGTCGGTTCGGGCGCTCCGCCAATGGAGACGATGTCGGCCACGTCGGACGGGCCGGCCTGAGGGGCTGAGGGGCCGAAATCCGCCGCCTCGCGCACGCCGTCCCAGGGCGCAAACGGCTGCGGCGCCTTCCAGCGCAGGTCGCCAACCGGGGCGGCGGCATAGGGTACGCCGCGAAACACGTTCGCCGGGCCTTCGCGACGACCGCGCAGGTCGCCAGACGGGGTGCGCACGACGGGCGAGGTCGCGGCCAGATTGATCTGATCCATAAATCCGTCCCTTGAGGCGCGATCTTCGCCACGCTCGTTCACTTGAGAATGAACAACGCTCGGTCAGCTGTCGAGCCGCATTATGAAACATCATTCACGAGCAAATGAATGATGTTGACAGCGAGGCCGTTCGCGGACCACCGTCAGGCCAACACAGATCAGCGGCGACCAAACGACCGCGTGGAGAGGAAACGAGAATGCGATCGACAGGACAGTTGCGTCTGGCGCTGATGACCAGCGCCTTCATCACGGCCTCGCTTTGCGCGGCGCCGGCCTTGGCCCAGCAGACGCCAGACACCGAGCAGGCCTCCAGTATCGACGACGTGGTCGTCACGGCGCGGCGCCGCGAAGAATCCCTGAAGGACGTGCCGGTCGCGGTCACCGCTGTCAGCGCTGAGCGGCTGGAACAGACCGGCGCCGCCGACATCACCACCTTGCAGCAGCAGACGCCAAACGCCACGGTCCAGATCGCGCGCGGTACAAACTCCACCCTGACCAGCTTTATCCGCGGCGTCGGCCAGCAGGATCCTTTGTGGGGCTTCGAGCCGGGTGTCGGTCTCTATGTCGACGACGTCTACGTGGCTCGTCCGCAAGGCGCGGTTCTGGATATCTTTGACATCGAGCGGCTGGAGGTTCTGCGGGGACCGCAAGGCACTCTCTATGGTCGAAACACCATCGGCGGCGCGATCAAATACGTCACCAAACGCTTGAGCCAGGACCCGGAGTTGAGCCTGAAAGGCGCTTACGGCAGCTACAATCAGGTTGATCTGATCGCTTCGGGTTCCGCGCCGATCACCGAGACACTGCGCGTCGGCGGCGCGATCGCGCGATACACACGCGACGGCTATGGCACGAACCTGACTACGGGCGCCGATCACTACAACAAGGACGTCACGGCGGGCCGCCTCAGTGTCGAATGGACCCCTGCCGACAACCTGTTCTTCCGCCTGGCGGGGGACATCACCGAGGACGACTCCAACGCCCGTCACGGCTATCGCCTCAAGGCGCCGACGACTGACGGCATCTATGACACTCGCGCCGGCATTGGCGACGAAGGCTATGTTCGCACCCGAGGCCTGTCGCTCGCGGGAGAATGGAACGTCAATGACATCCTGACCTTCAAGTCGGTTACGGCCTGGCGCGATGGCGACACCAAGGGAGACGGCATCGACTTTGATGGCCTGCCGCAGCCCATCCTGGATATCCCCGGCTACTATGCCGACAGCCAGTTCACTCAGGAGTTCCAACTGCTGTTCGAAGGCGAGCGTTGGCAGGGGGTGGCAGGCGTCTTCTACATGGATGCTTCCGCTGAAGGCGCGTTCGACACGGTCATTGGACTGTATCCAAGCATGGGGCCCGGCCTGCCGGCGGGTCTGACAACCTTCACCGGCGGCAAGGTGGACACCGAGAGCTTCGCCGTCTTCGCCGACTTCAGCTATGATCTTACGGACCAGTTATCGCTTTCGGTCGGAGGTCGATGGACCCAGGACAAGAAGAGCGTTGATCAGCTTCGACAGAACTATCTGGGCATAAAGAGCCCGTTCTTCGGCAACAGCGCGGCCATTCCGGCGGGACGCCCTTCGACGGACTACACCAACTCTGACACCTATTCCGAGTTCACGCCGCGGATCAGCGCCAGCTACAGGTTCACGCCGGAACTGACGGGCTACGCCTCCTACGGACGAGGCTTCAAGTCAGGCGGCTTCGACATGCGCGGCGACGCCTCACTCTATCCCGAGACGATCGACGGCTATCAGCCGGAACTGGTCGATACCTATGAGCTGGGGCTGAAAGGCTCGCTGCTCGATCATCGCATCAACTTCGCTACGGCACTGTTCAAGTCGGATTACACCGACCAGCAGATCACCTCGCAGTTCTTCATCCCGCCCGCCTCGGTCGTCAGCTTCGTCGACAACGCCGGCTCCAGCGAGATCTGGGGTTGGGAGCTGGAGGCGAGCGCGAGGGTCACTGACAGCTTCGTCCCGCGTCTGACGCTGGGCTACCTGGACGCCAAGTTCAACAAGTTCGTCACGTTCAATCCGCTGACTGGCAAGCGTGAAAATATGGCTGATCAGCGCGAGTTCCAGAATACCCCCGATTGGACCGCCAATATCGCGCTGCCATACAGCGTCGATCTGGGCGATCGGGGCTCTCTGATCTTCACGCCGATGGCCTCTTATCGCGGCGCGACCCAGATGTTCGAGACGGCTATCCCGCTGCTCGACCAAGGGGCCTACTGGCTATACGACGTCACCCTGATGTGGACGGCGCAAGATGCACGATATCGCGTCAGCTTGGCGGGGCGGAACCTGTCTGACGAGCGGTATCGCGCAGGGGGATACAACTTCCCAGGCGCCATCACGGGCGATTCCGTGATCGGCTTCTATGGCGCGCCGCGGACTGTGACCCTGAGCGTGACGGCGAACTTCTAGGTCGCGGCCACACGTCTGATATCTCCCGCGGGATCGCCATCCTGCGGGAGCGACGACCTTGACTAGCCTTCGTAGCTGTCGGCGGCGTCGACCGCATTGGCGACCAGATGGCGCCATGTCGGATCGGTATCATCGACCAGATCGACGTCGTCCATGAGGGCGACCGCTCCGCTTCCGTCGGGAAGGATCAGGCCGAGAACCTCCATAGTCTCGCCGTCGGGCCCGATGTGCGCTTCAGCCTGTATGGCCACGGCGGCCTGCTCGCCGTCGTCTTCCCACCAGATGAGCGGCTGCGGCAGGTCCATTGCGATGGGTCTGGCGTCTTCGGTTTCGCCGAGGGCGAAAATGGCCCTGCGAGCCTGAACATCATCCAGAGTCGCCACGACCCCTGTGAAGGGCTTCAGCCGCGACCAGTCGTCGATATCGAAGCCGCCGCCGTCCTCGTCGTGTTCTTGGTGTTCGTGGCTCATGCACCGCTCCCGAGTTTGACGGTTCTCTAGCGCCGTCCATTCCCAAAGTAACGACCGATCCATGGACACACATGGGCGCGGCCCGCCTGGCTTTGGCGAGAGGGTGGCGACGCTTTCAAACCGACATTGAAATTTATCGCCTTTGTCACATCGGCTGCTTATAGCCACGCTTCGTGGGGGAGTGTCGCGTGTGATCAGTCACGAACAGGAAGTGGGCCGGACGCTCGCGGCGCAGAATCGGGTGCTTCTGGCCTATGTCCGGCGACGTCTGGCGATTGCGGGCGACGCCGAGGACGTCGCGCAGGAGGCGATCATGCGCGTGCTGGTGCGGGCCCGCGAAACCCTGATTACGGACCCGCTGTCCTACGCCATGCGTGCAGCGCGCAATATTCTGATCGATCGCGGGCGACGTGTCGCCAGCGTGCCGATCGACGACCTCGGCGAGGCCGAGCTTCCTATCGACAGCGGGGCGACGCCGCTGGAGGCGTTGGACATGAGTGAGCGGCTGAAGCTGTGCCAGAAAGCGCTGGAGGCCATGCCGCCTTTGCGGCGGGAGGTTTTTGTGAGGCGCCGCGCAGGCGACGAAACGTACGAGGCCATCGCCCGCGATCTGAAGCTGTCCATAGAGGCGGTGCAGAAGCATTACAGCCGCGCGGCGCAGACGCTGCGCCAGACGGCGGAGGGCCGCCATGTCGACTAGATCTGTAAACCCCAGGGACGACCGCGACGCTGCGTTGTGGGCGGACATGCGCCGCGACGCCGGTTGGTCCGAAGTTCAGCAGACGGCGCTGGATCAATGGTTGGACGGGCGACCAGACCGAGCAGACCTTCTACGGCGGCACGAGGCGCTGCTTGAGGACGCAGCCGTGATCTGGGCGACGCAACGCGTCGCGCACACACGATCGTCGCGAAGGTCTCTCGGACTGCGACCGCGCGGAGCGATAGCAGGCGCCGCTTTGGCAGCCGGGATAGGGGCGGCCGTCGTTCTGATCGGCGGCGGCCTGTCGTCTCGGGGCGATTTGATCGTGGGGAGGCGCGGTGCGCCGGAGCCCATCGCCCTTGCGGACGGCTCGGCAGTTCGGCTGAACGGACAGAGCGAAGTGCGTGTGGATCTGGGCGCGCACGAACGGGTTCTGCGCCTGAAAGGCGAGGGCTTTTTCGAAGTGGCGCCTGACAGAAGCCGACCCTTTTCGGTCGAGGTTGACGGGGTGCGCGTCACCGCCGTCGGCACCCGCTTCAATGTCGATCAGCGCCGAACGCCCGAAGGCAGGATGGTCGAGGTCGTGGTGTTCGAGGGGAGCGTCCGGGTAGTGTCGAACCGGGGCATGACGATGAAGATCCTCGCCGGCGAGCGAGCATTGGTGTCGGGCGGTGTGATCGAACGGACAACCCTGATACGCCCGGAGCCGGAGACCGACGTGCCCTCATGGGCCAAAGGCTGGCTGGAATTTGACGAAGCGACGTTGGCCAGCGTGGTCGAGGACCTGGAGCGCGCCACAGGCGTCCAGGTCACACTGTCGGGTCCGACTGTAGGGCGCGCGCTGATCAGCGGCCGTTTCGCCTATGACCGGCCGGAAGACGCCCTAGCCGCCATGGTAAGGATCCACGGCTTCAAGCTGACTCGTCAGCAGGCGGATCAATTTGAAATATCAGAAGGTTAAGCGACCTTGAGAGCAAGTTTTCATGACAGGTGTCAGGACGTCTTCGGTCGCCGTCTAACCCCGTAACGATCAAGTTCGATCGAAGGGGATCTATCGAATGCGTATCCACAAGACCGGCCTCCTCACGGCGGCCGCCGTCGCTGTTCTGGCGTCTGTCGCCGCGCCTGCCTACGCCTGGCAGGCGACCAGCAGCGCCGAGGCGCGCGTCGCCATCGCCATTCCGGCCCAGGACCTTGGCCGGGCGCTGCAGACCCTGTCACGCGATACGGGGCTGCAGATCGTCTTTGATCCCGCGCTTACGCGGGGACGGACCTCCAACGCCGTTTCGGGGGCGATGACGTCGCGTGAGGCGCTGCGTCGGATGATCGCCGGATCGGGGGTCGAGGCGCGGGAGGTGCGCGGCGTGCTGACCCTGGTGCGTCAATCTGATGAAGCTAGCGTCGCTTCTCCTGAAGCTTTCGAGGTCGAGGACGTTCAGGTGGTCGGCTATGCGGCGGGCCTGCGCCGGTCGCTGGACGCCAAGCGAAAGGCCGACTTCATCTCCGACGTCATCAGCGCCGACGACATGGGCGACCTGCCGGCCAACAACGTGGCTGAATCCCTGTCGCGCCTGCCGGGCGTCAACGCCGTACGCAATCACACGACGGGCGAGGGCGACCGCATCACCATCCGCGGCCTGTCGACCGAGCTGAACAACTACACAATGAACGGCGTCCGCATGGGCGGGACCGGCTCGCGCGATGACAACTTCTATCGTGGCGTCCGCCTCAGCTTTCTGCCGCCGGAAGGCATCGACTCTATCACCGTCATCAAGAGCCTGACGCCGGATCGCGACGGCGACGCCCTGGGCGGGTCGATCGACATCCGCACGCCGACGGCCTTCGACCATGACGCCACCTATGGCGTCCTATCGGCCTCGGCCGGGATGCTGGACAAGTTCGACAACGAGAAGTCGGGCGAGATCGCCGGCTCGTTCGGACGCCAGTTCAACGACAACTGGGGCCTGTTCGTCACCGGCAGCTGGTCGCGCCGCAAGTCGCAGTTCGAGCAGAACGGCGTGGACGGCGATAACCAGCCTTCGGTCTGGTATGCCGACAGCGAGACCCTGGGCTGGGATCCCGAAACCTTCGTCATGCGCGGCATGGACCTGGCCTTCGGCGAGACCGAGGTGGAGCGGCGCGGCCTGAACGCCAGCCTCGACTATCGCGGCGACGCTCATGACTTTCACCTGCGCGGCCAGTTCAACGAATACACCCAAGACGAGTTCGGCAATCGCCTGAACTTTCGCAACGACACCGGCAAGAACTCGACCCGCCTGACCCAGGTCGACAAGGCCATGACCGGTCTGGCCCGGCCGGATGACGCCATCATCGGCACGGACGCCAAGCTGGGGCGAATCTACAGCTACACCACGGCCCAGATTGTGGACCGCGACCGCGACGGCCGCATCACCGACGCCGACCGCTCGACCCGTTCCTACTACTCGCTCGACGGCGCCTCGGGGACCTGGGACCCGCAGGGCTTCCGCCTGCGCCGCTTCTGGGAAGGCTCGCGCGAGACGGGTTCGCTGATGTCGCTGAACCTGGGCGGCGTCAGCCGTGGGGGTGACTTCACCATCGACTACGACCTGTCCTACGCCAAGTCCGAGGACAATATCGACGACAGCTACGAGATGGAGTTCCGCAGCGACAAGTATGGCTGGCTGGGCAACAAGGGCGTCGACGTCGTCAACTTCGGCGACAGCCGCTTTCCCAAATGGGTGCTGAACGACGCCGGCATGGCGGCGATCCACGACAACGCCCAGTACGACTTCGCCGGTCTGTCGGGTGAGATCGGCGGGGCCGAAGAAGTGCTGTGGCAGGGCCAGGTCAACGTCGAATGGCGTCCGGTCTCGACCTGGCTGGAAGCGGTGAAGATGGGCGGCAAGTTCTACAGCTCCAAACGCTCGACCTATAATGGCGAGTTCCTGGATCTGGACGCCGAAGGCACCCTGGCGGACTTCTCGCGCTTCTACGGCAAGGCGGTCACCAGCCTGTTCGACGGCGAATACTCTGGCCTCTATCGCCTGGGCACGGTCATCGACAACGAGGCCATGCTGGCCGAGTTGCAGCGCGCCATGGAGGGCGACAGCGACTTCTTCGACGGCTTCGCCACCGATCCCGGCAACGCCGAACTGAGCGGCGAGGACAGCTTCACCTTCAAGGAAGACATCTTCGCCGGCTATCTGATGGCGACGGCCCGTTTCGGTCAGGCGCAGATCCTTGGCGGCGTGCGTGTCGAGAGCACCAACAACGAGATCGACGCCTATATCCTCGACGAGGTTCAGGGCGCGCATTACGCGACGGACAAGAGCGACTTCATCAACGTCCTGCCATCGATCCACTTGAACTACGATCTGGACGACCGGACCAAGGTGCGCGCCGCCATCTGGACCAGCTTCGCCCGTCCCGACATCGCCCGCATGTCCTCTGCGCGCGAGTATGGCTACGACAGCGATCCGGACGGTAACGGCACGGTCAACCCGACGAACGAGTGGCTGCTGGTCTCCATCGAGCAGGGCAACCCGGACCTGAAGCCGATGAAGGCGATCAACTACGACCTGTCGGTCGAGCGCTACAACGGCGACACGGGGGCCTATTCGCTGGGCCTGTTCTACAAGGACATCGAGAACTTCCTTTACCGCTCCTCGTCGTCGAACATCCGCGACGGGACCTCGGGCGTGAACATCGGCCCCGACGGCGTGACCGTCTCAAAGCCGAACAACGGCAAGTGGGCGCGGGTTTACGGCGTCGAGATGAGCGCCCAGCAGGTCTTCCACTGGCTGCCGGGTCCGCTGTCGGCGCTGGGCGCCAGCGTGAACCTGACGCTGCAGAAGTCCGAGGCCGAGACCGGCATTTCATGGCACCCGCAGGGCTACACCCTGCCGCTGATGGAGACGCCCGAGGCGGTCGCCAATGTTCAGATCTTCTGGGCGCGGGACGGCTGGGAGGCCTACGCCGCCTACAGCTATCAGTCGGAGTTCCTCGAAGGCATCCAGGACTTCGGCAACAATCCCTATGAGCAGGACTACGAGTTCGTGGACCTGAACGTGCGGCGCAAGCTGTGGAACGGGGCGACAGCCTCGCTGCAGGTGCAGAACCTCTTCGACAACCACACCTACTGGTACACGGCCGGGGCCAGCACGAGCTCCAGCCGCGCCTACATCAAGAACGGGCGGTCGATCTCGGTCGGCCTGACCTACGTCTTCTGATCGGGGAGGGGAGCATGAAAACGACCCACGCCCTGATGCTCGGGGCCGCGCTGGCGGCCCTGGGCGGACAGACGATGGCGCAGACGGCGGAGCGGCCGCTGCGTCCCGAACCCGCGCCGGTCCAGGCCTCGGACCGGCCCGTGGTCCCTCCGACCGAGCAGCCGGAACGGATCATCCTGAACCTGACCGCCGATCCGGCGCACGAGATGGCGGTGACCTGGCGCACCGCGCCGGGCCTGCTCGGCTTCATCGAATACGCCGAGGCCCAGGACGGCCCCGACTTCATCCAGCAGGCGGTCCGCGTGACCGCCGTCACCGACGACGCGACCATCGCCGTGCGCGAGGCGGCCGAGTTCCGGGCGGCCTATCATTCGACCGTGCTGAAGGGGCTGAAGCCGGAGACGGTCTACGCCTACCGCGTCGGCGACGGAGCGCTCTGGTCGGAATGGCTGCAGTTCCGCACGGCGGCGACGACGGCCAAGCCCTTCACCTTCCTCTACATGGGGGACATGCAGAACAACATCCTCAGCGAGGCCTCGCGCACCATGAGGATGGCCTTCCGCAAGGCCGGGGACGCCGCCTTCGTCATCCACGCCGGCGACCTGATCAACCGCCACGACAGCGACAACGAATGGGGCGAATGGTTCGCCGCCGGCGGCTTCCTCTACGCGCAGACGCCGCAGATGCCGACGCCGGGCAATCACGAATACGGCCGCGGCCCGGTGCTGAACCCTCAGTGGCGGCGTCAGTACACCCTGCCGGAAACCGGCCCGGCGGGCGTCGAGAAGCTGAAGGAGACGGCCTGGACCGTCGACTATCAGGGTCTGCGTCTGATCTCGGTCGATGCCCCCCTGTTCCATGGCGACGAGGCCATGCGAGCCGAGATGGTGCGCTGGCTGGACGGGCTTCTGGCCAACAACCCGAACCGCTGGACGGCGCTCTTCCTCCACTTCCCCCTGTTCTCGATCGACCCGGATCGCGATAACTCACGTGTGCGCGACGCCTTGAAACCCTTGATCGACAAGTATGGCGTCGATCTGGTGCTGCAGGCCCACGATCACGGCTATGCGCGGGGAGCCATTGGCACGGGCCCCATGCTCAATGCAGGCCCGAGCCAGCCGTCCGATCGCGGTTCGACCTACGTCGTATCAGTCGCGGGACCCAAGATGTACCCCGTTGCCGACCTGGGCTGGGCGTCGCGCTCGGCCTCGCGTACCCAGACCTTCCAGACCCTGGACGTGTCGCCGGACGCCGTGACCTATCGCGCATTCACCGCGACGGGGCGTGAACTCGATGCTTTCCGGCTCACCAAGGGCGCCGATGGCGTGGCGCGCGTAGAAGCTCTGACTGTGGACTAGCGAAATCGCGGCCCGTAAACTCGTGGAAAGGGAGGGGCCGGGCTGGCGCCTCCCTTTTCCATTGGGCGAATATGGTTTGCCCTCTGACTGGTCGTCGCCGAACTGAGGCTTCAGCTTCACTGTGGATTTGCAGGGACGTCGCCGGTCCGACACCGACGCCCACTACGCCTCCCCGGACCTTCAAGGGGGATGCGATGATGAAGTGCGTGAGAAACAAGGCAGTCCTGCTGACCAGCGCGGCGGTTTTCAGCCTGGTGGCGGGCGCCGCCCAGGCGCAAAGCGCAGGAGCGGATCACGTCTCGACGGTCGATGACGTCGTCGTAACGGCCCAGCTCCGCGCCCAGGACCCCATTGAGGTGCCCTTCGCCCTGACGGCCTACAGCGGAGAGTTCCTTGAGAACCTCGGCGTTCAGGAGTTCGAGCAGCTGTCGGCCTTCGTGCCCGGCTTCCTGGTGCAGAACCAGTCGCCGAACAACCCCGGCTTCGTAATGCGCGGCATCACTTCGGACTCGGGCGCGGCGACGGCTGAGCCCCGCGTTTCGGTCTTCCAGGACGGGGTGTCGATCTCCAAGTCGCGCGGGTCCTATGTCGAGCTGTTCGATCTGGAGCGGGTCGAGATCGCCAAGGGGCCGCAGTCGACCCTCTATGGTCGTGGCGCCCTGATCGGGGCCGTCAATCTCGTGCAGAACCGCGCCCGCCCGGGCCAGTTCGGCGCTGAGATGCGCGCCGAGGCCGGTGACTACAACTACCGCTTGGTCGAGGGCTTCGTGAACGCGCCGGTGGGCGAGAACGCGGCCGTGCGCCTGGCGACGCGGATGAAGACCCGCGACGGCTCGGTGGAAAACCTGCTGGGCGGCGAGGACTACAACGGCATCGAGACCAAGGCTTTCCGCCTGTCCGGCGCCTGGACACCGAGCGACACGCTGCGCGCAGACCTGATCGCCAACTATCAGACTGACGCCGCCACCGGTACCTCGTTCAAGTCCATCGCCTATGATCCGGCTGACCCAATCACGGGCGCGGTTCTGGGCGGCCGCGCGCCGTGGGACGGCGCGGCCCTGACGCCAGGCGCCGCCTTCGACGGCGGCAAGAGCCTGGGTCTGGACCGCAAGGTCTGGGGCGTGACGGGTCTGGTGAAGTGGACGCTAAGCCCGTCGCTATCGCTCAACTCGACCACGGCCTATCGTCAATTTGACTCTTACGAAACCTTCGACGCCGACGGCCTGTCGCTGCCGCTGCTGACAGCGGCGGAGGAGGCCTATGGCGAACAGTGGAGCCAGGAGTTTCGACTGAACTGGGACGATGGCGGCCGCTTGTCCGGCTTTGCCGGCGCCGGCTGGTTCCGCGAGGAAGGTTATCAGCGCACCCCGACCCAGTTCGACGAGCGCATCGCCTTGGCGCAACTGGCCGGGCTGCTGGACGGATCGCCGACGGCGGTCGGTCAAAACACCCTGCCGATTTCCCAGTATCCGACGGTGGCGAGGCAGTTCCTGCAGGCGACGCTGACGCCGCTGGGGGCAGGGGCGCTGGCCGCGCCGATCGCGGCGAACCTGAAGTCGGCCCATATCGAGATCCCGATCAACAGCGCCGAGCTGACCTCCTACGACCTGTTCGCCGACCTGACCTTCAAGGCCACGGACCGGCTCGAGTTCGCGGGCGGGGTTCGCTACACCCGCGACGACAAGACCACGGGCTACGCCAGCTCGGTCGCCAACGGCCGCTCCATCGCGGGCGGGCTGCTGGCGGTGCTGCAGGGAGCCGTGCCTGCCGCCCAGGTTCCGGCCCTGCTGGGCGGCCTGGCCAATGCGAATGCCGTCAATCTGCCGGCCTCGGTCCTGCCGCTGTTCGGCCTGACGGCGCAGCCCACCGCCAACAACGGCGACTTCGTCTATGAGGATCACGAGGACGACGGCTTCACATGGCGCCTGACGGCGCGCTACGCCCTGTCCGACGACGCCAGCCTCTATGCCAACTATGCCCGGGGCCGTCGTCCTGAGGTTCTGAGCGTCAGCGGCCCGGCCGCCCCGCTGGGCGCGCCGACCTTCAAGGTCATCGATGCCGAGACGGTCGACAGCTTCGAAATCGGGGCCAAGGCGGCGCTGATGGACGGTCGTTTGCGTCTCGACGGTGCTGTTTTCCACTACGCCTATGAGAACTTCCAGACGACGGTTCAGGAAGGCACCCGCTTCATCACGACGAACGCGGGCGAGGCCAGCGCCTATGGTTTCGAGGGTCAGATCTTCTGGGCCGCCGCCGACAACTTCGACCTGTTCGGCACCTATGGCTACAACCACTCGCGCTTCGAGGCGGGTCTGTATGACGGCAACAGCTTCCGCCTGTCGCCCGACAACATGGCCTCGATCGGCGCGATCTGGCGTCTGCCGGTGACGGGCGGCGAGATCGAGATTCAACCGACCTATACCTGGCAGTCCAAGGTCTTCTTCGACGACAACAACGACATCCCGGCCCTGCAGACCCAGAACTTCGTGGCCGACACGGCCCAGGACGAGTTCCAGGACAGCTACGGCCTGCTGAACCTGCGGGTCCGCTACGCCCCGGCCTCGGGGAACTGGGGCGTCGAGGTGTTCGGCGACAACCTGTTGGACGAGGAATACATCAAGGACGCCGGCAATACGGGCGACGGGCTGGGCCTGCCGACCTTCATCGCCGGACGCCCCGCCAGCTTCGGCGCGGCCTTCACCGTTCGCTACTGAGGGCCGCCAGCATGACCATGAACCGTCGCGGCCTGTTGGGCCTGTTCGGGGCCGGGGCGGCCGTCGGCGCGACTCCGGTGATGGCGGAGGCGGCCTCGGTCGCCTTCGCCCACGGCGTCGCTTCCGGCGATCCGGGAACGGACAGGGTAATCTTGTGGACGCGCGTCACGCCGAGCGCGGGCTTCAGCGGCCCAGTATCCGTAGCGTGGCGGGTGCTGGACGGCGAGGGCCGCGAGGTCGTCGCGTCGGGCCGGTTTGAAACGGGCCCAGGGCGCGACTACACCGTCAAGATTGACGCGTCGGGCCTGCGTCCCGGCCACGACTATCGCTACGACTTCGCGGTCGGCGAGACCCGCTCACCTACGGGGCGCACCCGCACCCTTGCGGCCGAGGGTGTGACGCCGGTCAACCTGGCCGTGGTGTCTTGCCAGCTCTATCCCGGCGGTCTGTTCAACGCCTATGAGGCCATCGCGGCCCTGCCGGCGCTGGACGCCGTGGTCCACCTGGGTGACTACATCTACGAATACGGGGCCGAGGCCGACGCCTATGGCATGGCCACCGGCGCCGCGCTGAACCGCGCGCCTGAGCCGCGTCATGAGATCGTCAGCCTGGCCGACTACCGGATCCGTCACGCCCAGTACAAGACCGACGCCGATTTGCAGGCCGCCCACGCTCGTGCGCCCTTCATCTGCGTCTGGGACGACCACGAAACGGCCAATGACGCCTGGCTGCAAGGGGCCGAGAACCACCAGCCCGAGACCGAAGGCGATTTCGCCGTGCGCAAGGCGGCGGCGCTGAAGGCCTATTATGAGTGGATGCCGATCCGCGAGGCGGGGCAGGGCGCGCTGAAGGAAGCGATCAACCGCAGCTTCCACTTCGGCGACCTGGCCAGCCTGATGATGGTTGAGACGCGCCTGACCGGTCGCACCGAACCGCTCGACTACGCCAAGGACCTGACGGCCAAGGCGGGACCGGACGGCGAGCCGGTGCTGGATATCGACGCCTTCCGCGTCAAGCTGAACGATCCCGCCCGCGACCTGATGGGCGCCGAACAGCGCGCCTGGCTGACGCAGGAACTGACGTCGTCCAAGGCGGCCGGCCGTCCTTGGCAGGTCTTGGGCAATCAGGTCGTCACCGCCCGCGTCGTCGGCCCCGACGTCTCACGCACCATGACGCCCGAGCAGGTCCAGGGTCTGATCGCCCAGGCGCCCGAGGCCTTCCGCGAGCAGTTCGAGCAAGCGCTGTTCCTTTTCAGGATGGGGTTGCCGTTCAACCTAGACGCCTGGGACGGCTATCCGGCGGGGCGCGAACGCGTGTACGCCGCCTTCGCCGAAGCCGGGGTACAGCCCATCGTTTTGGCGGGCGACAGCCACGCCTTCTGGGTCAATGAGCTGAAGGACGCCGGCGGCACGCGCCGCGCCGTCGAGTTCGGAACCAGCGCCGTCTCCAGCCCCTCCATCGGCGACGCCCTGGGCGGCTTCCCTCTGGGCGCAGCGCTGATGCAGGCCAACGACGAGGTCGTCTTCTGCGACCAGTCGGCCAAGGGTTTCATAGTTCTGACCCTTACGGTCGAAAAGGCCGAAGCCGCTCTGATGCAGGTCTCGACCATATTCGCCAAACCCTTCGACACCTCACCATTGAAACGTTTCAGCGTGACCCGGGACGGCGGTCTGATCGACTATGACGCGGCGGGCCGGAGCTGACAGCTCCGGCCGCCTGCCGTGAGCCCCTCGCTCCTCAAGCGATCAGGAACTTGGGCGGCGGCAAGCTGAGCTGGGTGTCGCCGACTGCATCTTCGCCGAAGAACTTAACCAGCAGGGTCTCGACCTCCGGGTGCGCCTCGAAGACATTGTGGCCTGCGTTTTCGACCATCACCTGCGCCTTATTCTCGAACTGGGCGATCACTTCGGCCTGTTCCTCAAGCGGAGTGCGGCCGTCGAGAGATCCGGCCACAAGAAGCGCGGGGGTCTCGATACGGATGGGCGAACGGAAATCTTCGCCCAAGTCTACCCCGGGAATGGAACCTAGCAGATGCGGCATCGGCAGGTTGAAGGAGTCGCCCAATACCGCAGTCCTGGCCTCCTTCTCGATCAGCGCCAGGCGTGCGGGAGAAACGCCTGATGCAAGATCCATCGCCTCCGGCATGCCGGAGATGTTGAAGAAACGGTGGGGCGGTGGAATCAGGGGTGCCAAGACTTCAGTCTTGCCTGCGTCAAGCGCCAGATAGACCTTCGGCAGCATGGATAGCGACGGGGGATTGGCGACCATCGCGGAGGCCATATACTGGATCCCGAAACCGCCCACCTTCACGTCGACCGAGCCGCTTTCACCGGCGAAGGTCACCGTCGCCGGATCGGCCTCCAGCCGTTCATGCACACGGCGCATCAGGGCGGGCATGTTCGGGATTGCCGCGCGAACTGCGGTGTCCGCGCCCATCAAGCGATCGACCCGGTCCAGAAACAGGTCGATGTGCGCTGGTCGCTTGATGGTTTGATCCTGACCTTCGAGGCTGGCCAGAGCGACTCGCCCGATCGAATTCGGATGCCGTTTCAGCACCGAAAGGGCCAGGTGCGTGCCGTAACTGATACCCCACAGATTTACCTTCTCCGCGCCCAGATGGCGGCGCAGGTCCTCAATGTCGTCGGCGTTCTGCTCGGTGTTATAGCCGGTCATGGCGACGCCGGCGCGGGTCCAGTCGATCCAGGCCTTCTGCATCTCCTCGCGATACCAGGCGCTCATGCCTGCGTGGGTCATGGCGGGGTAGGGGGTGGCTGAAGCCCGGTCGGGAATACTGGCCGACAGGCCGGTTCCCCGTTGATCGAAGGCGATAACGTCGGCCACTTCCCTCAAGGCCATGAAGATCGGGAATCGCGGCCCCATCGCTGTGCGGACGCCGGAGCCACCCGGCCCGCCGGCCAGATAGACGATAGGCGGGCCCGGGTTGGGCGACGTCGAGGGAAAGCGCACATAGCCGAGGCGAATGCGACGCGAGCCAGGGAGGCGTCGATCCTCCGGAACCTCGAAGAAGCCGCGTTCCGCATCAGTCTCCAGGCCGTTGCCAGCTGTGAAGCGGAAGGGCCCGGGCTGTTCTTGCGCCTGGGCTTTCCAGGGAATGGCCAGAGCCGGAACCGCGAGGCCGGCGGCGAGGAGGATGGAGCGACGGTTCAGAGATGCGTGGGTCATGGTGAGGGTTGAAGCAGGATTTCCGCCCGAGCGGAGCGCCCCTCGGCGAATGGCGTCTCTGTGTCGGCGAACAGCAGCGCTTTCCGGTGAACGGCGATAAGGTCGTCGACATGTGGCGGATTCTCTTCATCGCGATTCTCTTCATCTCGCTCCCGACGACGTTGCGGGCGCAGGAGGCGTGGGAGGCGTGTCGCGGCAAGG
Organism: Brevundimonas sp. NPDC058933; assembly: GCF_049315965.1. Taxonomy (NCBI): domain Bacteria; kingdom Pseudomonadati; phylum Pseudomonadota; class Alphaproteobacteria; order Caulobacterales; family Caulobacteraceae; genus Brevundimonas; species Brevundimonas sp. NPDC058933. The sequence goes on from NZ_JBMOSL010000001.1 coordinate 515,525, forward strand.
CAGGCTCAGCGGGCCCGGTGCTGAGCGACTGTCGCCCGTTGAAAGGGGTGATTGATCCGCAAGGCCGGGAGCTTTGGCTTCGATCCGTTGTGGAGAGGCCGTCCGGCGACGATCTCGTCGCGCTCTACGTTGTCGGCGTCGCTTCCTCGGAGGTCTGGCTCAATGGGCGGAAGCTGGGCGCGAACGGACAACCGGGCGCTTCGCGAGCGATAGAACTGCCCGGTCGTTATGAATCAGCCTTCCCCATACCCGAGGGTCTGTGGCGTCCTTCAGACAACGTCGTGGTCGTTCACATGTCGTCCTTCCATGGGACGGTGCGTCTGGATGGCCCCGTCGCCGCAATTGTAGTCGCCGCCTATCCCTGGCCGTCACGCACGGTTCCGCTCGGGATCGCCTTCATCGCAGCAGGAGCCCTGTTCGCCGCTGCTTTCGGTTTTGGTGTCATTTACAGCCTGCGTCGTACGAGCTCGAGCCTGGCTTTAACCGCTCTGGCAGGCATCGCGGGTTTTCAGGCCATCCTCGAAAGCCTTCGGGCGCTGGCGCCCTACGCCTATCCAGTTCACGGTTTACGGCTTGTGGGGATCTGGCTTCTAACCGCCGCCTTTGCAATTCTATTGGTCAGCTATGCTGTTTCGCGCTTCTGGCCGCAGGCGCGACGTTCGCTCACCTTGCTTGCAGTAGCAGCCGTCGGGGCGACCTATCTGGCGCACGGGTTTGATATGAAAACCGTGCTGGCCCTGATCATCGGGATGGCGCTGTCAGCGGCTGTGGCGGCGGTCGCCGTGTATCGTCGGCTCCCGGGGGCGCGTCTGACTCTGGCCTATCTGGGCGTCTTTCTGGCGATCGGGACGCTGTTTCCTGCCTGGCTGATCGACTTATCCTACTATCTCTTCGCGGCGGGACTTGTACTTCCCCTTTTGATGGCTGAGGTCGTGAGACTGGGGCGCGATGATCAGAAGCGTGAGGCTGCGCTGACGCGCGCCGCCGCGCGACCACACTGTCTGACGGTAGCGTCTTCGCGCGGGGTTGAACGTGTGCCCCTCGAAGACATCATGGCCGTGGTTGGGGCGGACGACTATGTCGAACTGCGACTGACGAAAGGGCGTCAGCTATTACATGCCGCTCGCCTTGATCGACTCGAGGCAGAACTGCCGACGACCTTCCTGCGGACCCACCGCTCGGTGATCGCCAATCTCGCCCATGTCCGTGGCTTCGAGCGTGATGGCGCAAGGGGAAGGTTGCTGATGGATGAAGGCTCCCCCCTGCCCATCAGCCGTAGTCGGTTCCAGGCCGTTCGCGATGCGCTTGATGATCCTGGCTTGTTCCACGCGCCGAGTCTCGAAGCCAGACAGGTTCTGTAGCGCCTGGACAAATCCATCTGCGGAACCAAACCGTGGCGACCACGGTATGGAGTTTAATGGCCATCATCCAGCATCTCGCATTGAGACATCTTGGATAACCAAAGTTCACCATCCTGCTTAAATCGACCTTGAGCCTCGTCGCCTAGGGTCACCTAAGAAATAAGGGGTGTCTGATGAGCGCGAACCGAGCCAAAGGCGTATTGTTCTCTCTGGCGGCCGTCATGCTGCTGGCGGAGCCGGCGACTGCGGGGCCGGTCATCAACATCATGGGTCGGGTAGCCACGGTATGCCGTGTCTCACTGGACGGCGGCGCCGCGCCGACGATAGGTGAGGGCGAGCAGATGCTCGGTCGACTGACCGAGCTCTGCAATAATGTCGAAGGGTACCGTCTGGTGCTGTTGCATCCTGCGGGGCTCGAAGGCGCCTTTGTCGTTCTGGGCGGCGAGCGCATTCCCATCGCTTCCGGTGCGACCCGGACCGTCATCGTTGACAGCAACCGTCCGGCCTATCGCGAACGCGACATGACGCTCGTTCTGGCCGAAGGGTCCGAACCTGTTGCGGTCAACATCGAAGCCCAGCCGAAGGGCGCGATCTTCTAGGCGAGATTAAAGACGGTTCGAGCAGCCGTCGGGCGACGAAAGTCCTGCACGGGGTGTGAAGGTCAGGGTCACGACATCAGAATAGCCGCCTGCTGGAATCCTGGCCGCCTGATCCTGAGCCAGATCGACCTGGACGGGGTGGGCGCGACCAGAGGGCGCGGGCGTACGCGTGCAACTCAAGATGGAACCGGCCTGAACGGGCACGCCGGACAGCCGCATGGCGTAGTCCAGGCCATAGAGGTCGCCCTCACGGCGCTGCAGACGCCCCCAGCGAGAAGCCACGCCTATGTCATACGGCACAGTGGACTGGGTCGTTACAACAAGACCGCGTGAAGCCACGCCGCCAGCCGCGTTCAGCGGACCAAAGGCGATTTCTCCCCGACGGATTCCTGCAGCCCCCACATAGGTCGAGATGCGCTCAGGCACGTTCAGGTCCACGGCGAGACCCGCGCCTTGCTGAAAATCGGGAGACCCGAGCATCTGGTCTCCGGAGTAACAGACGAAGCGCGCCTCCAGAGCCTCGTAATAATCCCCGGCTGCAGCGTCCTGACCGGCGGGCAGGCTGAATCTCAGCGTTTCTGTCACAACGTCGCCAGACGGGCCTTGGCCAAAGCCGACCAGGGCGCCGTTGGTGGCGTTGGGCTGCTCAGCTCCGCCGACGAAGACCTGGCGGGATGTGTCGCGATTCCAGCGAATGTCGTACCCTCCGGGCCCTGTGCCGATCCGGGGAGCCGCGGCCGGAGAATCCGTGTCGGCCAGAAGGAAACGGACCGCCGTGGCCGCGCTGTCGATCCGGCGCACGCGCAAGGTGAAGCTGCGCTCGATCGGCGCGGCCGAAAAGGGATCATAGGTCAGCGACAGATCGGTGCCGGTGATCTGAAAATCGGCGCAGCCGGCGGCTGCGACCTGAGGTGCAGCCAGGGCCAGGACGGCGGACGCAGCGAGCAAGAGCGTTTTCATCAGCGATTCTCCGGGCGAAGGACGCCGACCCGCACCAGGCCATCAGCCTGAGCGGGAACGTCGAGAATATAGACGGTTGAGGAGGACGGCGAGCTTTCAATGCGCCAGCGACCGGGGCGCAGCCCCTGAATCGAGAAACGGCCAGAGGCATTGGTGAACATGCGCACCGGCGGACGTTCCGGATGGTTCAATTCTACAGCCTGTCCGACCCAAAGTTTGAGGGGCTGCTCCGTCCCATCGTGCAATTGGCCGACCGCGGATACGAAGTAGTCCGAACCTACGGTAATGAGATAGCCCGACCGATAAGGCGGGAGCACCTGAACCGAGCCAGCGCCCAGGTCGTACCCCGGCGGGGCGTCAGGAACGTCGAAGGTCAGGACGCGGGGCGAATAGGCGCTGAGCTCTGGCGAGACTGCGCCTCCGAGGGGGCCGGATCGCGCCGAGAAGAACTCGTCGCGCGGCTCCACGTAGACACGGGCGCCGTCCAGCGACCGATGCGAACGCACCAGGGCGAAGCTGTCGTAGATGGGACGCGATACCCCGAACGCACCGTCTGCGAAGGCCAGAGACGCGCCTGCGCGCAGCGAGGTCCGCTGGTCCGTGATATCGCCGCCGTCAGCATCGAAGAAGGTCTGGTGGCTGGCGCCCAGTTCGACGCGGTTGAGCACGTTGGTGATCGAGGCGTTGACCCCGGTGGCGGTTTCCGAGCGGTCGATATTGGCCGCTGCGCTCCAGGAGTGGACGCCGCGTCCACGCGACGTCTGATAGCCTACGCGGGCGCGGTCGCGTCGCGTATCGACCTCGGCCGTGCCGCTCGAAAACTGGCTGAAGCGATAGGTTAGAGCCAGGCGAACGCCGTATTCTTCCTGGTTCCGGCGATCTTCATAGATACCCTCAAGGCTCCACAGCAGGCGCGGACTGGCCCGCCAGCCATAGGTGGCGCGAAGCGTGCGCTGGTCCGGTTCGGCGCCCCGTCCGGCCGAATAGAAAGCGTCGGTCGTGACATACTGTGTTGCACCGATGGTGTGGGCATAGGTCAGCCCTGCTTCCCAGGCGTAACGATTGTCCGCGGCCAAGGCCCCTGGCGTGGCGAAATCTTCGCTGACCGTCTGGAAGGTGGCTGTCACCGTGCGCGCGGCGCTGAAGCCGTCGCCGAAAGTACGTTCAAAGCTGGCGTTGATGGCATAGCCTTCGCCGATGCCGTTGATCGACGAAGCGGCGATGTCGCCGCCCAAGGTTCCGATCGGCGAGGCCCAGACCATTTCAGCGCCCAGGACGCCGCCACTGTCGTTGACGCGGAAGTTGCCGCCCGCCGTCAATTCGTCGGTCAGGCCGCGCCGGTAGAAACCGGAGGCTCCCAACGTGTCCGAATAGTCAATGCCGCTGCCGTCCGGGCTGCTCTCCAGGCCCCCGAAGAAGCCAAATTCCGTCAGGCCCCGCGCCAGAAGGCTGCGGTCAAAATTGAGCGAGAAGTTGATGACGTTTTCGCGGCCGGAGTCGTCACGGATCACGAGCCGCACGTCATTCGCACCCTGGGCGAAGGGGAAATCGCGAATGTCGTAAGTGCCCGGGTTCAACCGAGTCTGCTGAACCGACCGACCGTTGATGAAAGTCTCGACGGTCGAAGGCCGCTCCAGCGTAAAGGTGCGTTGGCCGCGTGGCTGGACGTTTCGCTGTGGTTCCAGTTCCGCATAGGAACGCACGATCGAAAGACCGGCCATGGAAGATGCGCCGGAGAATCCGCGTGAGACCGGCTCCAGGTCGCCCGCTGTATAGCGGGCGGTGCGGGCCAGATCGTCATAGACAAGCCGCGTCCCGTCGCGACCGAAGTCGTTGCTGATGGTCGCTTCATTCTCGAGGACGAAACCCTGGTAGCGCACGGCGCTGTCCAGCAGAATGGTCGGAGTGTCGAAGCCGGTGTCGTCCGCCAGGCCCTGATGGATGTAGTCGGCTGTGGCGAAGGCGGTGATGTAGCCGGACAGTTTCGCCGGTTCAGCCAGTCGGCCGACGATCCCATAGTTTGAGCCAGCGATGCTGATGGCCTGGCGGGGTCTCATAGTTGGATCGAGCGTCAGCACCAGGCCAAAGGTCGCGGGATCATAGGCCAGCGGCAAGCCCAACTCGGCCAGAGCGTCCGTGGACAGCCTGTCCTGACCGGCCACAGCCAGGCGGATGCGAGAGAGGTCGCTTGGCGAGACGCGTGGCTCGATGAGGGGCATCAAGGTGGCGAGATCCACCAGGATGCGGTCGTCGGCCGTCAGAATGTAGTCAACCTCCCCCAGAACGAACTGTCCGTCGCGGAGCGGGCCGCCCAGAGGGATGTCGCGCCCCGAGGGATTGAGGCGATCGGGCAGGGGGGCAGGCGCCGTTTGAATGACTTCGTTGTATGTGGTCGCCCACGCCGGAGTCATGGAGCCGGCGGCGGCAGTAACAACTGCCAGAGGCCAGAGCTTCATCAGATCAGCGCCCTTCAACCGGGGCGATGTCCACCACGACAGAACCCTCGGCGCTCGGCAGGTCCAGGTTGATCGGCAAGCGACGGGTCGCGCCTGAAGGAATCAGGCCCAGACCCATGCGACGCTGAATTTCATCCGGCTCGAACGACTCGCGGAAGATGACGGCGCCTGCCGCGTCCCGTTGGGTGACGGTCAAGCGGCCACGTCCCACATAGCCGTAGGTTGCGCCGGTGTTGCTGACATGGATCACCGGGAAGATGCGGCCATCCTTGTCGGTTTCGATCGCTGCAGAGGCGACGCTGAGGGCGGACCGGGCGCCGCTGGCGCCAACGCTGACCAGAACCTTGAAATTATAGAGCACCTGCACGGCGTTCTCGTTTTCGGGCAACTGCACAGGCAGTTGCGCGACCGAGACATAGTAGTGGCGACTGGCGGTCGGAGCCGGATCGCCTACCCACTGGACCCGGAAAGCCTGGGACTGGCCGGGTTCGACCGTGGCGGTGGCGGGAAAGACGAGGAGATCTTCGCTCTCCGCATCGGTTTCGCGGAATTCGCCGTCCACCAGTTCAACAGGGCGAGCCACCAGTTCGACCGGCACCGTCGTGGTGAAGGTGTTCTGCAAGGTGACGACGGCTGAGCTGCGTCGTCCTGACGACAAGAGATCGAGAACGACCGGCTGCACATTCAGCGCGGCGGCTGGAATACCCGATGCGAGAAGCGCGGCTCCGGCCAGGCAGATGGCTTGTAAAGTCCGCAACGCACCGCCGAACATGGCATTCCTTGAATTTACTAGGGGTAGGAAAGAAACCGGACCGGCCTGATCAGGCCGGTCCGGCGATATCCCGGTCATGTGAAATCGGGATTAACGGGCCGTGATTAGGCGCTCGGCGTCACGGTCACTTCAACCGAACCGGTGTAGGTGCCGGCGGCCAGGCGACGGTCGGTCAGCGACGACCAGTTGGTGGCGGTCGGCGTCGAGCCGTTCGAAGAAGCGACGGGAGCGCCGTTGCTTGCGGCTTGGGCGAAGCGCACGTGGGTGTTGCTGTCCGACAGGCTGATGTGGCCGCCGAAGCGCGAGGCGACGGTGCTGGCGCCGGCCGAGCTGGTCGAGTCCAGGGCGACGCCGTTCAGCGAGGCGTCCAGGTTGTAGTTGATGAACTGGGCGAAGCCGCCGTCGGTCAGGCCGGAGCCGGTCGAGCCGGTGCGGGCCAGGACAGCGCGCTTCACTTCGACGGTGTTGTTCACGCCGTTGCAGAAGGCGATAATGCGAGCGCCGTTCAGGGCGTTGGCGATTTCGGTGGTGACGCCGGTGCGGACCTTGGCGTCGGCGTCGGTCAGATCAGCGCCGAGCGTGACGGTGGTTTGCTGGGCCGAAACGCCGCACTTCGCAGCAACCGAAGCGTTGATGGCGACAGATTGCGTGTCTTGGGCCGAAGCGGCGCCGGCGACCAGCAGGGCAGCAGCCGAAGCGGCGGCGAAAGCAATACGGTTCATGTTGGGAGTCCTGAACATAGGGCCGGTCTTGACCGGCGGGATGATCGAGCAGAGCAAGACGCCCTGTCCCGAGGGGTTCGGCCAACGCGGTAGCGCCGACACGAATGAGGTGAAGCGACGCGTCATGCGCGCGCTGCAATGCTGATGGTGACGGTGTCGCTGTAGTCGCCCGCCGCCAGTCGGCGTCCGAGCGACGACTGAGCGGGCCAATCAACAGTGAGGGTCGCGTCGCCGCCAATTGAGACGCCGTCGCCAGAAACCAGGCCGCTCGGGCGGGCCAGTATGCAGTCGCCACCCTCGACCAGGCCCGTGGAAAGGCAGCGGCCGCTGCGGACCAGACCGGTGTCGGTATCGACATCAAGGCTGAGGCCGTAGACCTTGTTGAAGGCGTAGCCCGACAGATCATCGGACGCAGACCGGTTGGTCAGACGTCCTTCTTCTGACCTGGCGGTGACTGCGAAAGGCGTGTTGCAATCGATGCGCAACACCAGGCTCTGCGAGTGGGCGTCCTCCAGGTCAGCGGACGCGTTCAGCACTGCAGCCGCGTCGCTGGAAAAGCCGCAGCGCTCCATCACCGACGCCGTCACAGCGATCTCGACGCCATCCGTCGATTGCGCGCGGGCGCTCCCGGCGACTGCGGGCGTCGCGGCGGCGACGCAGATGGTCGCCATTTTCAACAAGCGTGCGAACAAGGCCCGCCCCCCAATCACCCGAACGCCCCCGCGGCGATCATCTTCGGAACCTGCCCTTCAAAAGCCGGGCCATTCCAATTTGGGACATCGTTGATCGAATTTCGCTTTTTCAATCAAGTGAAATTAATAGTTTCTTAACTAATAAATGGGGTTGCGTGAAATTTGCCGAGCCGCTGTCAGCCTCTTCCCGAATAATATCGGTGCGTCGGGACGGCTCGTCTCGCTAGGAGGAGCCGCGCGCGCCATCTGTCTCATATCGGGAATGAGCTTTCCGACATCGTGTAAGCGCTCCCTGTCCAAGCCAAACTCGTGGCCGGACCTTGGCTCCGTCTTGGGCCTATTTGAAAGACGCAGGAGAGGGCGCGCAGTTCGGTCAGGAGGCGCCCTGATTCCTCGGGGCAATGATCGGATCACTCAGGACGCCATCGAACGCCTTCGGATTGAGTGACACTGGAGAAAGGGCGCCGGAAGAAATTCTGGAGCAGCTGGGAAATCAATTCTGGTGCGATTTCGGAAAACAATCGAAACGGCGGTCAATTGTGGTTCGTTACTGGAAAACCGACACTTCTCGCAGGACGGCTTAATCGCATAAGATATATTATGCGAACTTTGTGTTAGCGTATTGCTCTTAGGTGTCAGCGCGCCAAGTTCGCTGGATTCGCCAATAGATCCGGCGTTCGGTGCCTGGTTGTCTGGATTCCGGTCCCTGGTTCGTCGGACTCGCTAGTCGGATCAGGGCTTTCCAGCTCACAGCTAACTGCGGTGTAGATGAGCTCGTTGGCTGTCACGCGACGCGTTCTAGCGGCGTCACGCACATCTTGCGCAAAAGTCTCAGGAATGCTGATGGTGATATGCACAGCGTCGTTCTCGACAGCGAAAATGTGCGGATGGGTTGCAAGCCGATTACGGATAAACGCTGACACTGCTTGAACGTAAGCATCTGCGGCTCGAGTTCCGCGGCGCGCTGCCAGAGCTTTCATCCGCTCATGCACCGGCCGAGGTAGCCTCAAACTCATGGTCTGTCTCTGTCTGTGATCCTGCCCAAGCGGAACGGAAGAAGGTCGAGATGCTGTTCGCCCACCTCAAGCGCATCCTCAGGCTCGACCCGAGACGAGTTCCTCCTCGCCGCCACCGCCCAGAACCTGCGCAAAATGGCCCGCCTGATCCCCTTACAGACCGCACCGGCGCCCGCCTGAAGGCCTGAAGCGTCGCGAACCGCGTCACAGCCTGACAACCGAGCCGTGCTGTCCCGTTAGTCAGCCGACTTTTTCAACGGTATCCGCCAGCAGCGGACATTGACGTCTGGCTGGAAACCAGACCTTCAGCTTGATCGATAGCGCAGGGCGTCCACGACGATCTGAAAGGCGGCGAGGTTTTGTCTGCGGCTCGGATAGTAGAGGAAATAGCCGTCGAACATCGGAGACCAATCGTCGAGGACGAGTTCCAGTGAGCCGTTTGCGATGCGGGACGCGACGATGTCTTCCGGCACATAGGCGATCCCCAGCCCGCTGACCGCCGCGTCGATCATGGCGTAGGAATTGTTGAAGGTGACCTGGCCGTCGACGCGAACGCGCAGGGCCTGACCGTCCTTCTCGAACTCCCAGGCATAGAGGCTGCCGGCCGACTCGTGGCGCATGTTGATGCACGAATGGGCGACGAGGTCCTTCGGATGAACCGGCCTGCCGCGTTTGGTAAGGTAGCCGGATGAGGCGACGGCGACGAGCCGCCAGTCGGGGCCGATGCGCACGGCGATCATGTCCTTCTCGACGCTTTCGCCGAGCCGGACGCCGGCATCGAACCGCTCCTCGACGATGTTGCGGAAGGTGCTGTCGAGGATCAGTTCGACCTTGATGTCGGGATAGGCGGCGAGGACCGGCTTCAGCTTGGGCCAGACCACGCTGTCCAGGGCATGGTCGGACAGGGTCAAACGGATAGAGCCCGCCGGCCGGTCCCGCACGCTGGTCAGACTTTCGATCTCCTGTTCGATCTCGGCCAGGCGCGGGGTGATCGTCTGTAGCAGACGTTCGCCCGCCGCCGTCGGCGCGACGCTGCGCGTCGTGCGGTCGAGCAACCGGATGCCGAGACGAGTCTCAAGCTGACGGATGGCATGGCTAAGGGTGGACTGGGCCACGCCGATCCGGGCGGCGGCCTTGGTGAAGCTGCGTTCCTCCGCGACGATCTGGAACCAGGTCAACTGGTTCAGGTCCGATCCCGCCATCGACGGCCTCCTCGATTAATCGTCTGTATCGATTAGTCCATGCCGATTTCTATGGCTAATCGCTTTGAAGGCCAGCGCCTAGTTTGTCTCTCGAAGAATGAGGGAGACGACGTTGCTGGCGGCCACCGCACCGACATCCAAAGCTCCGACACCGATCGCCGCCTGGGGCGCGGTGCTGTCGATGGCGCTGTGCGTCGCGTTGCTGATCGCCTCGGAGTTCATGCCGGTCAGCCTGCTGACGCCTATGGCCGAGGGTCTCGACGCCTCCGTCGGGCAGACCGGTCAGGCCGTCTCGATCAGCGGCCTGTTCGCCGTCATCGCCAGCCTGGGGGTGAGCACAGTAGCGGGGCGTTTGAACCGCAAATGGGTTCTCGTCGGCCTGACGGGTCTGATGGGCACCTCGCTGGTGCTGGTCGCAGCCGCCCCGAACTTCGAGGTTCTGATGGTCGGCCGCGCCTTGCTGGGCCTGTGCATCGGCGGCTTCTGGGCGCTGGCGACATCCGTCATCATGCGGCTGGTCCCGCCGTCGGACGTGCCGCGCGCCCTGGCGCTGATGTATGGCGGGCAGGCGATCGCCGCCGCCTTCGCCGCGCCGATCGGCAGCTATTTCGGCGGCCTGTTCGGTTGGCGGGAAGTCTTCTGGGCGCTGTCGCCGCTCGTCGTCGCCAATCTCGCCTGGCACATCGTCGCCCTGCCGTCGCTGCCCGCCCGTGGACAGCGGGGGATCGGCGACATGCTGGACCTGCTGCGTCGCCGCTATTTCCTGATCGGCCTGATCGCCTCGATGCTGTCGTGGGGATCGGCCTTCACCCTCTTCACCTATCTGCGCCCCTTCCTCGAACAGGTGACGGGCGTGGGCGTCACCGGCCTGTCGATCCTGCTGCTCGCGCTTGGTTGCGCCGGGTTCGTCGGCACCTGGGCTTCTGGTCGCTTCATCAAAGGTGACGTCTCCAGGCTTTTGCGCCTGCCCGCTTTGATCATGGGCGCGGTCACTGCCGGGCTGCTGGTCCTGGGCGGCTGGCCGATCGCGGCTGGCCTTCTTCTGATCGTCTGGGGCGCGATGAACACCGCCATGTCGGTGATCTGGATGACCTGGATGTCGCAGAACGCCGAAGACGCGCCTGAAGCCGCCGGCGGTCTGATGGTCGCCGCCGTCCAGGCTTCCATCCTGTTGGGCGCCGTCGTCGGCGGCCTGCTGCTCGACCACCTCTCGATCCACGCCGTCCTGATCGCCAGCGTCGCCCTCGCCGCCATGGCCGTGCTGATCGTCCGCGACGGCCGCACCCTGCTGAAACCCCGCTGAACAGAAACCCACGGAGCCCGACATGACCCCGACTTCCCCCGACCTTCAGACCCGCCAGTCGACCGCGATGGACCGTCGCGGCCTGATGAAACTGACCGGCGCCGGCGTGACCGCCCTGGCCGCCGCCTCCCTCCTCCCCACCTCCAATGCAAGGGCGCAGACCATGACCAGCGACTGGGACAAGGTGTTCCCCCGCGACGAAGCCGTCGACCACCAGAAGGTCACCTTCACCAACCGCTACGGCATTACCCTGAGCGGCGATCTGTATCGACCCAAGGGTCGCGACGGACAGCGCCTGGCGGCGCTCGCCGTCGGCGGTCCGTTCGGCGCGGTCAAGGAACAGTCGTCGGGTCTCTATGCCCAGACGATGGCGGCGCGGGGCTTCGTGGCCCTGGCCTTCGATCCGTCCTTCACCGGCGAAAGCGGCGGCGAGCCCCGCAATGTCGCCTCGCCCGACATCAATACCGAAGACTTCATGGCGGCGGTGGACTTCCTCGGCCTGCACCCCTCGGTCGATCAGGAGCGGATCGGCGTCATCGGCATCTGCGGCTGGGGCGGCATGGCCCTGAACGCCGTCGCGGCCGACAAGCGGGTCAAGGCCGTCGCGAGCAGCACCATGTATGACATCAGTCGGGTGTCGGCGCGCGGCTACAACGACAGCGTCACGCCCGAGCAGCGGGCCCAATCACTGGAGCAGATGAGCCGCCAGCGCTGGGAGGATGCGCGCAACGGCAGCCCCGCCTACGGCCCTGCGTCCAACGAACTGAAGGGCGGCGACCCGCAGTTCATGATCGACTACCACGCCTACTATATGACGCCGCGCGGTTACCATTCGCGGGCGGTGAACTCGGGCAATGCCTGGACGCAGACCAACCCGCTGTCGTTCATGAATATGCCGCTGCTGACCTATATCGCCGAGATTTCCCCGCGACCGATCCTGCTGATCCACGGCGAGAACGCCCACTCCCGCTATATGAGCGAGACCGCCTTCGCGGCGGCGGCGGAGCCCAAGGAACTGCTGATCATCCCCGGCGCCAGCCACGTCGATCTCTATGACCGCCTCGACGTCATCCCGTTCGACCGGCTGACGCGCTTCTTCGAGGAGCATCTGGCTTGATCGGTTCAGTTCTCTCAGCCACGGCCGCCCTGCTCGGCGGCGAAACCCTCACGCAGTCGCGAGAAAGCGCTCCCGTCATGGAAATCACCCGCAAGGCCGACCAGACCACCATCGACGGTCCGGCCGAATGGTTCACCGGCCGCGTCACCATCAGCGGCCAGTTCCAGCGCGAGGCGCCCTCGCGCGTGGGCGGCGCCGTCGTCCACTTCGAGCCGGGCGCCCGCACGGCCTGGCACGTCCATCCGCTGGGCCAGACCCTGATCGTCACGGAGGGCGTCGGTTGGACCCAGATCGAGGGCGGCCCGAAGCTGGAGTTCCACGCCGGCGATGTCCTGTGGTGCCCGCCCCAGCACAAGCACTGGCACGGCGCCACGCCCCATGAAGCCATGACCCACATCGCCATCCAGGAAAGCCAGAACGGCTCGCCCGTCACCTGGATGGAGCAGGTCACCGACGAACAGTATCTCGCCGACACGTCGGCCACCGAAGCAAAGGCAGACCAATGACCGACAACATTACCGGCAAGACCGTCGTCATCACCGGCGCATCGAGCGGCATGGGCGCGGCGGCGGCCCGACACCTGGCCGAAAAGGGCGCCAACGTCGTCCTCGGCGCGCGGCGCACCGATCGCATCGAGGCCCTCGTGGCCGAGATCGCCGAAGCAGGCGGCAAGGCCATCGCCGTGGCGACGGACGTGACGAAGCGGGAAGACCTCCTGCGTCTCGTCGGCGCCGCCGTCGAGACCTATGGCCGCATCGACGTGCTGATCAACAACGCGGGCGTCATGCCCCTGTCGCCGCTGGAGCGGGTCAAGGTCGACGAATGGGACCAGATGATCGACGTCAATCTGAAAGGCGTCCTCTATGGCGTCGCCGCCGCCCTGCCCCACATGATCGCCCAGAAGTCCGGTCACATCATCAACGTGTCGTCGGTCGCGGGCCACAAGCTGTTCGGCGGTTCGGCCGTCTATTCCGCCACCAAGTTCGCAGTGCGCGCCCTGTCGGAAGGCCTCCGTCAGGAGATGGCGCCCCACAATATCCGGGCCACGATCATCTCCCCCGGCGCAGTCAAGACTGAACTCCTCGACCACATCAGCGAGACGGACGTCCAGAAGGCCAACCAGGATTATGTGGGTCAGATTGGCGTGCCCGCTGAGACGTTGGCGCGGCTGGTCGCTTTCGCCATCAATGAACCCGAGGATGTCGGGATCAACGAAATACTGTTCCGCCCGACTGCGCAGGAGCTCTAAGTTTCTCAAAGGCTTTTTGCCGGGTGATCGCCAGATCACCCGGCAATGCAGCGCTTTAAGCGGCATCCCGATGACCTCCGGTGAGTAGGCGTCTTTGGCGGCGCCCGGGGTCTCGGATGCGCCAGGTGCGGACATTCATCAGCTGCCGAAATGCCGACCTTCGACCAACAACACTAGTCCGGCTCAAATCCACCGGTGCCCGGAAGGCGCCAACCTATCGGCCCCATCATGAAGATAGAGGCCCGCTTCTCGCGAAGCGGGCCTCCAATGGTCAACGTCGCCATGCCTGTCGACGCCAACCAACAGCAGACGTCGTCAGTCGACGGCCATCGCGGCCGCCGCCAGTTTCTCAAGATCGATATACTGTTCCTTCTCGACCGAGACGGCGACGAACTGGATTTCGCCGCCCTTGAACGCGCCGGGCGAGGCGTATTCCTCGCTGACGGCGTCGCCGCTGTCACGACCCACGCACAGGCCGTCGCCGGACAGGGTGAACTTGCCCAGTTGGGTCTTCATGGGACCGGAGGCGACCGCATTCTCATTGACGTAAAGCGTGGTGGCGCCGTGGGATTCGCCGTACTCGCCGGCCTTCTCGCGCAGGAACTCCATGCCGAACGTGTATTTGCCCGGCTTGAGCGGTTCGGAGACGAACTTCTGCTCCGGCTTGATGCCGAGGAAGTTGTAGACGTAGTGCAGCTTGCGATCCTTGATGAACAGGCTGTGCCCGCCAAACCGTGAGCCGTGGGCGAAGACCACGCCCGAGCAGTCGGCGTCGGTGATCTCGACATCGGCCAGGATCTTGTAGGATCGACCCCTGATGTTGACCGCCACGCCTTCCGGCACCGGCGACGTCCCGGGATAGTAGACATAGCGGTCGCGCGGCGGCTCTGAGCCGGGGCGCTCCATGGCCAGCATCTCGGCGGCGCTGCGGTCGTCCAGCGGCAGCACCTTGTTGATCTCGGCCTCCTCGAACCAGGCCTTGACCAGCGCCTCAACCTTGTCCGGATGCTCCTTGGCCAGGTTGGTGGATTCCGAACGGTCCTTGTCGACGTTGTACAGTTCCCACTCGTCCTGATCGAAGTGACCCTTGCCGGTCAGCGGCGCGTGCAGGGCCGCGGCCTTCCAGCCATCTTCCCAGATGCCGCGCGTGCCCAGCATGGCGTAGTACTGGCGCTTCTTCTTCGTCGGAGCATCGGCGCTGGCCTCGAAGCTGTAGCGCATGGACACGCCGGACAGCGGGTATTGCTCGACGCCGCGATAGGTCTTGGGCATCTCGACCCCGCAGACCTCCAGGATGGTCGGCACGATGTCGGTCGAGTGGTGATACTGGTTGCGGACCTCGCCCTTGGCCTTGATGCCCTTGGGCCAGGAAATGACCATCGGACAGCAGGTGCCACCGGCGTATTCCGAATAGCGCTTGAACATCTGGAACGGCGTCGAGAAGGCCGCCGCCCAGCCGGTCGGATAGTGGTTGTAGGTCTCCGGCCCGCCCAGGACGTCCAGGTATTTCAGGTTTTCCGAGAGTTCGTCGGGATAGTTGTTGAAGAACTTGTTCTCGTTGACCGACCCGTTGGGGCTGCCTTCGCCGGACGCGCCGTTGTCCGCGCAATAGAAGACGATGGTGTTGTCCAGCTGGCCGGACTTTTCGAGATAGTCGATCAGACCCCCCATCTGGACGTCGGTGTATTCCGAGAAGCCGGCGTAGACCTCGGCCATCTTCGAAAACAGCTTCTTCTCGTCGGCGCTCAGCGAATCCCACGGACGAACGGCGTCGCCGGGATTGGCCACGTCCTCGGGCAGCGGGTTCAGCGGGGTCAGCTTGGTGTCGGCCGGCAGCAGCCCCTTCTCGATCATGCGCGGCAGGACCCATTCACGATAGGCTTCATAGCCGTCGTCGAACTTGCCCTTGTACTTGTCGATATATTCCTTGGGCGCGTGGTGCGGGGCGTGGTTGGCGCCCGGGCACATCCAC
The DNA here is from genome assembly GCF_049315965.1 of Brevundimonas sp. NPDC058933. Taxonomy (NCBI): domain Bacteria; kingdom Pseudomonadati; phylum Pseudomonadota; class Alphaproteobacteria; order Caulobacterales; family Caulobacteraceae; genus Brevundimonas; species Brevundimonas sp. NPDC058933. The sequence goes on from NZ_JBMOSL010000001.1 coordinate 530,946, forward strand.
ATGAACCACGGCTTGGAAGGATTGCTGGCCTTCTGGTCGCGGATCATCTGAAGGGCCTGATCCACCAGGTCCCTGGACAGGTGGTAGCCATCCTCGGGGCCGTAGGGCTGGTCGATGAAACGGTTGTCCTCGGTCAGGTCCGGATACCACTGGTTCGTCTCCCCGCCCAGGAAGCCGTAGAAGCGATCGAAGCCCTTCTGCAATGGCCATTCCGAACGATAGCCGCCGCCGGCGATGTCCTGTTCGGGAATATTGTGCTCCTTGCCCAGCCAGAAGGTGCTCCAGCCCGACTCCTGCAGCACCTGGCCGATGGTGGCGCATTCGGCCGGGGTCCGGCCGCTCCAGCCCGGGTAGCCCTGGGCGCCTTCGGTGATGCACGACATGCCGTTCAGGTGGTGGTTGCGACCGGTCAGGAAGGTCGACCGCGTCGGCGAACACAGGGCCGTCGTATGCCACTGCGAATAGGTCAGGCCGTTCTCGGCCAGCTTGCTGGCCCAGCGTGAACGGCGGGCTGGTGCGCATGCCGGTGGCCGAGAGGCTGGCCAAACGGGGGCTCTTCTACAACCAGTTCCACACCACGGCGCTGTGCTCGCCGACCCGGGCGGCCATGCTGACTGGCCGCAACCACCACTCGGTCGCCTCGGGAGTCATCCAGGAGATGGCGACGGGCTATCCGGGCTACTGCGGCATCATTCCCAAGAGTTGCGCCACCTTCGCCGAGATGCTGAAGCAGGCGGGCTACACCAACGCCTGGTTTGGCAAGAACCACAACGTGCCGGACAATCTGACCAGTCCGGCCGGGCCGTTCGACAACTGGCCGACCAACCAGGGCTTCGACTATTTCTACGGCTTCATCTCGGGCGAGACGGACCAGTTCTATCCGTCGCTGCTGGAGAATACGACGCCCATCCAGGCGCCGAAGACGCCCGATGAAGGCTATCAGCTGACCATCGACCTAGCGGACAAGTGCATGGGCTGGATTCGCCAGCAGAAGGCGATCGCGCCCGATCGGCCGTTCTGCGCCTATCTGTCGACCGGCTCGGCCCATGCGCCGCACCAGCCGCCGCTGGACTGGCGCGGGCGCAACAAGGGCCGCTTCGACATGGGCTGGGACGAGTATCGCAAAACCGTCCACGAGAACCAGTTGAAGATGGGGGTCATTCCCAAGGGCACCAAGCTGACCGAGCGGCCGGGACAGATTCCGTCCTGGGACAGCCAGCCCAAAGAACATCAGGCCCTGTTCTCGGTGCAGGCCTAGAACTACGCCGACTTCCTGGAACACACCGACTACGAGGTCGGGCGCGTGGTCGACGCGATCGAGGAGCTCGGCGAACTCGACAACACTCTGGTGATCTACATCCTGGGCGACAACGGCTCGTCCGGCGAAGGGTCGCTGGTCGGCACGCCGAACGAAGTCATGAGCCTGAACGGCCGGCAACCGAGCATCGACGAGGCGATCGGCTTCATGGATCGCTGGGGCATGCCGGGCACCTCGCCACACTACGCCGTGGGCTGGGCCTGGGCCGGCGATTGTCCGTTCCAGTGGACCAAGCAGGTGGCTTCTCACTTCGGCGGCACCCGCAACGCCATGATCGTGTCCTGGCCCGAGCGGATCAAGGACACCGGCGTGCGGTCGCAGTTCCACCATGTCATCGACCTGATGCCCACCCTGATGGAAGTGGTCGGCATCAAGGAGGCCAGGGAGGTCAACGGCTATATCCAGCGACCGATCGAAGGTGTCAGCTTCGCCTACACCTTCGAAAAGGGCGCCGGCGACGCGCCGAGCACACGCACCCAGCAGTATTTCGAAATGCTGGGCAATCGCGCCATGTACGCCGACGGCTGGATCGCCTCATGCCGCCACGGCCGCCTGCCGTGGGAGACGGCGGGATCGTTCAGCTTCACCGACGACAAGTGGGAACTGTACAATATCCAGGAGGACTTCAGTCAGGCCGTCGACCTGGCCGATAAGGAGCCCGAACGGGTGACCCTGCTGAAGTCGTTGTTCATGGGCGACGCGGCCAAATACAACGTCCTGCCGATCGACGACCGCTTCTCAGAGCGGCTGGATGTCACGCTGCGGCCCAGCTACTTCCACGGCCGCAAGCAGGTGACCTTCTATCCCGGCCTGGTGCGCCTGCCGGAAGGCAGCGGGCCGCGACTGATCGGCATACCCTTCACCCTGACCGCGCCCGTGGTCATTCCGGATGGCGGCGCCGAAGGCGTTATCTTCGCCCTGGGCGGGGACGCCGCCGGCTTCTCGCTGTTCCTGTGGGAGGGCAAGGCACGGTTCCACTACAACTTCTTCGGCATGAAGCGGTTTGACGCGCTGTCGCCGGACAAGCTGGCTCCCGGCGAGCATGAGATCAAGGTGACCTTCCTGCCGGATGGACCGACACCCGGCAGCCCGGCGACGGCGGCGCTGTCGGTGGACGGCAAGGTCGTCTCGCAGTGCCGGATCGACGAACAGATTCCCATGCGCTGCGGCACCGAGACCATGGATGTCGGCATGGACTGCGTCTCCCCCGTCTGCGACGACTACGAGGGGCGCGGCCTGTTCCCGTTCACGGGCGAGATCAAGCACGTCGCCTTCGATTTCGAGGACGTGAAGGCGCCGTCCGGCATGGATCGGCTGAAGATGGCCACGGCGATGGATTGACAGGGCGCCGATCGGAGTCCGGGTTTCGCCCGATATTCCGGACCTCCCGAGGGAGCCAAGATGCTCTGGCTCCGGCGTTGTCTCGGACAGGCATGGTCGAGACGATAAGGGCCCGTCCTTTGGACGGGCCCATTTCTCAAGATCCCATCACGCGTGAGCGTGCCCGTCGCGAAATCAGCGTCTCTCTTGGCGCATCGCTGTCGAGTTTTGAGACAAATGCTGCTGGGTTACGCGAGGGTCTCTACAGAAGAGCAGAATCTGGAACTCCAGGTTGATGCGCTGGAGCGTGCTGGCTGCGAGCGGATGTTCTCCGACAAGCTGAGTGGTAGCCGATCGTCCTGGTCTCGCCGCCGCCCTTTCTCATCTGCGGTCGGGCGATACGCTGGTCGTGTGGAAGCTTGATCGCCGCGGGCGCACTGTGCGTCAGCTCGTCGAGTTCGTCGCGAAGCTGAACCAGGACGGCGTGGAGTTTCGAAGCCTGACGGATGGCATTGATACAACCACGCCGGCGGGCCGCTTCTTCTTCCATATGATGGCGGCGCTTGCCGAAATGGAGCGTGACCTGACGCGTGAAAGGACAATGGCGGGTCTAGCCGCTGCGCGTGCTTGAGGCAGAATGGGCGGGCGCCCCCTGCCCTCTCCCCCAAGCAACTGACGTAAGCACGCCACCTGATGCAGCACCCAGATCAGACTATGGCTGAGATCGCGGCGACCTTAGGCGTATCGCGGAGCACTCTTTATCGATCGCTTCGCTCTACGTCTTAGGGCTGAGACCGGTATTGGCATCTGCTGTCCCGCGCCCCGGATTCCAAGAAACCAAGAACCAGCAGATACTCAGGATTCGATCACTTGGAGTCCAAGGATCTAGGAGCGCTCACATAGGCATTCACGGACGCGCTCCAATGCTAACTCGACAGGCTGATCCACGCCCATCAGCTCGAAGCTGCCGTTCAGGTCAAAGACGCAGTGACCATGAACCACTGCGATCAGCGAGCGCGTCAGTCGCGGGGCGCCCGGTTGCGCCTCGGGCGGAAGCACGGCCTCGACCTGTTCCAGAATGATTTGAGTGAGGCCGCCCCGAAGCAGGTTCTGCTCGTCAGACAGGATCACGTCTGCTGGCAGGTGATGGTCATATATGGCCCTCCAGCTGTGGGTATTGGCGCGCGCAAACCGAAAATAGGCTTCCACCAGGCACCGGATTTTATCCGGTCCACTCGCCTCCAGGGCCTGACGCACGTCGTCAGCCCAGAGTTGAAATGTCCGCGTGTTAATGGCGATCAGAAGCTGATCCAGGGTGCCGAACACATTGTATAGGGTGCCGATTGAGTAGCCGACGCGCTTGGCCACCTCACGCGCCGAAAAGCGCGCAAAACCAACCTCGGCCATATGCCTGTGGCCCTCTATTACGAAGAGGCGCTCCAGTTCCTGCCGAGTATGATCTGAACGTCTGCCCATCCTCTGCGCATAGCAGAGCCGCGTTTTCGGAAGTCCGTAGAAACGCCTGTTTCCACAATTTATTGATCGTCGCTCATTTGCCGGTATGATCCCTCGTCTTGACGCGGCCAGGAGCAAACCCTCCTGTAAAGCTGGCGCACCCGCGTGGGTCGTCCCTCGAATGACGGTTGCATGATCAATCTGCATTGGCGCTCGGGCCGGGACCTCACGACACGTATTGTCGAACGCCCGGGGCTGGCCCTTTCTCCTGCGGAGGTTGAGGCGCTGACGGCCGACCTGCGCGCGGTTGCAGCGCTGACGCTGGATCAGGAGGCCTTGTCCTATGGCGTTCTGGGCGGAGACGCCGAGCGTCTGAGGCAATGCGTGGTGACCGTGGTCTACCAGGGCAAGGGCGACGCCGCCCGCCCCGTCGCCTTCAACATCCTGTCGCTTCTGGACGTCGAAATGGAGGGCCGATCAACTCAGGTGATGCATCTCGGGCTGGTGATGGTCGATCCCTCGTTCCGGGGGCTTGGCCTGTCGGCGACCCTGTACGGCTTGACCTGCGTGCTGATGTTTCTGGCTGGGCAGGGGCGTGCCCTGTGGGTCTCCAATGTCAGCCAGGTTCCTGCCGTCGTCGGCATGGTGGCCGAGACCTTTTCCGACGTCTTCCCCTCGCCGCGTCCAGGTACGAGGCGCAGCTTCGATCATCTGACCCTCGCGCGCCAGATAATGGCCCGGCACAGGACAGCCTTTGGCGTCGGCCCAGAGGCGGGATTCGACGAGACGCGGTTTGTCATCATCGACGCCTATACCGGCGGCTCGGACGCCCTGAAGAAGGCCTTCGAACAGGCCGCGCCTCACAGGATGGCTTCGTACAACGCGTTTTGCCGCGAGCAGTTGAACTACGATCGGGGCGACGACCTGATCCAGATCGGCCGCATCGATATGGCGGCGGCAGGGCGCTATCTGCGCAAGATCGCCCCGCCGACCACGGCCATGGGGCTAGGCGGCCTGGTCGTTATCATGGCGGCGCGCATGGCGGTTCTACCCCTGATCTACTGGCTTTCAGCCAGTCGCCCCTGGGGCGACCTGCGCCCTTGGAAAGAGACCCGATGACCGCGCACTTCTATGCGGAGATGACCACCCGCAACCTGGGCTTTATCAGCGAAGAGGAGCAGGCGCGGCTGAAGGGCGCCGCCGTCTTCGTCGCCGGTGTCGGCGGCATGGGCGGAGCCTGCGTGCAGTTGCTGGTCCGAGCCGGGGTCGGCCGCATCGCCATAGCTGATATCGACACCTTTGAGGTCTCCAATCTGAACCGCCAGGTCTTTGCCTTCACCGATACCGTGGATCGTTCCAAGGCGGATGTGACGGCCGAGGGCTTGCTGAAGATCAACCCGAACCTGGAACTGACCGTGCTGGGGGCCGAATGGACCGACCAACTGGAGACGCTGGCGCGCGACTATCCTGTCATCGTTAACGGCTGCGACGACGTAGCGGCGACGGTGGAGTTGTATCGCGTGGCTCAACGCTGCGGGGCCAGCGTCATCGACGCCTATGCCTCGCCCCTGCCCTCAGTCGTCCTGGTGCGGCCTGCCGACCCTCGCCCCGAAGACCGCCTCGGTTATCCGACGCGCGGCACGCCCTGGCGCGAGATTACCGTCGATCAGGCGAGCAAAGCCTTTCTGAAAGAAATCGAATGGGTGCTCACCCATTCCTCGTCCCACGCCCATGTCGATCTTCAAGCCGCCGCTGATATGGCCGCAGGCAAGCGCAAGCGGATGAGTTTCGCCCCCATGGTCGTCACGGCGGGCGCCTTGATGGCAGGCGAAGCCCTGTCCCTGATCATGGGACGGCGGACGCGCACAGACTGTCGCGGCTGGTTCCTGAACGTGCGTGAAGCGCGGGGGGAGCGTCCCCTGCCCGGCCCGCTGGCCTGGGCCAAGGGCTGGTTGGTGCGCCGGATGATGCAGCGTCTGTTGGGATGATGACCGCCGCCGACACCCAGATGCTGGTCGATGGCTTCGGCGCCTTGGGGGCGCTAGCCGTGGCTCTTGTGCTGGCCCGCCGCCCCGGTCGAACCACGGTCCAGAACGTACTGATGCTCGTTTTTGGCCTGGCCGGCCTTTTCTACGTCTTCCGGGCGCTGGCCAATGCGACGGGCGTCGAGGCGTTCGGCCTGGCAAGCCTGATTCTGGCCTGCGCCCTGCCGCTGAGCGCCCTGTTGCTGGCCGAGAATCTGTTGCGGCGACATGCGCCCCTGGCCATCAAGCTGGTGGTTGCAGGGGGCACGATCCTGGGCGTCGTCGCCGCCGGGTTGGCGGGATCGGGACTGGAGCGGGCCTTCAACCTGGCCATTTATGTGCCCTTGGCCCTGGCCCTGGTTCTCGGCCTGATCATGTTTCGCGACCGCGCCACGCTGGCCCCGATGGAGAATGCGGCGCTGGATTCCTATGGCCGCGCCCTGCTGGCGGCAGGCCTTCTGGCCTTGACGGATTTCGGGCTCGGTTCGTCGTTCGGGCTCAGCGCTCTCGGCATGCTCGGCCTGGCCTATGCGGCAGCGGCCGGGGCCAGCGCGCCACGTCGCTGGGTCGACGCGCTGAAGGAGTTGGCTTTGGCCGCCATGACCTCCGTCCTGTTGGCCGCCGCCCTGCTGTTTTCCCGCCCGCCTGCCTCCTTGCTGGAGGCCCAGGGCGTGCTGGCGATCACGGTCTCGGCCCTGCTGGCCCTTTCGGTTCTGCTGCGACTTCAATCCGGCGGCGGGGATCAGCAGCGCCGCCTCTTCGAGCAGGCGCTCGCGGCGGCCGATACCAGCCAACTCGCCCGCTTCATCGATACCGCGTCGCGCGCAGCGCCCCTCCAGGGCCTTGTTCTGGTCGAAGGCCCGGACCTATCCGCCTATGACGACGGCCGGCTGCTGGCAGCCTTCGTGGACGGGGCCGTAACCGATCTTGTCCAACTGGAGCGTGCGCCAGCCGACAATGATCGTGAGGCCTGCGAACAGCTCCGGGATTTGCTGCGGCGTCACGCCTCGACCCACGCCATCCTGATCAGCGCCACGCCCTTGCGGGTCGCGTTGATCGCGCTGGGCGGATCCACCCGTACGGAAGAGGACGAGCGGGCCATGGTCCTGTTCCAGAAAATGGCGAGCCTGATCGCCGCCCGCCCGGCCGGAGCAACCACATGAGCCTGACTCTGGTCCGCGACGATTTCGAAGCTTTTTTCCGCACGCCCTTTGTCGTCTATCCAAAGGACACGCCCTACGTCTCGCCTATGCGCTCGGACCTGAAGCGCTATCTGAACCCGCTCAAGAACCCGCTGCTGAAGGGCGGCGGGGACCTGGAGGCTCTGGTCGTGCTGCGCGATGGTCAGCCCGTCGCGCGGGCCACGGCGCACCGGCACCCGGCGTCGAACGAACGTCACAGCCTGTCGCGCAGCTATTTTGGCTTCCTCGACGCCGCCGACGATCCAGAGGCGCTGCGCCTGCTGTTCGACGGGATCGAGGCCTTCGCGCATCGACATGGCGACACCGAGGTCGCCGGTCCCTTCAACCTGACCGCCATGCAGCAGGTCGGCCTGGTGACGGAGGGCTTCGAGCATGTTCCCTTCACCGACATGGTCTGGTCGCCGCCCTATCTGGCCGCGCAGCTGGAGGCCATCGGCTATGCGGCCGAATTTCCCATGTCGACCTTTCGCTTTCATCCCGGCGAGGCGAACCGTAATGGGCTCCTGACACCCGGCGCCAAGGCTATTCTGGAATCCAACGACTGGACCTTCGCGCCCATCGACCGGCGTCGCTTCAAGCCGCGGATGGAAGAAGCGCGCCTTTGCCTGAACGGCGGGTTCGACGCCAACCCCATGTTCGTGCCCCTGACCGCCGAGGAGTTTGAGTTTCAGGCCGGGGAAATGATGTGGGTCCTCGACCCGACCCTGTCGTCGGTGATCCACTACAAGGGCCGGCCTATGGGTGTGGCCATCTGTATTCCCGACCTGAACCCCTTCGTGCGTGATGCCGCCGCGACCTATGGGCCTCGCGCTCTTCTGGCCTGGCTGAAGATGCAGTTTCGACCGCGTCGGGCGGTCCTTATTCTCTATTCCGTGATGCCTGAGGCGCAAGGCAAGGGGGTCAATCCCGCCATGCTCTGGCGCGTCATCGGCGCTCTGCAGAAACGCGGCTATCGCGAGTGCGGCGTCACCTGGATCGCCGATCCCAACGGGGCCAGCCTGCGTCAGATGCAGCGTATCGGCGGCGAACGACTGCACCGAACCCATCTTTTCCGCAAGGTTCTGGACAAGGGCTGGTCATGAGCCCCGAGGTTTTCGCCGCCCTGATCGCTGACGCGGCCCTGTCGCCCAATGTTCACAATATCCAGCCCACCATCTGGCGCCAGATCGACGCGACCACCGTAGCGGCAGCCCAGGCCTCCCGCCGTACCCTTCCTGTCGGCGACCCGACCGGCCGCGACGTCGAGGCCAGCCACGGGGCGGCCGTAGAGGGGTTCATTCTCGCCGCAAGCCTGCGCGGGATGGAGATGAGGGTGACGGCGCCTGAGGGCAGCGAGATCGCCCGCCTGATTGTAACCGGAGAGGTTGACCCGGATCCGCTGGCGTCCTTCCTCACCGCGCGCCGCACCTACCGGGGCAGGTTCCTGCCCGACCGCGCCGTCCCGATACTGGACGCACTGGCCCAGACCGCGCCCGATCTGACCATACTGCGAGAGCGGCCCGACATCGACCAGGTTGCGCATCTCAACGACCAGGCCAGCTTGAAGAGTTTTCGCGATGCCCGGTTCCGGGCTGAATTGCTGGCCTGGATGCGATTGTCGCGACGCCATCCCTCCTGGGCCGTCGACGGCCTGAATGCGCGGGCAATGGAGATGTCGGGACTGGAGGCCGCCGGCGCCGGCGTCGTGTTGAAGCCAGGCATGTTCGAGTTTCTTGATCGCCTAGGGCTGGCCGGCGCACTGACCGGAGAAGCCGCAGTGGTGCAATCCAGCGCAGCGATCGCACTGTTGCGCCGCCCCATTGGTGAGACGCCGTTCGAGACGGGCCGTCGTTGGCATCGGGTATGGCTCGAGATGACGAGACTGGGACTGTCGGCCGCCCCGATGACGGTGCTGGCGGATGATAGGGCGGCCGCCGAAGCTCTTGCTGCGCGGTTCGGCCAACCGCCCGGAACGAAGCTGGTCACCGCCTTCCGCCTCGGCCTTGTCCCTGAAAGCGCCCTGCCGCCGCCCGCGCGGCGCCCGGTCTCTGATCTGATCTTCTGATCAGAGCCGCTTCAGGTATTCGAGAAGCGCTAGCCGTTCATCGCGGCTCAGGTCGGCGAACGGCGCCTCATGACCCGCAGCGCCCAGACCGCGCTTCCGTGTGTCCACCCACGCCGGCTGCGAGTAAGGCTGATATCCGTCCGGATAGGCCACGCCGACATTTTCCAGATCCATGGCATGGCCGCCGACAATAAATCGGGCGGGTCGAGGTTCCAGACCCAGAAGGGCCGCAAGGCTGGGTACGGATCCGTTATGTAGGTAGGGCGCGCTCTGCCACACCCCGGTCAACGGAGGCGCGGCATAGACGCCGGTATGCGCCGCCGAGATTGAGGCACGGAGCGGCGAGGCGTTGACCCGCTCCGCCAGAACCTGCGTCATTGCCTCGGCGCGGGTAAGGTCCGTGCCGACATCCCCCGCCCAGTTGGGAAAGCTGGCCAGCCGCGGGCCCCTTGCCGTCTCGACATAGACGCCGTGACAGGAAACGCAGGCGCGCTGGAAAATCTCTCGCCCGGCATTGGCGCGAGCCTCGTCGATCTTTGCCGGGAAGGGCTGCGGCCGCACAGTTTGCAGGAAGACCCAAGCCGTTTTCACATCGGAGACCGATCTTCGGGCCTGCGAGCCTGACACGCCCATGCTGGGCACGGTGAAATAGGCGGTCATGGCAGCCAGGTCTTCGCGATGGGCGTCCGTCAGGTCCGCCTTGCTCATGGCCCGGAATCGCTTTTGTCCGGGCGGCGCATAAGCGCCGTCCCACAGCAGGGCGCTACGCCAGCCCCGATCAGCCAGGTGAGGAATCGAGGTGAAGCCCACCTCTCGCATCATGGTCGCCGGATCAGCCGCCAGCAGACCGTGCTGCAACTTCAGCGCCGCCACCCCGTTTGTCGCCCCGGGAAGACCGTTGGAGAAGGGCAGAACGCCCTGCCCCGTCACTGCAATGGCTGCCATTCGCTCGCGTACGCGCGGCAGGACAAAGGACCGAAGCGTCGCCAGCTCGCGGTCGGTCACGTCCGGGTAGAGCCGCCGCACCGTCGTCATGAGGCGATCAGGGTCGGCCATGCCGGCCGACAGGGCGACATAGAGCCCTTGGGTATAGGCTTCCAGATTGAGCGACGGATTGGGCGCGCCCAGCCAGACCTTGTTCGGAGTCGGACGTCCGTCAGCCTCGTAGGACGGTGCTGCATGACATGCAGCACAACCAATGTTGCCGATCTGAAGTTCAATCGGCGGCAGGCTGCGTCGAGCCACACCCAGGCTGACGCCGAGCACAGCCTCCGGCTTGGGTGGCGGCCCCGCATCTACTGGCCAGTTGGCTATCTCGACGGGATAGAGGAACCCGTAGTTTGCCAGAGTTCGTCTCAAAGACGCCTGAGACACGTCGTTGGGCGACTGTTCCATAACCAGGGCGGCGGAGGTCAGTTTCCACGGCACAGCGACGGTTCGCATCGCATCGGTGTCGAGCCCGCCATAGTCGCCGAAGGCGAACAGCAGGGCGCCGCGAGCCTGCGCTTCCTCAGATATCAGAGAGGTATCAAGCGCGGTCGCTCTCGCCCCGACGTATCCACGCGCCATATTCCAAAGAGAACGGTCGATGCCGCCGCATCCCGCGAGCACGCAGGCGACCGCCAGAAGGATTAGGCCGATCTTTGGGGGTCTGGTCACCCGAAATTTATCGCCCATGCATCTGCATTCGGCAACAGGCGGGCACAGCCCTCACGTGCTTCGGGGGACTCAAGACCGCGACAAAACCATACCGATAACCACCCCGCCCTCTCGCACAGACGACGGGCCAGTCACCGCCTCAGGCTCACCCAAGCGCGGCATTGGCCAAGGCCTGAACTCGCGTAAAGGCAGCTTTGGCGCCCGCAACCACGCGATCCTCTTCATCCTGCGTTAGGACAGCGGCGTCCAGCGCGGCGGTAAAAGCGCGCCAGTGGGCGGCAGGACCTTCGCCCGCTGGAGCCAGATGTCGCGCACCGTGGTTGTCGGACAGGCCAAGCTTGGCCGCCGCCTTGCGCAGCAAGGCCGCGCCGAGGTTCGAGCCCTCAGCCACATAAAGCCAGCCTAGCGCGGCGGCTGTGTCCACCGCCCGACAATGTTGGAAGGCCGGAGGCGTCTCCACTGTCGGCGCACCACTTCCCAGGTCGGCCAGGTCAGCTGCGATCAGTGATAAACGACGCCGTTCGGGCAATCCGGGAAGGAGCATCATCAGGTCGGCGTCTTCATACAGGGCGTCTATGTCGCGGTGGAAAATCCACTGCACCCCGGCGAAACGGATGTAGCCTTCGATGCTGTCGAACGACGACGCTTCCATGATCGACTTGTCCAGCCGATCATGGATTTCGTGCGTCAGCGCTTTCAGCCGCTTGGACCGTGGAAGATCAATCGTTTCCGGCAATCGGCGAAGCTCCTGGCGTGACCCGGTCGGTCCGGCGGGACTATCTCGATGATGTCCCACCGCGCGGACAAAGGTCCGCCCCCTCAGCGACTAGCTGAGATGATAACCATTCGCAATGCCCGGCCTTCTGGCAGGCAGGCCCCTCGCATCAGGCCCTCGCCCCCGTGGCTTTGTGCGTCCACGCCGCAAAGGCGGGAAGCACGAGCAGCGTCAGAGCCGTGGCGGTCAACAGTCCGCCGATGACGACAGTAGCCAGCGGCTTCTGGACCTCGGCCCCCGCCCCATGCGCCAACGCCATGGGGACAAATCCGACAATGGCAACGAGCGCTGTGGTCAGCACCGCTCGAAGACGGCCGGACGCCCCTGCGATCGCCGCCTCCGCGGGATCCAGCCCAGCGCGCAGGCGCTCTCGGATGGCTTGCATCAACACCAGGCCGTTTAGGGTTGCGACGCCGGACACGGCGACAAATCCGACCGCCGCCGAAACCGAGAACGGCATGTCTCTGAGCAACAGCGCCAACGCGCCGCCGACGAGCGCGAGAGGAACGCAGGCGAACACCAGCCCCGCTTCCGTGAACGATCCCAACGCCATGAACAGCAGAAAGCCGATCAGAACGAAAACCACAGGGATCACAAGGCCCAGGCGTTGCTCGGCGCGCTTCAGGTTTTCGAACTGCCCGCCCCAATCCAGCCGATAGCCAACTGGCAGAGCGACCTCGGCTACGGACCTCTGCGCTTCGGTCACGAAGCCGCCCAGATCACGTCCGCGCACATTGGCCTGGACCACCATGCGGCGGCTGCCGTTCTCACGACTGATCTGGTTCGGGCCCTCGGCGATGTGGATTCGGGCCACAGAAGAAAGAGGCACAACGACGCCCGAGCTCGAAACAATAGGCAAGGCGGCCAGGGTGGCGGGATCATTGCGCGCGTCGTCGGGCAGACGCACGACCACGTCAAAGCGACGATCGCCCTCGAAGATGCGTCCCGCCTCGGCGCCGCCTATGGCGGTGGAGACCGCCTCCGAGACATCGGCGGCGGACAGGCCGTAGTTGGCCGCCGCAAACCGATCGACGCTGATGGTCAGGGTCGGCAGGCCGGATGCCTGCTCCACCCGCACATCGGCCGATCCGGGCGTGGCCCGCAGCTTGGCCGCGACCTGCTCCGCCGTCTTTTGCAGCGTGTCGAAATCGTCGCCATAGACCATGACGGCGAGATCGGTCCGCACCCCCGAGATCAGTTCGTTGAACCGCAGTTCGATCGGCTGGCTGAACTCGAAGCTGTTGCCGATCTGCTGGCTGGCGACCTGCTCGATGCGTGCGATCAGGTCTTCCTTCGACAGCCTGGGATCAGGCCAATCCCTGCGGTCCTTGAGGATGATGACCGCGTCCGAAATATTGGCGGGCATGGGATCGACCGCCGCCTCGGCCGTGCCGGTGCGCGAGAAGACGGTCTCGACCTCGGGCTGGGCCTTGATGGCGCGTTCCAGGGTCATCTGCATGACCAGTGACTGCTCCAGCGAAGCCGACGGCACGCGCAGGGCCTGCATGGCGATGTCGCCCTCGTCCAGGGTCGGGATGAATTCCCGGCCTAAACTCATGAAGGAGACAGCGCCCACCACCAGCGTCGCCAGGGCGGCGATCAGGACTGTCTTGGGACGCGCCACCGCCGCGCCTATGGCCGGCTGTATCCAGCGTCGGGCCAAGCGCAGGATGCGGGTCTCTTGCTCCTCGGCCTGACCGTCTGCTCCCAGATGAACCGTCTTAGGCTCGCGCACGAACAGGGCCGTCATCGCCGGCACGAAGGTGAAGGAGAAGACAAAGGCGCCGATCAGGGCCAGCATGACCGTCGCCCCCATAGGCACGAAGGTCTTGCCCTCCACCCCTTCCAGCATCAGCAGCGGCGTGAAGACCAGCAGGATGATCAGTTGGCCGAAGGCCGCCGGCTTGACCATCCGACGAGCCGCTTGCACGGCCACGCCGAGGCGCTCGCTGCGGGTCAGCATCCGCCCCAGTTCGCCGCGTTTCCGGGTCAGCATCAGCAGGGTGTTCTCGATCACCACCACGCCGCCGTCGACCATCAGGCCGAAGTCGAGCGCGCCCAGGCTCATCAGGTTTCCGCTGATGCCGAAGCGGTTCATGCCGATGACGGCGAACAGGAAGGATAGCGGGATCATCAGGGCCGTGATCGCCGCCGCCCGGAAGTTTCCGAGCAGCAGGAACAGCACGACGATGACCAACAGGGCGCCTTCGATCAGGTTGCGCGCCACGGTCGAGATCGTCGAATTGACCAGATCGCTGCGGTTCAGAACCGGGACCGCGACGACGTTCGGCGGCAGGGATGCGGCCACCTGTTCCAGCCGTTCCGCAGCGGCCTGTGCCACGGTGCGACTGTTCTCGCCGGCCAGCATCAGGGCGGTGCCGAGGACGGCTTCGTGGCCGTCGCGACTGGCGCCGCCGAGGCGTGGGGCCTGACCTATCTCGACGGTGGCCACGTCGGCGACGCGGACGATCAGGCCGCCGCGATTGACAACCGGCGACTGGGCCAGATCCTCGACGGTCGCGGCCAGGGCGTCGGTGCGGACCACCAGCGCCTCCCCCGCCCGCTGAATATAGCCGGCGCCGGCCTGAGTGTTGGCGCGCTCCAGCGCCTGCGCCAGATCGGTCATACCCAGGCCGTAGCGGGTCAGGGCCGCCGCGTCGGGCCGCACCGCATATTCCTTCACATAGCCGCCGTTGACGTCGATCCCGGCCAGGCCGGGACTGGTCCGCATCTGCGGGGCGATGATCCAGTCCTGAACCGTGCGCAGATAGGTGGCGCGTTGCTGCGGCGTGATCAGCCGCTCGCCTTCCGGCGTCAGATAGGCGCCATCCGCCTGCCAGCCGGGCTTGCCGGTCGCGACCGTGGTCTTGGGGCCGAACGGGACGTAGTCGACCGTCCACATCAGCACTTCGCCCAGGCCCGTCGTGATGGCTGAGAGATTGGGTTCGACGCCTTCAGGCAGGCTGTCCGCCGCCTGCCGCATCCGCTCGGATACCTGCTGGCGGGCGAAGTAGATGTCCGTCTGGTCGGTGAAGACGACGGTGATCTGGCTGAAGCCGTTGCGCGATAGCGATCGGGTGCTGACCAGGCCGGGGATGCCGGACATGGCGGTTTCCAGCGGATAGGTGACCTGTCGTTCGATCTGTTCGGGCGCAAGCGCCGGCGCGACCGTCGTGATCTGGACCTGTCGGTTAGTGATGTCGGGAACGGCGTCGATCGGCAGCCTGGTCAGTTCGAACAGACCGAGCGCGGCGACGAGCGCCACGGCCAGAACGACGAACCAGCGAAAGCGGACGGACGCCTCAATAATAGCTTTGAACATGATCCGTCGCCCCTAGTGGCCATGCTCGGCTTCGCCCTTGGCGAGCTCGGCTTTCAGTAGAAAGGCGTTGGCGCCTGCGATGCGCTCGGCGCCGCTCAGGCCCCGCACGATCTCGGACCGCCCGCCCGCCTGTCGTCCGACCAGTACGGGCACGGCGCGGAAGCCGGTCGCCGTGCGAACGAAGACGACGGTCGCGCCCTCGACGGTTTGCACGGCGTCGGAGGGGACGGTGACGCCAGCGACCGTTTCGCCGGTCAGAACCGTCCCCATTACCGCCGACCCTGCGGGCGGCAGGACGCCGCCTGTCGAACGCGCATGGATGACCGTGGCGCCGCTCTCGCCGCCGCCTGTGGCCACGCCGGTCACCACAGCCTCCACTTCGCCGGCAGGTGTCGTGACGCGGATCGCACTCCCCGCGCGGACATGAGCGGCCACGGCGGGCGGCGCGTTGAACACGATTTCGACGCGCGCCGGATTGGTGATCTCTGCGATGACGCCGCCCTGGGCCACAAATCCACCGGGCCCGACCTGAACGCTGGTGACCAGGCCCGAAATGGGGCTGCCGACGCGTACGCGTCCCATGGCGTCGGGCGATCCGGCGGCGGCGGAACGAGCCCGCGCGGCGCGGGCGGCGGCCTCGGCGCCCAGGGCCTGTGCGTGAGCGACCTCTGCGTCACGCCGCGCCACCACGCCCTGATTAGCCAGATCCTCCTCACGGCGATGCGCCTGCTGGGCGGCGACCGCCGTGGCCTGGGCTGCGTCGGCGTCGGCGCTCAGAGCGGCGGCGTCGCCGCTGACCAGTACGGCCAGCGCCTGACCGACACGCACCGATTGGCCCGGCGCCACCAGAACACGCTCGACGCGTCCCGCGACTGCAGCGGCTACAGAAGCACGGGCGTCCACCATCGGCTCTACGCGGCCGGACAACCGCACTTCGCCCCCACCCCCGCTTCCCACAGTAACGACCGCGATGCCGACCACCTCGATCTGCGCCGCCGACAGTTCTACGACGCCCTCCTGTGCGGTCGCCCCGACGCCTTCATCGACGTGGCCGTCTTCGACAGCTCCGGTCGGCAAGGCTTTTGGTTGGCTGTTGAGCATATAGAGGCCTGCGCCCCCCAGAAGGACGGCTGCAGCGGCCCCGGCCATCAGCCAGATCTTGTTCAGTCCAGTCGGGCGTTTCATTGAGCAGCTCCAAACGGGACGCGGCCTTGCAGGCGCGCCAGATCGATTTCCGCGCGAACCCGCGCCAGGCGGGCATCGACGGCGGCGTTGCGGGAGGAGATCAGGGCGGCGCGCGACGAACGCAGCTCCAGTTGCGAGATGCGTCCGGCGTCAAAGCCGATGCGCGACAGGCGATAGGCTTCCTGCGCCGCCGTCACCCCGGCGTCGGTAGCGGTCACCCAGCTGGTCGAGGCCTTGAGCCGCGCGAGTGCGGCGTTGCGATCAGCCTGCGCCAACTGACGTGCGCCCATCAGGCGAGCGTCAGCGGCGCGAAGCTCGGCCTGGGCGGCTTCGATATTGCCCCGGTTCCCGTCGAACAGCGGCAAGGGCAGGCTGAGCCCCAAGGTCAGGGCGGTCGCTTTCTCGGCCTCATACCGACGTAGGCCCAGCGAAGCGCTGACATCCGGACGGGACTGGATGCGCTCGACCGCGACCCGCCGCTCCGCCGCATCGCGTTCGGCCTCAGCCACACGCACGACGGGCGTGGTCTCGGCTCCAGACCTCGACGCTGACGGGACCTGATCAAGCAGGCTTGTCTCTATCGACGTCACCGGCGTCGGCAGCATGGCGACCACGGTCAAGCGGGCGAAGGTTGCGTCGCGTTCGGCCTGAGCCTCATCCAGTGTCGCGCGAGCCGTGGCGGCTTCGCTTTCGCCTTGAAGGGCGCGAACCATGGGCTCGCGGCCTTCCTCGACCAGGGTCAGCGCCGCCCTGGCATCAGCCAGAGTGACACCCAACGCCTCCTCGGCCAGATCAAAGCGCCGCTCGGCGGCCTCGGCCTCGGCATAGACCAGGGCCAGACGCCCAGCGGCGTCGACGACGGCAAGATCGCGACGAAACAGCGCCGCGCCTGCCTCGGCCCGAGCCACATTAAACCGAGCGCCACGCCGCCCCCAGAGTTCTAGATTCTGAGTGACCCCAAGTGTCGTCTCGGCGTTGCTGAAGCCCTCGAAAGGTCCACTACCGAAGACGTTTTCGACATCCAGCCCCAGCGTGGGGTTGGGGCGAACCCGAGCCTGTCGGACGCGGGCGTCAGCAGCGTCTCGCAGGGCCTCGGCCTCAATGGTTGTTGGTGAGGCGCCAACCTGTTGCAGCAGGATTTCAAACGCAGGCGCGGGATCAGCCCAGGCAGGGCCGGTGATGGCAGTCGCTAGCGCGACCATGGCGCAGCCCGCCGTGATGCACGGCGAACGACGATAAGGGGATGGCATGTCCTGTTTCCCGGAATGTTGACATGAAAGGCGCGCGGAAGCGCGCTGATCACGTCAGCCCCTGGGAGGACGCTCCGGACCGGCAGGCGGATGTGAGATCAGCCGATGAGCAGGCCACGTCAGCAGAACCCCTCGCCCGGACACCCCATCCAGCGACGCGTCCTGACGCGCAGGCGTAGAGGCGCCGCCGTGGTGGCAATGCCCATGTGAACAGACTGCATGGGTCTCGTCGTCGGAATGAGGGGCGCTGCTGGGGTCGTCGATCACCAGAACGGCGACCTCGGAGGCTTCGCTTTCAGTTCCGCAACTCATGGCGTCGACGGCAGGGACCAGAACGAAGAGGGCCAGGAACGACGCCATGAACGCCGCCAACACCCCCCGCCTGATCGCGCTGAATCCCATCAGGTCTTCTAGCACGCCCCCTGTCCACGACAATCGCATCAATGTCGCATGGGCCGCGCGCGCCTCCGCTTGATCTCGACAAAACGGGAGCGCATAAAGAACAAATGACGAACATTCGTTCTGAACCTGATGCGCTGCGGACGCTTAAGGCCCGACTGGAAGCGCTCAATCGCTCTACCGGTCGTCGCTTGGAGGTGTCGGCCAGTGAGTGTGTCGACAACGCCTTTGCGCCTCTGGCCACAGGCGTTCTGCACGATCTCTACGCCGCCACGCCCGCCGATGCCGTTGCGGTCAACGCTTTCGGTCTGGGGATGGCGTCGCGGGCGTCTGAGGGGCGACCGATCGTCTGGGTTCTGCATGAGATGATGAGCCAGGAAGCGGGGCGACCGTACGGGCCCGGCCTGCATGAGATGGGACTGGCGCCGCGCGACCTTATGCTGGTGCGGGCGCGCGATATTCAGACTTTGCTTGCGGTGGGCGAAGACGCCCTGCGCAGTTCCGCGGTGGGCGCGGTCCTGCTGAGCGCCTGGGGCGAGGCCAAGGCGCTCAGCCTGACGGCCAGTCGGCGGCTGGCGCTGGCAGCCGAGATCCACGGGGCGACGCTGTTTCTAGCCCGGTCGGGCGCGGACCCCTGCCCCAGCGCGGCCGAGACCCGCTGGTCGATCGGATCCTGCGCCTCGGAACCCCTGGAAGCCGGAGCTCCGGGACGACCGTCTTTTTCGGCGACCCTGCTGCGGCGACGCGGCGGCGGGGAAACCGGAACCTGGATTATGGAGTGGGATCGTGAGCAGCGGACATTCCGCCCGCCCGCGCCGCTATCTGGCGGTCTGGTTCCCCTGGCTGCCCAGCGATCGGCTGCGGCGCCAGGAGTGGGGACAGGAACAAGAGAACGACGCGCCGCCTGAAGCGCCGCCTGTCGTCCTGGTCGAGAAGATCAAGGGCGCCCTGCGGCTGGCCGCCGTCGATCCTGCGGCGGCGCAGGCGGGACTGACCCCCGGTCTGGCCCTGGCCGATGCGCAGGCGCGGACGCCCAGTCTTCGCACCGTCGCCCACCGGCCCGACGCCGACGCCGCCCTGCTGGCGCGGGTGCTGGAGGATTTCGGCCGCTTCACCCCCATGATTGCTCTGGATCCGCCGCACGGTCTGATGCTGGACGTGACCGGCTGCGCTCACCTGTTCGGCGGCGAGGTGGAACTGCTGCAGAGGGTTCATACCCGCGCCGGACGCGCCAAGCTCCAAACTCGCTGCGCTTTGGCGGGAACGCCCCAGGTCGCCCGCGCCCTGGCCCGCTTCGGTCCTGGCGGCCGATTCGATCCAGGCCGGGATCGCGACGCCGCCCGCCGTCTGACGGTTGCCGCCCTGGAGCTTTCGGACAAGGAGGAGCAGGCCCTGCGCCGCGCCGGGCTGAAACGTCTGGCCGATCTGGACGATCGCCCGCGTGCGCCTCTGGCCGCCCGTTTCGGCGCCGACTTCCCCGCCCGTCTGGCCCGGATTCTGGGCGACGAGGACGTGCGTATTACTCCGCATCGGCCGCCTGCCCCCGTGGTCGTCGATCGCGTTTTCTTCGAGCCGGTCTCAGCGCCCGAGGACATCGAGCGCGTCCTGTCCGACATGCTGGTCGAGACCATGGATCAGTTGGATCTGGCAGGTCAGGGCGGGCGCGCTTTCGAGGCCGGCTTTTATCGCGTGGACGGCGAGGTGCGCCGCATCGTCGTCCGCACCGGCCGTCCGACGCGCGACGCGCCCGCGACCCTGCGCCTGTTTCGTGAACGCATGGCGGCCCTGTCCAACCCCCTGGACCCCGGCTTCGGCTTCGACCAGATGCGCATGTCGGCGCCTTGGACCCAGACCCTGACGCCGACCCAGCCAGGACTGGAGCGCGAGACGCCGGGAGAAGAAGCTTTCAGTCGCCTCATCGACCGGCTGACCGCCCGACTTGGGCCAGGGGCGGTGCTGCGGTTCGAGCCCTTTGCCTCCCACATTCCCGAACGTGCGGCGCGGCTGATCCCGGCCTCGGCCCGCCCCGGCGACGGGGCTTGGCCCGAGCTTGATCCCGACGACCCGCCCTTGCGTCCTCTACAGATGTTCGACCCGCCCCAGCCGGTCGAGACCTTGGCCGAGGTGCCCGACGGCTATCCTCTGAAGTTCCGCTGGCGCCGCGTCCTGCACGAGGTGGCGCACGCCGAGGGGCCGGAGCGGATCAGCGGCGAATGGTGGCGCGCGCCAGACCAGCGCACCCGCGACTACTACCGCATCGAGGATCAGGACGGTCGTCGCTTCTGGCTGTTCCGTCAGGGCCTCTATGGCGAGACGCCCGAGCCTCGCTGGTTCATCCATGGCCTCTTCGCATGAGCACGCTCGATCCTTGCGGCGATTACGCCGAGCTGGCGGCGGCCAGCAACTTCTCCTTCCTGCGCGGAGCCTCCTCACCCAAGCAAATGGTGGCGACGGCGATCCTGCGCGGCCATGCCGGTCTGGGGCTGGCGGACCGCAACACTGTAGCCGGGGTGGTGCGGGCCTGGAGCGCGTTGAACGAGTTGCGGGCCGAGGGCCTGATTCCGCCTGACAAGGTGCGCGATGGCGGTAGTCCCGGCGAGATCGCCTTCATCGAGGACCCGCTGAACGATCCGGCCCTGTCCGAAGCGGTGAAGCAGCGAGGGAAGGATTTCCGCCTGTTGACCGGGGCGCGGCTGGTCTTCAACGACGGGACGCCAGATATCATCGCCTACCCCGAAACGCGGGCAGGTTGGGGGCGGCTGACCCGACTGCTGACCCTGGGCAATCGCCGCGCAAAAAAGGGCGAGTGCGAGATCGGCCTTGGCGACCTGTTGGCCGATGTCGAGGGGCTACTGCTGATCCTCATGCCGCCGGACCGGCTGACAGGTCTTGAAGCCATACTGACCCGTCTGGCCGAGGCCGCGCCCGGCGCCGTCTGGCTGGGCGTGACGATGCACAGGCGCGGCGACGACCGGCGCAGGCTGGCCCGTCTGAAAACCTTGGCTATGCGGGCGGGCGTTCCTCTACTAGCGTCCAACGACGTCCTCTACGCCACACCCGGGGACCGCGACTTGCAGGATGTCCTGACCTGCATACGCGAAGGTGTGACCGTCGAAAGCGCCGGCCTCCGATTGGAAGCCAACGCCGAACGCTGGGTTAAGCCCGTCTCAGAAATGACGCGCCTGTTCCGTGACGCGCCCGACGCGATATTTGAAACGACCGCGCTACTGTCGCGCGCGACCTTCGACCTGTCTGAGCTTCGTTATCAATACCCAGAAGAGCCGATCCCGCCGGACTGGACCCCGCAAGCCTGGTTGGAGCACCTAACCGGCCGCCACGCCGCCATGCGCTATCCCGACGGTGTTCCCGACAAGGTCCAGGCCCTGCTGGACAAGGAACTGGTCTTCATCGCCCGCAAGAAAATCGCCGCCTATTTCCTGACCATCTTCGACATCGTCCGCGTAGCGAGAGACAAACGCATCCTGTGTCAGGGTCGAGGCTCGGCCGCCAACTCGGCGGTCTGCTATGTTCTGGGGATCACTTCGGTCGACCCGATGGAATCCGATCTGCTGTTCGAACGCTTCCTGTCCGAGGACCGCAACGAACCGCCCGACATCGACGTCGATTTCGAGCATGAGCGGCGTGAGGAGATCATTCAGCACATCTATGAGCGCTATGGCCGCCATCGCGCGGGCATAGCCGCCACCGTCATCCACTTCCGCCCGCGCAGCGCCATCCGCGAGGTCGGCAAGGCGCTGGGTCTGACCGAGGACGTCACCGCCCGTCTGGCCTCCAGCCACTGGGGTAGTTGGGGGACCGAGATTGGCGATCGTCACGTCGTTCAGGCGGGGCTGGACACGACCAATCCCATGATCGCCCGCGCGGTCGACATGGCCTCGCGCCTGCTAAACTTTCCGCGTCATCTCAGCCAGCACGTCGGCGGCTTCATTCTGACCCAGGACCGGCTGGACGAAATGGTCCCCATCGGCAACGCGGCCATGCCGGACCGCACCTTCATTGAGTGGGACAAGGATGACATCGACGCCCTGCGCCTGATGAAGGTCGATATTCTGGCGCTCGGGATGCTGACCTGCATCCGCAAGGCCTTTGATCTGATGCGTGCGCATCATGACGTGGATCACCATCTGGCCTCGATCCCCCAGGACGACCCCGCAGTCTACGACATGCTGTGTCGGGGTCAGTCCATCGGCGTATTTCAGGTCGAGAGCCGGGCCCAGATCAACATGCTGCCTCGGCTGAAACCCCGCCGCCTCTACGATCTGGTCATTCAGGTCGCCATCGTTCGCCCCGGCCCCATCCAAGGCGACATGGTCCACCCCTATCTGCGTCGCAGAAATGGAGTTGAGCTGCCAGACTATTCAAAACCGGGGCCAGATTACCCTGAAGACGAACTGAAGGCGGTTCTGGAAAAGACGCTCGGTGTTCCCCTGTTTCAGGAACAGGCGATGAAGCTGGCGATCGTCGCTGCCGAGTTCACCGACGCCGAGGCCAATGGCCTGCGCAAGGCCATGGGCACATTCCGCGGTGACGGCAGTCTGCATACCTATGAGATGCGGATGGTGGGGCGGATGGTTGAGCGCGGCTATGATCCCGTCTTCGCACAGCGTTGCTTCGACCAGATCAAGGGCTTCGGCTCCTATGGTTTCCCCGAGAGCCACGCCGCCTCCTTCGCGCAACTGGTTTATGTCTCCTCCTGGATCAAACACCACCATCCAGCCGCTTTCGCCTGCGCCCTGCTGAATAGTCAGCCCATGGGCTTCTATGCCCCGGCCCAGATCGTGCGTGAGGCGCAGGAGGTCGGCGAGGTCGAGGTGCGGCCCATCGATGTCTCGCACAGTGATTGGGACAACAGCCTGGAGCCGACGCCGGGCGGACCGGCCTTGAGGCTTGGCCTGCGCCAGATCGACGGGTTTAGAGAAGACTGGGCCAAGGCCCTGTCGGTGGCACGAGCCGAGGAACCGTTCGCCGACATCGAGACACTGGCCCGGCGTGCTAGATTGCCTGCTGCGGCGATGCGCAAGCTGGCCGACGCCGACGCCTTCCGCTCCTTGGGTCAGGACCGACGCGAGGCTCTGTGGGCAGTTCGGCGCCTGCCAGACGACGCTCCCCTGCCCCTGTTCGCCGCCGCCGAGGCGCGCGAGCGCGGCGCCCGCGAGCTAGGCTCCGAACAAGACGCGCAGTTGCCCTTGATGCCGTTGGGTGAGCACGTCGCCGCCGACTATCAAACCGTGCGTCTGTCGCTGAAGGCCCACCCTATGGGCATTCTTCGCCCCGTCTTCGCCGCCGACCGGGTGCTGACCTGCGCCGAAACCGAATCCAGACGCGGCGGCACCGTCGTGCGGGTCGCGGGCGTGGTCCTGGTACGTCAGCGACCGGGCAAGGGCAACGCCGTCTTCATCACCCTGGAGGACGAGACCGGCATAACCAACATCGTCCTGTGGGCCCGGATGCTGGAACAGTTCCGCCGCGAGGTCATGGCCGCCCGGCTGATGCAGGTCGAAGGCGTGGTCGAGAAAAGCCCCGAGGGCGTCGTCCACGTCGTCGCCCGCCGCGTCACCGACCGGACCGCTGACCTCGCCCGTCTATCGGAGGACCATGCGACCGAAATCCAGCTGGCCCGCGCCGACATCGTCGCCCATCCTCAGTCTCCCAGACAACCACCCCACCGGCATCCGCGCGACGTCCGCATCCTGCCGGGATCGCGAGATTTCCACTGAGCTGGCTAGAGGTCGTCCGCACCTTGTTCGGCGGCCTGGATCTCAGATTTCATCCATCGCACAAATGCACGCGCAGGTTCTGACACGCCGCTGCGCCGGGTCAGCACATGATAGGCCATCTCGGTGGAAAGCGCCCCGTCTGCGAAGGGCGCAACCAGACGGCCTGACGCCAGATCGTCGGCGACGAAAGCGTAGGGCGCCAGGGCGACGCCCTGACCGTGGGCCGCCGCTTCGATCGCCAGCGCGGTCTGGTCGAACCGTGGGCCGGCCGAGGCGTCGATCTGGTCCAGTTTGCGAGCGGCCAGCCATGTCGGCCAATCCGGTCTTGGTTCTTCCAAATCGCTCGGCCGCAGATGGATCAGGGCATGGCGCCCCAGATCCGCAGGTCGCTTCATCGGATGCGCGCCGGTCAGCAAGGCTGGGCTGCAAACCGGTGTCACGTCCGCGGTCAGCAACCGCTCAGAACGTACGCCGGTGTAGTCGCCTCGCCCGTAGCGGACGGCCACATCCACCCGACCGCCCCCAACGTCCGCCAGCCGCATATCGGCAGACATCCAGACCTCCACCTCGGGATGTGCGGCGGAGAAGCGCGCGATGCGGGGGGCCAGCCACTTGGCGGCGAAGGACGGCGGCACGCTGATCGCCAGGGCGTGGCGGCGATTAGGTCGATAGAGCAGATCCCCCGCCCGTTTCAGATAGTCAAAGCCGTCATGAAGCAACGGGTAGAGCTCGGCCCCGAGGTCGGTCAGGGCGATCTGACGCCCCTCGCGGTGGAACAGGGGCGCGCCCGCGTGTTCCTCAAGAATGCGGATCTGCTGGCTGATGGCGCCGGGCGTGACCGACAGCTCTTCGGCGGCCCGGGTGATGTTCAGGCGGCGCGCGGCGGCCTCGAAGGCCTTGAGCGCGTTCAGCGGCGGGATGCGGCTCTCGGCGGCGACGTCCTTCTTGCGGCTCATCGGCCCAGCCACTCCGGCGTCGGCAGGCCGCGCGCGCTCAGGAAGGCGGGGTCATAGACCTTGCTGGCGTAGCGCTGGCCGGCATCGCACAGGACGGTGACGATGGTCTTGCCCCGCCCCAGGTCGCGCGCCATGCGGATGGCCCCGGCGATGTTGACCCCGCTGGACGGCCCCAGAGACAGGCCTTCGTATTTGACCAGATCGAACAGGATGGGCAGGAATTCTGCGTCTTCGATCCGATAGGGATGGTCGACCGCCAGCCCCTCCAGATTGCCGGTGATGCGGTTGACGCCGATGCCCTCGGTGATCGAGGAGCCTTCGCTCGCCAGCTTGCCCTCGGTGAACCAGCTGTAGAGGGCTGCGCCCGGAACGTCGGCCAGCCCGATGCGGACCTCGGGCTTCTGCTCCCGCAGATAGGCGGCGCATCCGGCCAGGGTCCCGCCCGAACCGACGGCGCAGATGAAGCCGTCGATTTCGCCGTCGGTCTGTTTCCAGATTTCGGGCGCGGTGCCTTCGTAGTGGGCTTCGCGATTGGCCAGGTTGTCGAACTGGTCGGCGTAGAAGGCGCCGTTCGGCTCGCTCTCGTTCAACTCCTCAGCCAGACGGCGGGAATAGGCGACGAAATGATTGGGGCTGGCGAAGGGGGCCGGATCGACCTCGATCAGACGGGCGCCATGCAGACGTACCGCCCGCTTCTTCTCGTCCGTCTGGCTGCGCGGCATGACGATGACGACGGGATGGCCCAGCGCCGCCCCGACCAGGGCCAGACCGATGCCGGTATTGCCCGCCGTGCCCTCGACGATGACGCCGCCGGGCTTCAGCGCGCCGCACGCCCGCGCCTTACGAATAATGCTGAGCGCCGCGCGGTCCTTGATCGAACCGCCCACGTTCATGAACTCGGCCTTGCCCAGGATCTCGCAGCCCGTCAGCTCCGACGCGCGCTTAAGGCGCACCAGAGGCGTATTGCCGATCAGGCCGAGAACATCAGGCGCGACGATCATGGAAGTTCCGAACCGTGGAGAAGAGGGCGACCCTCTTAGCCACAGTTTAGAAAATCTAACAATACTTCCTTCGCCTAAACGGGACCCAGCAAACATAACGGGCGGACAGCGAACGCCGATATAAGTCGTAAAGCTTCACCGCACATAAGGATGGCTGCCCTCTTCAACTAGAGGGCGCAATTCAGAACGGAATTATGTCCCAAGATCTGCGCACATCAGAAATTCGCTTTAAAATACAATATCAAGGAGGCAAGGCGGATGATCATGCCCTACCTGGCTATGATGGCGCTACATCAATCGATGGAATAACTCGCGCATTTCATATTGCACTAAACGCATACATGACGGGCGAAGTCAGCGCTCGAGCAACAGTATTGAACAACGCAAAAATTTACATAAAGCCCCCAAAAAGAGGCAGCTTTGTATTTGAGCTCATATGCCTAATTGAGGCATATCCTGCAACATCTTCAGTTGTTAGCGCTATCGCAGCGCCGGCAATATACGATTTTATAAAAACAGCTTTTAGTCGAGCTACTGGAAAGCAGGATGCTGAACCAGAAAATATTACATTGGCCAAGATTTACAACGCCAAGTCCCCTCCGATCGGGAAGGTCGAGCCAGCCGATTTAGATTATCTTTCTGAAGTTCTTGAGGGCAGCCTTCAAGACGGCCACAGAGTGATCGGAGAAGAAGGCGTTCAGAAAATACAAATAAGCACACCTAGAACTGTGCTTTTAGAATTTACACCGGAGACTAAGGAGTGGGTAAATACTCAGGAAGAGTCGAGAGTTCTAGAAGTGCTTCACGGAAGCGTAACCCGATACAATTCCATTAGCCGAAATGGTCGTGCCTACATCGAAGAGCTTGGAAGGGTCGTTCCGTTCAGACCCAATGGCGACTTTCCAGCGGCTGAGTTTGCATACCTTACTTGGTCCCTGCACGGAAGCAACACGGGAGCCGCCAAACGTTTAGCCTTGAGCGCTCGCAGAGTAACGTCAGCTAGTGGAAAGGTAAAGCGCCTGCTTTTATCCGACTGCTCTCGCGCCTAATATTTATCCTTTTCATGATAAAGGCCCCGAAATGACTCGGGGCCTTTTGTCGTTTTAGCGGTGTCACGATGATCAGATGTGGATCACGCGTCCGT
Source organism: Brevundimonas sp. NPDC058933 (assembly GCF_049315965.1). Classification (NCBI taxonomy): domain Bacteria; kingdom Pseudomonadati; phylum Pseudomonadota; class Alphaproteobacteria; order Caulobacterales; family Caulobacteraceae; genus Brevundimonas; species Brevundimonas sp. NPDC058933. The sequence goes on from NZ_JBMOSL010000001.1 coordinate 557,738, forward strand.
AGGCGTCCAGAGCCGCCTCATGCATGGCTTCAGACATGGTCGGGTGCGGATAGACGATGCCGTGGATGTCTTCTTCCGTCGCTTCCATGGTGATGGCGGTGACGTAGCCCTGGATCATCTCCGTGACTTCGTGGCCGATCATGTGAGCGCCGATCAGGGCGCCCGTCTGGGCGTCGAAGATGACCTTGACGAAGCCGTCGATCTCGCCAGCGGCCACGGCCTTACCGTTCACGCGGAACGGGAAGCGGCCGATCTTGACCTCGCGCTTCTCGGCGCGTGCGCCCTGCTCGGTGATGCCGACCGAGGCGACCTGGGGCTGGGCGTAGGTGCAGCCGGCGATGGGCGAATGGACGTTCGGCGTCTTGTAGGCCGCGATGTGCTCGGCGGCGTGGATGCCTTCGTGGCTGGCCTTGTGCGCCAGCCAGGGCGCGCCGGCGCAGTCGCCGATGGCGTAGAGGCCTTTGACGTTGGTCTGGCAGTGGCTGTCGGTCTTGATGTGGCCGCGGTCCAGCTCGACGCCCAGCGCCTCCAGGCCGATGCCGTCGGTGTTGGCGGTGATGCCGACGGCCGAGATGCAGACCTCGGCCTCCAGCGTCTCCGCCTTGCCGTTCACTTCAACAGCGACCTTCACGCCCTTGGAATCCTTGGAGACTTTGGTGACCTTGGCGCCGACCTTGAACTTGATGCCGCGCTTCTCGAACGACTTCTGGGCGGCCTTGGAGACCTCTTCGTCCTCGACCGGCATGATGCGGTCGACGGCTTCCACGACCGTCACCTCAGCGCCCAGGGCGCGATAGAAGCTGGCGAACTCGATGCCGATGGCGCCCGAGCCGATGACGACGAAGGTCTTGGGCAGTTTCTTCGGGGCCAGGGCGTCGCGATAGGCCCAGATCTTGTCGCCGTCCGCTTCCAGACCGATCTGCGGCAGGGCGCGGGCGCGGGCGCCGACGGCCAGCATGACGGTCTTGGCTTCGATGGCGCGCGCGCCGCCGGCTTTCAGAGCGACTACGACCTTGGGAGCCGCAGCGCCTTTCTCGAGCGTGGCCGAGCCTTCGATCACCTCGATCTTGTTCTTCTTCATCAGGAAGCCGATGCCCTTGTTCATCGTCGCCGCGACTCCGCGCGAGCGCGCGATGATGGCGTCGAAGTCAAAGGAGGCGCCCGAGGCGGACAGGCCGTATTCCTTCAGGTGCGACAGGCTCTCGAACTTTTCGCCCGACTTCAGCAGGGCCTTGGTCGGGATGCAGCCCCAGTTCAGGCAGATGCCGCCCAGGTTCTCGCGCTCGACGATGGCGACCTTCAGGCCCAACTGGCTGGCCCGGATCGCCGCGACGTAACCGCCAGGGCCCGAACCGATGACGACGAGATCGAATTCAGCAGCCATGGTCAGATCAACTTCTCGATGTCGGCCTTGATGGCCTCGGGTTCAGTCTGGGGCGAATAGCGCGCGACGACGCGGCCCTCGCGGTCGGTCAGGAACTTGGTGAAGTTCCACTTGATGGCCTGGGAGCCGAGGAAGCCGCGCTTCTGCTGGGTCAGCCAGGCGTAGAGCGGGTGCCGGTTCGGTCCGTTGACCTCCACCTTGTCGAACAGGGGGAAGGTCACGTCGAAGCTGGTGGCGCAGAAGGCGGCGATTTCCGCCGCCCTGCCCGGCTCCTGCGCGCCGAACTGGTTGCAGGGAAAGCCCAGAACCTCGAACGGCGCATCGGCGAAGTCGCGGTGCAGCTTCTCCAGCCCGTCATACTGACCCGTGAAGCCGCACTTGGACGCCGTATTGACGATCAGCAGCGCCTGACCGCGAAAGCGGTCCAGCGCTACGTCCGTGCCGTCGATGGCGCGGGCGGAGAAGTCATAGACCGAGGTCATGACCTCACCCTCCCCTTAGGCCAGCATAGCCACGGGATCTTCGATCAGCGGCTTGAACGCTTGCAGGAAGCGAGCGCCCGTCGCGCCGTCGACCACCCGGTGATCGCAGGTCAGGGTCACGGTCATGACCGTGGCTGGCACGATCTGGCCGTCCTTGACGACCGGACGAAGCTCGCCGGCGCCCACGCTCATGATGCAGCCTTGCGGCTCGTTGATGATCGAGGTGAACTGCTTGATGCCGAACATGCCCAGGTTGGACACCGAGAAGGTGCCGCCCTGGAACTCTTCGGGCTTCAGCTTGCGTTCGCGCGCGCGCTTGGCCAGGTCCTTGGACTCGGTCGCGATCTGCGCCAGGCCCTTGGTCTCGGCCTTCTTGATGATCGGGGTGATCAGGCCGCCGTCGATCGCCACCGCCATCGAGACGTCGGCGTTGTGGTGCATGGCGATGCCTTCGGGAGTGTAGGAGGCGTTCGCCTCCGGCACCATCTTCAGCGCCAGGGCCGCGGCCTTGATGACGAAGTCATTGACCGAAACCTTGATGCCCTGCGGCTCCAGCATCTTGTTCACCTTCGTGCGGACGGCCATCAGCTGGTCGATCTCGACGTCGATGAAGAGCGGGAAGTGCGGGACGTTCTGGATGCTGTCGACCATGCGACGCGCCACGGCCTTCTTCATCCCGTCCAGCGGGATCAGGTCGTAGCTGCCGTCCGGAATGCCCATCTGGGCCAGCGACTGCGCCTGACGCGGGGCGATGCCCGAGGTCGCGGCGGCGGTCGCCATCGAGGCGGCGGGTTGAGCGGCGCCCTTTGGCGCGCCTTCGACGTCACGCCTGACGATACGGCCGTGCGGCCCGGTGCCCTTGATCGATTTCAGATCGACGCCGTTCTGGGCGGCGATGCGACGGGCCAGGGGCGAAGAGAAGATGCGCTCGCCGCTGTCCGACTTCGGCGCAGCCGGAGCGGGCGCCACCGGGGCAGCAGTCTTGGGTGCCTCCGCCTTGGCCGGAGCGGCTTCAGCCTTGGGGGCTTCTTCCGTCTTGGCGGCGGGCTGGGGCGCGGCAGCCCCGCCCTCGTCCTTCAGGCGGGCGATCGGCGTGTTGACCTTCACGCCTTCAGTGCCTTCGGCGACCAGGATGTCGGTGACTTCGCCTTCATCGACGGCCTCGACTTCCATCGTGGCCTTGTCGGTTTCGATCTCGGCGATGACGTCGCCGGCGGAGACAACGTCCCCGACCTTGACGTGCCACTTGGCGAGGACGCCCTCCTCCATGGTCGGAGACAGGGCCGGCATCAGGATGTCGGTCATTGAGCGGACTCCGTATTAGCGGTCTCGACTACCTCGGCGGCCTTGGCGTGCGCCGTGTCCCAGCTGTCGCAGATCGCCTTGAACGCCACAGCCTGATCAAAGCCGTGATGTTCGGCATAGGCCTGCGAATAGTGCCAGGCCAGTTCCGCCAGGACGACGCCGATGTTGGCCGGCTCAGCCAGAGCCGGACGAATGTTCATGATGGGACCGTTTCCATTCCACCAGACGCGGGCCAGTTCGATGATCTGGTCCTCAGGGGCGTTCAAACCGTCGGGAACGGGCAGCGACCGTTGATCAAGCGCAGCGGCGTCCATCATGCGTTCCCCTTAGCTTGAGCCACAGGCTCGGCCACAGTTTGCACATTGTCCGCCTTCACGACTTGGGAGAGACCCTGCAGGATGCGGTTGTAAGCTTCACGCTCGTTGTGGCCGTGACGCTCAGCGTAGGCATGCGCCATGTGACGCGCGGCATAGGCCAGCAGCTCGCCGAACTTGATCGGGTCGTTGAAGGCAGGCTTCACCGACATGACCGGCTCATCCTTTGACCACCACATGCGCAGGAGCTCGATAGCCTGCGGATCGGCGGCGACGCTGTCCGGCGTCGTCATCTGGAACTCAGGCGGTTGGCTCACGCCATCACCTGCTTCACAGCGGCGACGATCTTGTCCACGCCCGGCAGCGACAGAATTTCCAGGTTGGCGGCGTAGGGCAACGGCACGTCTTCCTGGTGCACGCGCAGGGGCGGAGCATCCAGGTAGTCGAAGGCGTGTTCGATCACGCGGGCCACGACCTCGGCGCCGACGCCCATCGGACCCCAGCCTTCTTCGGCCGAGACCAGGCGGCTGGTCTTCTTGACGCTTTCGACGATGGTCTCATGGTCCAGCGGACGCAGGGTGCGCAGGTCGATGACCTCGGCCTCGATGCCGTCCTCGGCCAGCTTTTCAGCGGCCTGGAGGGCGAAGCCGACCATGCGGGCGTGCGCCGTGATGGTGACGTCCTTGCCTTCACGACGGACCTTGGCCTTGCCGATCGGCAGGACGTAATCGTCGACTTCCGGCACGTCGAACTCGGTGCCGTACAGCATTTCGTGTTCGAGGAAGACAACCGGGTTGGGATCGCGGATGGCGGCTTTCAGCAAACCCTTGGCGTCAGCGGCGTCATAGGGGGCGATGACTTTCAGGCCCGGAATCTGGGCGTACCAGGCTGAATAGTCCTGGCTGTGCTGGGCGCCAACGCGGCTGGCCGCGCCGTTCGGGCCGCGGAAGACGATGTCGGCGCGGATCTGACCGCCGGACATGTAAAGGGTCTTGGCGGCCGAGTTGATGATGTGGTCGATCGCCTGCATGGCGAAGTTGAATGTCATGAACTCGACGATGGGCTTCAGGCCCGCCATGGCGGCGCCGACGCCGAGGCCGGCGAAGCCGTGCTCGGTGATCGGGGTATCGACGACGCGCTTGTCGCCAAACTCCTGCAGCAGGTCCCGGCTGACCTTGTAGGCGCCCTGGTACTGGGCGACTTCCTCGCCAATCAGGAATACCCGGTCGTCACGACGCATTTCCTCGGCCATGGCGTCGCGCAGGGCGTCGCGCACGGTCGTCTTGACCAGCTTGGCGTCGGCCGGGATTTCCGGGTCGCGCAGTTCAACCCGGGGCGCGGCCGGAGCTGCGGCAGCAGCCGGAACGGCCTCGGCCTTGGGGGCTTCAGCGGCGGCGGCCTTGGGCGCAGGCGCGCTGTCTTCCCCGGCCAGACGCGCGATCGGCGTGTTGACCTTCACGTTCTCGGAACCCTCGGCGACGAGGATTTCCAGCACTTCGCCTTCATCGACGGCTTCGACTTCCATCGTCGCCTTGTCGGTTTCGATCTCGGCGATCACCTGACCGGCCGACACGGTGTCGCCTGCCTTGATGTGCCACTTGGTCAGCGTGCCCTCTTCCATCGTGGGGGACAGCGCCGGCATCAGAATGTCCGTCACGGATCAGGCCTCCACGTAGACGTCAGTATAGAGCTCGGACGGGTCCGGCTCAGGGCTTTCCTGTGCGAACTGCACGGCTTCGGCGACGATGGCTTTCACCTCGTTGTCGATGGCCTTCAGCTCTTCCTCGGTCGCCTTGGCGGCGGCGAGCAGCATTTTCAGGTGGTCGATGGGGTCGCGGGTCTTCTTGACCTCGTCGACCTCCTCCTTGGTCCGGTACTTGGCCGGGTCCGACATGGAGTGGCCGCGATAGCGGTAGGTCTTCACTTCCAGGATGTAGGGGCCGCCGCCTTCGCGGGCGCGCTTCACGGCGCGGGCCGTGGCGTCTCGAACAGCCAGCACGTCCATGCCGTCGACCTGCTCGCCCGGGATGCCGAAGCTGGCGCCGCGCATGTAGAGCTCAGTCGTGGACGAGGAGCGCTCGATGCTCGTGCCCATGGCGTACTGGTTGTTCTCGATGATGTAGATGGCCGGCAGCTTCCACAGCTGAGCCATGTTGAAGCTCTCGTACACCTGACCCTGGTTCGAGGCGCCGTCGCCGAAATAGACGAACGAGACGCTGTCATCGCCACGGTATTTGCCAGCGAAGGCCAGGCCGGTGCCCAGCGCCACCTGGGCGCCGACGATGCCGTGACCGCCGTAAAAGCCGGTCGCGGTGTCGAACATGTGCATCGACCCGCCCTTGCCCTTGGACGATCCGCCGATACGGCCGGTCAACTCGGCCATGACGGCGTTCGGGTCCATGCCGGCGGCCAGCATGTGGCCGTGGTCACGGTAACCGGTGATGATCTTGTCGTGACCCTGCCGGACGCTCTCCTGAACGCCCACCGCCACGGCCTCCTGGCCGATGTAGAGGTGGCAGAAGCCGCCGATCAGGCCCATGCCGTAAAGTTGGCCAGCGCGCTCCTCGAAGCGGCGGATGAGGACCATCTCGCGGTAGAAGCGCAGCAGGTCTTCCTTGGAAGCCTGAGGCGTGTTCGGAATTTTGTTGTCGTCCACGCTGGACGAGGATTTCTGAGCGGCGGCTTTCGCCATCCGGCATCTCCCGGCTGCGCCCCCACTTTCAGGGACTCTTATCGTTACGGAAAGGGGCTTTAGCAGCCTTCGTTCCCGAAACGCAAAGCGAGCCGGTCAAGCTGTAACAATAGTTCAGGAGGCGCGGATCGCGCCAGAGTTGTGCGCGGCAGGGGCGTTCAGGCGAACCACGTAGTCGCGCGGATCGGCAAAGCCTAGAACGGCTCTCGCCCGCTCTTCGAGAAGATCCCTGGAAAGGCTCTCTGTGCGCAGATAACGGACGCGGACTTCCAGATCGCGGCGCTGCTCGGTCAAATGCGCCAACTGGTCTGCACGCTTCGAAAGAAGCGCGTCACGCTCGCCACCACTCAAAAGCCCACGCTCGCCGGTCAGGGCCTGAACGCCCAGATAGACGATCAAGAACAGCAGAAAGGCGGATGGCAGATAGGGCTTCATCTGTTCGGGCACTACGAACGCTCCTTCTGAGCGTAAACAAGGTTTCCTGAGCCTGACCGAAAATGCCTAACGAACCGTAGCTTGGCCGTAATTGCGAACGCCGCCTCCGAGCTTCGGAGGCGGCGCTGCATCGGCGCGTGCGACAGACGTCTATTTCAGCAGCATGCCGTCGCCGAAATAGACGGCCTGGTCTCCCAGCATCTCTTCGATGCGCAGCAACTGGTTGTACTTGGCCGTGCGGTCCGAACGAGCCAGCGAGCCCGTTTTGATCTGACCGCAGTTGGTGGCGACGGCTAGGTCGGCGATGATCGAGTCCTCAGTCTCTCCCGATCGGTGGCTCATCACCGAGGTATAGCCGGCGCGGTGGGCCATATCGACGGCGTCGAGCGTCTCCGACAGGGTGCCGATCTGATTGACCTTGATCAGGATGGAATTGGCCAGGCCTTCACCAATGCCTGCGGCCAGACGGCGCGGGTTGGTCACGAACAAGTCATCGCCGACCAACTGAACGCGGTCGCCCAAGCGGTCCGTCAGCAGCTTCCAGCCGTCGAAATCATCCTCGGCGCAACCATCCTCGATCGAAACAATCGGGAAACGCTCGACCAGGTCAGCCAGATAGCCAACCATGCCGTCAGCGTCGAAGTTCTTGCCCTCGCCCGACAGGTCGTACTTGCCGTTCTTGAAAAACTCGGTCGAGGCGACATCGAGGCCAAGGTGGAAGTCCTCGCCCGCCAGATAGCCGGCCGCCTGACCCGCCTTTGTGATGAAGGCGAGCGCTTCTTCGGCCGAGGCCAGGTTTGGCGCGAAGCCGCCCTCGTCGCCGACGTTGGTATTGTGACCGGCATCCTTCAGCGCCTTCTTCAGGGCGTGGAAGATTTCAGCGCCCATCCGCAGGGCGTCCGAGAAGGTCTCGGCGCCTGTCGGCAGGATCATGAACTCCTGGATGTCGATCGGATTGTCAGCATGGGCGCCGCCGTTGATGATGTTCATCATCGGGGTCGGCAGCACGCGGGCCGACACGCCGCCGATATAGCGGTGCAGCGGCAGGTTCGAGCTGATGGCGCTGGCTTTTGCCGCTGCCAGCGAAACGCCGAGGATGGCGTTGGCGCCGAGACGGGCCTTGTTATCAGTTCCGTCCAGCTCGATCAGAGCCTCGTCCAGACGGCGCTGATCTTCGGCGTCCATACCGGACAGAGCGTCGAAGATCTCGCCATTGACGGCGTCGACCGCCTTCTGAACGCCCTTGCCGCCCCACATCTCCTTGTCGCCGTCACGCAGCTCAACGGCTTCGTGCGCGCCTGTCGAGGCGCCGGACGGCACGGAGGCGCGGCCAAAACTGCCGTCTTCCAGGGTGACGTCGACCTCGACCGTCGGGTTGCCACGGCTGTCGAGAATCTGGCGGGCGACGATGTCGGCGATATCGGTCATGGGAAAGGCGCTCTGTCAGAGAAGAAGGTGCAACGGCGGGTTTAGACCAGCCGTCGCCGAATCGCCAACCAGACTGCGCGCCTTCCCTGTTTTCAGCGTCAGCTGCACCCTTCGACGTTCTGAATGCTGGGCCCGCCAGCGTGGATGAAGGCCACCTTGCCGTCCTGACCGATCTCGTACACCAGCCCGCGAGCGGTCGATTCGGTGACGTAAGCTCCCTGCAGGTCAGCCCGGCCCGGCCAGATGGTGACGTAGGCCGAGGGCGAGCCTTGATACTTGTGCGGCGTGACGGTGGCTGCTGCGCCGTACCTGGCCTTCAATTGCTCGCCATCATCGCCAACGCCGATGCCGTCCTCGGTCTTGATCGTCGCGTCCTTTGTGGCGGTTACGCGCGTCAAGGTCCCGTTCTCCACCATGACCAGCACGCCCTCGGCCGCGCGAGGCGGGTGGTAGTAACGGCACCCCGACGGCTCAGCTTCCGCAGCGTTGGCGGGCGGCGGTCCGACCGCAGCATCCAGATCAGCCTGGGTAATGCCGATCTTCAGCGGACCATAGCCCAGCGGCGTCAACACGTTGGCGGAGGCCGCATCGGGCGTGACTGCCGGCGCGGCCGCAGCCGGCGCAGTCGCCTCGGGAGAGCTGGCGGATTCGGGAGCGTTGCAGCCGGCCAAGGCCAGCAGGGCGACGGAACAGAGGACGGCGTTACGGATCATGCGGGGCGCTCCAGTGGTGAAACTTCACCGGACACAACGCACGAAAACGGCGCGCGATGTCATCGCGCGCCGTTTAGTTCATCGTCCGACCGAAGCCGAAGCCGGAAAGAAGACTAGTCTTCCTTCGGCGTAATGACCTGACGGCCGCGATAGGTGCCGGTCTTCAGGTCGATGTGGTGGGGACGCTTGAGCTCGCCCGTATCCTTGTCTTCGACGTAGGAGTTGGCGCCCAGGGCGTCGTGTGCACGGCGCATATTGCGACGCGAGGGTGATACTTTGCGCTTCGGAACGGCCATGTCCGTCTCAATCTCATAAGTCGGTGCGCCGTGAAGACGCGAAAACATACAGTGCCGGCCCCCCGATAAGAGCCGCCACGCGAGGGCGGGCTTATGCATGAAGACGCTATCGATTTCAACCCGTGCCGCGACAATCAGCCAAGCACTGCAGGGTGGCGGTTCCAGACCGTCTGCGGCAAGGTCCTGACACCGATGTCACGGGAGGACATGATGCGCAAATTCTGGACAGCAACCTCGGCCGCCAGCCTGGCCTTTGCCGCCCTGCTTGGCTTCACGCCTGCATTCGCTCAGTCAGGCGTGGCCGTTCTGCCGCTTCCTGACGCCGCGGCCTATCCCGAAGGCGTAGCCGTCGATCCCACGACCGGTGCGATTTACACCAACAGCGCCAATACAGGGGTCGTGTTTCGCGTCGATGCCGACACCGGCGCCGCCGTCCGCGTCGCCGATCCGCTGAGCTTGGGTGATTCGCCGCCCGCCAAACCGGTTTCGGTGGCGCTGGGGCTCAAGGCGGATGGCCAGGGACGTCTCTGGGTCGCGGGAGCGCGTACCGGTTCCATGCATGTGGTCGATATCGCCACCGGCGAGCGACTGGCGCGCTTCACCACGCCAGAAGGCCCCTCGCTAATCAACGACGTCGCGTTGACGCAGGATGCGGCCTATTTTACCGACACCCTGCGTCCCGTCCTGTGGCGGGTCGCCAGGGATGCAATCGCCGACGCGGCTCTGGAACCCTGGCTTTCATTCGAGGGCACGGCGCTGCAATACGGAGAGGAACCCAACCTCAACGGCATCGTCGCCACGCCGGACGGCAGGTATCTGATCGTTGTCCTGATGAAGACAGGACGGCTGTTCCGCATCGACACCCGCACGCGTGAGGTGGCCGCTATCGACACGGGCGATTCGGCCCTGGACGGCGGCGACGGCCTGGCGCTGATCGGCCAGCGGCTGTTCCTGGTACGTCAATCCGCGGGCGAGGTGGTGGCTCTGGATTTGTCGGCCGACCTGGCCACGGCCGCCGAAGCAAGGCGGATCAAGCCGGCCGAACTGGCATGGCCCGCGACCATCGCCGTGCGCGGCGACCGTCTCATCGTCGCCAACAGCCAGTTGAACCGTCGCGGTTCAGGCGATGCGGTCCTGCCTTTCAGCCTGGTTTCGATCCCGCTGTCAGCCTTCGACTAGGCGCCGCTCGGCAGGGTCTTGATCACGCGGGCAGGGTTGCCGACGACCACCACATCGGACGGCACATCCTTTGTGACGACGGACCCGGCGCCGATAACGACGCGGTCGCCCACGGTCACGCCCGCCAGAATGACCGCCCCGCCGCCGACCCAGACGTCGTTCCCCAGACGGATCGGACGGGCGCTTTCCACGCCCGAGCGCCGCTGCGCCGCACCCAAAGGATGCTCAGGCGTCAGAAGTTGCACGCCGGGGCCGCACTGGAAGTCGTCGCCGATGACGATCTCGGCGCAGTCCAGAAAGACGCTGTTGGTGTTGACGAAGGCTCGCGCGCCCAGATGGATGTTGTCGCCGTAGTCACAGAAGAAGCCCGGCATGATCGCAGCTCGTCCGTCTGACGCGCGGACCAGTTCGTTGACCAGAGCGCGTCGCTTCTCTCGATCCGGCTCCTGATTGATGCGTATGGTTAGGCCGACCGCCCGCGCTCTCCCTGCGACCAGTTCGGGATCACCGGGATCGTAGTTCAGCCCGGCCAGCATCTTCTCGCGCTCGGTCACGCCTTGCTCAAAGCCTCCGCCACGGCCTCGCCTATTGCCAGGGAACTGGTCAGGCCGGGGCTCTCGATGCCGAACAGAGCCATCAGGCCGTCGATGCCGTGATGCTCGCGCCCGTGAAGCTGGAAGTCCGGCTGCGGCTCGCCCGGCCCGTGCAGCTTGGGCCGGATGCCTGCGTAGTCCGGCGTCAGACGCCCGACCGTCACGCCGGGCCAGAAGCGGCGGATGTAATGCGCGAACTCCTCGGCCTTGGCCGGATCGACGGAATAGTCTTCGGTCTCGACATAGGCCAAGTCGGGCCCGAACACCCCCTGCCCGCCCAGATCCTTGCGGTAATGGGTGCCGAGCGCGCCAGCGATGGGGGGCGGGTAGATCAGGCGGTTGAAGGGCGCAGGTCCCGTCAGCCGGAAATAGATGCCCTTGCCCAGATGGCCCATCGGAATGTCGATGGCGGGATAGCCGTCGATGGCCGCCGCAACGCTCTGGGATGACAGGCCAGGCGCCGTGGCCAGCAGGCGGGACGTCAGCACCGCCCCGCCTTCTCCGCCCGCCGTGATGCGGAAACCGCCGCCAGGCAGAGGCTCGGCCCGCTCGAACGGCGTGGAGAGCACGACCGATCCGCCCGCGTCCTCGATCTCGCCTTGCAGGGCCAGCATATAGCCGTGACTGTCGAATAGGCCGCTCTCGGGCGACAGGATGGCGGCGTGGGCATTCAGTTCGGGCTCCAGCGCCCGCGCCTGGCCGCCGGTCAGATGCTCAAGGCCCTCGACGCCGTTTGTCGTCGCCTGCTCGAAGATGGCCTCGATGCGCGCCACCTCGGCCTGCTCGGTCGCCACGACCAGCTTGCCGCACTTCCAATGGTCGATCTTGCGGCTGCTCAGAAAGTCGTAGAGAGCGCGCCGCCCCTCGACGCAGAACTTCGCCTTCAGCGAGCCCGTCGGATAATAGAGCCCGCCGTGAATGACCTCTGAGTTGCGCGAGGACACGCCCTGGCCGATCGCGATCTCGGCTTCCAGAACCAGAACCGTCAGGCCTCGCTTGGCCAGCGCGCGTCCGCACGCCAAGCCCACCGCCCCCGCGCCCACGACCGTCGCATCAAAGTCGAAGGTCGCGTTCATGGGGCTAGCCCTTTCCGTACAGGGCCTTGGCCCGCGTTTCGAAGCAGTGGATCAGCTTGTCGACCGCCCTGTCGAAATTCGCATGCAACATCATGTCCAGCATCCGCGATTTGAAGGCGAAGTCGATAAAGAACTCCAGTCGCGCCCCCTCGGGATGCGGATGAAACTCCCAGCGGTTCTTCAGATGCTTGAACGGCCCGCGGATCAGGCCGACCTCGACCTTGGGCGCGTGGATGTCATGCCGCACCCAGGTCGAGAACCGTTCGTTCAGGAAAGCGAACCCCACGCCCGCCTCAGCGTCCAGAAGACGCACGCCCGGCGCCTCTTCGCGCTGGTTCCAGACGCGCATGGAGGTGATCCAGGGCACGAAAGCCGGATAGGCAGCGACGTCGGCGACCATGTTCGCCAGATCTTCGGGCGCATAGGGAAGAATGCGCGTTACGCGATGGACCGCCATTCAGGGCTTAGCGGGCCGAACGGCCTGCCTGCGCCTGACGCGCGGCCTTCAGGCGGGCGAAGTCGTCCCCGGCGTGGTGCGATGACCGCGTCAGCGGCGACGACGACACCATCAGGAAGCCCTTGGCGCGGGCGATGGCCTCATAGGCCTTGAACTCTTCGGGCGTGACGAAGCGGTCGATGGCGGCGTGCTTGCGCGTCGGTTGGAGGTACTGGCCGATGGTGATGAAGTCGACGCCGGCGGAGCGCATGTCGTCCATCACCTGCATGACCTCTTCCTTGGTCTCGCCCAGGCCGACCATGATGCCGGACTTGGTGAACTGGTTCGGGTCGCGCTCCTTGACCATCTGCAGCAGACGCAGGGAGTGGAAGTAGCGGGCGCCAGGGCGGATCTTCAGATAGAGGCGCGGAACGGTCTCGAGGTTGTGGTTGAAGACATCGGGCGTGGCGTCGATCATGACCTCGGCCGCGCCATCCTTGCGCAGGAAGTCTGGCGTCAGAATTTCGATCGTGGTGTTGGGCGCCTGAAGGCGGATCTGACGCACCACTTCGGCGAAGTGGGCGGCGCCGCCGTCGGACACGTCATCGCGGTCCACCGAGGTGATGACCACGTGGTTCAGACCCATCTGCTGGACCGCCAGGCCGACCTTTGCCGGCTCTTCCGGGTCCAGGGCCTGCGGCAGGCCCGTCTTGACGTTGCAGAAGGCGCAGGCCCGCGTGCAGGTATCGCCCATGATCATGAGCGTGGCGTGCTTCTGGCTCCAGCACTCGCCAATGTTCGGGCAGGCCGCCTCCTCGCAGACCGTCACCAGCCCCTTGGAGCGGACGATGTCCCTGGTCGCGTTGTACTGGCCCGAGCCGGGCGCCTTGACGCGCAGCCAGTCAGGCTTCTTCAGCACCGCCGATTCCGGGCGGTTCTGTTTCTCCGGGTGACGCAGCTCTGAAGGCTTCTTCGTCAGGGTGTCGATCAGCGTGACCATAGCCGGCGGTCTGGCTCCTGTGCAGAAGGGCGGTATGTCGGCTTTCCGACCGCCAATGGCAAGCCACAGACAGTTTCAGTGATGGAGATGCGACGTTCACGCGACGTTACGCATCTTTTCAAGGCGACGTTACGTCACTAGGTTCCGGCCTCTTGTAACCGAGAGAGCCGTGTCAGAGCTCTCCGAAGGAGGACGTGCTTGCTGCGGGCAGCCCTGGAAGCCAAGGTCTACGACGAATCCCTGTTCGACGCGCTGATCGACGCGCGCGCCCGGTATGGCGACAAGGAGATTCTGGAAGACCAGGATCGTCACCCCCTGACCTACACCGGCCTGATCCGCGCGTCCTTCGTGCTGGGCCGCAAGATCGCCGCCATGACCCAGCCGGGCGAGCGCGTCGGCGTCCTGTTGCCGTCCAGCGCGGGCGTGGTCGTGACCTTCTTTGGTCTGCACGCCTTTGGGCGGGTGCCGGTCATGCTGAACTTCACCTCGGGCGAGGCCAATCTGAAGGCGGCCCTGAAGACGGCTGGCGTCAGCAAGATTCTGTCGGCCAAACGCTTCGTCACCCAGGCCAAGCTGGACGACCTGATGACCGCCCTTGGCGAGGTCGCCGAGATCGTCTGGCTGGACGACGTGCGTAAAACCATCGGTCTCGCGGACAAGCTGTACGGCCTCAGCGCCGGCATGGCCCCGCGCCGTTTCCGCGTGAAAACCGACCCGGATTCGCCGGGCGTGGTCCTGTTCACCTCAGGCAGCTTCGGTGCGCCCAAGGGCGTCGTGCTGAGCCAGAAGAACCTGGTCGCCAATGCCCGTCAGGTCGCGGCCCATATCGACCTGAAGCCTGAATGGGTGATGTTCAACCCACTGCCGACCTTCCACTGCTTCGGCCTGACCGGGGGAGTCATCCTGCCTCTGCTGCAGGGGATGAAGGCGTTCGAATACCCCTCGCCCTTGCACGCGAAACAGATCACCGACCTACTGCCTCAGGTGAAGGCCTCAATCCTGTTCGCAACCGACACCTTCCTGAACCAATACGCGCGCGTGGCCGAGCCGGGCGACTTCGCCACCCTGCAATTCGCCGTCGCGGGGGCCGAAAAGGTCCGCGACGAGACCCGCCAGATGTTCAACACCAAGTTCGGCGGCGTCGAACTGCTGGAAGGCTATGGCGCCACCGAGGCTGCGCCTGTGGTCGCCGTGAACCATCCCGACCGGAACCGCCCGGGAACCGTCGGGCAGATCCTGCCCGGCATGGAATATCGCCTCGACAAGGTCGAAGGCATCGATGGCGGCGGCCGTCTGTATCTGCGCGGTCCGAACGTCATGGCCGGCTATATCTCGCCGAACAATCCCCAGGGCATTGAGCCGCTGGAAAACGGCTGGCACGATACCGGCGACATCGTCGATATCGACGCCGAAGGCTACATCACCATCCTTGGCCGCGTTAAACGCTTCGCCAAGGTCGGCGGGGAGATGGTGTCGCTTCTGGCGGTAGAGGATATGGCCGGGGCGGTCTGGCCGGAACATCGCCACGCCGCAGTGTCGGTGCCCGACAGCAAGAAGGGCGAACGCCTGATCCTGGTCACCGACAACGAAGGCGCCGAATCCGCCCGCCTGTCGGAATGGGCGCGCGACAATGGCGCGCCCGAATTGGCAGTACCGAAAAAGATCATCAAGATCGCGATCATTCCGGTTCTGGGCACGGGCAAGACTGACTATGTCGCGATCCAGAAACTGGTGGAGGATGCGCTGAAGGCGGCTTGATCAAGACGACTTGCAGACCGCACAGCTTCGCCTAACCTCAGCCTTTGCGCCTTGCGTCGATCCGGTCCCCGGTCACGGCGGTCGAGCGTTATCGGGAGGAAGTATATGGCGACTGCAGCGTCTTTTGCTGGCTGGGCTCCGCGTTTTCTAAGCGTTTTGCGGATCGTGGCCGGCCTGCTGATCCTTCAGCATGGTGCGCAAAAAATCCTGGGGTTCCCGCCCGGTGGAAATGGCGGCGGGTTCGACGTTTCCAGCCTTTCCACGCTGTCGGGCTGGTCAGGCCCGATCGAACTGGTTGGCGGCGTCCTGATCATTCTGGGCCTGTTCAGCCGCCCGGTCGCCTTCATCCTGTCGGGCTTCACCGCCGTGGCCTACTGGATGGTGCATGCGCCGCAGGGCCCCTACCCGATCGGCAACGGGGGCGAGCTGGCGGCGCTCTACTGCTTTGTCTTCCTGTATCTGTTCTTTGCGGGGCCCGGCCCGATCTCTTTCGACAGCACAATGCGCGGTCGTCGCCGCTGACACGTCCTGACCGGCGCCTGGATCAGCCGATCCGGACGCCGGTCATCGAAATCGATCCGCCCTCGATCACGTCGTTGAAAAAGCTCACAGCTTCGTCCGACGCCTGCTGGGCCGCGACGTAGAGCAATGGCAGATAGTGCTCGTCAGTCGGCACGCTGAGCTGGGCCTGTTCCGCCAGATTCACCCAGTCGATCAGCGCCTCATGGTCGCCGGCGACAAAGGCCCGCTTCACGGCCTCGTTGAAGTCGGCAGCCCAGTCATAGGGCTCGCCGCCCGCCCGCTTCCACGTCCGCAGATTGTGCACAAAGTCGCCGGAACCGGCGATGAGGACGCCTTCGTCCCGCAAGGGCCGCAGCGCCTTCGCCAGCTCATAATGGCCGCGCGCATCCAGCGTCCGATCCAGCGACAGCTGGACGATGGGCACATCGGCAGCCGGCCAGACATGGGCCAGCACCGACCATGTGCCATGATCCAGACCCCACTGGGTCGTCGCTTGCGCCCCAGTCAACTCCGCCACCCGGCCCGCCAACGAGGGCGATCCGGGCGCGGGATACTGCATGGCGTGAAGTTCGGGCGGGAAACCTCCGAAATCATGGATGGTTTCCGGCTGTTCCTGCGCCGTGACACCCAGCCCGCGCGTCTCCCAGTGGGCCGAGATCATGACAACGCCCCTGGGCTTGCCGACCTCCTTTCCCAGCGCGCGCCAGGCGTCCGCATAGGGCCCGCCCAAGGCGTTCATAGGAGAGCCGTGGCCAAAGAAGACGGCGGGCTGGCGCATGATCTTAACCGTGCAGCTTCTTGGCGATTTCCGCCACATGCTGACCCTGGTAGCGGGCGCCGTCCAGTTCGTTGTCGCTGGGCATACGCGAGCCGTCGCCCTTGGTCAGGGTCGTGGCGCCATAGGGCGAACCGCCCGTGATCTCGTCCATGTTCATCTGGCCCTGGAAGCCGTAGGGCAGACCGGCGACGACCATGCCCTGATGCAGGAAGAAGTTGTGCAGGCCGCTGAAGGTCGTCTCCTGCCCGCCGTGCTGGGTGGCCGAAGCCGTGAAGGCGCCGCCGACCTTGCCGATCAGCTTGCCCGTGAACCACAGGCCGCCGGTCTGATCCAGGAATGCCCGCATCTGCGAGGCGGCCGTGCCGAAGCGGGTGCCGGCGCCGATGACGATGGCGTCATAATTCTCAAGCTCGTCCACCGTCGCGATCGGTGCGGCCTGATCCAGCTTGTAGCCCGACTTCTGCGCCAGTTCGGTCGGAACCGTTTCCGGCACGCGCTTGACGTCCACCACGGCGCCGTCCACGCGGCGAGCGCCCTCGGCGACGGCTTCAGCCATCTGCTCGATATGGCCATAGGTAGAGTGGTAGAGGACGAGAATCCTGGGCATCAAACGCTCCGCTAAATCTGGCTGACGCATAAGCAACTGCATCAGTGCCTGATTTAGCGTGCTGTCGCAGCGCCGCAAGACCCCGTCGTCAAATTTCCATGCGGCGGGCCAGAGGACAGACCCGATCGTAAAAGGCTTGATCGGCCGGCGCCCGTCCGCCGCGCGACAGGATGAACCGGTGCTCGACCACCATGGCCTGTTGCTCGATGTTCAGCCCGCTCCACTCACACAGGTCGTCCAGCGGATAGGCGTAGGCGGCGGGCCCGTCGCCCGCCCGAAGCTTGCTCATCAGCAGGTTCAGACCGTTCTGCGCCTGCCAGACATGGACCAGTTCATGAACGAAGACGGCCTGGGTCCGCAGCGGTGCGCGCGACAAGTCGGGCTCCAGCGTCTTCTTCGGCCAGACGATCCATTCACGGCTGAACCAGCGGCCCGGCACAAAGGCCCGGTCGAACGGCCAGAGCGAACCCAGGAAGCGGATATCGTCCAGCCTCAGCGCCGCACCGAAGACCTCGCGCGCCAGCGCCGCCTCACCGTCCGCCAGCGGCCGTATCATCGCCAGTCCACTCCCAATGCCAAGGCTCGAACACATAGGGGGTGAACCCGAAACGGGAAGCATTGGCCACCAGCCAGCGATAGGTTGGTCCCTGAGCCATATGGCGACGGCTCATCGGGTCGGTGGAATCCACCCCCATGCCGGCGACATGGCCGACATGAATGTCGATCGCCGTTCCGGTCCGATGCGGCGAACAGGCGGCGCGACGCAGGCCGTCGCAGTTCCCTTGTGCGGCGCATCGCGCGGCGTCGGCCTCTGGGTCACGGAATCCCGAGAAGATTTGCATCAGTTCGGGATCGGCGGCGATGGCGGGCACCTCGGCGCGGGCGGCGGCGGCCATGCGACGATAGGCGTCCAGCACGTCGCGGCGCAGCAGACGCGTCATCCTCTCGGCATGCTCTTCCTGCGGCGACAGATAGGCCAGCAGGCTGATCGGCGGCGGCTCGGGACATTCCCCCCTCACCCGCGCCATGACGAAGGGGCGCCGCTCCTGCCACAGACCGCGAAACACCTGGAAGGTCGGCTGATCGAACTGGCCCGTCGCCACCAGTCCATAGCGCGCCTGAAACCCGGCCAGGGCCTCGGCGAAGGCGGGCGACGCCGGATCACACGGCGACCCGATCTCGCGCTGGATCAGGGGCGTATAGGTCTCCCATCCCCATTCCGGCGCCCCGAACGGCGACCATTCCAGGGTGTAGAGCGAAATCCCGTTGGCCTGGGCCGCGCTGTCCCAGGCGCTTGTGGGCCGGTCGCAAATCTGGGCGTCGGCCTTCGCCGCTCCGGCGCCGCCGAGAGCCACGAAAAACGCCGCAGCAAGGATCGCAAATCGCACTGACATAGGGACAGCAGGCCTCAGCTTCCCGGGAACCGCAAGGGCGTCTTCGCCTGTTGGCAGAAAACCGGCATGGTGAAGCTGCGGCCGACTCAGGCCGACCATGTTCGGACCCCTGATGTCATCTGTCGCCGCCGCTGACGCTCCCCGTCGCTCCAACGCTATTCTGGCCGCCTTTTCGGGGCCCTGCCTGCCGCTGGCGGCCTTCGGCGTCGCCCTGCCCGTCACCCTGCCGGAATTCTACGCCACGCACGTCGGGCTGGAGTTGGGCGTGGTGGCCGCCGTCTTCATGGCGGTGCGGCTGATCGACATCATCTTCGACCCCTTCATCGGCTGGGGCATGGACAAGACCAAGACGCGGTTCGGCCGCTATCGCCCCTGGATGATCGTCTCGACGCCGATCCTGATGCTGTCGGCGCTGATGATGTTCGTGTTGGTCCAGCCGGGCGCGGGCCCCGCCTATCTGTTCGCCTGGCTGCTGGTCCTCTACCTCGGCTTCTCCATCGGCACTCTGGGCCAGCTGGGCTGGGCGGCGGTTCTGGCGCCGCAATACGACCAGCGTAGCCGTGTCTATGGCTGGTGGCAGGTGTTCAACATCATCGGCGTCATCCTGATCCTGATCCTGCCGACCGTGGTGGTGAAGACCGGCATCGGCGACTACGCCGACGGCGTGCGGATCATGGGCTGGGCCATCCTGATCGCCCTGCCCGTTACCATCGGTCTCGCCATGTTTGTCGTGCCGGAACCGATGAACGTCGGCGCTGCGCCGCATGGCGGGCCCAAGGCCTATCTGGCCCTGTTCAAGATGAAGACGGTGCGCCAGTTGCTGATCGCCGACCTGCTGCTGGGCGTCGCCCCCGGCATCACCGGCTCCCTGCTGTTCTTTTTCTTCGGTCAGATCAAGGGTTACGACCACACCCAGGCGTCGCTCTTCATGCTGTTCTATTTCGTGGCGGGGCTGGTCGGGGCGCCGATATGGGCCTGGCTGGCGACCAGGATCGGCAAGGACCGCGCTTTGGCCGTGGCCAGCTTGATCTTCGCCGGCCTCTATATAGCCGCCACCCTGGTCCCCGGCGGCAACTTCGCCCTGACCGCCGTGGTCATGTTCATCGCCGGCCTGCCCTATGCAGCGGGTCTGTTCCTGCTGCGGGCCATGATGGCGGACGCAGGCGACGAGGTTCGCCTGGAGACGGGCGTGGACCGCACCGGCCTGATGTTCTCCATCCTGTCGGCCACGACCAAGATCGGCCACGTCGTGGCCCTGGTCCCCTACCTCATCCTGCAATGGGTGGGGTTCAAGGCTCTGCCGGGACCTGAGGGCAACAGCGAGTTTTCGCTGCTGGCGTTGCAAATCCTGTTCATCGCCGTCCCGGGCCTGCTACTGGCGGCGGCCGCCTGGGTGCTGAAGGGCTATCCCCTGACGCCCCAGCGGCACGATGAAATCCGCGCGGCCCTGGCGGCCCGCGACGCCGGGACCGCCTGAATGACCCAATCCGTCGACCGCCTGAAAGAGATCATGGTTCGCCTGCGCGATCCGAACGGCGGTTGCCCCTGGGACGTGGAGCAGACCTTCGCGACCATCGCCCCCTATACGATCGAGGAGGCCTACGAGGTCGCGGACGCCATAGAGCGCGCCGACATGGAGGAGTTGAAGGTCGAACTGGGCGACCTGCTGTTTCAGGTCGTCTTCCACGCCCGCATGGCCGAAGAAGCCGGGCATTTCGCCTTTGACGACGTGGCCGACGCCATGGCCGACAAGCTGATCCGCCGCCACCCGCACGTCTTTGGCGAGGAAGACGCCAAGCCCAGCGGCTCGGCCCAGAAGGCCCGATGGGAGGACATCAAGGCCGCAGAGCGCCAGGCCAAGGCGCAGCACGGCGTGCTGGACGATGTTCCGGTCGGCCTGCCCGCCCTGACCCGCGCCGCCAAGCTGACCAAGCGCGCGGGCCGCGTCGGCTTCGACTGGCCCTCCACCGACGAGGTCTTCGACAAGCTGGCCGAGGAGGTCGAGGAGTTGCGCGTCGAGATCGCCGCCGGCGACAAGGACAAGGCGCGCGAGGAACTGGGCGACCTGCTGTTCGTCGTCGCCAACCTGGCGCGCAAGCTGGAGGTCGAACCCGAAGACGCCCTGCGCGCCGCCAACGCCAAATTCATCCGCCGCTTCGGCTTCATCGAAGCCGCACTGGCCAAGGACGGCCGCACCCCGGAACAGTCGAACCTGGCCGAAATGGACGCCCTGTGGGACGCCGCCAAGGCGGCGGAGAAGGCAGCCAAAGGGGCGGGATGAACGGTCCGTTTGACCTCATAATCTTCGACTATGACGGCGTCATTGCTGACAGCGAGTTGCTGAACAACGCCATCATGGCTGAGTTGCTCAGCGAAATCGGCCTGCCGACGTCACTGGATGACGCCTTGGCCAGCTATCTCGGCAAGCGGTGGCTGGATTGCGAAGCTATCATAACCGAGCGGCTAGGCGTGCCCTGCCCGCCTGGGGTGCGTGAAGAATGGACCCGGCGCTGTCATGAGCGCGCAGGACGCGAGCTCAGAAGTGTCGCTGGCTTCGAAGCCTTTTTAGATGCGCGGTCCGAGCGCCGCTGCATTGCGTCGTCCAGCCCGCCTGACTGGATCGAAATGGGCCTGCGCCGCTTCAATGCTTATGAGGATTTCGACGGACCGATTTTCAGCGCTGCCGTCCACGTTAACCGGGGCAAGCCGCATCCCGACCTGTTCCTGTTCGCTGCCCGGGTGATGAACGTGGCCCCGTCCCGCACGCTGGTGATAGAGGACAGCCCGACCGGCGCCCTCGCAGGCGTTGCGGCGGGTATGACGGTTGCCGGGCTGTGCGCCGGCGGACACGTTCGCAACGGTCATGCTGAGGGCCTTGCAAGCGCAGGCGCGCATCAGGTGTTCCACAGCTATGCTGACCTGGGAGCCTGGATCGCAACCGAGCCTCAGACGTAGCGCAGTTCCTGAAGGTCCACCTCGCGGATCAACTTGCGTGCTGTCTCTTCATCGACCAGTCGCATCCGTCCCAGCCGCACCAGTTCCGCGCGTTCCGCCCCGAGACCAGCCAGACGAAGGTGACGCTCGATCTCATCCGCCTGCCGGGCCAGCGTGACGTCATCCCCCTCGACATGAGTGCGCGCCTCGATGCGCTGACGATAGACTTCCATCAACCGGGCGGCCGTCTCGGCATAAAGGTCCGGGTTGTTCCGCCCCTCGGCCATGGCGTGCTGCCGATCTTCGATAGCCCGCATGGCGGCCGAGGCGGCGGCGACGCGCGAACGATCTTCTTCCTCCAGATGCGACGGCTCGGGCGGCAGTTCGATGCCCTTCAGCAGTCGCGGCAAGGCCACGGTCGCCAGCACCAGGGAGACGATGATCACCCCCGCCGCCAGGAAGATAGCCAAGTTACGAGCGGGCATTGGCGTGCCGTCGCCTAACACAAACGGCAGGGTCAGGATGCCCGCCAGCGTGATGGCGCCGCGCACCCCCGCCAGCGACATGACGGCCACCAGCCGCAAGCCGACCTTGGGCGGCGCGTTCTTGCCGCGCTTGCGGAACAGTGTCAGCTTCAGCGACGTCCACACCCAGACGAAGCGGAGGGTCGCCAGCGCCGCCACGATGGCGACGACATAGACCGCCAGCCACCAGACCTCCTTGTGATGGGTCGATTGGATAACCTCGGCGGCGCGCGCCATGATCGACGGCATCTGTTCACCCAGGATGACGAAGATCAGACCGTTGGCCACGAACTGCACCGTGTCCCAGACGACGGCGCGCCGGATGCGCGTCGCCGCCATGGCCGAACCCTGACGCTCGGTAAAGCTCATGGTCACGCCGGCCGCCACGGCCGCCAGAATGCCGGAAGCGTGGACCGCCTCAGCGGCCAGATAGGCGGCGAACGGGATCAGCAGGCTGATCAGGATCTGACCGCCGACGTCCTCGCCCCAGCGACGGCTGATCCAGCCCTTCAACAAGCCGATAGCGAGGGTCACAGCCACGCCGACCGCCACACCCGCCAACGCCAACCAGGCGAAGGTTCCAACGGCGCTGGTCAGAGAGAAGGCGCCGGTCGTGGCCGCAATGACGGCGATCCGCATGCAGGTCAGGCCGGTGGCGTCGTTCAGCAACGACTCGCCTTCCAGGATATGCATCAGGCGCTTGGGTATCGGCGAGCGCGAGGCGATGGCCGAGACCGCAATCGGATCGGTCGGCGACAGGATGGCGGCCAGGGCAAAGGCCACGGTCAGCGGCATGGCCGGGATCATCCAGTGGATCAGGAAGCCCAGGCCCACGACGGTGAAGACCACCAGACCCAGCGCCAGTTCCAGAATGACTACCCGGTCTCGGAACAGGGCCTCCTTGGGGATACGCCAACCGTCCACGAACAGTAGCGGCGGCAGAAACAGCAGGAAGAAGATGTCAGGCCGCAGATCTACCGCTTCGCCTGTGATCAAGACCACGCCTGCCCCCAGCGCGATCTGCACCAGAGGCAGGGCGATCCGCGTGATCCGCGCCACCCAGCCCGACAGCACCACGGCCAGAAGCAGGAAGAGGATGGTCTCGATCACATGCATGGGATCAGTCGACGATGTCGGGGTAGAGCCGCTCCAGCCGTCCAAGCGCCGCCGGGTGCAGTCTCACAACCAGATAGGTCCGACCGTCAGCGTCCGTATCGCGGAAGGTCACGCGACCGTTCTCGTACAGCCAGGCCAGAGCTTCGCCTTGATCCGGTTGCAGCGTCAAGCGCGTCTCGGGATCATCGTCGATCAGGGCGGCGATGGTCTCGCGCAAGGGTTCGATCCCCTCGCCCGTCCAGGCCGAGACGGCGACCGCCTTGCCCTCACGCGCCAGACGTTCGGCCTGCCCCAGAACCGCCTCTCGCACGTCGGCGTCCAGAAGGTCGGTCTTATTCCAGACTTCCAGGATGCGGCGGGTCTTGCCTTCCGGCGTCGGGATCTGCTCCAGCACCGCCTCGACGTCCTTGGCCTGGGCGTCGCTGTCGGGGGAGGCGATGTCGCGGACGTGCAGGATCAGGTCGGCCTCGCCCACCTCTTCCAGCGTGGCGCGGAAGCTTTCGACCAGTTCGTGCGGCAGGTCGGAGATGAAGCCCACAGTATCGGCGATGATGGCCGGGCGGCCCTGCGGAAGGCGAATGGTGCGCTGGGTCGTGTCCAGGGTGGCGAACAGCAGGTCCTTGGCGAAGACCTCGGACCCGGTCAGCCGGTTGAACAGGGTCGACTTGCCGGCATTGGTGTAACCGACCAGCGCCACCGACGGGAACGGGACCTTCTTGCGGGCCTTGCGATGCAGACCGCGCGTGCGACGCACCTCTTCCAGTTCGGCCTTCAGACGCACGATGCGGTCGGCGATCAGGCGCCGGTCCAGTTCGATCTGGGTTTCGCCCGGACCGCCGGTCGAGCCTGTGCCGCCACGCTGGCGCTCCAGGTGGGTCCAGGTGCGGACTAGGCGCGAGCGCTCATAGTCCAGCCGGGCCAGTTCGACCTGCAGCCGCCCCTCCTTGGTCCGCGCGCGACGTCCGAAAATCTCAAGGATCAGGCCGGTGCGGTCGATGACCTTCACCTCCCACGCCTTCTCCAGATTGCGCTGCTGCACCGGCGACAGGTCGTCGTCGATGACGACGGCCTCGGCGTCGGCGGCGCGCACGAGTGAAGCCAGTTCCTCGACCTTGCCCGAGCCGAACAGGGTCGCGGGCGCGGTGGAACGCAGGCGCACGATCTCTTCGGCGCGGACGTCGAGGTCCAGCGCGCGGGCCAGGCCCGCCGCTTCCTCAAGCCGTTCGGAGGCCAGTCTAGGGCTGTCTGAACGGCGATCGGGATGAATGACGACCGCCCGGATCAGCGGGACGGTGTGGTCGATATGCTTGGAGGTCAATCAGTCTTCTTCAGCGTCCGGCTCGTACAGTTGCACGGGCGCGGAGGGCATGATGGTCGAAATGGCGTGCTTATAGACGAGCTGCGACTGGCCATCGCGACGCAGCAGCACACAGAAGTTGTCAAACCAGGTCACGATGCCCTGCAACTTGACGCCATTGACCAGAAAGATGGTCAGCGGCGTCTTGGTCTTGCGGACGCTGTTGAGGAAGGTGTCCTGAAGGTTTTGTCGTTTGTCTTGCGACATGGCAGGTTGGTCCTGTTCTTGGTTCTTTTTCGCCGGCTGGCAGCCGGTGCGGACTCGTCGGTCCGCACGTAACCTTAGACGCGCCTTCGCAGTCGCGGCAACGCCCTAAATGGCCTCTCGACGCGCCTGTTCAAGATAGACTTCGCGCAAACGCGTCGCGATGGGGCCGGGCTTGCCGTCCGCTATCTTCGCGCCGTCCAGCGACACGAGAGGCATGACGAAGGAACTGGCCGCTGTGACGAAGACTTCCCTTGCCCGCTTGGCTTCGTCGACGCTGAAAGGGCGTTCGTCCAGTTCGATGCCTTCGGCCTCGACCAGTTTCAAAATGGCCGTGCGAGTGATGCCGCGCAGGATATTCGCCTGGGTATCGCGGGTGCGCAACTTGCCGTTCTCGTCAACGATCCAGGCGTTGGTGGACGAACCCTCGGTCACCAAGCCCATGTCATCGACCATCAGACATTCATAGGCGCCCTTCTCACGCGCGGCCTGCTTGGCCAGAACGTTGGGCAGCAGGCCCACAGTCTTGATGTCGCAACGGCCCCAGCGGATGTCGGGCATGGTCACGCCCGCCGCGCCCTTGGCCGCCAGGGATTCGCCCTTGGACAGGTCGATGGTCTTGGAGGTGACGATGACGCTGGGCGGCGTATCCTTCGGGAAGGCGTGATCGCGCGGCGAAGTGCCGCGCGTGACCTGCAGGTAGACGATGCCGTTGCGCACCCGGTTGCGTCGGATGGTCTCCTTGAGCACGCGCTCCAGGGCCTGAGCGGTCATGGGGATGGGGATTCGCAGCTCGGTCAGGCTGCGCGCCAGACGGCTCATGTGGCCTTCGAAATCGGCCAGCCTGCCGTCGAATACCGACCAGACCTCATAGACGCCATCGGCGAACTGGAAACCGCGGTCCTCGATGTGAACCGTGGCGCCGTTGTGGGCCTGATAGGTCCCGTTGACGTAGGCAATTCTGGACATCAGGCCCCCTCTCCCTCTTCGTCGTCTCCGCCGCGGGCGGGCGAAACGCCCAGCGACTTCAGTTTGCGGTGCAGCGCGGATCTTTCCATGCCGATGAAGGCGGCCGTGCGCGAGATATTTCCGCCGAAACGCATGATCTGCGCCGCCAGATAGTCCCGCTCGAACACTTCGCGCGCCTCGCGCAGAGGCAGGGCGATGATGCGGTCGGCGCCCAGCGACGAGGCCCCGCCCGACGACGCCACCTCCTGCGGCAACATGTCGGCGGTGATCGCTTCGTCCGGGTCGCCCGTCGCCAGGATCAGCAGCCGCTCGACGTTATTGCGAAGCTGGCGAACATTTCCGGGCCAGGGATGAACCTGAAGCACCGCCAGGGCGTCATCCGCCACCCGACGATGCGGCAAGCCCTGCGACGCCGACAGGTTGTCGACGAAATATTCGATCAGTTCGCTGATGTCCTCGCGGCGCTCGGACAGCGGCGGGACTCGGATGGGCACGACGTTGAGGCGGTGGAACAGATCCTCGCGGAACCGTCCCTCGGCGATTTCGATCTTCAGGTCCCGCGCGGTAGAGGTCACGACACGCACATCGACCTGCACATCCTGCTCGCCGCCCACGCGACGGAAGCGTTGCTCGACCAGCACACGCAGGATACGGCTCTGGCTCTCGCGAGGCATGTCGCCCACATCGTCCAGATAGAGGGTGCCGTTGTGGGCGCGCTCGAACACCCCGATCTTGCGGGGACGCCCGTCGCCGCCCTCCTCGCCGAACAGTTCGACATCGAGACGTTCAGGCGTCATCCCTGCGGCCGAGATGGCCACGAACTCGGATTTGGCGCGCGGGCTGGCGTCGTGAATCTGCCGCGCCACCAGTTCCTTGCCAGAGCCCGGGGGGCCAGAAATCAGGACGCGGCTGTTAGCCGGCGCAACCTTGGCGATGGTGCCCCGTAGCAACTGCGCCGCCGCAGATTTTCCGATGAGCCCTGTCGGCGCCATGGTCTGGGCCCGCAGACGACGGTTTTCACGCCTCAAAGACGCGGCTTCCAGCGCGCGTTCGACCACCACCACCAACCGATCCGACTTGAACGGCTTTTCGATGAAATCATAGGCGCCGCGTTTCAGGGCGCTGACGGCGGTTTCGATATTGCCGTGGCCCGAGATCATGACCACAGGCAGGTCCTCATCAAGACCCTTGACCACGTCGAGCAGTTCCAGCCCGTCCAGACCCCCGCCCTGCATCCAGATATCAAGCACAGCCAGCGAGGGCTTACGCGCCCGTATCGCGGCGAGGGCCTCGTCCGAGTTGGCGGCGACGCGAACCGAATGGCCCTCATCCTCGAGCAGGCCAGAGACCAGTTCGCGGATATCCGCTTCGTCGTCCACGACCAGAATGTCGGCACCGGTATTGCGCATGACGCCTCTCTACTCCGCCGCTCGCGCCGCGCCGGGGGCACGGTGAGCAGCCTTGCTGTCTTGGGTCAGGGGAAAAATCAGGCAAACGCGGGCGCCTGACAATGTTTCGGCGTCGGCCAGCTTCAGCTCGCCGCCGTGGTCTTCACAGATACGCTTGACGATGGCCAGGCCCAGGCCCGTGCCCTTCTCGCGCGTCGTCACGTAGGGTTCGGTCAGACGATCGCGATCCTTGGCGGGTAGACCGATCCCGTCGTCCTCGATGGCGAAGGTGGCGATACCTCCATCCACCGTCAGCCGCGCGATAATACCCGTCGTCGCCGCTTGCGACGGCTCCCGTTGCCGCTTGGCGGAAACGGCCTCGCCGGCGTTCTTCAGGATGTTAGCCAGGGCCTGTCCGACCATTCGGCCGTCACATTGCAGCACCACGTCAGGCAGGGGCTCGATCAGTTCCACACCGATGTCCGCCGCCGCAACACGCTGGGCGAAGACCGCCTCGCGAAGCATCTCGGCCGGGTTCTCACGGGTGAAACGCGGCGCGGGCATCCGGGCGAAGGACGAGAACTCGTCCACCATACGGCCAATGTCGCCGACCTGACGGATGATGGTCTCTGTGCAGCGATCGAAAACTTCCACGTCGTCGCCCACCTGAGCGCGATATTTTCGTCGAAGCCTTTCCGCCGACAACTGGATCGGCGTCAGCGGGTTCTTGATCTCATGAGCAATGCGGCGCGCCACGTCGCGCCAGGCGGCGTTTCGCTGGGCCGTCACCAGACGAGTGATGTCGTCAAAGGTAAGCACCATCTCGCCGCCCTGCCCGCCTTCGATGCGGACTCGCAGGCGGCGCGTCTCGCCATAGCGGCTGACATCGATGTCTTCCTCGATATGCGCTTCCGCCCGTTCGGACAACTCGGCCAGTTCCGGCGCCACCTCCGCCAGGAGACGACCTTGAACCTCGGCGACGCTGACCGCCAACAGCTGACTGGCGCTATCGTTGATGGCGGAGATCCGGCCCAGACGATCCAGACCGATGACCCCCGCGCTGACGCCTGACAGCACCGTCTCGATGAAACGGCTGCGCCCCTGAGCATCGTCGCTGGCGGCCTTCAGCGCCGCCTGCTGAGCCATGATGTCTCCCGTCATCCGGTTGAAGGCTTCGGACAATACGACCAGTTCGGAAGGGGCCCCCGTGTTATCCACGCGGGCGCTCAGATCACCGCCAGCCACCTGATCCGCCGCCTTCACCAGGCGGCCGATCGGCGCCGAAATCGAGCTCGCCGCCGACATGGCCAGCCAGACCGCCCCCACCAGCACCAGCAATGCGGTCTCTAGATAGCTAAGTGCAAAAGCCGCCTGGATCCGCGCCCGGCTTTCCTCAGCGGCTCGATAGGCGGCGATGGATTCCTCGCCATTACGCATTCTCTGGATCAGGCCGGGAGCCAGCGGCCGCACGACATAGAGATAGGCCTTGCCGTAGTCGGGCAGCGGATAGAGGGCTCGCACCATGTCGGGGTTTTCGGTCACGGTCGTCGGCGCGACCTCGCCCGCCGCCACGGTTTCAAAGGCTTCGCGCGGCGGCGCGACATAGGGCGGCGCGCCGGGCTGCTCACCACTGGCCAACACCGCGCCATCACCGTCCAGAATATAAAGCGCCGGATAGCCGAAGAAGTCGCCGATCTGGGCCAAGGCACGCGAAAACTGGATCCGGTTGTCGAAAAGGGTGCGCACCCCGCCCAGCTCGGTGGACATGGTCTCCAGATCGACCTCCAGTCCTGCGCCGACGTCGGCTACATAGGCGCGCCCGATCTCGGCGCCGTTTTCGACCGCCGAACGGACATTGGTGCTGAACCACTGATCCACGCCTCGATTGACCAGAACGCCGAACACCAGAGCGATCAGAACCGCCGGCACGACCGCCACCAGCGAAAACAGGGTGACGAAGCGCAGATGCAGCCGCGCTCCAGGATCATTTCGATTTTGCGTCAGGCGCAGCACGCGTCCGCCGATCACCGCCGCCAGGCCGCCTATCAGCACCAGATTGCCCAGAAGGATGAACAGGACTGCGCGACTAGCAGCCGTGCGCGCGTCGCCGCCCGCCGTTGCGCCAGGCGCAATGGCGACCAGCCAAATCGCTGCGGCCGTGATCAGAAAGGCGACGGCGTAGGCCGTGCCGAACAGAGCCCGCACGCGACTGCCAGAAAGCCGCCCCCAGAGCGATCGCTCGGAGCTTTGACCTTCAGTCTGCGTGGCGGGGGTATCCGTCATTACCTCGCAGCTTCGACCAGCTGTGGCAGATTTTCAACACCCGAGTTGCTGAATTGATCCACCGCAGGCAACCAAAGCGCCGAGAGCCCATGCTCGACCTCCTCCGGCGTATCCAGGCGACAGAGCCGCGCCTTGGCCGCGCGCCGTTCCAGCGGGTCTTCCGGCCAGGGCGCCTGCTCGACGTACCAACCAAGGTGCTTGCGGAACATTTTCAGCCCCAGCGGCAGGCCGTAGAAAGCGACCGAGGCCCGCAGATGCTCGACGACAATGTCCAGCCGCTCCTCGCGACCCGGCTCCTGCAACTGCGTGCCGTCGGCCAGCGCACGGTCAAGATGCGCCGCCAGCCACGGTCTACCGTAAACGCCGCGGCCCAGCATGAGGGCGTCCGCGCCCGATTGCGCCAGGGCCTCACGCGCCTGGTCTGCCGTGATGATGTCGCCATTGACGATGATGGGGATTGAGGACACGGCCGCCTTGACCTCGCCCACTGCGCTCCAGTCAGCCTGACCCGTATAGAACTGCTTGCGGGTGCGGCCGTGGACCGTGACCGCCTGGACGCCCAGGCTCTCGGCCCGGCGCGCCAGCTCGGCGGCGTTACGGTTCTCATCGTCCCAGCCTAACCGCATCTTGACCGTCACCGGGCGGCTGACAGCCTTGACCGCCGCCTCCATCAGACGACAGGCCAGATCGGGCGTCCGCATGAGGGCCGAGCCGCAGGCCGATCCGGTCACTTCCTTGGCCGGGCAGCCGAAATTCAGATCGATGATGTCCGCGCCCGCCGCCTCGGCCATACGCGCGCCCTCGGCCATGGTCTCGGGATCGCGGCCCACCAACTGGATCACCGTCAGCGGCAGACCGCCGCCGACCGCGGCCCGGCGCACCACGTCGGGCCGACCGCGCGCCAGTTCGGCCGAGGCCACCATCTCTGTGGCCACATAGGCTGCGCCCAGCTTAGATGCGAGCAGCCGAAACGGCAGGTCCGTGATCCCGGTCATCGGGGCCATCAGCACCCGCCCGGCGATCCGCACGTCTCCGATTTGCAATCCTGCGTTCATGCCGCCCTTACCGCCGACTGTTGAGCCTCTCGTCAAGCGGAACTGGGGCGCTTAGAAGGCCGACATGGCATTCTCAGCAATCGTAGTGGCCGCCGGCTCGGGCTCCAGGGCCGGTGGAGACAAGCAGTGGCGGGCCGTCGGCGGCCGGCCGATGGTGCGCTGGTCGGTGGAGGCCCTGCTGGCCGCAGGCGCCGATTCGGTCGTCGTCGTGGTCGCCCCCGGCGCCGAGCCGCGCGCCGCCGAGGCCCTGATCGGTCTGTCGGGTTGGAGAGCGGTGGCAGGCGGCGCCACGCGGGCCGGCTCGGTTCGCGCCGGTCTCGCCGCGTTAGAGTGCGCCGACGATGTTCCGGTGCTGATCCACGATGCGGCCCGCCCCTTCCTCAGCGCGGCCGTGATCGACCGCCTGCTGGAGGCCATGAACGAGGCCGACGGCGCCCTGCCCGCTCTGCCCGTGTCCGACAGCCTGCGTCGCGGCGTCGAAGGCCTGGTCGTCGGCGGGGTCGATCGCGACGGCCTGTGGCGCGCCCAGACGCCGCAAGCCTTCCGCCTGAAGACCATCCGCGACGCCTATACCGCCTGGACCTACGCCGACGCCCCCACTGACGAGGCCGCCGTGGTCGAACGCGCCGGGGGCCGCGTCCGGCTGGTCGAGGGCGACGCCCGATTGATGAAACTGACCTATCCTGAGGATTTCGCCATGGCCGAGGCCCTGCTGCCCAAGACCATCCGCATAGGCCAAGGCTATGACGTCCATCGATGGGGACCGGGTACATCCGTCTGGCTTTGCGGCGTCGAGATCCCGCACGACCAGACCCTGATCGGTCATTCCGACGCTGACGCGGGCCTGCACGCCCTGACGGACGCCATCCTCGGCGCCATCGCCGACGGCGACATAGGCGACCACTTCCCGCCCAGCGATCCGAAGTGGAAGGGCGCTTCTTCCGACCGCTTCCTGGTTTACGCCGCCGAGCGCGTGGCTGCGCGCGGCGGGCGGATCGTCAATGTCGACGTCACATTGATCTGTGAACAACCCAAGGTGAAGCCGCACCGTCAGGCCATGCGCGAGCGCCTTGCCGAGTTGCTGAACCTTCCGCTGGATGCGGTCAGCGTCAAGGCCACCACGACCGAGGGTCTGGGCTTCACCGGCCGCAGCGAGGGCCTCGCCGCTCAGGCAGTAGTGCTGGTAGAGACGCCGGGCTAGTTTCTTGGCAGGTCGGCCGACGCCCGTTCCAGAACGGCGGCGGGCGTTTCGCTCTCCTGCATTTCGGCCACGCCCACGTCGAACTCGACCACGAATGGCGAGCGGTCCTTGCCGGCGTCGAACGCCGTACAGGCGATGACCGCCGAGATTCGTTCCGCCGCCAGCCGCGCCGCGCCGCCGCCCGTCGCCGGCAGCACGAGGGCGAACAATTCAGGCCCCAAACGCGCGGCCGTATCCTCGACCCGCACCAGACGCGACACCATGGCGCCGATCTGAGGCATGGCCCGGTCCAGCCAGCCGCCGCCGCGCGCCTGGGACACCGGCTCACGCTCGGCTACTCTCAGAACGCAGACCGACAGGGCGCGATTGCGCGACCGCGCGCCCTCGGCCACCCGCGCCAGGTGTGATGCGAACAGATCGCGCGTGAACAGGCCCGTGGCGGCGTCCATCAGATCCGATCCGCGCACTGAATCCAGCGCGCGGCGAATCGCCTGACGGCGTCGATGGTTTTGCGCCAGAGCCAGCACCCGCCCGGCCGTCTCGTCCTCCGGTGTTTCCGCCGCCGCCACGTCAGCAAAACCCCGTCGGAACAGATCGGCCAGTTCTACCTCGCCAGCGCCGCGCAGATAGAGGACCAGCGGGATATGATAGAGACGCGTATTGCGCTTCATGCCAGAGGCGATCGACAGCGCAGGCGCATGTTCCTGGCCACCCCAAAGTATGGCGGCGTCAAAGGCGCGCTCGTGCAGGTAGTCAAAGGCTGTGTAGGGCGTCGGCGCGGCGACCACCTCGGCCCCCGCCGCCATCAAGGCGTTGGACAGGGCCAGAAATCGGCGATCCGCCGCACCTGCGGTCAAGATCTGCAAGGGCGTTTCGCCCACATCGGGTGCTTGCAGCGTCACGCCGTGGGCGGCGAATGTCGCCTGCCTCAGCCGGAATTCTTCTTCCGCGATCCCAGCCCGCGTAAGTTGATCCAGACGCAATGCAGCCTGGGCCGGATGCGGCGGCGACGACATTGTCAGATCCGCGCCGCTAGTGGCGGCCTCCCCGGCGTCGATGAGCAGGATTGGCAGATAGCGAGGTGCTGCGGCATCTCTCAGCCGTGCAACAACCGCCGGGCCGTCCAGCCCGCGCGCCTCCACAATGGCGGCGTCAACCGTCAAGTCGGTCAGGGCATGCAATGCGGCCTCAAGCGTCCGCGCTGTCATGGTGGGCCATCCCAGACGGTCCAGCCCTTCACACAGCGGCCCCACCAAGGCGTCGTCGACGGCGACGATCAATACGCGCGGATCGGAATCCAAACTTCTCTCCCCCGGCCTGAACGGCTCGCCCCCGACGCCGATACTCCAGGCACGGCTCATGATAGTGACCACGGCCCCGATCTAGCAATGGCAAGCGCGCCGGACGACGGACCAAACCCAAAGCAACCGCCCTAGGGTTCCACCCTGGACCGAATGAGGTTAATCGGTCGCTTTGACGACTGCCGAGGCCCTGGCTTGAACCAACAAATCCGATTGACGGCCCTGCCCCTTTTCTGGGGCAAGCTGGCGGTTCGCGCTTTTACCCGCAGTTGGGGGCGTGACGTCATGCTCTATACGGGCGGGGTCTCCTTTTTCGCTCTGCTGGCGGTCTTTCCCGCCATCGCCATCCTCATCGGTTTTTACAAGGTTGTCCTTTCAATCGGTCAGGTGAGCGAACAGGCGGCGGCTCTTGCCGACGTCGTGCCGCACGCCGCGCGTTCCATCTTCCTGAACGAGATTGACCGACTGGCGAACGCCTCGGCGCGCACGGTATCGGCGCAGAGCGCGTTGGCGCTGGTGATCGGCGCCTATGCCGCCCACCGGGGCTTCAAGGCCTTGCTCGCGGGGCTCAACCTGATTCACGACGAGACGGAGCCGCACGGCTTCTTCAAGTTCAACATGCTGGCCTTTCTCGTCGCCCTGGCCGCCTTCGTCCTGTTCACCATCGTCTCTGGCGCGGTCGTGACCTCACGGCTGCTGGAGCACACCCATGCCCAGGATCCCGTCGGCCTGCTGGTCCTGCCTCTGGACGGCCTATGGCCGGCGCTGGGCCTGTGGTTGGGCCTGACCATGCTCTATCGCTACGCCATGTCCCATGCGACCCGGGTGGCGTGGAAGGCGGCGATCATGGGCGGGTTGATCGCCACCGTCATGTCCAGCTTCTTCTCGTGGCTCTGCGCCATCTATGTTGAACAGATCGCTCAACTGGGTGCGACCTACGGCTCGGTCGGCGCTGTCGTGGTGCTGCTGATCTGGCTGTCGTGGAACGTCAACGCCATCTTTTATGGCGGCGCCTTCGCCACCGAATTGGAAATCGCCTGGAAGCCGGAAGAGCCGGAAATCGAAACCGCCGGATCGATCGTCAACCTTTCGGAGCGGCGCCAGTCTCGACTGTGATTGTCAGCACCCCGTCCTGCTCACTGACGTCACAGACCACCCCGCCGAGATCCGCCATCAGATAGGGCACGTCGATCCGGGCCATCGGATCGGTCGCCTGCAAGGTCAATCGAACACCGGGGGCCAGGCCTTCCATCGCCTTGCGCAGCCTCAGGCTCGGCACCGGGCAGCGGTGCCCTCTTGCATCGATGAGGACCTCGCTCAAGTCGACACCGCGTCCAGAAGCAAAGCCAGCGCGATACGGACGCTTTCCATCCTCACCTCTCCACGCCCGATGTCGCCAAATCGTCGCGCGACATGCACCACAGCGCCGTCGCGGGCGACGGCGGCGAAATGCACCAGACCCACGGGCTTTTCGACCGAACCGCCGCCGGGCCCTGCCACGCCGGTGATCGATACCGACACCGCGGCCCTTGATCGCGCGACCGCGCCCATGGCCATGGCCCGTGCGACAGGCTCCGATACCGCCCCGAACTCGCTCAGCAGCGCGTCAGAAACACCCAGAAGCTCGGCCTTCGCCTCATTGCTGTAGGTGACAAAGCCGCGGTCCAGCACGGCAGACGAGCCGGCGATTGCAGTCAGCGCAGCGGACACCAGCCCCCCGGTGCAGCTTTCCGCCGTGGCGACCATCACCCCCGCCTTCAGCGCCGCCTGGATCACGGCGGCCGCCGACGCCTCGATATCTTGCGGCAACATGACTGTGCGCTCCATCCGCGAGTCGGTCTAAACCTGCCGCCAGGGGGCGAGTCGGACGACAACGCCAGTGCCAGCGGATCGCTAATGACCGATTCCACCATGACGACGGCCCTTCGCAAGGGCGACGCGATAACACCCGCGCTGTTCGCCGTCGCCATATTCACGTCGGCGTCACTCGTTTTTGTCGTCCAGCCGATGGTGACCAAGCTGGTCCTGCCGATGCTGGGGGGATCACCCTCGGTGTGGAATACCTCAATGGTATTCTTCCAGACCACGCTTCTGATCGGTTACGGCTACGCCCACCTGTTGCAGCGCGTTCGGTTATTGAAGTGGCAGGCCGCGATCCACCTCGCCCTGCTTCTGGCGGCAGCCTTGTTCCTGCCGCTGCAGATCAGCGGCATGCTGGGCGAGCCTGATCCCGCTGCGCCTAGCGCCTGGTTGCTGGCGACCCTGGCCCTGTCGGTCGGAGCTCCGTTCGCCGTCCTGTCGGCCACCGCGCCGCTGTTGCAGGCCTGGTACGCGCGCGTGCGCGCCGGCCATGCCGATGGCCAGAATCCCTATGTCCTCTACGCCGCCTCCAACCTTGGCAGCTTTCTGGCCTTGCTCGCCTATCCGGCCCTGATCGAGCCGCTGATGTCGTTGTCGAGCCAGAGGACAGGCTGGACAGGCGGCTATGTCCTGTTCCTCCTGCTGGTGGTGGGACTGGCGGCTGTGGTTTGGCGCCGTCGTATCCAGAACACGCCCGAACCTGCCCCCCTGGCTGTGAGCCCGCCCCTGTCGTGGCGCGAAAAAGGCATTCTGGTCCTGCTGGCCGCTGCACCGTCCAGCCTGATGCTGGGAGTCACCGCCCACCTTTCGACCGACGTGGCCTCGGCGCCCTTCCTATGGGTCGCCCCGCTGGCCCTCTATCTGTTGACCTTCGTGATCGCCTTCCAGACCCGGCCATGGATTCCGCTGCACATCACCCTGATGTTGCAGGCGACGCTCATCATCATGATCACCGCCCTGGTGGGCATGGCGACCGGTCAATGGATTCTTCTGCTCGTCCTCCACCTGGCGGCCTTCTTCTTTACGACCCTGATGTGTCATCAGCAGATGGCTGCGCGTCGTCCGGCGCCGGATCGGTTGACGGAATTCTACCTCCTGATGTCGTTCGGCGGCGTCGTGGGCGGCGCCTTCACCGCTCTGATCGCACCCGCGGTGTTCGAGACAGTGCTGGAATATCCACTGGTGCTGGTCCTGGCCTGTCTGGCGCGGCCCTGGCTCGGCAGTCGTCCCGCCAAGCGCGAGATCTGGCTCATGGCGGCCGCCCTCACCATCGCCATCTCCGTGCCCCTGCTGTTCGAGATGATGCGCTACAGCCCCTCCATGCGCGGCGTCTTCACAGAATTCGGTCTGACGAAGACGGCCCAGCTCATCCTCGGCGTCGGCGCGGTCTGCGCATTTCTAATTCGGGATCGAGTCGTGATGTTCACGGCCATCATCGCCGTCATGACCATGTCCGCCCATCATATTGGCCGGGGCTATGACTGGAACCTGTCCGATCGCAGCTTCTTCGGCGTCATGCGCGTGGCGATCACGCGCGACGACGCCATGGGCGGCGATGTCCATGTGCTGATGCATGGCACCACCCTGCACGGCGCCCAGGCCCGCGCGCCCGGCTTCGCCTGCAGCCCCACCATGTACTACGCGACATCGACACCGCTGGGTCAGGCGGCCCAGCGCATCCAGGGGCGTTCCCCTGCCGCCAAGATCGGCATCGTGGGTCAGGGCTCAGGAGCCATGGCGGCCTATAAACGCGTTGCCGATGAGATGACCTTCTTCGAGATCGACCCCATGGTCGACCGCGTGTCACGCGATCCGTCGTGGTTCACATTTATCTCGAATTGCGCCGATGGCCCGATCCGCACGGTCCTCGGCGACGCTCGCCTGACGATGGCGAGAGAAGCGCCTGGCACCTATGACCTTCTGGTCATCGACGCCTTCTCTTCCGACGCCGTGCCGACCCATCTGCTGACAGTAGAAGCCATACGGGGCTATCTGGACCTGCTGAAACCCGACGGCGTGGTGGTGCTGCACCTGTCCAACCGCAACCTCGAGATCACCATGCCGGCGGTCGCCGCCGCCCGTCAGCTGGGCGCGGCCGACCTGCATCAGATCTACGTCGAACGACCTGATGCCGCTGAAATGGCCGAGGCCTCGACCGAGGCCCTGGTCATCTCTCCGACCGCCGAAGGCCTGGCCGACTTCAAGGCCGATGGCCGCTGGCGCAAGTTGGCCCCGACCGAGGTTCGGCCCTGGACCGACGACTACGTCAATCTGTTCGGCGCCCTCATTCGGCAGATCAAGGGGCGCGGTTAAGCGGCTCCCGCAACGCGCGCCAGATCGGCGGTGATCCGCTCGGCGACCTTCAGACGGTCGTCGGGCGTGGGCCACTCGCCCTTCACCACGATCTTCTGATCGGGGCGGATCTTCCAGAAGGCCTGGTTCTTCTGGATCAGACCGACCAGCCCCATCGGGTTGGGGAAGCTGTTGTTGCGCAGGGTCAGAACCGCGCCCTTGGGCCCGATGTCGATGCGTTCGATGCAGGCCGTGCGACAGTTGGCCTTGATGCCGACGATGCGTAGAAGCTGCTGCGCCTCGTTCGGCAGCGGGCCGAACCGATCGATCAGTTCGGCGGCCAGGGCTTCGCGGTCCTCGCTGCGTTCGGCGTCCGACAGACGGCGGTACAGGCTGAGGCGAACATTGAGATCCGGCACATAGGCCTCGGGAATCAATACCGCCGCACCGACGTTGATGGATGGCGACCAGCCCCGGTCGGCCACGGCCTCGCCCTGCTCACGCAATTCGGCGACGGCGTCTTCCAGCATCTGCTGATACAGCTCGACCCCGACCTCGCGGATATGGCCCGACTGTTCATCGCCCAGCAGGTTGCCGCCGCCGCGCTGATCCAGATCGTGGCTGGCCAGCTGGAAGCCGGCGCCCAGATTGTCCAGCGACTGCAGCACCTGCAGACGCTTCTCGGCCGACAAGCTCAAGGGGCGCTTGGGATCTGTCGTCAGATAGGCGAAGGCCCGCGCCTTGGACCGGCCGATACGGCCTCTGATCTGGTGCAACTGGGCCAGGCCGAACATGTCGGCGCGGTGCACGATCAGGGTGTTGGCCGTCGGAATGTCGATGCCGCTCTCGACAATGGTGGTCGAGACCAGGACGTCATAGCTGCCGTCGTAGAAGGCGCTCATCACGTCTTCCAGCTGGGTCGGGGTCATCTGGCCGTGGCCGACGACGAACTTCACTTCGGGCACCTGCTCGCGCAGGAACTTCTCGATTTCCGGCAGTTCCTTCAGGCGCGGCGCGACATAGAAGGCCTGACCGCCGCGGTATTTCTCGCGCAGCAGGGCCTCGCGCACCAGAACCGGATCCCACGGCGTGACATAGGTCCGCACCGCCAGACGATCGACCGGCGGCGTGGCGATGATCGACATCTCGCGGATGCCCGACAGCGCCATCTGCAAGGTGCGCGGAATGGGCGTCGCCGTCAGGGTCAGCAGGTGCACATCGGCCCGCAGGGACTTCAGCTTCTCCTTGTGCTTGACGCCGAAGTGCTGCTCCTCATCGACGATCACCAGGCCCAGATCGCGGAAACCGACCTGCTCGGCCAGCACGGCGTGGGTGCCGACGACGATCTCGAACGTGCCGTCCTTCAGGCCCGCGCGCGTCTCGTTGGCGTCCTTGGCCGTGACCATGCGCGACAGGTGCCGCACGGTGATCGGCCAGCCCGCGAAGCGCTCGCTGAAGGTCTTGTAGTGCTGACGCGCCAGGAGGGTCGTCGGACAGACGACGGCCACCTGTTGGCCCGTCATGGCCACGACGAAGGCGGCGCGCAGGGCCACTTCCGTCTTGCCGAAGCCGACATCGCCGCAGATCAGACGATCCATAGGCGTGCCCTTGCCCAGGTCCTCCAGCACGTCGCCGATGGCGTTCAACTGGTCGTCCGTCTCCTCATAGGGGAAGCGGGCGCAGAACTCGTCGAACAGGCCGGACGGCGGCACGATGGCGTCGGACACCCGCATGGCGCGCTTGGCGGCCAGAGCGATCAGGCCCTCAGCCATGGCCCGCAGGCGCTCCTTGGCCTTGGCCTTGCGGCCCTGCCAACCCGCGCCGCCTAGACGGTCCAGTTGCACCCCGTCGGCGTCGGTTCCGTAGCGCGTCAGCAGGTCGATGTTCTCGACCGGCAGGTACAGCTTGCTGTCGCCCGCGTAGAGCAGTTCCAGACAGTCGTGCGGCGCCTCCTGGATCTCCAGCGTCTTCAGGCCCTCATAGCGCCCGATGCCGTGATCCAGGTGGACGACCAGATCGCCCGCGGTCAGGGCCGAGGCCTCGGCCAGGAAGTTGGAGGCCCGCCGCTTGCGCCGGGGCCGCGCCAGGCGGTCGCCCAGGATGTCGGTCTCGGAAATCACCGCGACCTCGTCCGTGACGAAGCCGTGCTCGACCGGCAGGACGGCGCGCAGATAGATGTCTTTCGGCGAGGCCAGCACATCGGCCCAATCTCGCACCGGCAGGACGTGTTCCAGCCCGTGATCCAACAGCATGGCCGCCAGACGTTCGGAAGAGCCCTCGCTCCACGAGGCGAACAGGACCCGCTTGCCGTCGGCCTTCAACCGCTCGGCGTGCTGGGCCACGGCGGCGAACAGGTTGACGCTGTCCTGGGTGCGCTCAGCGGCAAAGCTGTGGCCCAGACGCCCGCCGGCGTCCTCGCCGCCCCGCGTCGCATCGGCGGCCAGCGGCGACAGACGGCGCACGGCGCGACCGGCCAGGGCGCTGTTCCATTCGCCTTCGTCCAGATAGAGGCTGCGCGGCGCCGGGGCGCGATAGGCCGCCCCGCCCTTGCCCTTGGCCGCTTCCTTGCGCGCCTCATAGGCGTCGGTCGTCAGGCTCCAACGCTCGGCGCGGGCCTGCTCGACCTGACTGTCGAGGAAGACAGGAGCCGTATCCGGCAGAAAGTTGAACAGGGTGTCGAGCCGATCGTAGAAGAGCGGCAGCCAGTGCTCCAGCCCCTGACGGCGAGCCCCCTCGCTGACGGCGGCGTACATCGGCTCATCACCCGCGGCGCCGAACAGGTTCAGATAGCCGCTGCGGAACCGGGATATGCTTTGCGCGTCCAGCAGCACCTCGGACACCGGCAGCAGCGAGACCTGCTTCAGCTGCTTGGTCGACCGCTGGGTCTCGGGATCAAAGGCGCGGATGGATTCCAGCTCGGACCCGAACAGGTCCAGACGCACCGGCTCCTCGAAGCCCGGCGGGAAGACGTCGATCACGCCGCCGCGGATGGCGTATTCGCCGCGTTCCGACACGGTCGAGGCGCGGACATAGCCGTTGGCTGAGACGTAGCGTTCCAGCGCCGCCGTATCCAGATCCCGGCCCACGCGGCCCTCGAACCCGGCCCCGTTCACGGCCTGTCGCGGCGGCGTCCGCTGGGTCACGGCGGCGATGGTGGCGACAACCAGCAGCGGCCTGGCGTCCGACGGATCGCGCTGGGCCAGCCGCGTCAGGGTCGCCATCCGCTGCGCCGCAACCGAAGCGGTCGGGCTCAGCCGGTCGTAAGGCAGACAGTCCCAGGCCGGATATTCAAGAACTTCAATGTCCTTAGCGAAGAAGCCGAGTGTCTGGGTGAAATTACCCGCGCGCTGATAATCGCGCGCCACCAGCAGACCGACGCCGCCCTGGGCCCTCAGCCGTTCGGCGACGACCAACGCGTCCAGCCCCTCGGGCGCGCCGCCCAGTTCGACGTCACGCCGCGCCATCGCCTCACTCATCAACCGATACCCTTGGCCACTTCCGCCGCAACGTGCTCGCGCATGAATGTCCGGATGCGCGCCAGCATCGGCCCGTCGAACTCAGGCGGGGTCGGCTCCTTCTCGATGATCCAGGCGTAGAGGTACTGATCCTCTTCATCCAGCAGGGTCTCGAGCTGATCCAGTTCCTCATCGCTGAGCGTCGGACCGACCTGATCGGTGAAGGGGCCCAGCACCATGTCGGCTTCGCGGAAGCCGCGTCGCCACGCGCGATACGAGATCCGGCCCAGGCGTTGGTGCTTCAGAGCATCCTCTGAACGTGCGTCAATTTCGGCCACGCGGTTCCTTGCCCGGTCCGTTCATGTGAAGAGTTCGATCAGATAGCGTTCCCGTTCCGTTTTCGCCAGCTATGCTGAGGCTAATGCGGCCCGAGATTCTCTTTCCCCTGTTTGCGGACGTCTCCACCCTCAAGGGCGTGGGGCCTCGAAGCGCGCCTCTGGTGCACAAGCTGGCGGGTCAGTTGGTGCGCGATGTGCTGTTCCTGCCGCCGTCGGGGATCATACAGCGCCGCCGCACGACCGCCGCCGCCGCCGTCGAGGGCGAGATCGGCATCTTCGACGTTCTGATCGACCGCCTGATCCCGCCGCACAAGATTGGCGGCCCGCTGAAGATGCGGGCGTCCGACGACACCGGCTTCGTCCATCTGATCTGGTTTGCGGGTTCGCCCCGCCATATCGAGAGCCTGGCGCCGCGCGGCGAGCGGCGGCTGGTGACGGGCAAGGTCGAGCGCTTCAACAACGAGGTGCAGATCGCGCACCCCGACTACATCCTGCCGCTGGACAAGGCGGACGAAATACCTCTGTCCGAGCCTGTCTATCCGGCGACGCAGGGCCTGACCTCGCGCGTGGTGAGGAAGCTGGCGCAGGGCGCGCTGGCCGCTGCTCCAGAGCTGGCCGAGTGGCAAGACGCCGCCTGGCTGTCGGCGCGGCGCTGGCCGGGCTGGCGCGCGGCGCTGGAGAGCCTGCACGCACCCACGTCCGAAATGGACCTGACGCCCGAGGCCCCCGCGCGTCAGCGTCTGGCCTATGACGAGTTGTTCGCCCACCAACTGGCCCTGGCGCGCCGTCGCCGCGCGCGTCAGGTCACACCTGCCGCACGGATCACGGCAGGCGAGGCCTCGCAGCGGATGCTGGCCGCCCTGCCCTTCACCCTGACCGGCGCCCAGGCCCGCGCCATCGAGGAAATCCGCGCCGACCTGGCCTCCGGCGAGCAGATGGGCCGGCTGCTGCAAGGCGACGTGGGTTCGGGCAAGACCGCCGTCGCGGCCCTGGCCTTGGCCGACGCGGCCTCCAGCGGCTTCCAGTCCGCCCTGATGGCCCCGACTGAAATCCTGGCGCGTCAGCACTATCAGCGGCTCGCGCCCATGCTGGCAGACGCCGGGATCACGACCATTCTGCTGACCGGCCGCGACACGCAAGCCGAGCGACGCAAGCGCCTGGCCGCCTTGGCCTCGGGCGAGGCCCAGGTCGCCATCGGCACCCACGCCCTGTTCCAGGACGCGGTGCAGTTCAAACGCCTGGCCCTGGCCGTCATCGACGAACAGCACCGCTTCGGCGTCAACGAGCGCCAGCGACTTCAGGCCAAGGGCGACCCGAGCCTTGGCGGCGTCCACCTGTTGACCATGTCGGCCACCCCCATCCCGCGCACGCTGGAGCTGACCCAGTACGGCGAACTGGAAGTCAGCCGCCTGATGGAAAAACCGCCGGGCCGCACGCCCGTCGCCACCGCCGTCGTGCCTCTGGTCCGCATCGGTGAAGTCGCCAAACGGCTGAAGGCGGCCATCGACAGCGGCGCGCAAGCCTACTGGATCTGCCCTCTGGTGGCCGAGTCCGAAGCCATCGATCTGGCCGCCGCCGAGGAACGCGCCGCCGACCTGCGCCGCATCCTTCAGGTCGAGGTCGGCTTGGCTCACGGCCAGATGCCCGGCGCCGAACGCGAGGCGGTGATGGCCGAGTTTGCCGAGGGCCGCATCCCGCTGCTGGTCGCCACAACGGTCGTCGAGGTCGGCGTGGACGTGCCCAACGCCTCAATCATGGTCATCGAACACGCCGACCGTTTCGGCCTGGCCCAGTTGCACCAACTGCGGGGCCGCGTCGGGCGCGGCGCCAAGTCCAGTTCCTGCATCCTGCTGTATGGCGGTCAGGACGGCGCTCTTGGGGAAACCGCACGCGAGCGGCTGGAGACCCTGCGTCGTACCGAAGACGGCTTTGAAATCGCCGAGGAGGACTTCCGCCTGCGCGGCGGCGGCGACCCTCTGGGGCTGAAACAAAGCGGCTTCCCCGCCTACCGCTTTGCTGATCCGATCAAGCATCGCTCGCTGATGCTGGCCGCGTCCGACGACGCCCGCCTTATGCTGGCCCGCGACCCCGACCTGACCAGTCCGCGCGGCGAGGCCGTGCGGGTGCTGGAGGCTCTGTTCGATTGGCGCAACGACAGACTTGGCGTCGACTAGGCGGCGGGCGTCTGTTTCGCCTTCCAAGCCGCCAGCCGCGCCACCGCATCGGCCTCGATGTCAGCATAGAACAGGTTGTAGGGGCGCGCCTTGCGACGGTCGGCCCAGCCGCTGAACTCCCGGAAGGATTCCGACTTCAACACGGTATGGCGCAACAGGCCGTCCCGACACTGCGTCGCGATCTGCCGGTCGATAAAGGCCGGTCGCACGCCCCATTCAAGGCCCGTGGCGTTGGCGGCGCCCAGATGCCGTCGCGCTGGAACCACCATGCCGTCGTCGCTGCCCGACACCGGGTTCACGCAAAGCGACGGACGGTCGCCTAGTTCGACCAGTTGTCCGCGATCATTCCAGACCAAGGCGCGACGCAACCGACGACGTGCGGCGCCCTCATCGCCCTCGCCCACCTGGGACCAGCCGACGACGCAGCCCGTTTGATCTCGTACATGGCAGGCTGCGATCGGCGCCGTTTGTTTCAAATCAACGATGGCGTCCATCAGATAGACCGCGACCAGACGCTGGCGCAGCGCTGCATCCTTGGCCACGCGCTCATGCACCAGACGGGCGATCAGATCCGCCCCCTGCTCCACGCCCGCCAGAATGATCGGCTCGCGAGGGTGGACGGCCAGCCATTGATCCAACGCCTTTTCCACGTCGCCGTAGGCGAAGGCGCGGGCTTCGCGCGCGTCCTCGCGCAGGGTCAGGCGGGTATAGAGGCTAGCCTGGCGATAGCGCGGTGCGCTGATGGCGCCGGCGCGCGCGAACGGTCCGGCGTAGTTGGGGATCACCACCCGTTTCAGATAGGCGTCCGC
Source organism: Brevundimonas sp. NPDC058933 (assembly GCF_049315965.1). Classification (NCBI taxonomy): domain Bacteria; kingdom Pseudomonadati; phylum Pseudomonadota; class Alphaproteobacteria; order Caulobacterales; family Caulobacteraceae; genus Brevundimonas; species Brevundimonas sp. NPDC058933. Next base: position 601,390 of record NZ_JBMOSL010000001.1, read on the forward strand.
CTTGCGGTCCCCGATCGGACCGTTCCAGCCAGACCCGCCGTCATAGGTGGTCGACTGGAGGAAGAAGATGGCGGCGTCGCCGGCGCCAGGCGCCCGTGCGTCGCGCAGGGCCCAAGCAGCGGCTTGCCGGTAGTCCGGCGCGGCTGGCGGTTCATAGGTCTGGAACGGAACCTGTGGGTCCAGCCCGGCCTTGAGGATGTCGCCGCGCCAGACGGCTACGGCGGCCACCAGAATGACGACCAGCGCAAAGCCCGTGTAGCCGACCCATTGGCGCAAGGTCAGGCTAGGCCTCTTCATCGATAGGGATCCGACTGCGACAGGAAGTCCTGAACATAGCGACGCACGCCTTCTTCCAGAGGCGTCGACTGGCCGTTGAATCCGACCGCCCGGATGCGGTCCATGCTGGCCTCGGTAAAGTACTGATACCGATCGCGGATCGCCTCGGGCATATCCACATAGGCGATGGACGCCTCCTTGCCCGCCGCCGCGAAGGTGGCGCGCGCCAGTTCGGCGAAGGACCGCGCCTGACCCGAGCCGGCGTTGAACACGCCCGACACGTCCGGCGTCTGTAGCAGCCAATCGATGATGTTCACCACGTCGTCGACATAGACGAAGTCGCGCAGTTGGCCGCCGTCGGGATAGTTGGGGTTGTGCGAGCGGAACAGGCTGACCGTCTCGCCTGCCTGCACCTTGGGCCAGATCTGGGCCACGACCGACTTCATCCCGCCCTTGTGGCCCTCGTTCGGACCATAGACGTTGAAGAATTTCAGCCCCGCCCACTGACGCGGCGCCTGACCACGATCCGCCTGCCGCACGGCGTACTGATCGAACAGGTATTTCGAATAACCATAGGCGTTTAGCGGACGAAGCGCATTCAGGCTCTCAGGATCGTCGCGGTCCTCGAAGCCCGTCTCACCGTCGCCATAGGTGGCCGCCGACGAGGCGTAGATCATCCGCACGTCGCGAAGCGCACACCAGTCCCAGATCTCGCGCGACAGGCTGAAGTTGGTGCGCAGGATCAGGTCTGCGTCCGGCTCGGTCGTCGAGGAGATGGCGCCCATGTGCACCACGGCCTCGATCCGCTCGGCGTGACGCTCCAGTTGCTCGAACAGTTCCTCGGGCGCCCAGAGGTCCGCGATCGGGTGCTTGGCGATGTTCTTCCACTTGGCGAGATCGGCCGTCTCCAGCCGGTCGCAAACCACCACGTCCCAGGCGTCGCTCTCGCACAGGCGCGCCACGATGTTGGAACCGATGAAGCCCGCGCCTCCAGTCACAACGATCATACGCGGGGTCATTCGGCGGCTCCAGTCGTCATCTTTTCAATGGTCTTCGTGGTGGAATAGCCGTCGGCGAAATCGGCCAGACGGACGACGCCGCCCCAGCTCTCGACCTCGGTCGCGCCGACCACCTTGTCCTTGGTGTAGTCCGCGCCCTTGATCAGGACATCGGGCCGCAGCCGCTCGATCAGGGCCATGGGCGTTGGATCGTCAAAGGCCGTCACCCGATCCACGCTGGCCAGACCGCCGATCACGGCGGCGCGGCTGTCCAGATCATTGACCGGCCGCCCCTCCCCCTTCAGGCGGCGCACCGAGGCGTCGGTGTTCAGCGCCACCACCAGCCGGTCGCACCAGCCGCGCGCCTGGGCCAGATAGGCCACGTGACCGCGATGCAGGATGTCGAAACAGCCGTTGGTGAAGCCGACCGTCAGTCCTTGACGCTTCCACGCCTCGACCTGATCCGACAGCTCGTCCAGCGGCGTGACCTTGGCCTGGGCCAGGGCCGCGTGCTGGCTCATCTCGGCCTCGATCAGTTCGGCGGGCGTGACGACCGCCGTACCGCTCTTGCCGACCACCACTCCCGAGGCCAGGATGGCGAACTGCACCGCCGTCTCCAGCGACCCGCCCGCGCCCAGCGCCAGACCCAGGGCCGCCAGCGAGGTGTCGCCGGCGCCGGAGACGTCATAGACCTCGCGCGCCCGACCAGGGAAATGCACCACAGTCCCGCCGCGACGGGCCAGGGTCATGCCCTTGCCCGCCCGCGTGACGACGACCGCCTTGGCCGTGGTGGCCGCCAGCAGGGCCGCCAGCGCCGCCTCGACCTCTGCGTCCGTCTCAACCGGCAGGCCGGTGGCCCCAGCCAGCTCGCTGGCGTTGGGCTTGATCAGATCGACCGCGCCATAACGGGCGAAGTCGCGCCCCTTGGGGTCCACGATGACCGGCGCGCCGTATTCCCGACCGGCCCACAGCGCCGCCGCGATCAGGGCGTCGTCCACCACGCCCTTGGCGTAGTCGGACAGCAGGATGGCCTTGGCGTCCTTGAACACCGCCTTCTCGCCATAGCCGCCGGCTGCGGGCGGCTCGTCGTCCAGCCGCAGCAGTTGCTGACCGGCGGCGACAAAGCGCGTCTTGACGATGGTGGCCGCGCCCTCGGGACGGGCCAAGGCGTCCTCGACCCGGTCCTCGGCGGCGATGAGATCGGACAGCTCGGCGCCCGCCGCATCCTGACCGACGACCGCGCCCAGTCGGGCCTGCCCGCCCAGAGCGGCGACGTTACGGGCCACATTGCCCACGCCGCCGGGCATGGCCACGGTGCGGCGCGCGCGCAGGACAGGGATGGGCGCCTCGGGCGAGATGCGGCTGACCTCGCCATAGACATAGCGGTCCAGCATCAGGTCGCCCACGCAGGCGACCTTCAACTCATGCACCTGCGCCAGCAGACCCTGCAGCGCGCCCAAATCCAGTGATCGTTCAGCCATGACGCCGAACTACCGGATTCAGGCCAGGTTCGCCATCGGCGCCTTGGCGCCGACCTTGATAGCCAGGTCATCGAAGGCGATCAGTTCGGCGGCCAGGGCCTCGAACTGGTCCAGCGGCACCATGTTGGGGCCGTCCGACGGAGCGTTGTCGGGGTCTTCGTGCGTTTCCAGGAAGACGGCGTCCACGCCCACGGCCACGGCGGCGCGCGCCAGAACCGGCACGAACTCGCGTTGACCGCCCGAGGACGTGCCCTGCCCGCCCGGCTGCTGCACGCTGTGGGTCGCGTCGAAGACGACGGGGCAGCCGATCTCGCGCATGATCGGCAGCGACCGCATATCGCTGACCAGGGTGTTGTAGCCGAAGCTGGCGCCGCGCTCGCAGGCCATGACGTTGGGGTTGCCCGCGCCGACCACCTTGGCGATGACGTTCTTCATGTCCCAGGGGGCCAGGAACTGCCCCTTCTTGATGTTGATCGCCTTGCCGGTGGCGGCGGCGGCCAGCAGCAGGTCGGTCTGACGCGACAGGAAGGCCGGGATCTGCAGCACGTCCACGGCCTGGGCCACGCCTTCGCACTGGGCCTCGGAGTGGACGTCGGTCAGGGTCGGCAGGCCGGTGGCTTCGCGGATTTCAGCAAAGATCGGCAGGGCGTCCTTCAGGCCGATGCCGCGTGCGGCCGTGGCGCTGGTGCGGTTCGCCTTGTCGAAGCTGGTCTTGTAGATGATGCCGACGTTCAGCCGCTCGCCGATCTCCTTCAACCGATGCGCCGTCTCAAGCGCGTGCTGACGACTTTCCATCTGGCAGGGGCCGGCGATAAAGACGATGCGGCCGCCGCCGCCGATCACGACGGGCTTCTTCAGACCAGCGGACAGTTCGATGACGGCGTTGGGATGGTTCACGGCGGCGCTTTCGGCTGTTTGAATCGATAAAGTCGCGGTTTGTGGCGCAACTTTGCGTCCGACAGGTGGCGTCGAACCCTCAGCTACGCAACCTACAGGGCGACTCAGCGCCTGACCACACGGCTGCGTAGCCTGTGTTATCTTGGTCCCATGCGCACACCCTCACCCAGCCCTCTCATCTCGACCCAGGACCTTGCGGATCGCCTCGGCGCGCCAGACTTGCGGATCATCGACGCCAGCTGGTGGCTGGATGGCCGGAATGCCCACGCAGACTTCCAGGCGGAGCGGTTGCCAGGCGCGGCCTTTCTCGATCTGGAGGCCGTTTCAGACCCTGCCAGCCCCTACCCTCATATGCTGCCAACCCCCCAGGCGTTCGCCGAGACCATGGGCGAGATGGGGATCGGCGAGAGCGACCACATCGTTGTCTATGACGCCCAAGGCCTGTTCTCGGCGGCGCGGGTCTGGTGGATGCTGCGTATCATGGGCGCCGGCTGCGTGCGGGTGCTGGATGGCGGCTTGCCGAAATGGCGCGCCGAGGGGCGGCCTCTGGAACGCGGCGCTATCGCTTCCGGAAAAAGCTCAAACTTCCACGCCGTTTTCGAGGCGAACGCTGTCGTCAATCTCGAACAGGTCAGGCAGGCTTTAGGCGGCCGCATTCAGGTGGTGGACGCGCGCGGCGCGCCGCGTTTTCGCGGCGAAGCGCCCGAACCGCGTGCCGGCGTGCGATCTGGACATATGCCCGGCGCGCTCAACCTGCCCTTCGGACAACTCTTGAACGCGGATGGAACGATGAAGCGTGGTGCGCCCCTCGAAGCCGCATTCCGAGACGCCGGCGTTGATCTGGGCCCGCCGGTCATCACCACCTGCGGATCGGGCGTCACCGCCGCCATCCTCAGTCTGGCCTTGGAAGAGCTGGGCTTGCGGTCACGACTCTATGACGGTTCATGGGCCGAATGGGGCTCACGCGAAGACGTCGCTGTCGAGGTCGGCTGACCCGTCACGCAGGCGTCGGCTGGACGGCTCCCTCATCCTTTTCGCCGCGCGACACCACTGTCGCCACGACCAGATCGCCGGTCACATTCAGCGAGGTTCGGCACATATCGAGGAAGCGATCCACGCCCAGGATAAGACCGATCCCTTCCGGCGGCACGCCCACCATGGCCAGGATCATGGCGATGACCGGCAGGCTCCCCGCCGGCACGCCCGCCGTGCCAACCCCGCCCAGGATACAGACCAGCATGACGATGAACTGCTGGCCGAGGCTCAGGTCCACTCCGAAGAACTGCGCCAGGAACAGCACGGTAACGCCTTCAAACAGGGCGGTGCCGTTCTGGTTGGCGGTAGCCCCCACCGTCAGGACGAAACGGGCGATCTTGCGGGGCAGGCCCAGGTTCTGCTCCGCCACACGCAAGGATATCGGCAGGCTGGCGTTGGATGAAGCGGTAGAGAAGGACACCACCATGGCCTCCCGGATGTTCCGGAAGAACTTCAGCGGAGACATCCCGCCAAGAGTCGCGATGCAGATCGGATAGACGACGAACATGTGAATCGCCATGGCCCCGACCGCTACGCCGACAAAGGCGGCAAGCCGCACCAGCAATTCCCAGCCGAACAGCGCCGCCAGATTGAACATCAGGCAGGCGATGGCGATTGGCGCCAGTCTGATGACCAGGTTGATCAGCGTCATCATGACCTCGAACAGGCCTTCGATCGTCTGCTGCAGTCGATCGGTCGCCGGACTCTTGGCCAACACCAGCCCGATGCCAAACAGCAGGGCAAAGACCATGACCGGCAGAATCTCGTTCTGCGCCGCCGCCGTGAAGACATTGGCCGGGACTAGGTCAAGAAAAAAGTCGCCGGCCCGCACGGCGTCAGGGGCGCTGCCGACGATCGAGGCCGCGCCGCTGCGGCCCTGCTCCAGCAATTGCTGAGCCAGAGCCGGGTCCACGCCGTCGCCAGGGCGGAAGACATTGACCATCACCATGCCGATCAGCACCGCAATGGCGGAGATGAAGACTGTGAACAGCAGGCTCTTGGTCCCAGCCCGCCCCAGGGTCTTCAGGTCTCCCATCTCGGCCACGCCGACCACCAGCGCCGAGAACAGCAGGGGCAGAACCAGCATGAACAGCAGACGAAGAAAAATCTGCCCCGCGGGTCCGGTGATGTTGGACGTCAACCACAGAACCCAGGGTGCGTCGCCGCCGACGGTCAGGTTGACCATCAGGCCGCCGAACAATCCAAGGACGAAGCCGATGAGCATCAGCACGTGAAGCGGCAGATTCTTCTTGGTCGTCGTGGTCATGCGTCCCCCATTTTCCCCAACAGGCCTCTACCGAATGGGCAGGCCGTAGATCAGCCCGCTCGGCCTTGCGCTCCACTGGGCGTTCAGTCCCCGGGCCAGATTCAGCGCTGATTGCTGGCCAAGGTTCCGCTCAAAAATCTCGCCATAGTTGCCGCCGGCCGCGATAGCATCCCGCGCCCAACTGCGAGGCAGGCCCAGCGAAGGACCGAATTCGCCTTCTTCCCCCAACAGCCGCCGGATGCGTGCATCCTGACTGTCACGCTGCAACCCCGCCACATTGCTCTTGGTCACGCCTAGTTCCTCGCCAAGGATCAGCGCGTTTAAGGTCCAGCGGATCACTGCCGTCCACTGGTCATCGCCACGCCGCACGACCGGGCCTAGCGGCTCCTTGGAAATGACGTCGGGCAGGACGGCGTGCTGTTGCGGATTAGCAAGCGTCGTCCGCGCCGCCGCCAGGGCCGATATGTCGGCGGTAAAGGCGTCGCATTCCTCACGGGCATAGGCCTGCCGGGCCTCTTCCTCGGTCTTGACGACAACCGGACGGAACTCGATCCCGCGTGTGCGGAAATAGTCCTCGACGTTCAGTTCGGTGGTCGACCCCGACTGGACGCATATCCTCGCGCCGTTGAGCTCGGAGGCGCTGTTGAGGTTCAGCGCGCGGCGAACCAGAAAGCCCTGTCCGTCATAGTAGTTGATGCCCGCGAAGCTCAGTTCGCCGCCAGCGTCGCGGCTCATGGTCCAGGATGTATTGCGCCACAGGACATCAACGCGCCCGTCGCGCAGGGCCTCGAACCGCTGCTCGGCGGTCAGGGGCACAAATCTGACCGCGTTCGGATCGCCGAATATCGCCGCCGCCGTTGCGCGACAGAAGTCGACGTCGAAGCCCCGCCAGGCGCCGCGATTATCCGTGAAGGCGAACCCCACCAGCCCCTGATTCACCCCGCAATTCAGACGCCCGCGCTGCTTGATCGCGGCCAGGGTCGGACTGGCGACGTCGGCCGGCATGACAGTCGTGGTTGGCCGAGAGGTAGGCGTCGTTGGGGCTTGATCGGTTTCGGCTGGACGCTCGCAGCCCGCTGTCGCCAGCAATAGCGCCAGCGATATTCCCGTCACGATCCTCGCCGCCCGCATTCCGTTGCCCTCGTCCGCTTGCGCCCCCGCTTACTTTAGAGCCCTCTGGGCCCAGAACCGCAACCCGCTGGAGCCCTTATGCCTCGCCTTTCCGACCGTACCCGCCTGATCGCCTCCGCAACGCGACGCGGTCAGGGGCGTCGGCCCGTCAATCCGCCGGTCGAGCGCGCCTCCACCATGCTCAGCGATGATCCGGCATCGATGCAGGATTCGACGCCGGGGCCCATCTACGGCCTGGACGGGACCAGCGCCGCCCGCGAACTGCGAGCGGCGCTTGCCGACCTGGAGGAGGCCAACCAGGTCTTCCTCGTCCCCTCAGGTCTCGCCGCCGTGACCGTCCCCCTGCTGGCCCTGCTGCGCCCCGGCGACGAGGTGGTGACCAGCGACGCCGTCTATGGCCCCACCCGCCGCTTCCTGACCCGTCACCTGGCTGCGCGAGGGATCACCACCCATTTCCATCCTGCGGGCGCCTCCACCTCGCACATCCTGTCGCTGTGTGGCGAACAAACCCGCCTGTTGCTGATCGAATCCCCTTCGTCCCTGACCTTCGAGATCGTCGACGTCCCCGCCCTTGCCCAGGCCTGCAAGGCCCGCGGCGTACTGACGGTGATGGACAATACCTGGGCGGCGGGTCTGGCTTTCCAGCCGCTGGCGCATGGAGTGGACGTCAGCGTCCAGGCCGTCACCAAATACGCGGCCGGCCATTCCGACCTGCTGATGGGCGCTATTGCGGTTGAGGACGACCAGGTCGCCCGCGCCATTTTACATACCATCGAGGACATGGGCTGGCACGTTTCGCCCGACGACGCCTGGCTGGCGCTGCGGGGCCTGCGCACCCTGCCGCTGCGCTACAATGAGGCGCTCAAGTCCGCGCTGCAGGTCGCCGAATGGCTGCAAACCCGGCCAGAGGTCGAGCGCGTTCTTTTCCCGCCCCTGCCCGGCTCGGTCGGCCACGACCTGTGGCGACGCGACTATTCCGGCGGGGCGGCCCTGATGGGCGTCGTCATGAAGGGCGGCGACAAGGCGTGGGCCCACGCTCTGATGAGCGCGCTCAGCCTGTTTGGCATGGGCTATTCATGGGGCGGCTTCGAAAGCCTGATCACCCACGAGACTCCGCAGTTGGCCTATCGCCAGCATGAAACCGCCCTGCCGGGTCAGTTGCTGCGGCTCCACGTGGGGCTGGAAGATCCCACCGACCTGATCGCGGATCTGGAAAAAGGTCTTGAGGCATGGCGCGCCCAGCAGGACTCGAACCTGCAACATCCCGCTTAGAAGGCGGGTGCTCTATCCGGTTGAGCTATGGGCGCCTTCGGCCGCGACCGCCGCAATCGGACCTAGTGGGTCCAGGACTGCTTGCGGTTGGCGGCGAAATTATCGGCGTATGCCTTGAGGATCAGCGGGGCATCCTGCGGTTCGTGCAGGCGGAAGGCGATGCCGTGGCGTTCGGCGTATTCAATCGCCTCTTCCTTGGTCTCGAACGTCAGACGCACCTGACCATTCATGTCTGTGGTGCTGGTCCAGCCCGTCAGCGGGTCCTGCGTCCGCGCCGACGCCGGTTCGAACTCCAGACGCCAGTCGTTGGTCTTGGCCTTGCCCGACTGCATCGCGGTCTTGGCCGGGCGATAGATGCGAGCGAGCATGGCGGAATCCTTCGGCGACTTGTCTTGCCGGGTGCATAACCCGACGTGGTCGCCCGGTCCAGCCGTCCGCAACGACTTCAGGCGGCGAGCGTAGTCGAACCTGCGTCAATCCAGCGCCGTGCTGCGCGCTGGGCCTCGGCGATCTCGTCGTGCTCCATCTCCTCGCTCATCTCACGACGATAGATGCGGGCCTCGACCGAGCCCTTCATGGCCGCCAGGTTGAAGATCATATGGGCCGAGACCCGATCGATGGGGCATCCGTCCAGACCGGCGGAATAGGCCAGTCCCAGTCGGAACAGGGCGTCGCCGTCCATATCAATGGTGGGCAGCGGCAAGGCCGCAGTCTCAAGAGCCTCAGGCGCGGTGTGATGCGCGATCATAGCCAGTCCTCCGGGCGTTGGTCATTCTGACCCTGCCTTTCGAACGCCATTCAAATACCAGCGGTTTGAAGTTAAAGTTAACGCGCCCGCTGGCCGAACAGAAGCTTTCGCGCATCCTCGGCCGCCTTGCCGGAAGCGGCCAGGTTGGCGCGCCATTCCTCGCCCACCGCCCTGCCCGCCTTGACCGCCGGTCGCGCGCCCACGCGATCCATCCAGGCCGCCAGATGCGGGAACTCCGCCAGATCCTGTCCTTGATGCGCCGGCAATATCCACGGCCAGATCGCCATATCGGCGATAGAGTAGTCGCCCGCGACATAGTCCCGATCCGCCAGCCGCCGGTCCAGCACGCCGTAGAGCCGGTGCGTCTCGTTGGTGTAGCGCTGGACACCGTAGGCGATCTGCCGCTGATCCTTGATCATAGCCGGGGCGTACTGACGGAAATGATGCGTCTGACCGGCCATCGGTCCCAGGCCTCCGACCTGCCAGAACAACCACTGATCGACATCGACCCGGGCGCGCGCATCGGTCGGATAGAACTGTCCCGACTTCACGCCCAGATATTGCAGGATGGCGCCGGACTCGAAGATCGAAAGCGGCTGCCCGTCTGGGCCTTCGGGATCGACGATGGCGGGCATCCGGCCATTGGGGCTGAGGGCCTGAAACGCCGGCGCGAACTGTTCGCCAGCGCCGATGTTCACCGGCTTGACCACATAGGGCAAGCCCATTTCCTCTAGGGCAATGGAAATCTTCCAGCCGTTCGGCGTGGGCCAGTACCAGAGCTCGATGGGCGCGTTCATCATTGTCGCTTTCTGCTCGCGTGAGAGGCCAGACATGGCCCGCGCAAGATGAACAGACAAGGCGCAAACCTGACACCAATGTTCAGGACGAGTTCATGCGCTGCGATCGATCCTGCCCTCCTGTTCAACGGCGCGTCCGCAGCTTTTCTTCGGCGCCCAGACCACGGAGACGTACAGATGAACCGCCTCACCAAGGCCGCCATCGTCGCCCTGGCGCTGACCACGACGGCCGCGCCGTTGGCGGCCCAGGCCCAGAACCGCGATCATCGCGAATATCGTCAGGATCGCCGCGATGATCGCAGGGACGACCGCAACGATCGTCGCGAATGGCGACAGGATCAACGCAACGATCGCCGGGAGTGGCGTCAGGATCGCCGGGATGACCGCCGCGACTGGCGTCAGGACCAACGCGCCGACCGATGGGACCGCAACAACCGCGACTGGTGGCGTGGCCGTCCCGAGTTCCGCGACTATCGCGGCGCCCGCAACGGCTATTGGTATGCGCCAGGCCGAGGCTACTACCGCGTCGATCCGCGCTATCAGAGCTACCGCTGGCGTCAGGGCGCCTATCTGCCCTCTGCCTATCGCGGTTACTACGTCAGCGACCCCTATTATTACAACCTGCGTCCGGCGCCCCGCGGTTATCGCTATGTCCACGCCAATAACGACATCCTCCTGATCGCGGTCGCCACCGGTCTGATCGCCAGCGTGTTGCACGACGTCTACTAGACCTGACGCAGGACCTAGGATCAGCCCCGCAAAGCTCAGCTTTGCGGGGCTTTTCGTTCTTTTTTCTGTAGGTTCCTGTCGATCAGCGTTCAGCCGTGGTTCATGGCGTCGGCGCCAGATTAAATCTCAAGCCGCCCCTCTCGGCGTGCGAGGAAGAAGACCATGAAACGTTCCCTGATGGTGTTCACGGCCATCGCCAGCTTCGCCCTTCCGGCCCTCGCGCCAGTGGCGGCCCTGGCGCAGCCGCAACAGGCACAGTCCGAAGACGGACCGCGCCAGCGCCCTCAACATCGTGCAGAACGCAGCGAGCAATTCGCCTCGCCTCAACAGAGGCGCGACAGTCCTCGCGCCGAGCGCCCCGATGCGCCGCGTCCGTCGCGCCCCAGCCGCCCGGACGGGGAGCGTCCCGGCCGGCCGACGCGACCCACAGATCAGGGGCGACCGCAGACGCCTCGTCCGGACCAGGCAGGTCGCCCGGACCGACCTGACCGGCCGGATCGCCCCGATACGCGACCGGAGCGTCCCGGGGCCCAGCAGCCCGGTCGGCCGGCCCGACCTGAGAGCGACCGACCAGCTCGGCCCAATCGCCCGGATCAACCGAACCGGCCAGAAAGGCCTGACTGGAATCGACCCGACCGTCCCGGGAACCAGCAGCCCAACCGTCCGGGCAGGCCCGACCGCCCGGATTGGAACAGACCGGATCGCCCGAACCGTCCTGATCAACCTGATCGACCCAACCGCCCGGATCGGCCCGACCGGCCGAACTGGAACCAAGACCGCGACTATCGCGACTTCCACAATCGCTGGAACCGCGACCAGTGGCGGCGTGACTGGGATCGTCGCCACCGCAGCGACTGGTGGCGCAACGACAGCCGCTTCCGGGGTTGGAACGGCGTGCGGCTCGGCTTCTATTTCGCGCCCGGCTACGGCTACTACAGCGTGCCGCGGACCTATTGGAACCGACAGTACCAGATCGGCCAGTATCTGCCCGAGATCTTCTGGCGCTATCAGGTCAACGACTGGCGGACCTATGGCCTGGGCTACCCGCCTCCGGGAACCCGCTGGGTCTATGTCGACAACACCATCTATCTGATCGACGACCGCGACGGCTACATCGTCGAAGTCGTCCGCGACGCCTGGAACTGGTAGGCGTCACAAAAGCAGAAGGTCCCCGAGGAGCAATCCCCGGGGCCTTTTTAGTGGGCTGCGATGCATGCACATCCTGTCGCTCAAGCATCGAGCGACCGCGTCGCGAGCGTTAGCGACAACCGGGGGTCTGGGGGCCAAAGCCCCCAGGGAGACTCATAAATCAAAGCCCAAGCTTTGATTTAAGGATATCATTGACGGCGGCCGGGTTGGCCTTGCCGCCCGTCGCCTTCATCACCTGGCCGACGAACCAGCCGAGAGCCTGAGGCTTCTCCGCCACCGCAGCCGCCTTGTCCGGGTTGGCGGCGATGATGTCGTCCACGGCCTTCTCGATGGCGCCGGTGTCGGTCACCTGCTTCAGGCCGTGCTTCTCGACCACTTCGGCGGGCGAGCCTTCGCCGTTCCAGACGTAGTCGAACACTTCCTTGGCGATCTTGGACGAGATGACGTTGGTCTCGATCAGTTCGACCAGTTGGGCGACGTGCGCGGCCGGCAACGGGTTTTCGCTGAAGTCCTTGCCGTCGGCGGCCAGACGCGCCGAGACCTCGTTCGTCACCCAGTTGGACACCAGCTTGGCGTCACGCCCGTTGGCCGCCGCCTCGAAGTAGTCGGCCTTGGCTTGCTCCGAGATCAGCACCACGGCGTCGTATTGCGACAGGCCATAGTCGGCCATCAGGCGACGACGCTTTTCGTCCGGCAGTTCGGGCAGGTTGGCCTTGATCTCGTCGATCCAGGCTTGGTCCAGCTCCAGCGGCAGCAGGTCGGGGTCGGGGAAGTAGCGATAGTCCATCGCCTCTTCCTTGGAGCGCATTGAGCGCGTTTCGCCCGCCGTCGGATCGTACAGACGGGTTTCCTGAATGATCGAACCGCCATCTTCGAGGATCTCGACCTGGCGGCGCGCCTCGTAATTGATCGCCTGAGAAATGAAGCGGAAGCTGTTGACGTTCTTGATCTCGCAGCGCGTGCCCAGGAAGCCGAAGTCGCCGGTTTCCTTGAACTTGGCGTAGTTGCCCACGCGGCAGACCGAGACGTTGACGTCGGCGCGCAGGTTGCCCTTCTCCATGTCGCCGTCGCAGGTGCCGAGATAGATCAGGATGGTGCGGATCTTCTTGACATAGGCGACCGCCTCTTCCGGCGTGCGGATGTCGGGGCGCGAGACAATCTCCATCAGCGCCGTGCCCGCCCGGTTCAGATCGACGTAGGATTCCGTCGGCGACAGGTCGTGGATCAGCTTGCCCGCGTCCTGCTCCAGGTGCAGGCGCTCGATGCCGACGTTGAAGAAGCTGCCGTCCTCGGCCTCCACCTCGACCACGCCTTCGCCCACGATGGGGTGATACAACTGGCTGATCTGATAGCCGGTCGGCAGGTCGGGATAGAAGTAGTTCTTGCGGTCGAACTGGCTCTTCCGATTGATCTGCGCCTTCAGACCCAGACCCGACTTCACCGCCTGCTCGACGCAGTGCTTGTTCAGGGTCGGCAGCATGCCGGGGAAGCCGGCGTCGACCAGCGACACCTGCTCGTTCGGCCCGGCGCCGAAACCGACAGCGGCGCCCGAGAACAGCTTGGCCTTCGACGCCACCTGGGCGTGGATTTCCAGCCCCATGACGATTTCCCAGTCGCCGGTGCGACCTTTGATCAGTGTTTTGTTGTCAGACATGCTCACCACCACTTGGCCGGTTTGGCGACGAAACCGGCGGAGTCTTCCAGTGCGGCCGCGACCTGGAAGACGGTCGCCTCATCAAGGGCCTTGCCGATAACCTGAAGACCCAGCGGCAGACCATCGCTGCTCAAGCCAGCGGGCACCGAGATGCCCGGCAGACCGGCCAGATTGGTCGTCACCGTGAAGACGTCGTTCAGGTACATGGTCAGCGGGTCGATCTGCTTGTCGCCCAGCTTGAACGCCGCCGTTGGGGTCGACGGGGTCAGGATGGCGTCCACCTTGCCCCAGACATTGTCGAAGTCCTCGGCGATGCGGCGACGCACCTTCAGCGCCTTGACATAGTAGGCGTCATAGAAGCCCGCCGACAGGACATAGGTGCCGATGGTCAGGCGGCGCTGAACCTCCTTGCCGAAGCCCTCGGCGCGCGAGGCGGCGTAGAGGTCGTCCAGCGACGAGAAGTCCTCGGCGCGGTGGCCGAAACGCATGCCGTCATAGCGGGCCAGGTTCGACGAGGCCTCGGCCGGGGCCACGATGTAGTAGGCCGGCAGGGCGTACTTGGTGTGCGGCAGGCTGATCTCGACGATCTCGCAGCCTGCGGCCTTCAGCCAGGCCACGCCCTGCTGCCACAGCGCCTTGATCTCTTCGGACATGCCGTCGATCAGGTATTCCGCCGGAACGCCGATGCGCAGGCCCTTGACCGACTGGCCGACCGACTGGGTCCAGTCAGGGGTCGGGATGTCGAGGCTGGTCGAATCCTTGGCGTCGAACGAGCACATGGACTTCAGCAGGATGGCGGCGTCGGTCACCGTCTTGGTGATCGGGCCGGCCTGATCCAGCGACGAGGCGAAGGCCACCATGCCGAAACGGCTGGCGCGGCCGTAGGTGGGCTTGATGCCGACCGTGCCGGTGAAGGCGGCGGGCTGACGGATCGAGCCGCCGGTGTCCGAGGCCGTCGCGGCCAGGCACAGATCAGAGGCCACCGCCGAGGCCGAACCGCCCGACGAGCCGCCCGGCGTCAGTTCAGCGTCCGAACCCTTGGCCTTCCAGGGGTTCTTCACCGGACCAAAGGCCGAGGTCTCGTTGGCCGAGCCCATGGCGAACTCGTCCATGTTGAGCTTGCCCAGCATGACCGCGCCTTCGCGCCACAGATTGGCGGTGACGGTGGATTCATAGGGCGGCACGAAGCCGCGCAGCATGTTCGAGCCGGCGGTCGTCTGCACGCCCTCGGTGCAGAACAGGTCCTTGATGCCCAGCGGAGCGCCTTCCAGGTCGCCACCCTCGCCCTTGGCCAGTTTGGCGTCGGAGCCGCGCGCCTGTTCCAGCGCCTTGTCCGCCGTCACTTCGACATAGGCGTTCAGCGTCGGGTTCGAGGCTTCGATATTAGTCAGGAAGGCGCGGGTCAGCTCTTCCGATGAGAAGGTCTTGGCCTTCAGACCGTCAACGGCGTCTTTGAGGGTAAGCTTGGTCAGATCGCTCATGACTTAATCCACGACCTTGGGCACGACGAAGAAGCCGTCGGCCGACTTCGGGGCGTTCGACAGGACCGCATCCACCTTGGCGCCGTCAGTGACGACGTCTTCGCGCAGACGCAGGGGCTGGGCGACGTTGGAGGTCATCGGCTCGACACCCTGCACGTCGACCTCGTTCAGCTGCTCGATCCAGTTCAGGATGCCGTTCAGCTCCTGGGCCAGCGGCTCCAAGCGGTCCTCGGGGGTCTTGATGCGGGCGAGGTGGGCGACCTTGCGCACCGTCGCGGCGTCGATAGCCATGGAAATCTCCGAAATTCATCCAGCCGGGGCGCGCGGGAGTCGCCCCGACTGACTCCTGTCGTGGGTTAACCGCCCGATGCGGCTTCGACAAGCGTTCCGCATTGCAATATGGGGAGGCCGTGCCCGTATTCGACCTGACAGACCTGCCCGCCGCCTGCCCGCCCGACACGCCCTGGATGGGGCTCGATCTGGGCGAGAACACCATTGGCGTGGCCGTGTCTGACACCAGCCGCATGATCGCCAGCCCGCTGCAGCTGATCCGCAAGGTGAAATTCAGCCAGGACGCCGAGCATTTGGTCAAGCTGATGAACGGCCGCAACGTCTCCGCCCTGGTCATCGGCCTGCCGCTGAACATGGACGGCTCCGAAGGCCCGCGCGCCCAGTCCTGCCGCGCCTTCGCCCGTAATCTGGAACGCCTGCGTCCCGTCAACGTGGCCTTCCAGGACGAGCGCCTGTCCACGACGGCGGTCGAGCGCTTCCTGATCGACGAGCTGGACCTGAGCCGCAAACGCCGCGCTGACGTGGTGGATCGCACCGCCGCCGCCTGGATTTTGCAGGGCGCGCTGGACCGTCTGCGCCTCTGATCCCCGCCTGATCTTCCCTGCCTCATCTTCCCCTGAGGCAGAGTCGGCTCTATAGCGGCGTCTCGATGACCCATGCCGCTTCCGTCACCGAAACCATCGAGGAGCGACTGACGCCGTTCCCCCGCGATCACTTCCTCGCCGCCGGCGATCTGAACCCGCCCGCCGCCCTGGCGCTGCTGGATCTCGCCGACGCCTTCGTCGACTTCAACCGACAGTCGGCCAAGGGCATCGACCTGATGCGCGGCCAGACGGTCGTGAACCTCTTCTTCGAGAACTCGACCCGCACCAGCTCCTCGTTCGAGATCGCCGCCAAGCGTCTGGGCGCCGACGTGGTGACCATGCCGGTCTCGGCCTCCTCGGTCGCCAAGGGCGAGACCCTGATCGACACGGCGGTGACGCTGAACGCCATGAAGCCGGAAATTCTGGTGGTTCGCCATTCGTCGTCGGGCGCCGTGGACCTGCTGTCGCAAAAGGTCGGCTGCGCGGTCGTCAACGCCGGCGACGGTCGCCATGAACACCCGACGCAAGCCCTGCTGGACCTGTTGTCATTGCGGCGCGCATTCGGTGACGTCGGCGGCCTGACGGTGGCCATCTGCGGCGACATCGCCCACAGCCGCGTGGCCCGCTCCAACGTCGCCCTGCTGTCGATGATGGGGGCGCGGGTCCGCCTGATCGGCCCGCCCACGCTTGTCCCCGGCGACGCCGACCGCTGGGGCTGCGAGGTCTTCCACGACATGAAGGAAGGTCTGGCCGGCTGCGACGTGGTCATGATGCTGCGCCTTCAACTGGAACGCATGACCGGGGCCCTGATCCCTTCGACGCGCGAGTATTTCCGCTTCTGGGGTCTGGACCGCGAGAAACTGGCTTGGGCCGCGCCGGGCGCCAGGGTCATGCACCCAGGTCCGATGAACCGGGGGGTCGAGATCGATTCCGACGTGGCCGACGACCTGACCGTCTCCCTGATCCAGGATCAGGTCGAGATGGGCGTCGCCGCCCGCATGGCCGTCCTGGCCGCCCTCGCCCACCGCCGCGCGGGAGCCACCGCATGACCGCCGCTCCGAACACGCTGGCCATCATCAACGCCCGCCTCCTCGATCCCGCCAGCGACTATGACGGCCCCGGGGCGGTCCTGATCCAGAACGGCCGCATCGTCGAGGTCGTCCACGGCCAGGCCATCCAGCGTCCCGACGGGGTCACCGTCATCGACGCCCAGGGCCGCTGCCTGGCCCCCGGCCTGATCGACATCCGGGTCAAGACCGGCGAACCGGGCAACGAGCCCAAGGAAACCCTGAAATCGGCCAGCCTGTCGGCGGCGGCGGGCGGCGTCACCACCATCGTGGTCCAGCCCGACACCGACCCGGCCATCGACGATCCCGCGCTGATCGACCACATCCAGCGACGCGGCGCGGCCCTCGATCTGGTCAACGTCCGCGCGGCGGGCGCCGCGACGCAAGGCCGCGACGGCCAGCGCATGGCCGAAATCGGCCTGATGCACGAAGCCGGCGCCCTCTATTTCACCGACGGCGACCGGGTCATCGTCAACACCCGCACCCTGCAAAGGGTGATGAGCTACGCCGCCGCCTTCAACGCCCTGATCGCCTGCCGTCCCGCCGAGCCCTGGCTGTCGGAGGGTGCGGTGGCGACCTCGGGCGAACTGGCCACCCGCCTGGGTCTGTCCGGCGCCCCCGCCATCGCCGAGCGCATTCAGCTGGAGCGCGACCTGGCCCTGGTCGAACAGACCGGCGCACGCTTCCTGGTCGATCAGATCTCGACCGAAGGCGCGCTGGAGACCCTAGCCCGCGCTCGCGCTAGGGGCCTTGAGGTTTCGGCCTCGGTGTCGATCAACCACCTCTGCTTCAATGAGATCGACATCGGCGACTACCGAACCTTCTACCGGCTGGACCCGCCGCTGCGCCCCGAGAGCGACCGGCAGGCCCTGGTCGAGGCCGTACGCGACGGTCTGATCGACGCCATCACCTCGGCCCATGCGCCCGAACCCGCCGAGAACAAGCGCCGCCCCTTCGCCGAGGCCGCGCCCGGCGCCGTGGGTCTGGAAACCCTGCTGCCCGCCGCCCTGATGCTGCATCACGAACACGGGCTGGACCTGCTGGACGTGCTGCGCCCGCTGACCCAGGGCCCCGCCGGTCTGCTGGGTCTGGACGCCGGCGTTCTCGCGGCTGGCGCGCCGGCGGACCTGGTCCTGTTCGACGCGGGCGCTCCGGTTGTGGTCGATGCGGCCACACTGCGTTCCAAATCGAAGAATTCTCCCTTCGATGGCCGCCGCCTGCAAGGGAAGGTCTTGCTCACGGTCGTTGGTGGACGCATCGTCCACGACGCACGCTAAACGGGAGCGAATCACTTGCAGGATCTAGCCGCACCGGCGCTTCTCACGCTCGGGCTTGTCGCGATTGGCGGATACCTGCTCGGTTCAATCCCGTTCGGGGTCATCCTGACCCGCGCTGCGGGCGCAGGGGACGTGCGCAATATCGGCTCCGGCAATATCGGCGCGACCAATGTGCTGCGCACCGGACGCAAGGACCTGGCTATCGCCACCCTGATCCTCGACGCGGGCAAGGGCGCGGTCGCCCTGCTGATCGCGCGGCATTTGTTCGGCGAAGCTGCGGGCGCCATCGCCGGCGGGGCGGCCTTCATGGGTCACCTCTTCCCCGTCTGGCTGGGCTTCAAGGGCGGCAAGGGGGTCGCGACCTTCTTCGGCTTGATCCTGGCCGCCTGCTGGCCTCTGGGCCTGATGGCGGCGGCGACCTGGCTGATCACAGCCTTCGCTCTGCGCTACTCCTCGCTGGCGGCGCTGGTCGCGGCCGCGGCGACGCCCTTCTATGCGCTTCTGCCCCTGGCCATGCTGGGCCTGCCCGCCCCTGCGCCCATCCTGATCCTGGCCGTCTTCACCGCCGTCCTGATCTATATTCGTCACCATGAGAACATCGCCCGGCTGCTGAAGGGCGCCGAGCCCAAGATCGGGGCCAAGAAGGCTTGACCCCGCTGTCCGACGCCGAGCGCTTCGCCCGGCTTCGGCTGGCCCGCACCGACCGCGTCGGTCCCGTGGCGTTTTCTCAACTGCTGCAAAGGTTCGGCTCGGCCGTCCGTGCGGTCGAGGCCCTGCCTGATCTGGCGCGACGCAGCGGCCGCGACGGCTACGCCCTGCCCCCCGTCGAGCGCGTCGAGGCCGAACTGGCGGCGGGCGAGCGTAGAGGCGCGCGTCTGATCCTGTTGGGCGACTGCGACTATCCCGACCTGCTGGCGGCGGTCGACCCGCCTCCGCCCCTGCTGTGGGCGCGCGGCGACATCGCCCTTCTGTCCCGTCCCTGCATCGGCGTGGTCGGCGCCCGCATCGCCTCGGCGGGCGGCCAGCGCATCGCGCGCGGCCTGTCGCAACAACTGGGTGAGGCCGGCCATGTCGTGGTCTCCGGTCTAGCGCGCGGCATCGACGCAGCGGCCCATCTGGGCGCGCTTCCAACAGGCACAGCGGCGGTGCTCGGCGGCGGCGTGGACGACATCTATCCGTCGGAGAACGCTGACCTCTATCGCCAGATCGTCGAGCAGGGCTGCATCGTCTCCGAAAGCCCCGTCGGCGCCCGCGCCCAGGCCCGCGACTTCCCCCGCCGCAACCGCATCATCTCGGGCCTGTCGCGCGGGGTGATCGTGGTCGAGGCGGAAATCCGGTCAGGATCCCTGATCACTGCCCGCCTTGCCAATGAACAGGGCCGCGACGTCTTCGCCGTCCCCGGCTCGCCCCTGGACCCCCGCTCTAAAGGCCCCAATGAACTGCTGCGTCAGGGGGCGATCCTGTGCGAAGGGGTTGAAGACGTCGAGCGCGCCTTCAACGCCCTTCGAACCCTGCGCGAACCATCAACGCCCTCTCCCTTCTCCGACGCACCCGGTGAGATCGACCAGGCGGTGATTGAACGGGTGGCGGCCCTGCTCTCGCCGACGCCCACGCCACGAGATGAACTGGCGCGGGCGCTCAGCTTGCCAATAGGCGTGGTCGCTTCCGCCCTGCTGGAACTTAGCCTTGTGGGCCGAGCGAGCCTACTGCCCGGCGGCCTGGCCTCCATCTGAGCGGGCCGTTGGAGCCTCCCGGCGCGCCTGTTCTGCAGCCGATTCAAGAGCCGACGCCAGTTTTTCATCACCGTCCCAGCGCGCCATCCGGGCCAATTCCACGGCCATGGCCGCGACGTATTCCCGCACGGGATAATCGGCCAGATCTGGTGGAGGCGGCCGGAGCTCCTGCCTTCCAGACCGAAGTTCGTGTCTCCTAGCTGGTTCCGCCACGCTCAACCCTCCTCATCGCGCCAACAAGTAAGACACAACTTTTAGTTGGATCGCAAGAATAGAAACGCGGAAAGCGTGCGTCACTCAACGACCCGATTGACTTCCCCGTCCGCGGCAACCACGTTCGCGCCCCGATTTCCCGAATAAGAGCGCCATGAATCTCGTCATCGTCGAGAGCCCCGCCAAGGCCAAGACCATCAATAAATACCTGGGTTCGGACTATGAGGTTCTGGCCTCCTACGGCCATATCCGCGACCTGCCGTCCAAGGACGGTTCCGTCCTTCCCGACGATGATTTCGCCATGGTCTGGGAGGTCGACGTCAAGGCGTCCAAGCGCTTGTCCGAGATCGCGGAGGCGGCCAAGCGCGCCGACCGCGTCATCCTCGCGACCGACCCGGACCGCGAGGGAGAGGCGATCAGCTGGCACGTGCTGGAAGTCCTGAACAAGAAGAAGGCGCTGAAGGACACCGAGGTCCAGCGCGTCACCTTCAACGCCATCACCAAGGCCGCCGTGCTCGAGGCCATGGCCAATCCGCGTCAGCTGGATATGGAGCTGGTCGAGGCCTATCTGGCCCGCCGCGCGCTGGACTATCTGGTGGGCTTCAACCTGTCGCCCGTCCTGTGGCGCAAGCTGCCCGGCGCCCGTTCGGCGGGCCGGGTGCAATCGGTCGCCCTGCGCATCGTCGTCGATCGCGAGATGGAGATCGAGAAGTTCAAGGCCCAAGAATACTGGTCGGTCGAGGCCGATCTGGTGGCCGACAGCCCGCCCTTCACCACCCGCCTGGTCAAGCACGCCGGCAAGCGCATCCAGCGTCTGGACATCCCGACCGAGGAAATGGCCTTCGCCGCTCGCGACGCCATCAAGGCCGGCGACTTCACCATCAAGTCGGTCGAGAAGAAGCCCGCCAAGCGTTCGCCCGCCCCGCCCTTCACCACCTCGACCCTGCAACAGGAAGCCTCGCGCAAGCTGGGCTTCACCGCCCAGCGCACCATGCAGGCGGCGCAGAAGCTGTATGAGGGCGTCGACGACACCGGCGGCCTGATCACCTACATGCGTACCGACGGCCTGTTCGTCAGCCCCGAAGGCATCGCCCAGGCGCGCGAGGTCATCGCCGACCGCTTCGGCCCCGCCTATGTCCCGGCCGAGCCGCGCTACTACAAAACCAAGGCCAAGAACGCCCAGGAAGCGCACGAAGCCATCCGCCCGACCAATCTGACGCGCCATCCTGACAGCCTACGCATCGATTCCGACCTGCAACGCCTCTACGAGCTGATCTGGAAGCGGATGATCGCCTCGCAGATGGAGAGCGCCCGTCTGGACCGCACCACGGTCGAGATCGAGACGCCGGACGGCCAGACCGGCCTGCGCGCCACGGGACAGGTCGTCGCCTTCGACGGCTTCATCGCCGCCTATGAAGAAGGCCGCGACGAAAAGCAGAAGGGTTCCGAAAACGAAGACGACGACGACGGCGGCCGCCTGCCTGCACTGAAGGAAGGCGCCAGGGCCAAGGTCGAGGCCATCCGCACCGACCAGCACTTCACCGAGCCGCCGCCGCGCTTTTCGGAAGCCACCCTGGTCAAGAAGCTGGAAGAGCTGGGCATCGGCCGTCCCTCGACCTACGCCTCGATCCTGACGACCCTGCGCGACCGCGAATACGTCCGCATGGACAAGAACCGCTTCTATCCCGAGGACAAGGGACGGCTGGTCACGGCCTTCCTGGAGCAGTTCTTCAGCCGCTGGGTCGAATACGACTTCACCGCCGCGCTCGAGACGCAGCTCGACGAGGTCTCCGCCGGCGAACTGGACTGGAAGGCGCTGCTGCGCAGCTTCTGGACCGACTTCCACGCCGCGACGCAAGCCGCCGGGGAGCTGCGCACCACGGCCATCCTGGATCACCTGAACGACGCCCTGGGCGCCCACATCTTCCCGGACAAGGGCGATGGTTCGGACCCGCGCGAATGCCCGCTCTGCCATCAGGGCCAGCTCAGCTTGAAGACCAGCCGCTTCGGCGCCTTCATCGGCTGCTCGCGCTATCCGGACTGCAAATACACCCGCCCGGTCGCCTCGCCTGACGGAGCCGAAGGCGGCGCGGACGGCGGCGACCGCGAACTGGGCGTCGATCCGGCGACCGGTCAGCCGGTGCAGCTCAAGATCGGCCGCTTTGGTCCCTATGTCGAAACCACGCCGCCCGGAGAGGAAAAGCCCAAGCGCTCGTCCCTGCCCAAGGGCTGGAGCCCCGCGTCCCTGACGCTGGAGCAGGCCCTGCGCCTACTGGCCCTGCCGCGCGAAGTAGGTCCTCACCCCGAGGACGGCAAGATGATCACGGCAGGTCTGGGCCGCTACGGCCCGTTCGTCCTGCACGCCGGCACCTACGCCAATGTCTCGGACATCGACGAGGTGTTCGAGGTCGGCATCAACCGCGCCGTCGCCCTGCTGGCTGAAAAGCGCGCCGGTCGTCCCGGTCGCGGCTCGGCCACGGCCCCGCTCAAGGAACTGGGCGCCCACCCTGAAGACGAAGCCCCCGTTCAGGTCATGGCTGGGCGCTTCGGCCCCTACGTCAAATGGGGCAAGGTCAACGCCACCCTGCCCAAGGGCATGGCGCCCGAAGACCTGACGCTGGAAGACGCCCTGCCCCTGCTGGCCGCCAAGGCCGGCGCGGCGCCGAAGAAGAAGGCGGCTGCGGCCAAGAAGCCTGCGGCGAAGAAGGCTCCGGCCAAGACTGCTGCTGAGAAGAAGCCGCCAGCGGCCAAGAAACCCGCCGCCAAGAAGCCGGCGGCAAAGAAGGCCGCGCCCAAGAAGGCGGCCGACGTCGAGTAGATCGCAAAAACTCTCCCGGTTCGCTCCGCGGACCGGGAGACCTCTAGCGCCCCGCCACCAGTTCGTTGCGAACGCGCCGCCCCAGGGGATCACGGGCCGGCCAGGTCTGACCCACAGACGCCTCAACCAAGGTCGTGCAGAACCGCGACAGCAGCATCCTTGGCCTGATCCCGTTCAGGCAGACGCGCTCGCCCTCGACAGCCCAGCGCGCCGTCAGCCGGCGTCCGTCGGAAAAGACCGCTCGATAACTGCCGTCGCGATCAAACAGATGTTTGACCCAGCTCCCATCCGGGTAGTGCGACACCACAGTATTTCCGAAGGCCGATTCCATCTCCGCCTCGGCCGGCAGCGCCGTCGCGCAGCAAGCGGCCAAGGCGAACGCAAGCGTTTTCAATCGCATACGACAACCCTTCCCTACCCCAAGGTGAGATTACAGACCTGTAAGGCTTTGCCAAGCGCCTGGTTCCCGAACGGAAATACTTGACTGAGACGTAGGGGTTTCCATATACCGCCGCAGGCTCGGGATAGGACTGGCGATGCGCGCCGCCCACTCGCCCACCAGGGGCGGTTCCGTAAGCTGAAGACGTTACGACGTTTCCTCCGTCCTCAAGGTTGCATGACAGAATTCACCAAGCTGGGCCTTTCGGCCACGACCCTGCAAGCGGTCGCCGATACAGGCTATACCGTGGCGACGCCCATTCAGGCCGCCGCCATCCCCGTGGCCCTCGCTGGCCGCGACGTTCTGGGCATCGCCCAGACCGGCACGGGCAAGACCGCCGCCTTCACCCTGCCGATGATCGACCGTCTGGGCTCGGGACGCGCACGGGCTCGCATGCCGCGCGCCCTTGTCCTGGCCCCGACCCGCGAACTGGCCGACCAGGTCGCCGAGAGCTTCGCCAAATACGCCAAGGGCACCAAGCTGACCTGGGTCCTGCTGATCGGCGGCGTGTCCATGGGCGATCAGGTAGCCATGCTGAACAAGGGCGTCGATGTCCTGATCGCCACGCCCGGCCGTCTGCTGGACCTGTTCGAACGCGGCAAGATCCTGCTGACCGGCGTCGAGATGATGGTCATCGACGAAGCCGACCGCATGCTCGACATGGGCTTCATCCCCGACATCGAGCGCATCTTCAAACTGACGCCGCCCAAGCGCCAGACCCTGTTCTTCTCGGCGACCATGCCGCCCGAGATCACGCGACTGACCACGCAGTTCCTCAAGGATCCGACCCGGGTCGAGGCCTCGCGTCCGGCCATGACCGCCGACACCATCACCCAGTATATCGTCCGCATTCCGACCTCGGATCCCAAGGCCAAGCGCACCGCGCTGCGCGCCCTGGTCGGCCGCGAGGACGTGAAGAACGGCATCGTCTTCTGCAACCGCAAGTCGGAAGTCGATATCGTCGCCAAGTCGCTGAAGACGCACGGCTTCGACGCCGCGCCGATCCACGGCGACCTCGACCAGTCGCTGCGCACCAAGACCCTGGCCGACTTCCGCTCGGGCGCGCTGAAAATCCTGGTGGCCTCCGACGTCGCCGCGCGCGGTCTGGACATCCCCGACGTCAGCCACGTCTTCAACTACGACGTTTCCCACCACGCCGACGATTACGTCCACCGCATCGGGCGCACCGGCCGCGCCGGCAAGCTGGGTCAGGCCTTCATGATCGTCACCCCGTCCGACGACAAGTCGCTGGATAAGGTGCTGAAGCTGATCAAGATGGACCCGCAGGAGTTGACGCTGGAAGGCATCGACTTCACCTCCATCAAGGACCGCCCCCGCACCGACGACGCCAAGGGCCGCAGCCGCAGCCGCAGCGACCGCCCGCGTCCGGTCCCCAAGAGCGACAACGTCGCCTCCATGGAGCCGATCACGGCGCCACTGCCCAAGGTTGAGAAGGCCGAGGATGCTCGCGACGAAGCGCCGCGCCGCTCACGCAGTCGTCGCTCGACCAAGCCTGAAGCCGCACCCGAGACCCTCGACGCTGTCGTCGCGGCGGCCCCGGAAGCGGTCGTTGAAACCAACGCCGGTTCGGCCAAGCCCGCCCCTCAGCGTCGCGATCGTAACCGTGATCAAGCGCCGCGAGATGCCCGCAAGTCCGAAACGCAAAAGGATCAACCCCTTCGCGCCGCCAGCGGCGGTTTTGGCGACGACATTCCGGCCTTCCTGCGCCGCCCCGTGGTCTTCCAGGACTAGGGGCAAACAGCTTCCGTACCGCCAGCTTAACTGGTCATTACGGATCGGCGTTCTAGTGTCCCCCAACTAAGAATTAGGGGCGCGAGAAGAAGAATGACGGCGCAGGTGGAAACCGCCCTTCGGGGTCCGGAGGCATATGAGCTGGCGCACCGCATCGTGGACGCCATGCAACAGGCCTCCATATGGCCAACGCCGCTGAACTTTGAGCTATGGCTGCATTACGTCAGCGATCCTGAAGGGGCGCTGGGGCGGGAGCTCCAACGGCTGCTGGCCAGCGATGCGCCTTTCACGGACGCCACCGCCGAAATGCTGGCTGCAGAATTCCTGCCGCGCGGCCGTCTTTCCGAAGAAATTCGCGATGTCGGCGCCGTTCTGAACCGCGAACTCGCCGCCGTGGCGGAGGCCATCGACAACGCGCGCAAGACGCAGACAGCTTATGGCGAGACCCTGAGCCATGCCTCGGCCAGGATGCAGGAAACCGCAGGATCGACGGATCTGACGGAGATTGTCAGCACGCTGTCCACCGCCACCCGCAAGGTCCAGCGCCATACCTCCGCCTTGGAAAAAAGACTGGAATCCTCGAACCGCGAAGTCGTCCGCCTGCGCGAACACCTCGAACAGGTGCGCCGCGACGCCATGACGGACGCTTTGACCAACCTGGCGAACCGCAAGACGTTTGATGAACAACTGGCGCGTCTCTGCGAAGAGGCCGAAGCCGAAAGCAAGGGTCTGACCCTGGCCATCGTCGATATTGACCATTTCAAGCGCTTCAACGACACTTGGGGCCATCAGACGGGTGATCAGGTGCTGCGCTACGTCGCCAGCGTTCTGGGCAGAATCGCGCGGAATCCCCGCATCGCGGCCCGTTATGGCGGCGAGGAATTCGCGGTCATCTTCCCCGGAGAAACGCCCGGGACGGTCGAAGCCGCGCTGAACGCGATTCGTGAAGAGATCGGCTCGCGCTCGCTGCGTCGTCGCTCGACCAACGATGATCTGGGCGCCGTGACCATTTCAGTCGGCTTTGCCGAGCGGCGCGTCGGCGAAACCGCACTGAGCGTGCTGGAACGCGCCGACGAAGCCCTCTACGCGTCCAAACGTGGCGGACGCAACTGCGTCACCAACGCCGAGCTCATGACCCAGGCCGCAGCCTGAGCAGGCCACGTTAAAGGCCTTGCTGACCAGCCCCCGCGTCGTGTCATAACGCAGGGATGAGAAGCTTCGCTTTCAATTTCGCCTACTGGGCCCTTTCAATTGTGTATTGCCTCGCAGCGGCCTTCGCTGCGCTCCTGCCCGGCCGGCGCGCTACATCGTGGATCATTCGCCGCTACGTGCGCCGCATGGTCCAAGCCATGGCCGTCTTCGCAGGCATTAGGCTGCAGGTGCGCGGCAAGGAGCGTCTGCCCAAGGGCGGTTTCATCGTCGCCTCCAAGCATCAGAGCTGGGGCGACGGCTTCGCCACCTATGACCAGTTTGACGACCTGGCCTTTGTCACGGGCGACCACCTCGAAAAGTTTCCACTACTCGGAACGGTGCTGAGGAAGCTCGGCGCCATCGTGGTCAACAGCTGCGGCGGCCACACGGCCCGCGCCGCGCTCAAGGAACGCGCCGCCGACGCCCATAAGGAAGGCCGCAAGATCCTGATCTACCCCGAGGGCCATCTGGCCAAGGTCGGCGAGAAGTTCCGCTATCGCTCAGGCGTCTGGCACATGTACCGCGACTTCAACATGCCGGTTGTGCCTCTAGCTACGAACCTGGGCCTGTTCTGGCCTCAGGAATCGTCGCGCAAGACGCCAGGGACGGCCACATTGGAATTCCTCGACCCCATCCCGACCGGTCTGCCGAAGGAGGATTTTCTGGCCCGACTGGAAGCCGCCATAGAAGGCAAGACCGCCGAACTGATCGCCGAGGCCACAGGCGGCCCGGTCATAGCGGCCGTTCAGGTTCCGACGCCGAGCGAAATGGCCAGAATGACCGAGCCGCAGCAAGCCGCCGCTGCTTGAGATAGCTTACCGAGGCTGGAGTCGAGCCATGAGCAGCTTCAGCAGCGCGCCAGCCATCGCTCCCATCAATCCGCACACGGCTGCTGCGGTCAGGGCGGCGACGATCCACCATTGACCGCTCCAGTCAGTCTCGGAACTGACCAGCGCATCTCTCAACACGACAAGCGGACCAACAGCGGCCCCGACGGTCGCGGAAAGCAGAATGATGTGGCGTTTCATGGACAGCACGACGTCTTCTCCCAACTGGAGATCAAAGCATACTGGAAAAACGCCGTTAGGGTATATCTGCTTATCAAGCCGCCGGGATCACCGCGCCGTCGTATTTCCCGGCGATGAAATCCTTGACCGCCTGGCTGCGTAGAGCGGTGGCCAGGGCCCGAACGCGCGGGTCGTTCTGGTTATCGGGACGCGCCACCAGATAGTTGACATAGGGGCTGTCGGCGCCTTCCAGAGACAGAGCGTCCGTCTTGGGCTTCAGCCCGGCGTCCAGCGCATAGTTGGTGTTGATCACCGCCGCATCGACCTGAGGCAGGATGCGCGGGATGGTGGCGGCCTCGACCTCCTGGAACTTCAGGCCCTTGGGGTTGGTCGCGATGTCGCGCACGGTCTGCAGCGGATTGGTCGGATCACGAAGGGTGATCAGGCCCGCCGCCTGCAATAACAGCAGCGAGCGCCCGGTGTTCGAAGCGTCGTTCGGCAGCACCACCTGCGCCCCGTTGGGGATCGCCGTCAGCGCCGTGTGCTTCTTGGAATATATGCCCAGCGGCTCGACGTGAACGCCAGCCACGATCACGAGGTCAGCGCCACGCGCGATATTGAATTCGTCCAGATAGGGCTTGGTCTGGAAATAGTTCACATCCAGCCGTTTTTCAGCCAGTTGCACGTTCGGCTGAACGTAGTCGTTGAAGACCTTGATCTCGATCGGCACGCCCTCGGCGGCCAGGATCGGCTTCACCACCTCCAGGATTTCGGCGTGCGGTACGGCGGTGGCGCCGACCAGCAGCGGGCCGGCGCCCGCCTTCTTATCTCCGCCCTGCCCGCACGCGGCGAGCATCAGAACGGCGGCGGCGGACAGCAGAAGCGAACGGCGGATCATGGCGGGCCTTCTCAACTCAACGGTGCGAGACCTTAGCGACCAGACGGTCGCCGATCATCTGCAGAATTTGTACGAGGATCAGCAGCAAAACTACGGTCACGACCATGACGTCGGTCTGGAAGCGCTGATAGCCGAAGCGCACGGCCAGGTCGCCCAGACCGCCCGCGCCGACCACGCCCGCCATGGCGGTATAGCTGACCAGGGCGATCGCCGTAACAGTGGCCCCGGCGATGATGCCCGGCATGGCCTCGGGCAAGAGGGCCCGCGTCACGATCTGGAACGTCGAACCGCCCATGGCTTGGGTCGCCTCGACCACGCCCTTGTCGACCTCGCGCAGGGCCGTCTCGACCAGTCGCGCATAGAAGGGCGCAGCGCCCACGACCAGCGGCGGAATGGCCCCGGCCACGCCCAGCGAGGTGCCGACCAGCAGCACCGTCACCGGCAGCATGACGATCAGCAGAATGATGAAGGGCACCGAGCGCAGCACGTTGACGATCAACGACAGCACGGCGTTCAGCACCGGATTGGCCGCCAGCCGTCCCTTGCCCGACAGATAGAGCAGCACGCCCAACGGCACGCCCAGAATGACGGTCAGCACCAGCGACCCACCCAGCATCAGCAGGGTGTCCACGGTCGCGCGGCCGATCTCGGCCCAATCGACATTGTCGAACATCAGGCCGCCTCCACCATGACGCCGCGCGCCGTCAGTTGCGCCACCGCCGCCTCGGCGTCGCCGCCGGTGAAGGCCACGACCAGCTGGCCATAGGGCTCGCCCCGAATGCGGCTGATGCGGCCTGACAGGATGGAATAGTCCACGCCCACCGTCCGCGCGACGCGGCTCAGTTCGGGCTCATAGGTCGAGCCGCCGCGGAAGGTCAGCCTGGCCAGACGCGCGCCGGCGGGCACGACCGAGGCGTCGAACGCCTCTTCACCCTCAGCCAGCATGGCGCGGGTCACGGGATGCTGCGGGTGAAGGAAGACGTCGGCCGTCGCGCCCTGCTCCACGATCTTTCCGTCCTCCAGCACCGCCACCCGATCGCAGACGCGGCGCACCACCTCCATCTGGTGGGTGATCAGGACGATGGTCAGACCCAGATCGCGGTTCAGCCCGTCCAGCAGGGTCAGGATGTCCTCGGTCGTCTCCGGGTCCAGGGCGCTGGTCGCCTCGTCGCACAACAGGACGCTGGGACCACAGGCCAGAGCGCGGGCGATGCCGACGCGCTGCTTCTGTCCGCCCGACAGCTGAGCCGGGTGCTTCTGCGCGTGCTCGGCCAGACCCAGCTGTTCCAGCAGTTCCGCCGTCCGCGCCTTCACCTCGGCCTCGGGCCGTCCCTCCAGCCTCAAGGGAAAGGCGACATTGTCCTCGATGGTCTTGGCGTTCAGCAGGTTGAAATGCTGGAAGATCATGCCGATCCGGCGCCGCGCGGCGCGCAACTCGGCGGGCTTCAGCGCCGTGATTTCCTGGTCATCGACAAAGATACGCCCCGCGTCGGGCGTCTCCAGCCGGTTGATGGCGCGGATCAGGGTCGACTTGCCGGCGCCCGAGCGCCCGACCACGCCGAACACCTCGCCGCGCCCGATGGTCAGATCGACGGCGTCCAGCGCCGTGCGCTCACCCGCCGCGCTGCGGTAGCGCCGGGTCACACCCTCCAGTCGGATCATTCTAGTCGGCGTCCAGGGCGGCGGCGGGGATGATGGTCACGCTCTCGCCGCAGCCGCAGGCGTCGGTCTCGTTCGGATTGCGGAACACGAACTTGGACGCCAGCTTGGTCGTCTCGTAGTCGATCTCGGAGCCGATCAGGAACAGCACGGCCTTGGGCTCGATCAGGATGGTGACGCCCTTGTCCTCGACCACCTCGTCCCGCGGCTCGATCTGCTCAGCATAGGCGAAGGTGTATTCCTGACCGGCGCAGCCGCCGTTCTTCACGCCGACCCGCAAGCCGACGTAGTCCTTCTCGGCATTGGCCATGATCTCGCGCACGCGCGCGGCGGCGGCGTCGGTCAGGGTCACGGCCTTGGGCCGGGGCCGGCGAGGTCGGGCGGCGGTCTGAAGCTCGGTCATCGACGCATCCCTAGAACATATTCAGGGCCAGCTTGGCCTCGTCGCTCATCTTGGAGGAGTCCCACGGCGGGTCGAACACCAGGTTGGCCCGCGCGGACTTTACCCCCTCGACCTTCTTCACCGCATCCTCGACCCAGCCCGGCATTTCGCCGGCCACGGGACAGCCCGGCGCCGTCAACGTCATCTCGATCAGGACGTCGCGGTCGTCGGAGACATCGACCTTGTAGATCAGGCCCAGCTCATAGATGTCGACCGGGATTTCCGGGTCGTACACCGTCTTCAGCGCCTCGATCAGGTCGTCGGTCAGCTTGTCCAGCTCAGCCTGCGACAAGGCGCTCTTCTGCGGCTCGTCCCAGGTCGCGGCGAAGGCGTCGCTGTCGCTGATGGCGTTGTCGGTCTTGGCGTCCATACTCATCACACGAAGAAGTTCCGCGCCTTGATCAGCGCATCCACGAAGGCGTCTGTATCCTCCACGGTGTTATATAGGGCGAAGGAGGCGCGCGTGCTCGAGGTCACGCCCAGTCTTTTCGCCAACGGTTCGGCGCAGTGCAGGCCGGCCCGCACGGCCACGCCGTAACGATCCATGATCTGGGCCACGTCATGGGCGTGGGCGCCCTCGACGGCGAAGGTCAGCAACGCCCCCTTGCCTTCGGCCTCGCCCAGCACCCGCAGCCAGCCGGCGTCGGCCAGCCGCGCCCGAGCGTGGTCATAGAGCGCCATCTCATGCGCGGCGACGGCTTGCCGGTCAAAGCCCGACAACCATTCCAGCGCCGCGCCCAGACCTATGGCCTCCAGGATCGGCGGCGTACCGGCCTCGAACCGATGCGGCGGCCGGGCGTAGGTCACTCGGTCCTTCTCGACCGTCTCGATCATCTCGCCCCCGCCCTGATAGGGCGGCAGGCTTTCCAGAGCCTCGGTCGTGCCGTACAGGGCGCCGACGCCGGTTGGCCCGAACAGCTTGTGGCCGGTGATGACGTACCAGTCGCAGCCGACCGCCTGAACGTCCGGCGTCGCATGGACCGCGCCCTGGCAGCCGTCGATTAGCACCCGCGCCCCGACCGCGTGGGCCAGACGGGTGATCTCAGTGATCGGGTTGATGGTGCCCAGCACATTCGACATATGGGTGACGGCGACGATCTTGGTCCTCGGCCCCAGCAGGTCGGCGAAGGCTTCCATGTCCAGCGAGCCGTCGTCCTTGATCGGCGCCCATTTCAGCACCGCGCCCTTGCGCTCGCGCAGCAGGTGCCAGGGCACGATATTGGAGTGGTGCTCCATCTCGCTGACGATGATCTCGTCGCCCGGTTCGATGCTCAGACCGATGCCGTTGGCGACCAGATTGATCGCCTCGGTCCCGCCCTTGGTCCAGACGATGTTCTCAGCCGAGGGCGCGTTCAGGAAGCGGGCGACGATCTCGCGGGCCGCCTCGAACGCCTCAGTCGCCTCGTTCGACAGGGTGTGCAGACCCCGGTGGACGTTGGCGTAGCTGCCCTCCATCGACGCCACCAGGGCGTCGATCACCGCACGCGGCTTCTGCGCCGAGGCGGCGTTGTCCAGATAGACCAGCGGCTTGCCGTTCACCTGTCGCGACAGGATCGGGAACTGCGCCCGTGCGGCGTAGGGGTCGAAGGTTCTCACAAGCGAGCCGTCAGCCATGCGCGCACAACCTCCTTCGCCGCCTCATCCTCGATGCGGTCGATGACCTCGAACAGGAAGGCCTGGACCAGCAGGGCGCGGGCCTCCTCGGCCGGAATGCCGCGCTGCTGGATGTAGAAGAGCGCGCTCTCGTCCAGCGTCCCGACCGTATTGCCGTGGGCGCACTGCACGTCGTCGGCATAGATGATCAGCTCGGGCTTGGCGTCGATCTCGCCGCGCGCGGACGCGATCAGGGCGTTGTGGGCCATGCGGGCGTCGGTGCCGTCGGCCCCGCGCTCGACGATGATCTTGCCCTGAAACACGCCGCGCGCCGTGTCGTGAACGACGCCCTTGGTCAGTTGGCTGGTCGTGCCGTCAGCGGCCCGATGATCGACCACGGTCGTCAGATCCGCATGGCGCGAACCCTTCAACAGATAGAGACCGTCCAGACGCGCGTCAGCGCCTTCGGCGCCGTGGCTCAGTTGCGTCTCGATGCGTTGCAGCTTGGCGCCGGTCGTGACCACGGTCTGGCGATAGCGACCGCCCGCCTCCAGCCGCACCTCGGCGTTGGTCACCGAAATGGCGTCCTCAGGCTCCTCGATCAGGACGATGCGCGTGACCTCGGCGTCGCGGGCCACGTCGATCTCGACCTTGTTGTGAGCGACATAGGCCGAGCCCTTGCCCTCGTGCGTCTCAAGCAGCAGCAGGCGCGCGCCGGGGCGAGCGACGATGCGGGCCGCCGCCGTGTGGCCGGTGCCGACCGCGTCGGAAATGAAGCGCAGACGCAGGGTCTGCACGCCCGAGGCGATGAAATCGGTGACGCCGACCGGGCGCCCGTTGGCGAAGACGATAGCCTCTCCGCCCAAGTCGTAGAACGGCCCCGGCGCCCCGACCAGCGCCGTGCCGGACGGCTCAGGCGCTTCGCGAAGCCAGCGCTTCAGGTCGCTGTATTTCCACGCTTCCGCGCGCCGCGAGGGAAAGGTCTCGGCGTTGGTCAGGTCGATCTGCGGCGCCGCGCTCATGCCGCGGTCGGAAGGAACTTGTCGTACCCTTCCGCCTCCAGCTCCAGCGCCAGTTCAGGCCCGCCCGAGGCGACGATGCGGCCGGCGGCCAGCACGTGCACCTTGTCCGGTTTGATGTAGTCCAGCAGGCGCTGATAGTGAGTGATGACCAGCATGGAACGATCAGCGCGACGCAGGGCGTTCACCCCCTCCGACACGATGCGCAGGGCGTCGATGTCGAGGCCCGAGTCCGTCTCGTCCAGGATCAGCAGCGACGGCTCCAGCAGGGCCATCTGCAGGATCTCCATCCGCTTCTTCTCACCGCCCGAGAAGCCGACGTTGAGCGGACGTTTGAGCATGTCAAAGTCCATCTTCAGCGCCTGCGACGCCGCCTTGACCTGTTTCAGGAAGGCGGGGGCCGAGACTTCTTCCTCGCCGCGCGCGCGCTTCTGGGCGTTCAGCGCCGTGCGGATGAAGGTCATGGCCGGCACGCCGGGAATCTCCATCGGATACTGGAAGGACAGGAAGACGCCCTTGGCCGCGCGCTCGGCCGGGTCCAGGTCCAGCAGGTCCTGATCGTTCCACGAGGCGGAACCGTCCGTCACCTCATAGCCGGGACGACCCGACAGGCTATAGCCCAGCGTCGACTTGCCGGCCCCGTTCGGCCCCATGACGGCATGGACTTCGCCCGCCGGCACTTCGAGCGTCAGGCCCCTGAGGATCGGCTTGTCAGCGACCGAGACGTGGAGGTTGTTGATCTTCAGCATGGTCAAATTTTCGAACTTGGTTCTGCGAGTTCGCACCGCAGAAGAATAAAAATGTTCTTGGAAGTCAGGCTGCCAAATGGCTCTTCGCCGCATTCCCATTCCGCGCTTCCGGTATGGCGATTGATGCTCGCTCGACATTCACGGCGATTGTCCGATTGCGGAAATCGGAGCTGATAATCGTCATCCGAGACAACCGCCCTACCTTCCGGATTTCCATCAGCACTAAGAAAATGGGCTAGGCCACCGTCAGAACCAAACCGGAAGAGCAACGGATCTCCGCCACGATCAGGAGTGCACTGCAATGTTGTGAGAGGTGCTGGTTGAGCGGCACATGAAGCCAACCAGAGGCCCACCAACGCCGCAAGAAACGGACGCCCCCTCACCCCACGCTCCCCTCAAGGCTGATCGCCACCAGCTTCTGCGCCTCGACGGCGAACTCCATCGGCAGCTTCTGCATCACGTCGCGGACGAAGCCGTTGACCAGCAGGGCCACGGCCTCTTCCTCCGACAGACCGCGCTGCTGGGCGTAGAAGAGCTGGTCTTCCGACAGGCGGGTCGTCGTCGCCTCGTGCTCCAGCTGGGCCGAACCGTTGCGGGCCTCGATATAGGGGATGGTGTGCGAGCCGCATTCTTTCCCGATCAGCAGGCTGTCGCACTGGGTGAAGTTGCGCACGCCCGTCGCCTTGGGGTGCACCGAGACCAGGCCGCGATAGGTCGAGTCCGACTTGCCCGCCGACACCGCCTTGGCGATGATCCGGCTCTTCGAGTTCTTACCCAGGTGGATCATCTTGGTGCCGGTGTCGGCCTGCTGATGCCCGTTGGTGATGGCGATAGAGTAGAACTCGCCCGAGCTTTCCTCGCCCTTCAGGATGCAGGACGGGTATTTCCAGGTGACGGCCGAGCCGGTCTCGACCTGGGTCCACGACACCTTCGAGCGGTCGCCGCGGCAGTCCGCGCGCTTGGTGACGAAGTTGTAGATGCCGCCCTTGCCCTCGGCATCGCCGGGGTACCAGTTCTGAACCGTCGAGTATTTCACCTCGGCGTCGTCCAGGGCCACGATCTCCACGACCGCCGCGTGCAACTGGTTCTCGTCGCGCATCGGCGCGGTGCAGCCTTCCAGATAGGAGACGTATGAGCCCTTGTCGGCGATGATCAGGGTCCGCTCGAACTGTCCGGTCTGGCTGGCGTTGATGCGGAAATAGGTCGACAGCTCCATCGGGCAGCGCACGCCCGGCGGGATGTAGACGAAGGACCCGTCCGAAAAGACCGCGCTGTTCAGGGCCGCGAAATAGTTGTCCGACACCGGCACGACCGATCCCAGATACTGACGCACTAGATCAGGATATTCGCGCAAGGCCTCGGAAATCGGCATAAAAATCACGCCGACCTTGGCCAGTTCGGCCTTGAAGGTCGTGACCACGCTGACGCTGTCGAACACGGCGTCCACCGCATAGCGCGGCGCGCCCTCGACCCCGGCCAGGACCGCCTGCTCGCCCAGAGGAATGCCCAGCTTGGCATAGACGGCCAACAGTTCGGGATCGACCTCGTCCAGCGACTTCGGCCCCTCCTTCTGCTTGGGCGCCGCGTAGTAGAACAGGTCCTGATAGTCGACCGGCTCATACTTCACCGAGGCCCAGGTCGGCTCTTCCATCGCCAGCCAGCGCTCATAGGCGGCCAGGCGCCATTCCAGCATCCATTCCGGCTCGCCCTTCTTCTCGGAGATGAAGCGGATGATGTCGGCGTTCAGGCCGCGCGGCGCATATTCCGTTTCGATGTCCGAGGTGAAGCCATGCTCGTATTTCTCGAGCGCGGCGACAGCATCGACAGTTTCCTTAACAGCAGCCATGACTTACGCGACTTCCTTCACACGCTCAGACAGGCGCGCTTGATGCTTGTTCCAGGCCGTGACCCAGGCCTCGGCGAACCGATCCCAGTCGCCTTGCGTCGTGCCCCAGCCGCCGGAAACGCGCACGCCCCCGGTCGCCAGATGGTCCAGGCCCATGGCGCTGATCGCCTTCGACGGCTTCACCTTGCCCGACGAACAGGCCGAGCCGGCCGAGACCATGACCCCGACCAGATCCAGCGTGATCAGCTGCTGCGGGCTGTCCCAGCCCTCGACGGCCATGAACAGGGTGTTGGGCAGACGCGGAGCCGCGCCGCCGATGATGGTCGCGCCCGCCGCCTTGACCTTGGCCTCGGCCGCATCGCGCCAGACGGCGTGCGCCATGGCCGCATCCAGATCGCGCGCGGCGCAATCCGCCGCGGCTCCAAATCCGGTGATGCCCGGCACGTTCTCGGTCCCGGCGCGCAGGCCGCGCTCCTGACCCGCGCCATGCAGGATACGCACGGCGGCGACGCCTTCCTTGAGCACCAGAGCGCCCACGCCCTGCGGTCCGCCCAGCTTGTGCGCCGACAGGGTCAGGCTGTCCGCATCCAGCGCCCGCATGTCGACCGGCACCTTGCCCGCCGACTGGATGGCGTCGACGTGCAGCCAGCCGCCCGCCGCGCGCACCAGAGCCGCCGCTTCGGCGATGGGCTGGATGACGCCGCTTTCGTTGTTCGCATGGTGGATGGCGACCACGGCCCGGCCCGGGCGCGCCAGCGCCTCGGCCAGACAGGCCAGATCGACCACGCCGTGCGTATCGACAGGCAGCACCTCAACCGGCGCACCCGACGCCGACGCCGCCTCGGCCACGCAAGGATGCTCGGTTGCGCCGACGATCAGCCGCTCACAGCCCCCCGCCAGAGCGCTGACAACGGCCTGAGCATTGGATTCCGTCCCGCCCGAGGAAAAGACCACGGCGGTCGGATCGGCTCCGACCAGTTCGGCCACCTGAGCTCGCGCCGTCTCGACCCGCGCCCGCGCCCGGCGACCGGCGGCGTGAACCGCCGACGGATTGCCGTTGTCGGCCAGAGCCCTGGCCATGATTTCCTGCACTTCGGGACGCACCAGACCCGAGGCGTTGTAGTCGAGGTAGATGCTCACGCCGCCGCCTCCATGCCCGCCGCAGCCGACACAGCCCCCATGCGCGCCTGACCTGTGCGGTTCTGGATCACGTCTTCCAGACTGACGCTGGCGAGATAGCGATGGATTTCCTGGCCCAGATCTTCCCACAGGTGGTGGGTGATGCAGCGTTCGCCCTTGATCATGCAGCCCTTGGGCGAACCAGCGCCGACGCAACGGGTGGCGCGGATGGGTTCGTCTACCGCCAGAACAATCTCGGCCACGGCCGTCTCATGCGCCTCGCGCGCCAGACGATAGCCGCCGCCGGGACCGCGCACGCTCTTGACCAGACCACTTTTGCGCAGCCGCGCAAATAGCTGTTCCAGATAGCTGAGAGAGATTTCCTGACGCGTCGCGATCTCGGCCAGCGACACCGCCCGGTCCGCGCCGTTGCGCGCCAGATCGGCCATCGCCATTACGGCGTATCGTCCCTTTGTCGACAGGCGCATCAAAAGCCCTCAAAAATATCACGCTTTTCGGGGCTCATGTGTTAGAACCCGCGCCCTCGCAGACAAGTGCGCCGCGCAGGGCGGACTTAGAAAGTCCTACTGCGTTGGTCAAGTATTGTCCGCCCGCGAAACGACAGTTGAAGACAGGATTCCGCTGATCCATGCCTGAAGTCATTCTTCCCGGCGCCTCGGGCCGCATCGAAGGCCGCTATTCGCCCGGCAAGCGCCCGAACGCGCCGATCGCCCTGATCCTGCATCCGCACCCCAAGGCGGGGGGGCACA
The DNA here is from genome assembly GCF_049315965.1 of Brevundimonas sp. NPDC058933. Classification (NCBI taxonomy): domain Bacteria; kingdom Pseudomonadati; phylum Pseudomonadota; class Alphaproteobacteria; order Caulobacterales; family Caulobacteraceae; genus Brevundimonas; species Brevundimonas sp. NPDC058933. The sequence goes on from NZ_JBMOSL010000001.1 coordinate 638,772, forward strand.
TGAACAACCCGGTGGCGGTGACCCTGCACCAGTTGTTCGTCCAGCGTGGGTTCGCCACCCTGCGCTACAACTCGCGCGGCGTCGGCAAGTCGCAGGGCGAGTTCGACAGCGGCATCGGCGAGCTGGCCGACGCCGCCACCGCTCTCGACTGGCTGCAGTCCAACAACCCCGCCGCCACCCAGACCTGGGTCGCCGGCTATCAGTTCGGCGCCTATATCGGTATGCAACTGCTGATGCGCCGCCCCGAGACGGACGGCTTCATCTCGGTGTCGCCGCCCTCGAACATGTACGACTTCAGCTTCCTGGCCCCCTGCCCGGCCTCCGGCCTGTTCCTGCACGGCACCAACGACACCGTGGTGCCGCCGGTCGAGGTCGAACGCGTGGTCAACAAGCTGCGCACCCAGAAGGGCATCGTCATCGACTACGAACTGGAAGAGGGCGCGAGCCACTTCTGGCAGGACCATATCGGCGCGGTCGAGCGTCGCGTCGGGGCCTATCTGGACAAGCGTCTGGAAGAAAACCCGGCCTAAGGCCTCATGTGTCGACCCGGGTTTCGGCCCGGGTCTTCCACATCGACCACAGGATGCCCGCGGCCAGGATGGCGGCCGTCACGCCGAGCGAGATCGCCGGCGGAAACTTCTCCAGCCCCATCAGCGGCGCGGCGATGACCTTCCCCCCGATGAAGACCAGCAGGATCGCCAGCGCCTGTTTCAGATAGGCGAAGCGGTGGATCACCGCCGCCAGCGCGAAATACAGCGCCCTCAGCCCGAGAATGGCGAAGATGTTGGACGTGTAGACGATGTAGGGGTCGGTCGTGATGGCGAAGATGGCCGGCACCGAATCCACGGCGAAGATCACATCGGCGAACTCGATCGTCACCAGGGCCAGGAACAGTGGCGTGGCGTGCCAGACCCATCGCCCCGCCGCATTGGGCTCCCGCACGAAGAACTGCGCCCCGTGCAGGTCCTCTGTCACGGGCACATGCCGCCTCAGCCATTTGACGAGACCTTGTCCCGTCGCCGCCTCCTCCTTGGGGCTGGTTGCGATCATCCGGCCTCCGGTGAAGATCAGGAAGGCGGCAAAGACATACAGGGCCCACTCATAGCGACTGACCAGGGCCGCCCCCGCTGCAATCATCACGGCTCGCAGAACGATAACGCCCAGAACGCCCCAGAACAGAACTCGGTGCTGATGCAGGCGCGGAATGCCGAAGGCGCTGAAGATCATGGCGATCACGAAGACGTTGTCCATCGCCAGGCTCTTCTCGATGGCGAATCCCGTCAGGTAGTCCAAGCCGCTGTCCGACCCCAGCCGCACCCAGACCCAGGCTCCGAACAGCAGGGCCACAGCGATATAGAAGCCGGACAGCAGCAGGCTTTCCCGTACCTCGATCTCATGCGCCTTGCGATGCAGGACGCCCAGATCGAAGGCCAGCAAGCCCACCACGACCGCCAGAAAGCCCGCCCACATCCAGGCGGGCTTGCCCATCCACTCGACCGCCAGGAACTCCATTCGCGCCTCTGGACCCTATGTGTCGCCGACGCCCGAACGGACAACCGGCGCGGCCCGACATCACGACCTGCGCCGCCAGAGGGGCCCGGTCCGCTGAGGGAACAACGCCAAACCGGCGAGGGCGTTCAGCGCCTCAACTGCGACCTAATGTTCGCCTTCCGCCGCCGCGAAGGCTGAGGATCGGTGTGCGCGAACGCACCAGACGACGCTGACGACCATCAGGCTCATGGCGACGATCTCGATCACAGTCGGCCCGCGCCCCTCCCACAGGAAGCCGTAGAGGAAGGCGAACAGGGTCTCGGACACAATCATCTGGCCCAGCATGGTCAGGGGCAGGAGGCGACTGGCCTGGTTCCAGAAGGCGTTGCCGATAATGGAGGCGAAGACGGCGACGGCGAGGCTGACCCCGATCAGCCGCACCCAGGCCTCGCTCGGCCAGACGCCCATGGTCAGCACCGCCGGGACCGCCAGCAACAGGGCGAACCCGCCTGTCACCACCCCGGTCAGCAGCGACCAGTCATGGGGCGACACATCGGGCAGACGGCCCATCCATCGGCTGTTGCCCACGGCAAAGGCGGACCACGACAGCAGAGCCGCCAGAGCACAGCCCAGACCCATCAGGATCTGAGCCCCGTCGTGGCCCACCCCGCCGCCCTGGCTCATGGATTCCCAGCCGATCAGGCCGACCGCCAGGGCGGCCACCGCGATCGGCGGCGCCACGCGCGACAGCGGCGGCGCGTCCTTGTCCTTCATGCCCCACAGCGCCACCACGACCGGCACCATGCCGACGATCAGAGCCGACGCCCCGACGCCCGCAAAATGCACGCTGACCACCAGGAAGACGAAATAGATGATGTTCCCGGCCAGGCTCAGCCAGGCCAGCGCCCGCCAGGCCTTCCAGTCCAACGCCGCCGTGACCCGCCGCCAACGCGGGGCGATCAGCAGGGCTGCAATCAGTCCATAAGCAAGGTAGCGCCCTGCCGTGAGCATCAACGGCGAGGCTTCGGGCGCGATCTTGGGCGCCAGGAAGACCAGCCCCCACATGGCTCCGGCCGCGCAGCCGCTGGCGACACCCCAGAAGCGCTGGGATTGCAGCAGGCTCACTGTTCGCCCGGCTCCACGATGCGGCCGCCGGTCAGGGGTTCGGCCACGCCCGTCGTGCCGGGGAAGCTGATCGGCAGGCCCAGCAGGCAGCGCGCCGCCAGGAAGGCGAAGGCTTCGGCCTCAATGCTGTCGCCGCGCCAGCCCTCGTTCTCGGCGGTCGTCACCGGCACGCCCGCGCGCTCGCGGATCGCCGCCAGCAGGACCGGATTATGCCGTCCGCCGCCGCAGGCCACGACCTTGGTCGGCCGTTCCGAACAGCGCGCCACGCCCAGCGCCGCCGCCTCAGCGGCAAAGGCCGTCAGCGTCGCCGCCGCGTCTTCCAGCGACAGGCCCGCCACCGGGTCCAGCGAGAAATCAAACCGATCCAGCGACTTCGGCCCCGTCGCCGCAAAATAGGGATGCGCCAGATAGGCAGCCAGCACGGCCTGATCGACGGTCCCCGCCGCCGCCAGCTTGCCGCCCTCGTCCATGCGCCTCTTGCCGCGCGACTGGACCAGCAGGTCAACCATGCCGTTGGCCGGACCGGTGTCGAAGGCCTCCAGCCCGCCATCCGCGCGGACCAATGTGATGTTCCCCACTCCGCCCAGGTTCAGCACGGCGACCGGCCCGCTGAGGCCCGCCTTGCGTACCAGGGCCGCGTGATAGACCGGGGCCAGCGGCGCCCCCTGCCCGCCCGCAGCCACGTCCGCGCTGCGGAAATCATAGGCCGTGCGCACGCCCAGGCCCTCAGCCACGCTTAAGGCGTCGATCAGTTGCACCGTCCGGCCAGGCAGGTCCGGCGTCGGCGCCTCGTGCAAGACCGTCTGACCGTGCACCCCGACAATATCAAGCCCGCTGGCCTTCACCCCATTGACCGCCATGAAGCTGAGCGCTGCCGCCAGATGGGCGTCGGCCACCGCCATGCGGGCGTCCTCGAAACTGTCGGGCTCTTCCTCGTCACGCTCCCAGTCCAGGGCGTCCTCAATGGCGTCCTCGACGATGGCGCGCGTCTCGGCGTCCAGCTTCATCTCGCCCGCCGGGCCGAAGCTGACGATGTTTTCGCCGTCGGTTTCGATCACCGCCATGTCCACGGCGTCGAGCGAGGTGCCGGTCATGAAACCGAGCACGCGGAGGGTCTTTGTCGAGGAGGTCGTCATGCCGGGTTGACTGCCATGTGAGGCACGCCGTAGCTAGGGGAATGATCGCCGCCCGCGCCCTTTCCGGCCTGTATTACCGTTCGCTGAGCTAGCGAGCGGCCGCGATCTCGTGCCGCCTTCGCTGGCGGTGCGACTTCCTCGGTAAGGAAGACGGCCGCCGGCATCCCTGCTACGGAGCCGTCCATGACCGACCAAGCCTTCAAGTCCGACTTTCTCAAGACCCTGCAATCGCGCGGCTATATCCACCAGGTGACCCACCCGGCGGAGCTGGACGAGGCCGCCTCGAGCGGGATCGTGACGGCCTACATCGGCTTCGACGCCACGGCCCCTTCCCTTCACGTCGGCAGCCTGATCCAGATCATGATGCTGCGCCGTCTGCAGCAGGCCGGGCACAAGCCCGTCGTCCTCATGGGCGGCGGCACGACCAAGGTCGGCGACCCCACCGGCAAGGACGCCTCGCGCCCGCAACTGACCGACGAGACGATCCAGGCCAACATCGCCTCGATCAAGACCGTGTTCGAGAAGTTCCTGACCTTCGGCGACGGCCCGTCCGACGCCGTCATGGTCGACAACAACGACTGGCTGTCCAAGTTCGGCTACGTCGAGTTCCTGCGCGACTACGGCACGCATTTCACCATCAACCGCATGCTGAGCTTCGACTCGGTCAAGCTGCGCCTTGAGCGCGAGCAGCCGATGACCTTCCTCGAGTTCAACTACATGCTGATGCAGTCGGTGGACTTCCTGGAGCTGAACCGCTCGCTGAACGTGACGCTGCAAATGGGCGGCTCGGACCAGTGGGGCAACATCACCTCGGGCGTCGATCTGGTGCGCCGCGTGGATCAGAAGGCCTCCTTCGGCCTGACCACCCCCCTTCTGACCACAGCCTCGGGCGGCAAGATGGGCAAGACGGCCCAGGGCGCGATCTGGCTGAACGCCGAGCAGCTCAGCCCCTACGACTACTGGCAGTTCTGGCGCAACGCCGAGGACGCCGACGTCGGTCGCTTCATGCGCCTGTTCACCGACCTGCCGCTGGACCAGATCGCGCTCTACGAAGCCATGGAAGGCGCCGGCATCAACGAGGCCAAGAAGGCCCTGGCCGACGCCGCGACCTCCATGCTGCACGGATCGGAGGCCGCCCACGCCGCTCGCGCCGCCGCCGAGGCCGCCTTCGAGAAGGGCCAGCTCTCGGCCGACCTGCCCACTGTCGAGCTGCCGCGCGACGAAGTGGTCGGCGCCATGATCGCCGCCGTGGTCACCAAGGCCGGCCTCAGCACCTCCAACGGCGAGGCTCGTCGCCTGGCCCAGGGCGGCGGCCTGCGTCTGAACGACGAAGCTGTCGCTGACGGCGCGCGCCTGATCGAAGACACCGACGTCAATGCTGACGGCGTGTTCAAGCTGGCCGCCGGCAAGAAGAAAATCGTCCTGGTGCGTCCCATCTAACTCGCTCATCCCGGCGGACGCCGGGATCCAGTGCTTTGGCTTCAACCGCAGCGGTTGGTTCACTGCAAATCACTCAACCGGCGACGCCGCGGCTCTCACTGAGTCCCGGCGTCCGCCGGGATGAGCGGAGATTAAGATGGTCGAGATCACCGAAAACCAAGCCGCCCCCGCGTTCGATCTCGCCACCGACGGCGACGGCCGCGTCACGCTGGCCGACCTCAAGGGCAAGTCGGTCGTTCTCTACTTCTATCCCAAGGCCGACACCCCCGGCTGCACGACCGAGGGTCTGGATTTCTCGGCCTTGGCCGATCAGTTCGCCGCCGCCAACACCGTCGTCATCGGCGTCTCGCGCGACGCGGCGAAGAAGCTGGACCGCTTCAAGGCCAAGCACGACCTCAAGGTCATCCTCGGCTCCGACGAGGACGGCGTGGTCTGCGAGGCCTACGGAACCTGGGTCATGAAGAAGCTCTATGGCCGCGAGTACATGGGCGTCGAACGCGCCACCTTCCTGATCGACGGCGCAGGCGTGGTCCGCCGCGCCTGGCGCAGTGTCAAGGTCAAGGGACACGCCGAACAGGTGCTGGACGCCGCTCGATCCCTCTGATCAGCGTTAGGCGTAATGCTTCTCAGGCCAAGCTTGCCTCTGTCGCCGACCTGACCCTAACTGCTGCCCAAGGGGCTATTAGTAGGATTAGGCCGGCCTTGCTGGCGAGATGCGGAGAGCACCATGTTCAACAAGAGCAAGCCGTTCGACAACGGTCCTTCCAACGGCCCATCCGGCGGAATGAGCATCCCGCCTGCGCCGGAGCCGACCCCCGCCTCGACGCCTTCGGCGGCGCCTTCTGTTTCGTCGCGCGCGCCGGAAGCCGCGCGCCCGGCGGCCGCCTCGCGTTCGACCAGCCTGTCGACGTTGTCGGCCGGTGTGAAATACGAGGGCAATATCTCGGGCGCCGGAGAACTTCAGGTCGATGGGTCACTGAAGGGCGACATCCGCGTCGTCCGCGTCACCATCGGTGAAGGCGGCTCGGTCGAGGGCACGGTTCACGCCGATGTTCTGGACGTGCGCGGCCGCGTCTCAGGCGCCATCGTCGCCAAGCAGGTCAAGCTGTTCGCCACCGCCCGCATCGAAGGCGACATAACTCAGGAACAGCTGTCGATCGAACAGGGCGCCTGGTTCCAAGGCCGCTGCACTCAGGCCAAGCGCGACACACCCGGCGCCTCCATGCTCGACGCTCCGGAAAAACCCGCCGCTCTCGCCGCGCCCAAGGCCGACAAGGCGGAAGCCAAGCCCGCCGCCTGATTGGCGGCGCACGCAAAATGAAAAGGGGCGGCCCGCAGGCCGCCCCTTTTTTAGTTCCCGTCGCGGGTCTCACCCACGCGTGCCGCCAGCGCCGCGCCCATGAAGGCGTCCAGATCGCCGTCCAGAACCCCTTGCGTATCCGAGGTTTCGACTTCGGTGCGAAGGTCCTTGACCATCTGATACGGCTGCAGGACGTAGGATCGGATCTGGTGACCCCAACCGATATCCGTCTTGGCGTCCGCAAGAGCCTGAGCCGCCGCCTCACGCTTCTGCAGTTCCAGTTCGTAAAGGCGCGCACGCAGCATCTTCCACGCCATATCGCGGTTCTGGTGCTGCGAACGACCGGCCTGACACGCGACCACGGTATTGGTCGGCATGTGGGTCAGGCGCACGGCCGAGTCCGTCTTGTTGATGTGCTGACCGCCCGCGCCCGAAGCGCGATAGGTGTCGGTCCGCACGTCGGACGGGTTGATGTCGATCTCGATCGTGTCATCGACAACCGGCGAAACGCCGATGGAGGCGAACGAAGTGTGCCGCTTGGCCGCCGCGTCATAGGGGCTGATTCGGACCAGTCGGTGCACGCCCGATTCCGACTTCAGCCAGCCATAGGCGTTCGGTCCCTCGATCAGGATGGTGGCCGACTTGACCCCGGCCTGCTCGCCCTCTTCGTGGGCCTCGATCGTGACCTCGTAGCCGTGGGCCTTGGCCCAGCGCGAGTACATCCGCAGCAACATGCCGGCCCAGTCGTTGGACTCGGTGCCGCCGGCGCCGGAGTTCACTTCCAGATAGGCGTCGTTGCCGTCGGCCTCGCCGGACAGCAGGGCTTCCAGTTCGGCGCGCGCGGCGCGTTCCTTGACGGCGCGCAGCTGTTCACGAGCCTCTTCGAGGGTGGCCTCGTCGCCCTCCTCGTCGGCCATCTCGGCCAACATCACGCCTTCTTCCAGCGCACTTTCCAGTTCGCGGACGCTGTTGATCTGGGCTTCCAGACGCGAACGGTCACGGCTGACGGCCTGGGCCTGTTCCGGGTTGTCCCAAAGGGTCGGATCTTCGACCCGAGCGTTCAGCTCATCCAGTTTTCGAAGCGAGACATCCCAGTCAAAGACGCCTCCTGAGCAGAGCGGCGCTCTGCTCGATGTCAGCCTTCATGGCCTCGACATCCGGTCTCATCGCAATCTCCTGCGAACAAACACCTTCCCTCAAGCAGGTCCGCACCGCGTGCGGGCCGATAGGGAAAGCAAGATGAAAAACCGGCGCGCCTGCGGACAGGCGCGCCGGTTGGTGGGTCTACCTAGAGCCTCAGTAGAGTCCGCTCAAGTCCTCGGCCGGCTGCTTCTTCGGCGGCGGCGGCGCTACGGCGGCGGGCGGGGCCGCAGCCGGGGCCTGCGCCGCCTCCTGCTCGCGACGGATCACGTCGTTATAGTTCTGGGGCCCGACAGGCTGGACAGGACGCGGCGCCTCCTCGCGGATCTGACGCTCGGTGCCGGGACGGAAGGCTTCCTCGATGCCGTTGACCGTCCGGAAGACAGCGTTCTTGGGTCTTACAAAGGGTCGCGCCGGGCGTTCCTTCAGCGCGACCGTCATGAAGTCGGTGAAGATCGGCACGGCGGTCGCCGCCCCGGCCTCGCCCCCGCCCAGCGACCGGTTGTCGTCAAAGCCGACGAAGACGCCGACCACGATGTCGCTGGAGAATCCGACGAACCAGGCCGAACGATACTCATTGGTGGTGCCGGTCTTGCCGCCGACCCAGCGACCCAGACCGCGAGCGCTGGCTCCGGTGCCGCGCTGGATGACGCCTTCCAGCATCGAACTCATCTGATAGGCGGTGATCGGGTCAATGACCTGGGTCCCGCGATCTTGAAGGCGCGGCGATTCCTGGCCGCTGAAACCACGCGTGCAGTCCCGGCACTGTCGTCGGTCGGCCCGGTGAATGGTCTGGCCGTTCCGGTCCTGAACCATCTCGATCAGATAGGGATCGACCCTGCGACCGCCATTGACGAAGGCGGCGTAGGCGGCGGTGATGCGATAGGGAGTAGTTTCCCCCGCCCCCAGCGACATGGCCAGGTTCGGCGACATATCATCGACCACGCCCATCTTCCTGGACAGATCCACCACATTCTTCATGCCGACCGCCTGGGCCAGACGCACAGTCATGACGTTGCGCGACAGCTCCAGCCCACGACGCAGGGTCTGGGGACCGTAGTACTGGCGACTATAGTTTTCAGGCGTCCAGCGGCCGCCATTGGCCCCGCCGGGGAAGCTGATCGGCGCATCCAGAACGATGCTGGCCGGGTTGAAATCGCCTTCCAACGCCGCCGCATAGACGAAAGGCTTGTAGGCCGAGCCCGGCTGGCGCTTGGCCTGGGTTGCGCGGTTGAAGCTGGACAGGGCGTAGGAATAGCCGCCTACCATGGCCAGGACGCGCCCTGACTGGGGTTCGATGGCCACCAGAGCGCCGTTCACGGCGGGGACCTGTTTCAGGCCGAACTGGCCGCCCTGCGGCTCCACGAAGATCAGATCGCCCCGCTTCAGAGGACGATTGGCGTTGGCCCAGGCCGCGTCGGACACGATCAGTGAGCCGGTGCGATCATCGCGAGCTGTGCGGATACGCACATTATTTCCGCTGACGCTTTCAACGGCGGCAGGCTGCCAGGTGCGGCGCTCGGGCGGCGTGTTCTTCTTCAGTGCATCGGCCTGCCAGCCCTCAGCGAAATCGGTCGTGCCCCAGGCGCCGCGCCAGCCGTGACGGCGGTCATAGCGCTCCAGCCCGTTCATCAGGGCGTCCCGCGCGGCCGACTGGAGTTTCGGATCCAGCGTTGTGCGCATGTAGTAGCCGCCGCGGTTGACCTCTTCCTGACCGAACAGGCCAATGGCGCGACGGCGGGCTTCCTCGACGAAGAAGTCGGCGTCGGCGTATTCGGCCCGCCGCGGGGCGGCGCGGGTGTTCAGCGGACGGGCCAGAGCCGTCGCAAGCTCCTCCTGCGTCAGCCATTTGTTATCGGCCATCTCGCCCAGAACCCAGTCGCGACGCCCCTTGGCGGCGCCCGGATGGCGTTTCGGATTGTAGTTGTTCGGCCCCTTGGGCAGGGCTGCCAGGAAGGCCGCCTCGTCCGGGGTCAGCTGGTTCAGCGACTTGCCGAAATAGTTGTAGGCCGCCGAGGCCACGCCGTAGGAGCGATAGCCCAGGTAGATCTCGTTCAGATACAGTTCGAGGATCTGTTCCTTGGTCAGGGTCGCTTCCAGACGGCTGGAAAGGATGGCCTCCTTCAGCTTGCGGTTCAGGCTGGATTCGTTGGTCAGCAGGACATTCTTGGCCACCTGCTGGGTGATAGTAGACCCGCCCTCAAGCCGCCGTCCCGACAGGACGTTGAACACGTTCTTGAACATGGCCCGGCCGATGCCGGACACGTCGATGCCGCCGTGCTGGAAGAAATGACTGTCTTCGGCGGCCAGGAAGGCGTGGACCACCTGCTCCGGCACCTGGTCATAGGTGACGTAGATGCGTCGTTCGTCTGAGAACTCCCCGATCAGGGTGCCGTCGCCGGCGAAGACGCGCGTCGCCGTCGCCGGACGATAGTCCGCCAGCTCGGACGCATCCGGCATGTCGTGCAGGACCCAGGCCGCATAGATAGCCACGACCAGCCCGGCCACAGCGATGCCGCCCAGCAAGGCGACGCCTGCCATAACGAACCAGCGTTCGGCTATCTTCACCGTGAACTCCGCAAGACGCGCCCCAGGAATTGTCGTTTATCGCGCGTCGCCCGCGCCGCAAAGCGGAACCGCAAACTCAACCCTTGTCGCGCAGCAAACGGGCCTTGTCGCGCTGCCAGTCGCGCTCGGCCGAGGCCTCGCGCTTGTCGTGCAGCTTCTTGCCCTTGGCCAGAGCGATCTCGAGCTTGGCCTTGCCTCTTTCGTTCAGGTACAGGCGCACCGGAATGATGGTCCGCCCGTCGCGCTGGACGGCGCCGATCAGCTTGTCGATCTGCTTGCGGTGCAGCAGCAGTTTCCGGTGACGGCGCGGCTCGTGATTGAAGCGGTTGGCCTGCTTGTAGGGCGGGATGTCAGAGTTGATCAGGACGATCTCTCGCCCCTCCACCGCCGCGTAGCTTTCGGCGATATTGGCCCGTCCGTCGCGCAGCGCCTTGATCTCGGTCCCCAGCAACTGGATCCCGGCCTCGATATAGTCCTCAAGGAAATAGTCGAAGCGCGCACGCCGGTTCTCGGCGATCACCTTCCTGGGCGTTTCCGTCGACATCAGATGACCCCGGCTTCCGCCATGGCCTGGTCGATCTGAGGTTTGACGGCGTCACGGGTCAGGGACAGCGGCAGGCGAACCTCCTCGCTGCACAGCCCCAGCCGGGCCAGGGCGTACTTGGCCGGCGACGGCGAATTGTCGAGGAACAACCCCTTGTGCAGGTCGATCAGTCGGTCCTGCCAAGCCCGCGCCGTGGCGTAGTCGCCGGCGGCGACCGCGTCATACATGGCGACCATGGCTTCCGGCGCGACGTTCGAGGTGACCGAGATCACACCCACGCCGCCGCTGGCGGCATAGCCCAGCCATGTGGCGTCATCGCCGCTGATCAGATCGAAGGGCTCGCTGATGTGGCTGCGCATCCAGCTGACGCGCGAGATGTCGCTGGTCGCGTCCTTGATGCCGACGATGTTGGGGTTGCGCGCCAGATGCGCCACCGCCTCATTGCACAGATCGACGCCGCACCGGCCCGGCACGTTGTAGAGCAGCATCGGAATCTGCACGGCGTCGGAAATCGCCTCGAAGTGGGCGATCATGCCTTCTTGAGAAGGCTTGTTGTAATAGGGCGTCACCACCAGGGTCGCGTCGGCGCCGACCTCCTTGGCGAAGGCCGACAGTTCGATGGCCTCATGCGTGGCGTTCGAACCGGCCCCGGCGATCACGCGCACGCGGCCCGCCGCAATGTTCACGCACTGCTCGATGACGCGCTTGTGCTCGTCCATTCGCAGCGTGGCGCTTTCCCCGGTCGTTCCAACAGGGACGACGCCATGGACGCCTGCGGCGATCTGGCGTTCCAGAAGTTTTTCAAATGCCCCTTCGTCCACGTTTCCGTCACGAAGAGGTGTGATCAAGGCGGTGATCACGCCCTTGAACAAGGGGGCGGTCATAGGAACAAGATACCTGCGCGGTGTTTCGGGCGGCTTGCCGCCCTTTTGAAGAGGCAGGGAGCGTAGGTTGCTCGCCGCTCGGCCGCAACCAGTGATGAATGAGGATCGGACATCTGATGATCGCGACGACCGTGGCCGCCGCCCTGGCGATTCTGACTCCGCCAGCCCAGGACGTGCTGAACAGCACGCCTGCGCCCTATGCCTCCAGCCAGAACGGCGTCATCAGCGGCCAGGACATGGCCCTGTTCCAGCAAGGCCTGGCCTCTGCCCGCGCCCGCGATGTCGTCGGCACCCAGTCGATCATGGGTCAGATCTCCGACCCCACGGCGAAAAAGTTGGTCGAATGGGCCCTGGTGGACACCTCCGACAGGCAACTGTCCTACGCAGATCTGGCCCGCGCCCAGACCGACCTCGCCAACTGGCCGCGCGGTGATTCGCGTCGGGCCGCTGGCGAGCGCGCCCTCGCCATGGCCAACGCCTCGCCCGACACCGTCGTCGCCTTCTTCAATGGCGCGGCCCCGACGACCGCCGAGGGCGCCATCGCCCTGGCCGGCGCCCTGGAGCAAAAAGGCCAGCGCCGCGAAGCCCAGGACCTGATCCGCGACTGGTGGCGCAACCGTTCGTTCGAAGAAGCGCAGCAGTCCACGATCGCCAACCGCTGGGGCGGATGGCTGAACGCCGACGATCATGTCACGCGCCTGAACATGCTGCTGCTCGGCCCGCACGGACCGGCGACCCGCGCCATGGTCTCTATGGTCCCCGCCGACCGTCAGGCCGTCGCCAACGCCGTCATGGCCCTGCGCACCGCCTATTCGCCCGACGCCCTCGTGGCCGGCCTCAGCCCCGCCGTCGCCAACGACCCGGCCGTCGTGCTGGAGCGCGCGCGCCTGCTGCGCTCGGCCGGTCGCCAGTCCGAGGCCTTCCCCCTGCTATCCGCCCTGCCCCCCGCCCCCTCGCACAAGGAGGGCCAGGACACGCTTTGGAGCGAGCGCCGCAACTACTTCCTGGACGCCCTGCAACAGGGCGACCCCCGCGCCGCCTACGCCGCCATGAACGGCCACGGCTTTCCCTCGGGCGAGCGCAAGGTGGACGCCGAGTTCTTCGCCGGCTGGGTCGCCCTGACCAAGCTGAACGATCCCGCCACCGCCGCCCAACACTTCGAGGTTCTACGCAACAGCTCCTCCACCCCCATCACCCAGGGCCGCGCCCTCTACTGGCTGGGCCGCGCCGCCGAGGCGCGCGGCGACCGACAGGGGGCCCAGCGCTGGTATCAGGCGGGCGCGGAGCACTGGCAGACCTTCTACGGCCAACTGGCCGCCGAAAAAGCCGGGATCACCACCCTGACCCTGCCCGGCGAACCCGCCCCGACGCCCGAGGACGTCAACCGTTTCGAGGGCAATGAGGTGGTCCGCGCCACCCGTATCCTGGGCGCGGCGGGTGAAAAGACCCTGATGCGGGTCTTCGCCTACCACCTCGACGACACCCTGCCCTCACCCTACGACCTGTCGCAGCTGTTCGACCTGATGCAGGGCTATGGCGACCAGTTCGGCTCGATGATGGTCGGTCGCGCCGCCAGCCAGCGCGGCTTCGTCATGCCTGAACGCATGTATCCGGTACGCATCCCGCCCCAGACCTCGGGCGCCGCGCCGCTGGAGTTCACCCTGGCCATCACGCGCCAGGAGTCCAGCTTCGATCCCATGGCGCGCTCCGGCGCCGACGCGCGCGGCATGATGCAGTTCCTGCCCGCCACGGCGCAGGGCGTGGCCCGCCGCATGGGCATCCCCTTCTCGCCGGATCAACTGTGGGACCCCGACGTCAACATGCGTCTGGGCAGCTACCATCTGGCGGAGTTGACCAGCAATTTCGGTGGATCGCCGCTGCTGGCGACGGTCGGCTACAACGCCGGTCCCGCCCGTCCGCCGCAATGGGTGGCCCGCTGCGGCGACCCGCGCAGCAATCAGGTCGACCCCATCGACTTCATCGAATGCGCGCCCTTCACCGAAACGCGCAACTACATGATGCGGGTCATGGAAAACATGCAGGTCTATCGCGCCCGCCTGAACGGCGGCTCGGCCCCGCTGACGCCATCCGCAGACCTGGCGCGCGGCACGCCCCCCAACAGCGGCCCGCGTTCCTATCAACCCTGAGACAAGGATGGCGGGCCACTATCGCAGCGGTCCGCCAATCAGACTTGGAGGAGTCTCCGCGCCGCCAGCAGCGGCCCATCCGACGCCTCGACCCAAACCCCATCCAGACCGAAGACCGAACGCAGCACATCCGACGACAGGGCCTCGACGGGCGCCGCATCCGCAACCACGCGGCCAGCGTCAAGCACGACCACCCGATCCGCGATCCGCGCCGCCAGCGTCAGGTCGTGGAGGCTGACCAGCACGCCGCCGCCCGCGTCGGCCCGCGCCCTCAGCCGCTCCAGCACCAGCAACTGCGCGTCCGGGTCCAGCCCGGCGATCGGTTCATCCGCCAGCAATAGCGGCGCCTGAACCACAAGCGCCCGCGCCAACAGCACCCGCGCCCGCTCGCCGCCCGACATCTCGGCCACGCCGCGCTCGGCCAGATGCCCTGCCCCGACCTCGTCCAGCGCCGCCCGCGCCCGTTGCAACGCCGCATCCCCCGTCAGGAAGGGCGCGCCCAGCGCCGCTGCCTCGATGGCCGGCAGGTTCCAAGCGATATGCCGTTCCTGCGGCAGATAGGCCGCCCGCGTTCCACGCTCACGCTCGGACAAACGGCGCACATCCTCGCCGCCCAGCTTGGCCGCGCCGCTTTGCAGAGGCGTCAGACCCAAAGCCGCGCGGATGGCGCTCGACTTGCCCGCACCATTCGGCCCACACAGGGCGACCAGTTCCCCGGCCCCAACTGACACGCTGACCCCGTCGAGCACCGTCGACGCGCCCATGCGCGCCACGACGCTGTCCAGCTCCAGCAAGGCGCTCACAGCCGCCACTCCCGCGCCGCGCGCCAGGCGATCAGGGCGAACAGCGGCGCGCCGACCAGGGCCGTGAACACGCCCAGCTTCAGTTCCTGATCCGTCGCCATCAGTCGCGCCGCCAGATCGGCCAGCACCAGCATCAGCCCGCCGGCCAGCGCCGAGGGCAGCAGCAGCCGCCCCGGATCGCCGCGCACGGCGGCGCGCACCAGATGCGGCGCGGCCAGACCGACAAAGCCGATCACCCCGGCCACCGCCACCGCCGCTCCCGCCGCGACCGCCGAGGCGATCAAGGCGAGCACCCGCATCCGCCCCATCGACAGACCCGACGCCCGCGCGGCTTCCTCGCCCAGCGTCAGCATCCGCAAGCCCGGCGACGCCCCTGCCGCGAAGACGGCAGCGACCGCCAGCGCCGGCGCCACCCAGGCCACGTCGATCCAGCTGCGGTTCTGCACCGAGCCCAGCAGCCAGTTCATCACCTCAGCCGAGGCGATGGGCGACGGCGACAGGTTGAAGATCAGGGCCGTCAGCGCCCCGGCAAAGCTCGACAGCGCCACCCCGAACAGGATCAACGCCTCGGGCGCTCGCACGCGAGCCGCGATGACCACCAGCAACAGTCCCGCCAGCGCCGCCCCAACCAGAGCCGCACTCTCCACCAGGCCGGGAATGGCCGCCGCTCCCAGCACAATGGCTCCCGCCGCACCCAGCGCCGCCGTGGCCGACACGCCCAGCACGCCGGGATCGGCCAGCGGGTTCCTCAGCAGACCTTGCAGCACAGCTCCCGCCAGCCCCAGCGCCGCCCCGACCATGAGGGCGCAGACCGCGCGCGGCGCCCGCACCTGCCACAGCACCTCGCCCGGCCCCGACGCCGGATCAGCCAGGGCCTGCCCATACTGGGCCGCCGACAGGGCCGTCTCCCCGAACAGCACTGCCCCGACCAGGGCCAGCAGAATCGCCGCCGCTAGCCCGAGCTGCAGGCTCAAATGTCTGTTCATCGCGCCGCGTCCGCCAACAGGACCGCCGCGTCAGCCGCGAACCAGGCGGGACAGCTCAGCGTCGCGGCCGGCAGATCCGCCACCGTCCGCCCCTGCGCGGCGCGCGCCACCACCGGATGCCGCCCCGGCCCGCGCCAGTCCGCCCGCCACTGCTGGAAGAAGCCCCGCACGAACAGAGCCGGCGGGCTCAGCGCGATCTTCTCGATCCCCAGCGGCTGATAGCCCGACCCGGTCACGCCGTTGCGGAACCCCGCCGCCTTCAGAATGGAATCGATCAGCGACCCCGCCCCGGTCGTATAGCCGCCCGGCGTGACGTAGACGGCTTCCCGCCCGCGTCCCCCGCCTGCCGCCTGGGCCAGCCGCCGGTCCATGTGGGCGATCAGGGCCGCGCCCCGCGCCTCCTGGCCCAGCCCCTGCGACACGGCCCTCAGATTCTCGCGGACCCCGCGCATGTCGGTCGCGTCATTGACGGCCAGCACTCGCGTCCCGCGCTTGTCCAAGGCGGCCAACAGGCGCGGCTCCCCGCCCCAGTAGCGAACCACGACGTCCGGCTGAAACCCGATAGCCGCCTCCAGCGTCGGCCGAACCCTAGGCCGCCCCCGCGCCGCCTCACGCATCCAGGAATCCGGATCGTCCGCCCGCGACGACAGAGCCAGTTCGGCCTCGGGCGCCAGGGCCAGGACATACTGGTCCGCGCACTGATCCAGCGACAGCACCCGCAACGGCCGCGCCTCGGCTACGGCCGGCGTCAGGACAAGGAGCGCCAGAAAAGCGCCGCGCCAAGGCCTCACGGCTTCAAAAGGCCGGCGAACAAGGCGTCCAGCATCGTCCGGGTCAGTTCCTCCCGGTCCGCCCATTCAAAATAGGGCTTTGTGATCCGCAGCGAGACGATGCCGTGCCCGCAAGCCCAGATAGCCTGGGCCAGCATGGCGGGATCTCCCCGCATCCGTCCCGCGGCCACAGCCTGTTCAACCACCGCAACGAAGGCGCGAAACAGTTCCGATCCTGTTTCCTGCGCCACCGTCTGGGCGCCCTCTCGCGCCTCCACCGGACGTGTCAGATAGGTCAGGCGGTAGGCGTTGGGATTATCAAAACCGAACTTGATATAGGCCTCGATCATTCGCCGCAGCCGCGCCTCAGGCGGCTCGTCCTGAACCAGAATCTGCTGGTGGGACGCAATCAGCGCTTCGAAGGCACCTCGGCAGATTTCATGCAGCATCTCGCTCTTGTCGGAGAAGTGCATGTAGAGCGCCGTTGATGAAAGACCCACCTCGTCGGCGATCTTTCGAATCGTCGCGCCCTCATAGCCATGCTCGACGAAGATGCGCTCTGCGGCGGTCAGGATTTCTGCGCGCCGCGCATGGCCTTCGCCCTTGGGCTTGCGGGCGGAGCGCGGCGTAGTGGTCAAGTCGCCGGACAATCCACAACTCCATGATGGGAAGAGACCTGCATAGCCGCCCCCGCGCGAATCGCCAATCGCTTGCCACCAAGCAAACACTGACGTTAATAGTAATGGATAACGCGGTTCGGGGGAGGCTGATGCACGGAACTCAAAGGGCCTTGCAGCCCAGCATCGGCGCTCGCGCGGCCCGGGTCACGACGACACCCAAGCAACTCATGACGGGGGCGATATTGCTCGTCGGCGGAACGGCGTCCGCCCTCGTCTGGCCGCATGTCGGCGCAGCTCTGCTGATCCTGGTCCAGGCAGGCTTCCTCGTCATCGTTCTGTGGCGTTTTCTGACAGTGATCGTCAGTCAGCAACCTAGTCCGCCATCGCCGCCCGCACCGGCGGCCTTGCCGCGTTATTCGGTTGTGGTGGCGCTTTATGACGAAGCCGCGATCCTGCCCTATCTCGTCGAACGCTTGTCCCGTCTGGATTATCCCGGACACTTGCTCGACGGCTATCTGGTTCTGGAGGCGCACGACCAAGCCACCATTTCCGCCGCTTTGGCCATGAAACGCCCGGCTTGGCTTCAGGTTCTTGTGGTTCCATCGGGTGTTCCGACAACCAAACCCCGCGCCCTCAACCACGCCCTGGCCGTGGCCAAGGGCGAGTTCCTGACCGTCTATGACGCCGAGGACGATCCCGACCCGCTACAGTTGAAGGAGGCTGCGGCGCGTTTTGCGAACGAGGATGACGACCTCGTCTGCCTTCAGGCGCCGCTGCGTATCCGTCGCATTCACCGAGGGTATGAGGACTCGCCCTTTCTCGATCGCCATTTTGCTGCGGAATACGCCGCCCTGTTCGAGATCACACTTCCCGCGATGGCCCGCATGGGAATGCCGTTTCCCCTGGGTGGCACCAGCAATCACTTCCGCACGTCCGCCTTGCGAGCGCTCGACGGCTGGGACGCATGGAATGTAACCGAAGATGCGGATTTGGGCTTTCGCATATGGCGTCGCGGATGGCGCCTCGGCGTTCTGACACGTCCGACCTACGAAACGCCGCCCGGCCGGCTGCTTCACTGGCTTCCCCAACGAACGCGTTGGCTAAAAGGCTATATGCAGACCCTGCTAGTGCACACACGATCGGTGTCCGGCATGGGGTGGCGAGGCTGGAGCGCCCTGGCCCTGACGCTCGGAGCCGCATTGGCCTCGGCTGCGCTTCACGCCCTCTCCGTTGCATGGATTGCGACATTTTTCCTGCTGGCGCTGCTGGCGCGAGACCTGCCTGCGACGCCATGGATGGGCCTCGGCATCCTGTTGAGCGGCACAGCCGCAGCCGCCATGACAACCCTGATCGGCGCCCGTCGCGCTCATACGCCCTTCAACGCCTGGGATGTCCTGGCGGCCCCGGGCTATTGGTCGCTGCTGAGTCTCGCCTTCATCCACGCCTTGATCAGGCTGATCGCGGAGCCTCATCGCTGGGACAAGACCGCTCACAAGCCGGATGTCGCGCCCCAGGATTTCCCGCCGATGCCCGAGTCGGCGGTCGCCGAGTCTGGACGAGCAGCCGCCTGAGCGCCTATCAGCCGCAGATGGCTCCCGTTCTCTCCCCCACGCCCGAAACCCTCGTCACGCGAGGCTGGTCCGACTATGCGCTGCTCGACAGCGGACACGGTCGCAAGCTGGAGCGTTACGGCCGCTACACCGTGGTCCGGCCCGAGCCCCAGTGCTTCTGGGCGCCGCGCGATCCGGCGGCCTTCGAGCGCGCCACCGCCGTCTTCGATCCGCAGCAGGAAGAAGAAGACGCCGGTCGCTGGCGCTTCGACGCCCACGGCCCCATCGACGCCTTCCCGCTGAAATGGCGCGACGTGCGCTTCACCGGCCGCTTCACCCCCTTCCGCCACCTGGCCTTCTTCCCCGAGCAGGCGGCCAACTGGGAATGGATGGACGCCCGCGTCCGCACCCTGAACCAGCCGAGGATCCTGAACCTGTTCGGCTATACCGGCGTCGCCAGCCTGGCCGCTGCGGCGGCGGGCGCGCATGTGACCCACGTGGACGCCTCCAAGAAGTCCGTCGCCTATGCCCGCGAGAACGCCGAGCAGTCGGGCCTATCCGACCACCCCATCCGCTGGATCGTCGAAGACGCCCGCAAGTTCGTCGCCCGTGAGGTGCGTCGCGGCTCGAAGTACGACGGCATCATTCTGGACCCGCCCAAGTACGGTCGCGGCGCCAACGGCGAGGTCTGGCGCCTGTTCGAGGACATGCCTGAACTGCTGAAAGACTGCGCCGCGCTTCTGTCCGACGACGCCTCTTTCCTGTTGCTGAACGCCTATGCCGCCCGGATTTCAGGCCTGTCTCTGGCGCACGCGATGGCGGAAGCCACGCATGATCGCGGCGGACGCATCGACTGGGGCGAACTGGCCTTGTCGGAGGACGGTCCCGACGCCCGCGCCATCGGCCTCAGCTTCTTCGCCAGATGGAGCGCCTGATGTTTGAGCGCGTCATCACCTCCCTGACCAACGACACCATCAAGTCGGTTCGCGCCCTGCACATGCGCAAGGAACGCGACCTGACCGGCCGTTTCCTGGCCGAGGGTCTGAAATTCATCGGCGAAGCCCTGGATCAGGGCCGCGCCCCGGTCATGCTGCTGGTCGGCGAAGAGGCCCGACCTCATCCCTTGCTGGACCGCGCCAAGGCCGAGACAATCAGGGCCGGCGGCCAGATCATCGTCGTGACGCACGCCATCCTCGAAAAGATCAGCCGTCGCGACAATCCCCAGACGGTGCTGGGCGTGTTCGAGCAGGTCTATACCCCGCTGGACGCCATCAAGCCGGACGCCAAGCCCTGCTGGGTGGCGCTGGAGCAGGTGCGTGATCCGGGCAATCTGGGCACCATCATCCGCACGGCGGATTCCGCCGGTTGCGGCGGCGTCATCCTGATCGGCGACTGCGTCGATCCCTTCTCGGTCGAGGCCGTGCGCGCCACCATGGGCTCGGTCTTCGCCGTCACCATCAGTAAGGCCTCGCGCGAGGAATTCCTGGCCTGGCGCGCTCAGTGGCCCGGCAGCGTCATCGGCACCCGTCTGGACGCCCAGCACGGCTATCGCGACAGCCCCGTGCTCCACCCGGCCCTGATCATGATGGGCAATGAACAGGCCGGCCTGACCGACGACCTGGCCGCCGCCTGCGACCTGAACGTCAAGATCCCCATGCGCGGCCGGGCCGACAGCCTGAACCTGGCCATCGCCACCGGCATCATGGTCTATGCCGTGACCGACGCAGCCTACGGCACTGACATCTAAGGCCTAAACCTCGCCCTCCGTCTTGATCCGGTTCATGCCCAGCAGGGCCAGAATGGTCAGGACGGCGGCCACGGCCAGATAGGCGCCCACGGCCTGCAAGCCGTAGCGACCGGCCAGCCAGGTCGCCGCGAACGGCGCCAGCGACGCCCCCAGAATCCCCGCCAGATTGAAAGTCATCGACGCGCCGGTATAGCGCACCGTCGTCGGGAAGGGCCGCGCCAAGGCTGCGGCTAGCGGCCCATAGGTGCAGCCCATCAGGCTGAAACCTATGATGAAGAAAGCCACCACGCCCGCCAGCCCGCCGCTGCCGAACAGCGGGGCCAGCACCAGGCCGAATAGAGCGATGGCGACCGACGTGACCAGCAGGGTCCGCCCCTGCCCCCAGCGATCCGCCGCCAGGGCCGACAGCGGAATGAACAGGCCGAAGAAGCAGACGCCCAGCAGTTGGATCGGCAGGAACTGCTCGCGGGTATAGCCCATCGCCGTCGTCCCCCAACCCAGGGCGAAGACCGTCATCAGATAGAACAGGACAAAGGTGGCCATCCCCGCCAGCGTCCCGGTCAGCAGGGCGAACTTGTGCCGCGCCAGCAGGGTCAGGATCGGCGTATCGACCCGCTCGGCCTTGTCGATGGCGGTCTTGAATTCCGGCGTCTCGGTGATGCGCAGCCGCACCCACAGGCCAACGAAGACCAGCAACGAACTGGCGATGAAGGGAATGCGCCAGCCCCAGGTCAGGAACTGCTCATTGCTCAGCGTCGCCGTCAGGATGATGAAGCTCAGGGTCGACAGGATGAAGCCGATCGGCGCGCCCAGCTGCGGGAACATGCCGAACCAGGCCTTCTTGCCCGGCGGCGCGTTTTCGGTCGCCAGCAGCACCGCCCCGCCCCACTCGCCACCCAGACCCAGGCCCTGCCCGAACCGGCACAGGGCCAGCAACAGAGGCGCGATCACGCCGACCGAATGCCAGGTCGGCAGCAGGCCGATGGCCACCGTCGACAGCCCCATGGTCATCAGGGCCGCGACCAGAGTCGCCTTGCGCCCCACCTTGTCGCCGAAATGGCCGAAGACGACAGCGCCCACGGGCCGCGCGAAGAAGGCGATGGAGAAGGTGGCGAAGGACGACAGCATGGCCGTCGTCGCGTCCTCGCCGGGGAAGAACAGGGCCGGAAACACCAGCACCGCGGCCGTGGCGTAGATGTAGAAGTCGAAGAACTCGATCGTCGTGCCGATCAGGCTGGCGAACAGAATTCTCCGTTTGGAGGCGACAGGCGGTGAGGGTGCAGCGTCGGCCACGCGAAATCCTTGCATTGATGCAAGCTCATTGCGGTGCGCCGCCGTCCATCGTCAAGCGGAGCGTCAGGTTCCGCGGGGCTTGACCCGGTTGGTGGGCGCGGCGTTGGCGGGGTCTTCCGGCCAGGGATGGCGGGGATAGCGACCGCGCATCTCGCTGCGCACCGCCGCCCAGGACCCGGTCCAGAACCCCGGCAGGTCCTTGGTCACCTGCACTGGCCGCCGTGCTGGCGACAGCAGGGACAGCGTCAGCGGAACCCGCCCGCCGCCGACCGTCGGATGGATCTTCACCCCGAACAGCTCCTGAACCCGGATTTCGACGCGCGGTCCGCCCTCGGCGGCGTAGTCGATGGCGGCGCTGCCCAGCGGCGTGGTCAGGCGCGGCGGGGCCAGGTCGTCCAGCTTGCGCTGCAAATCCCACGGCATCAGGCCGCGCAGAGCCTCCGCCAACTTGCCGTCGCCGATGTCGCCCAGCGACCGCGCCCCGTCCAGCAGCGGCCACAGCCAGTCCTCACGCAGGGCCAGCAGACCTTCGTCCGATACATCTGGCCAGGTCGCATCCAGCCCATGAAGGAAGGCCAGCCGCGCCCGCAGAGCGCCCGCCTGCTCGCCCCACTTCAGGGCCTTCGGCCCGCCCGCCTCGACCTCGGATTTCAGCGCCGCCGTCATGGTCGCGCGATCCGGTGCGCCGACGACCTTCTCGTCCAGGACCAAGGCGCCGATCCGGCGAATGCGGCGGATCACCGGCTTGCCCGAGGGTTCACGCACCAGCCGGTCCTCGACCTCGATCCGGTGCGCCAGATCGGCCTCCAGCGTCGTAACGTCCAGCGCCGCCGCCAGCCGGATGCGGTCGCGCGCCTCGCCGCCGCCCAGTTCCGCCACCGCCAGCCAAGGTTCGCGCGCCATATGTTCCGCCGGATCGAGGAAGGCCCCCCGCCCGGACGCCAGCAACACCTCGCCCGGCTTGCCGCGCGCCCGTGCGATCCGCTCGGAGAAGGCCTCGGCCAGCAGCAGGCCGGCATCCGCCTCGCCGCCAGTTCCGCCGCCCGCCGCCCGCGCCCACCGCCCGGCCAGCTTCATGGCGTCCCGCGCCCGTGGCGAGCGATCCCGCTCCAGCCCCTTCAGTCGGTCATGCAGATCAACGGCGTTGCCGCCCAGCCCCGGCTCGCTCAGCACCGCGGCGATCTTGGCCCCGCCCAAAGCGTCGTCCTGATCCGAGGCCACAGCGACCATGTGCGCCAGTCGCGGCGGCAGCGGTATCCGGGTCAGACGTCGCCCGTGCGAAGTCAGATCGCCCTTGGCGTCCAGCGCGCCCAGTCGGATCAGCACCTTCCTCGCCTCGGCCAGCGCCCCGGCGGGCGGCGGGTCCAACAGGGCCAACCCCTCGACCGACTTCGCCCCCCAGCGCGCCAGATCGAGCGCGAAGCAGGTCAGGTCGGCTTCCTGAATTTCCGGTCGCTGATGCGCGACCAGACCCCGCGACTGCTCCTCGTCCCACAGACGGTAGCAGACGCCCGGCTCGACACGCCCGGCGCGGCCCCGCCTTTGTTCGGCCGAAGACCGGCTGACCTTGACCGTCGCCAGCCGAGTCAGGCCGCTGGACGGCTCGAACCGAGGCACGCGCGACAGGCCGCCGTCGATCACCACCCGCACGCCCTCGATGGTCAGGCTGGTTTCCGCCACCGAGGTCGCCAGCACCACCTTGCGACGACCGGGCGGCGCCGGTTCGATGGCGCGGTCCTGCTCGTCCTTGTCCAGCGCGCCATAGAGGGCGACCACATCGACGGTCGGATCGCGCAGTCGCTCTTTCAGGCGCTGGACCGTCCGGTGAATCTCGCCCTGCCCGGGCAGGAAGATCAGCACCGAGCCGGTCTGATCGCCCAGAGCCAGCATGACGGCGCGCGCGACAGCATCCTCGAATCGCTCGGCGACATTGCGGCCCAGATAGAGGGTCTCGACCGGGAACATCCGCCCCTCGGCTTCGATCACCGGCGCCCCGTCGAGAAGTTTCGACACCCCCGCGATGTCCAGCGTGGCAGACATGACAAGCAGCCGCAGATCCTCCCGCAGCACCGACTGGCTTTCGCGCGCCAAGGCCAGACCCAGATCAGCGTCCAGACTGCGCTCGTGGAACTCGTCGAACAGGACGGCGCCGACGCCGTCCAGTCCCGGATCGTCCAGAATCATTCGTGTGAAGACACCCTCTGTGATGACTTCAATCCGCGTCTCCAGCCCGATGCGGCTTTGCAGCCGGGTGCGATAGCCGACGGTTCCGCCGGCCTTCTGACCCAGGCTCGCCGCCATCCGGTCCGCCGCCGCCCGCGCCGCCAGCCTGCGCGGTTCCAGCACCAGCACCCTTTGGTCGCCCAGCCAGGGCTGATCCAGCAGGGCCAGAGGCACGACCGTGGTCTTGCCCGCCCCCGGCGGGGCGGCCAGAACGACCGCGTTGGTCGCGCTCAGCGCCGCTTTCAGCGGCTCAAGTACAGCGTGAATCGGCAACATCATCCTGCGCTCTAGCCGCAACGCCCCCGGTCACGAAAGCGTCGTCTGCGCTTCATCCAAGCGAAACCGCGTTGCGCATGACCCTTGGGATGGTTAGCGTCCGCCTCCAAGAAGACGACCCGGGAGGGGTCGTTGTGTAATTGGGGGCGCGACTTCATGTCCGCAGACGGCGTAAAGCCAGCCGGCAACCGGCTATTCCTTAAAAAATCCATTGCTCAGATCCAGAAAGAAGCCGCCAAGAGTGAGCTGAAACGGACCCTGGGGCCCATCAATCTGATGAGCCTGGGCATCGGCGCCATCATCGGCGCCGGCATCTTTGTTCTGACCGGCCAGGTTGCCTCGGCCAACGCCGGCCCTGCCATCATGCTGTCCTTCGTGGTCGCCGGCATCGCCTGCGGTCTGGCTGGCCTTTGCTACGCCGAACTGGCGTCGACCATGCCGGTTTCCGGCTCGGCCTATACCTATGCCTACGGCACCCTGGGCGAGGTCTTCGCCTGGATCATGGGCTGGTTGCTGGTGCTGGAGTACGGCGTCGCAGCCTCAACCGTGGCCGTCGGCTGGTCCGGCTATGTCGTGTCGATCCTCAGCGACTTTGGGATAAGTCAGCAGATATTCCCGGCCATACAGTATGCGGGCGGCGAAGGCCCCCAATGGGCGACTCCCCTGGTTCAACTGGTCCAGGACGCGGGCGCGACTTCCTTCCCGATGACCGGCACCTTCAATCTGGTCGCAGCCGTCGGCATCGCCGCAGTTTGCGGCCTGCTGGTGCTGGGCGTGTCGGAATCGGCGAACATCAACAACGCCATCGTGGTCATCAAGATCATCGTCCTGCTCACGTTCATCGCGGTGGGCATTCAGTACGTTAACCCCGATAACTGGGTGCCCTTCATCCCCGAACCCACGGGTCAGGCCGGTCAGTTCGGCGTCGGCGGCATCTTCCGGGGCGCAGCCATCATCTTCTTCGCCTATGTCGGCTTTGAAGCCGTCTCGACGGCGGCGGCTGAAGCCAAGAACCCGTCCAAGGACGTGCCCATCGGCATTCTCGGCGCCCTGTTCGTCTGCACCCTGATCTACATGGCTGTGGCCGCCGTCATGACCGGCGTCGTGCCCTATCTCGAGCTGGCATCGCCGGCTCCGATCGCCGTCGCCATCGACCGCATGGGTCTGGAATGGGCCAATGTGCCGCTGGCGGCCGCGCCTAGCGGCCAACTGAACCTGATCGCCTTCCTGATCAAGATCGGCGCCGTCACGGGCCTGTCTTCGGTCATGCTGGTGCTCTGCTACGGCCAGACGCGCGTCTTCTACACCATGGCCCGCGACGGTCTGCTGCCGAAGGCTTTCGCTGCGGTTCACCCCAAGTTCCGCACGCCCTGGATCGGCACCATCGTCCTGGGCATCCTGATCGCCATTGCTGCGGCCTTCCTGCCCATCTCGATCCTGGGTGACCTGGTCTCGCTGGGCACCGCCACGGCCTTCTCGATCGTCTGTCTCTCGGTCATCGTTCTGCGGATCAAGCACCCTGAAATGCACCGTCCGTTCCGCGTTCCGGGTGGTGTCGTGACGGCCTTCCTGGGTATCTGCGCCTGCCTGTTCCTGGCCAGCCAGAACCTGATCCCGATGTTCCAGCACGCCGCCGAGGACAATCCCCTGCCGCTGATGCTGCTGGGCGGCTACGCCGTCATCGGCGCCATCATCTACGCAGCCTACGGCTTCTGGAACTCCAAGCTGGCCAAGGGCATCGACATCACCGAGGATTCCACGCTGGAAACGGCCGTGGACGCCCTCGGCCACGGCGTCGACAACAAGAAGGACTGATCCCCGGATCAGCTCCGGCCTTAAGCAGCGCGAGAGCGCGGTAGGCCACGATTGAGGGAAAAGGCCCCGGATTTCTCCGGGGCCTTTTTTCTGTCTGACCACCCTTGTCGGTTGCCTGTTCTCTCCCCCTCGCCTAAACGCTGCGGCCTACCTATGCGGATGTGGCGGAACTGGTAGACGCACCAGATTTAGGTTCTGGCGCCGAGAGGCGTGGAGGTTCGAGTCCTCTCATCCGCACCACAGGCTTCAGCTTGGATACAGATCTCTCAGAACCGCCGGAATCAGGTCGGGAAGGTCCTCGGCGAGCAGGCCGGGTCCAAAACGTTTCGCAGCGTCCGCATGTATCCAGACTGCGGCACAGGCTGCGTCAAAGCTGTCCATATGCTGGGCCAACAGCCCGCCGATCATCCCCGCCAGCACATCGCCGCTGCCCGCCGTCGCCAGCCAGGGCGAACCATTGCCGTTGATGATACAGCGCCCGTCAGGCGCGGCGACGACGGTGGCGGCGCCCTTCAGCACCACCACGCAGCCCGCGCGGCCGGCAGCCTCCAGAGCCGCAACCTCACGCCCCTTGATCAAAAGCCCCGGAAAGAGCCGCTCGAACTCGCCCTCGTGAGGCGTCAGGACGTCATCGCGGTCGAGGTAGTTGAACAGGTCTCCGGCTCGATCCCGAAACAACGTCAGGGCGTCAGCATCGACGACCAAAGCCGCCCCCGTCCGCGCCAGGGCTGCGACATTGGCTGCCGTCGCCTCGGTCAGACCTGCCGCAGGCCCCATGACAACCGCGTCCATCGGCTGGGCCAACGTCGTCAACTGGTCAGCCGTCGCAAAGCTGGTCAGCATTACCGCCTCCAGCGTCGGCGCCAGGACCGACGCTGCATCGGGAGGACAGAAGACCTTCACCAATCCTGCTCCGATTCTCAGGCCTGACCGCGCCGCCAGTCTCGCGGCGCCCGTCGAAAGCGCGCCGCCTGACACCACGCCGAGACGTCCCCGCACATGCTTGTGTGTATCGGCCGCCGGCCAGGGCAGCAGGCTTTGCCATTTTGCGGGGTCGTTAATCGGGCTCATGATCGAATTCCGTTCACGGATGGCCTCTACGCACGAAAATTGCTTGCCTTATTGTGCGATGCAATGTCCCTTTACCCCCCGAGCGTCGGACCAACCAGGGAGCCGGCTCGGGACTCGCCATGAAGAAGATTGAAGCCGTCATCAAGCCATTCAAGCTGGATGAAGTGAAAGATGCTCTCCAGGATATCGGGGTGCAGGGCATGACTGTGCTGGAGGCCAAGGGATACGGCCGCCAGAAGGGTCATTCCGAGCTTTATCGCGGCGCCGAGTACGTCATCGACTTTCTGCCCAAGATCAAGATCGAGGTCGTTGTGGCCGACGATCTGGCCCCGGCCGTCGTCGACGCCATCCAGACCGCAGCCCGGACCGGCAAGATCGGCGACGGCAAGATCTTCGTTTCCTCGCTTGAAGACGTGATCCGCATCCGCACCGGCGAAACCGGCGCCCAGGCTATCTGACCCACCACCACGGCCGCCTCGCAAGGGCGGCCGCTTTTCGTTCCTCCTCCCCGAACTGACAGGACCTCGAGATGAGCGCCGCCCAAAAGATCCTTCAAGAGATCAAGGAAAAGGACGTCCAGTACGTCGACATCCGTTTCACCGACACGCGCGGCAAGCTGCAGCACGTGACCTTCGACATCGGCATGGTCGATGAGGACTTCCTGGAAGAAGGCACCATGTTCGACGGTTCGTCGATCGCGGGCTGGAAGGCCATCAACGAGTCCGACATGCTGCTGAAGCCGGACCTGACGCGCGCCTACATCGATCCCTTCTACCAGCAGACCACCCTCTTCCTGTTCTGCGACGTGCTCAGCCCCGATACGGGCGAGCCCTACAACCGCGACAGCCGTTCTATGGCCAAGAAGGCCCTGGCCTATGTCCAGTCCTCGGGCGTGGGCGACGTGGTCTATTTCGGCCCGGAAGCCGAGTTTTTCATCTTCGACGACGTGCGCTGGAGCACCGCCCCGCACAACACCGGCTACAGCTTCGATTCGATCGAGCTGCCGTCCAACACCGGCGCTGAATACGCCGAGGGCAACCTGGGCCACCGCCCGGGTCACAAGGGCGGCTACTTCCCGGTCAACCCGGTCGATTCCGCGCAGGACCTGCGCGGCGAAATGCTGGGCGTGATGAAGGACCTGGGCATGGATCCGGAGAAGCATCACCACGAGGTCGCCCCGGCGCAGCACGAACTGGGCCTGAAGTTCAGCGACCTGCTGACCATGGCCGACCGCCTGCAGCTCTACAAATACGTGATCCACAACGTGGCCGCGGCCTACGGCAAATCGGCGACGTTCATGGCCAAGCCCATGTTCGCCGACAACGGCTCGGGCATGCACGTCCACATGTCGATCTGGAAGGACGGCAAGCCTCAGTTCGCCGGCGACAAGTATGCCGGCCTGTCGCAGGAGTGTCTGTGGTACATCGGCGGCATCATCAAGCACGCCAAGGCCATCAACGCCTTCGCCAACTCGACCACCAACTCCTACAAGCGCCTGGTGCCCGGCTATGAAGCGCCCGTGAAGCTGGCCTACTCGGCCAGCAACCGTTCGGCCTCGATCCGCATCCCGCACGTCTCATCGCCCAAGGCCAAGCGTCTGGAAGCCCGCTTCCCCGACCCCATGGGCAACCCCTACCTGACCTTCGTGGCCCTGCTGATGGCGGGTCTGGACGGCATCGAGAACCGCATCGATCCGGGCGCGGCCGCCGACAAGAACCTTTACGACCTGCCGCCGGAAGAGCGCGGCTCGATCCCCGAGGTCGCCGGCTCGCTGAAGGAAGCCCTCGACGCCCTGGACGCCGATCGCGCCTTCCTCAAGAAGGGCGGCGTCATGGATGACGACTTCATCGACAGCTACATCACGCTGAAATCGGAAGAGGTCGCGCGCCTGCAACTGCACCCGCACCCGGTCGAGTTCGACATGTACTACAGCTGCTGATCCCCGGATCAGCCTGACGATCAAGGCGCCGGGCGGAAACGTCCGGCGCCTTTTTCATGCTCGATGCTGCGCATGAACATCCGCGGCCCGGCATACAGACGCGCGGCCTCTGGGCCGCCCATAAACTGGCGCCGAATATCAGACAGGCCGATGGCGCGGACAGGCCTTACGCCCGCCACATGAGGATTTCACGGGCGTCGGGGCACAGAACATGACGGGTAAACCCGAGCTGGGTTTCAGTCCGCCAACCCGTCAGCCGCATCGGCCTTCTTGCGGCGCAGTTCGATGATGCGGACGCACCAGATCGAGACCTCGTAGAGCAGCACCATGGGCACGGCGAGCATCAGCTGGCTGATCGGGTCCGGCGGCGTCACTACGGCGGCGATCACGACCACGGCGACAATGGCGTAGCGACGCCCCTTGGCCATGACCTGCGAGCTGATCATGCCCGCCAGGCCCAGAAGGGTCATGACGACCGGAAGCTGGAAGCACAGGCCAAAGGCCAGGATCAGGGCTGTCACCAGGTTCAGATAGTCGGACACCTTGGGCAGCAGTTCGGCTGAGACCCCCTGCCCGATGATCTGCTGGCTCAAGGAGAACCACATGACGAAGGGCAGCATGACGAAATAGACGAGGGCTGCACCCAGCAGGAACAGCAAAGGCGCCGCCACCAGGAAGGGCAGGAAGGCGCCCTTCTCATTGCGATAGAGACCCGGCGCGACGAAGCGATACAGCTGCCAGGCCAGAACCGGGAAGGCGACGATCACCGCGCCCAGACCGGCCAGCTTCATCTTGGTGAACAGGATCTCCAGCGGCGCCGTATAGATCAGCTTGACGCTCTGGTGGTCCACATCGGGCACCGGGATCAGGCGCGCCGTGCCCAGGATCAGGTCAAAGGGCGACACATGGCCGTGCGCCCCCACCGTCTGGTGGAAGGCGGCCGACACCACATAGGGCTGGACCAGGAACAGGTAGAGTTTTTCGGAAAAGGCGAAACAGCCGATGAAGGCGACGATGAAGGCCACGACGCAGATCAGCAGCCGCCCGCGCAGCTCGATCAGGTGATCCATCAGCGGGGCCCGCGAGGCCTCGATCTCGTCCTCATCCCGGTCGAGCGACGTCATTGATCGACCTTCTTCTTACGCACGGCTTTGGGTTTGGGCGCTGCAGTTTCAGCGACGGCCTTGGCCGCTTTCGCGGTCGGCTTGGCGGCCTTTTTGGCTGGAGCACGCGCCGTCTTGGGCTTTGCAGCCGCCTTGGCCTTGGGTTCGGCGACGACCATCTCGACGATCGGTTCAGCCACGGGCTGGAACTCGTCCGGCCATTCGTCGACGCCGGTGGCGACCGTCGCGGGAGCAGCCACGGCAGGTGCAGCCAGAGCAGGGGCGTCCAGCGGGGCCTCAAGATCCTTGCGGATGTCCTTGAAGGCTGCTTCGGCGTCGGCGCCGAGCGGGTGCATGCCCTGCCCCGTCCGCAGCGCCTCGACCTCCTTGCGCAGGTCGTCCAGCTCGGACTGCCGCGCCATTTCGTCAAAACTCGCGCGGAATTCGTTGGCCATGCCGCGCGCCTTGGCGACGAACTGCCCAACCCTGCGCATCAGCATCGGCAAATCCTTGGGCCCCACGACCAGCAGGGCCACCAGACCGATGACAAGGATTTCGAACCCGCCGATTCCGGGGCCAAGACCACCCATGATTCAGCGTCTTTCCGCGAACGCGATCAGCGGTTCAGGTCTTCTTTTTCGGCCTCGGTGCGCGGCAGCGAACTGACGCCTTCCTTCGGCCCTTTGGAGTCGCTGTCGTCTTTCAGGCCGTCCTTGAAGGCGCGGATGCCCTTGGCGGCGTCTCCCATGATGCCGGAGAGCTTGCCGCGTCCGCCGAACAGAAGCGCGATCACGACGATGACGATGGCCCAGTGCCAGATGCTCATGGAGCCCATGGCGTTACCTCCTCAAGGGGACCACGAAAGCGGTCCCGTCCGACTGATTGTTGTGCGTCATATAGGCTGACTGATGGCGGCGCGCCAAGGGACGCTGTAGGGACGCGGCCATGAGTCTCGTTGATCACGTCATCATCCATACCGACGGCGCCTGCAAGGGCAATCCCGGCCCGGGCGGCTGGGGTGCTGTTCTTCAGACCGGCGGCGGTCACGAGAAGGAATTGTGGGGCGGAGAACCCAGCACGACCAACAACCGCATGGAGTTGATGGGCGCCATCGCCGCGCTGGAGGCCCTGAAACGTCCTTGCCGCGTCGATCTGCACACCGACAGCAAATACGTCATGCAGGGCATCACCGAGTGGATCAGGGGCTGGAAGGCCCGTGGCTGGAAGACCGCCGACAAGAAGCCGGTCAAGAACGATGACCTCTGGCGCCGCCTGGACGAGGCCCGCAGCCGCCATGAGGTCAAATGGCACTGGGTCAAGGGTCATGCCGGCCACGTGCTGAACGAGCGGGCCGACGGCCTGGCGAATCGCGGCGTCGACGAGATGCGACGCCGCTAGCCTCAGACGGGACGGACCCGCAGGCGAGGCCCGTTGACCGATTCGACCACCACGCTTTCTCCGGCCAGAGGCGCAGCGCCCTCGATCTCGGCCGGCCATTCGGCCCCCGAGACGAAGACCCGGCCGCGACCGTCCACAAAGGCCTCGACCACCCGCGCCCGTTCGCCGACCAGACGCAGGTCGCGATCGTTGATGTCCGGCTCATCCTGCGGATTGACCCGCTTGATCAGGCGGCGCGACAGAACCGTAGCGGCCACCGTAAGGGCGGCGAAGACGCCGATCTCGACCGGCAATCCCAGATTGGGCGCCAGCGCCGAGATCAGCGCAACCAACCCCGCCGAAACGGCGGGCCACAGCAACCACTCCGTCGAGGCCGCCGCCTCTATTCCCAGCAGCACCACGCCCACCGCCAACCACAGCCAGAAGGGCTGGGCGGCATAGAGGTTCAGGATCCAGTCCATGGTTTACTCCGTGGTAGGCACAGCGCCGCCGGGGCGACGCGGCGTGGCGGCGCGGGCGGGCGGCGCGGAAGCCGATGCCGGCCGAGCCACAGCCCGCGTGTCGGTGCGCCCTTGCTGCTGTTCCCTGGCCAGACCAACCAGTTCGCCCAGACCGGCGATGGTGCCGACCAGACCGCTCATCTCGGCCGGGACGATAACCGTCTTGGCCGTCGGGTTGCGCGCCAGTTCGGCGAAGGCTTCGACGTATTTCTGAGCCACGAAGTAGTTGATGGCGTTGACGTCGCCGCGGGCGATGGCTTCCGACACCATGGCCGTAGCTTTAGCCTCGGCCTCGGCTTCACGCTCGCGCGCTTCGGCGTCGCGGAAGGCGGCCTCGCGGCGGCCCTCGGCTTCCAGAATCGCGGCCTGCTTGGCGCCCTCGGCGCGGGCTATGGCGGCCTGCTTCTCGCCGTCCGCCTCGGTGATGACGGCGCGGCGTTCGCGCTCGGCCTTCATCTGACGCGCCATGGCGTTGGTGATGTCGGCCGGCGGGGTCAGGTCCTTGATCTCGATCCGGTTGACCTTGACGCCCCACGGCTCGGTCGCGGCGTCGATGACGGTCAGCAGGCGCGAGTTGATGCTGTCGCGCTGGAACAGGACCTCGTCCAGCTCCATCGAGCCGACCACGGTGCGCAGATTGGTCGAGCACAGCTGGGTGATGGCATAGGGCAGGTTCTCGATCCGATAGGCGGCTGCCGAAGCCTCCATCACCTGGATAAAGACGATGGCGTCGACCTTCACCATGGCGTTGTCCTTGGTGATGACCTCCTGCTGGGGCACGTCCAGGACCTGCTCCATCATGTTCATGCGGTGACCCACCCGCTCGACGAAGGGGGTCAGAATGCTGATGCCCGGCTTCAGCGTCTTGGTGTATTTGCCGAACCGTTCCACCGTGAACTCACGGCCTTGCGGCACGATCTTGATGACGCTGAACAGGAAGATGATCGCGAAGGCCGCGAACATCACCACAAAGATAATCGAAAAATCCATAAGCCCCTCCGGTTGAGGCGCAGCTTAACGGTCGCCCTGCTCCTGCGCCACCGAATCCGGTTCACCGACGATGACAAGGCCGTCAGCGCGGCGATCCGCCGCCATGGCGCGAGCTTGCCGGATGACCCGGCGCGTCTCGGACCAGTCCACTCGCCGCAACGCTTCCTCGAACGGCACAAAGACCGCCTCGGCCGCGTCGTCGCCCGCCACCGCTTCGCCGCCGGTCCAGAGCGCGGCGTAGTCGATCAGGACGTAGTGCCGCCCCGCCTCGGGAAACAGGCCATCGACCACGTCGATGAGGCCGATCAGTTCGGCCTCCACGCCCGTCTCCTCGCGCAGTTCGCGCAGAGCGGCGGCGGCCAGCCGTTCGCCCGGCTCGATCCGACCGCCCGGCAGGCTCCATTCGCCCTGACGCGGCGGCGTGCCGCGCCGGATCAGTAGGACCTCGTCGCCTTTCAGGCAGACCACGCCGACGGCCGGGACCGGAATCATGTTTTCTCCGCAAATTGACCGCCTGGAGGCAGGGTTTTGCGCTTCCACCACGCCACGCCTTTTGCCACAAGGCGGATATGACCCTCCCCACGCCCGCCGCCCTCGAAGAGTTGAAAGCCGCCCTGCCCGGCGCCTGGACCACGGACGCCGACGACATGGCGCCCTGGCTGACCGAATGGCGCGGGCGCTGGACGGGCGAAACGCCGATCCTGCTGCAACCGCGCACGACCGAGGAAGTCGCCAGGGCCATCGAAATTTGCGCCCGCCACGGCGTCGCCGTCGTCACCCAGGGCGGCGGCACGGGCCTGGTCGGCGGCCAGATCCCGTTCGGCGAAGTCCTTTTGTCCACCCGCAAGCTGCGCGCCGTTCGCGACGTGACGCCGCTCGACGACGCCATGACGCTGGAGGCCGGCGTCACCCTGCTGGAGGCCCAGCAGCTGGCCAAGGAAAAGGACCGCTTCTTCCCGCTCAGCCTTGCGGCCGAGGGCTCGGCCACCATCGGCGGCGTCATCTCGACCAACGCCGGCGGCACCGCCGTCCTGCGCTACGGCATGATGCGCGACCTGGTGCTGGGCATCGAGGCCGTCATGCCCGACGGTCAGGTGTTCGATGGCCTGAAGCGCCTGCGCAAGGACAACACCGGCTATGACCTGAAGCAGCTGTTCATCGGCGCCGAGGGCACGCTTGGCGTGGTCACGGCGGCGACGCTCAAGCTCTTCCCCATCATGCGCAGCCGCGCGACGGCCATCGTCGGGCTGGAAAGCCACCACGCCGCCGTCGCCCTTCTGGCCCGCGCCAAGGCCGAGACCGGCGGCGGGGTCGAGGCCTTCGAGCTGATGAAGCGCCTCGGCATGGCCCTGGTGCTCAAGAACATTCCCGACACGCGCGAGCCGCTGGAATCGACCCCGCCCTGGTACGTCCTGATCGAGCTGACCTCGGGCGAGCCCGACGGCGCCGATTCGGCCATGGAGCGACTGCTGACCGGCGCCTTCGAGGAGGGCCTGATCATCGACGCCGCCATCGCCCAGAACGACGCCCAGAAGGCCGCCTTCTGGCGTCTGCGCGAAGAACACTCGGCGGGCCTCAAGCCCGAGGGCGGCGGTTGGAAGCACGACGTCTCGGTCCCGGTGTCCCAGATCGCCGACTTCATCGACGAGGCCACGGCGGCCGTCGAGAGGTTCCATCCCGGCTGCCGCGTCTCGGTCTTCGGCCACGTCGGTGACGGCAACCTTCACTATGACGTGATCCCCGGCGTCGGCGAGGACGTCCCCGCCTTCATCGCCCGCTGGATGGAAGGGTCCGAAATCGTCCATGACGTCGTCGCCCGCTACAACGGCTCCATCTCGGCGGAACATGGCCTCGGACGGCTGAAAACCGATGAAGCCCGTCGCTACAAGTCGCCGCTGGAGATCGCCACCATGCAGGCCGTTCGGCGGGCCATAGACCCACAGCGGATCATGAACCCGGCGGTCCTCTTCTAGGCCTCACGACCGCATGTGACGCCGCCGACGGTTCAAATCGTCACGGAAGGGGCCTATGAGGCCCGCTTCCCGATGTTTCGGAGTCTATGTCGCCTTGCTGATCGTCCTGTCCCCGGCCAAACGGCTGGACTTCACGCCCCCTGCCCTCGACGTAGCCACGACGCCGCGCCGCTGCGCCGACGAGACCGCCGAACTGGCCAAGGTCACAAAGAAGCTGAGCCGCGCCGATCTCCGCCGCCTGATGTCGATCTCGGACGCTCTGGCCGACCTCAACTACGAACGCTTCCAATCCTTCGACAACGAGGCGACCGAGGGCGCGCTTCAGGCCGTCTTCGCCTTCGCCGGCGACGTCTATGACGGGCTGGAAGCCCGCTCGCTGGCCCCGGCCGATCTGGCCTGGGCGCAGGATCACCTGCGCATCCTGTCGGGCTTCTACGGCCTGCTGCGGCCGCTGGACGCCATCCAGCCCTACCGGCTGGAGATGGGCACGCGACTGAAGACCAAGCGCGGCGCTACCCTCTATGACTTCTGGGGCGAGCGCATTTCGCAGCGCCTGAACGCGGACGCCGAGCCGCTGTCCGACCGCACCCTGGTCAACCTGGCCAGCCAGGAATACTTCGGCGCCGTCGACGCCAAGGCGCTGAAGCTGCCGGTCGTCACGCCCCACTTCAAGGAGCGCAAGGACGGCGAGGCCCGCATCATCTCCTTCTTCGCCAAGAAGGCGCGCGGCGCCATGGCCCGCTACGCCATTGAGAACCGCATTGAAAAGGCTGCTGATCTCAAGGCCTTCGACCGCGACGGCTACCGCTTCGACAAGGCGCTTTCGACCGAGGCCGACTGGATATTCATCAGAGAAGGAAATTCCTGATCGCCAGATTGAACGACTGCGGTTAGGGTGCGTTGCAGCATAGCTATTCCACAGGTTGTCACCGCATGTTCGCCATGAACGATCTCCAGGGCCAGGTCGCCGTCGTCTCCGGCTCGACCTCCGGCATAGGCCTGGCGCTGGCCCGCGCAGTCGCGCAATGCGGCGGCGACGTGGTGCTGAACGGCCTGGGTGATCCGGCTGTCATCGAACAGACCCGCGCTGATCTGGCGGCCGAGACCGGCGTGCGCGTCCTATACCATCCGGCCGACATGACCCAGCCGGATCAGATCGCCGATATGGTCGCCACGGCCCATCGCGAGCTGGGTCGCCTCGACATCCTGGTCAACAACGCAGGCATCCAGCACGTCGAGGCTGTCGAGAGCTTCCCCGCCGACCAGTGGGAAACGATCATTTCCATCAACCTGTCCTCGACCTTCTACGCCACCAAGGCGGCGATCCCGATCATGAAGGCGCAAGGACGCGGCCGCATCGTCAACATCGCCTCAGCCCACGGCCTGGTCGCCAGCCCGTTCAAGTCGGCCTATGTCGCCGCCAAGCACGGGGTGATCGGCTTCACCAAGACGGTGGCTCTGGAACTGGCCCAGCAGAACATCACCTGCAACGCCATCTGCCCCGGCTTCGTCGAGACCCCCATCGTCACCAAACAGATCGAGGATCAGGCTCGTACCCGCGGCATGACGCCGGACGACGTGATGAAGAACGTCATCCTCGGCTCGCAACCAACCAAGCGCTTCGTCACGACCGACGAACTGGCGGGCATCTTCCTCTATCTGGTGTCCGACCTGGGCGCCTCAGCCAACGGCGCGCACTTCTCGGTCGATGGCGGCTGGACCGCGCAGTAGGCCGCCAAGGCTTTTCATGTGTCATCCCGGAAACAGCGGAGCCGTTGTCCGGGACCGCTCAAGACACGACTATTCCGGCGGCGGCGCTTCTTGCGGTCCCGGCTCTTCGCTACGCTTCGGCCGGGATGACGGAGGGTTTTGAGTGCCTGGATTGAAACGTCACCCCATCTGCCTGGCGCTGCAAGGCGGCGGCTCGCACGGCGCTTTTCAGTGGGGCGTGCTGGATCGGCTGCTGGAGGCCGACATCCTCGACATCCGCGCTGTCACCGCCGCCTCTGCGGGCGCGATGAACGCCGCGGCCCTGATCACCGGACTGGAACAGGACGGCGCCAGGGGCGGCCGCGCAGCCCTCGACAAGTTGTGGCGCGAGGTCAATCAATCCGGCGGCCGCAACGTCTTCGGCGACAGCGCCATCTGGTCCAAGGCCCTGACGCCCGGCTGGCTCAAGGACAGCCCGATGTGGAAGGCGGGCGAGACCCTGGCCATGTCCATGAGCCCCTATTCCTTCAACCCCTTCAACCTGAATCCGCTGAAGCGCGTTCTGGAAACCGCCGTCGATTTCGAGGCTGTGCGGGGGTCCAGGATCCAACTGATCGTCTCGACCACGGCGGTCCGCGCCGGGCGGTCGCGTCTGTTCCGAACGCCTGAGATCACGCCCGATGTCCTGCTCGCCTCGGCCTGCCTGCCGCACCTGTTCCAGGCGGTCGAGATCGAGGGCGAGCCCTATTGGGACGGCGGCTACCTGGCCAATCCGGCATTGTGGCCGCTGTTCTATGCCGACACGCCGGACGACATCCTGCTGCTGCCGCTCAATCCTTTCGTGCGCGAGGAGGCGCCGCGCGAGGCGGGCGAGATCATGGATCGGTTGAACGAGATCCTGTTCAACGCGCCTCTGGTCGCCGAACTGCGCGCCGTCGGCTTCGTTCAGGACCTGATCGCAGAAGGCAAACTCAGCCGCAACGAGGACAGCCATCGCGCTGTCCGGATGCACGCCATCGAGGTCGACGACTGGCTGGGCAGCCTGTCGCTATCGACCAAGTTCGATACGGAATGGAGCTTCCTCAACGACCTGAAGTCACGCGGGCGTCAGGCGGCGGAACAATGGCTGGAAAGCTGCGCGCCGCAGGTGGGGGAAACCTCCAGCGTCGATCTGAA
The DNA here is from genome assembly GCF_049315965.1 of Brevundimonas sp. NPDC058933. NCBI lineage: Bacteria > Pseudomonadati > Pseudomonadota > Alphaproteobacteria > Caulobacterales > Caulobacteraceae > Brevundimonas > Brevundimonas sp. NPDC058933. Next base: position 676,490 of record NZ_JBMOSL010000001.1, read on the forward strand.
GGCGCGCTTTCTTTAGCCTTTAGCCGACAAAACCCGCAGCCCGGCGCAGCCGGTCGTTGATGGCCTCGCCCAGCCCCTTGTGCGGGATGGGCGACACGGCGATGCCGCCAGGCCTGGTCCGGTCTGCTTCACGCAGCAGACGGAACAGATTGGCCGCCGCCTCGCGCAGGTCGCCCGTCGGGCTCAAGCTCCAGCGTGTTTCTCCCACGCCAGAGCCAAAGCCCAGCAGGATTTCGCCCTCCTTCGCCGCCTCGGCCTCGATCCGCACCGGAGCGTCGGGGGCGTAGTGCAGGGCCAGCCGGCCCGGCGAGCGATGCCCCTGCCCGCTCTCGGCCAGCGGGCCGGCCACGGCCTCGATCTCCTCGCGCGTCACCGATCCGGGGCGCAGCAGGGCGACGACGCCGTCCAGCACCGAGACGACCGTGCTTTCCACGCCAACCGCGCACGGCCCGCCGTCCACGGCCGCGCCCACGGCGTGACCAGTCTCTTCCAACGCATGTTCAAAGGTCGTGGGGCTGGGCCGTCCCGAACGATTGGCCGAGGGCGCGACCACGGCGCCGCCAAAGGCTGCGATCACCGCTCGCGCCCGCGGATGGCCCGGCACGCGAACGGCCACGCTGTCCAGACCGGCTCGCGCCAGATCGCAGACCCGCTCGCGGTCCCGCACCGGCGCCACTATGGTCAGCGGGCCGGGCCAGAAGGCCTCGGCCAGCGCCCGCGCCCGCTCGTCGAAGACCGCGATGGCCTCGGCGTCCAGACCATTGGCGACGTGTGCAATCAAGGGGTTGAATCGGGGTCTTCCCTTGGCTTCGAAGATGCGCGCCACCGCTTGCGGGTTCGACGCATCGGCCGCCAGGCCATAGACCGTCTCGGTCGGCAGCATGACCAGTCGCCCGGTCTTCAACGCCTCGGCGGCGATCTCGGGGGAATCGCCCTTCATGGCCGATGCAGCCCCGAAACAAGCAAGTTGCGATTTCGAGGTTCAGCCAAGGGTCTTTCCTTCCGCGACGGCACTGGGTCACAGAGTGAAGGAACCAAGACCAAAGTCCAAGCGCCCTTGCATCCGCGACGCCTCGGGCGGCAGAAGCAGTTTGAAGATTCTGGAGACCGCCATGAGCTACCGCGCCCCCGTCCGTGACCTCGCCTTCGCCCTGGAAGCCGTCGCCGGCATCGATCAGGTCGTCGCCACGGGCGCCTTTCCCGACTACGACGCCGACGTCATGGGCGCGGTGCTGGAGGCCGCCGGTCAGTTCTCGGAACAGGTGCTGGCCCCGCTGAACCGTCCCGGCGACCTGGCCGGCGCCAAGTACGCTGACGGCGCCGTCACCGCCGCCCCCGGCTTTGTGGACGCCTACAGGCAGTTCGCTGAAGGCGGCTGGACGGGCCTGACCGCCTCGGTCGAGGCCGGCGGCCAGGCCCTGCCCAAGGCGCTGGAGCTGGCGGCCTATGAAACCGTCCACGCCGCCAACATGGCCTTCGGCCTCTGCCCCATGCTGTCGCTGGCCTCTATCGAGGTGCTGGAAGCGGTCGGCACCGAGCACCAGAAGACCACCTATCTGACCAAGCTGGTCAGCGGCGAATGGACCGGCGCCATGGTGCTGACCGAGCCGCACGCCGGTTCGGACCTTGGCGCCCTGACCACCACGGCCACGCCGAACGGCGACGGGACCTATGCCTTGAACGGCCAGAAGATCTTCATCACCTGGGGCGACCACGACGCCACGGACAACATCATCCACCTGGTCCTGGCCCGCCTGCCCGACGCACCTGCGGGGCCGAAGGGCATCAGCCTGTTCCTGACGCCCAAGTTCGCGGTCAACGCTGACGGCTCGCTGGGCGAACGCAACGCCTTCCACCCGGTCGGCGTCGAGCATAAGCTGGGCATCCACGCCTCGCCCACCTGCGTCATGTCCTATGAGGGCGCCCGCGCCGAACTGGTCGGCCGTCCGAACGAGGGCCTGGCCCATATGTTCGTGATGATGAACGCCGCCCGTCTGGCCGTCGGGGTCGAGGGCGTCGGCATCGCCGAGCGCGCCTATCAGCACGCCCTCGCCTATGCCTTGGACCGCCGTCAGGGCCGCAGCGTCTGGACTGGCGAAAAGAACGCCCCGATCTTCGACCATCCCGACGTGCGCCGCACCCTGGGCGTCATGAAGGCCAAGATCGCCGCCGCCCGCGCCATCTGTCTGTCCACCGGCGTCGCCGCCGACCTGGCCAGGCACGCCGCCACCGAGGCAGAGCGCAAGGCGTGGAAGGGCCGCGAGGACCTGTTCACCCCCATCGCCAAGGCCTGGTCCACCGACGTCGGCTGCGAAGTCGCCTCGCTGGGCGTTCAGGTCCACGGCGGCATGGGCTTCATCGAGGAGACCGGCGCGGCCCAATACTATCGCGACGCCCGCATCACTCCGATCTACGAAGGCACCAACGGCATCCAGGCCATGGATCTGGTCGGCCGCAAGCTGTCGATGGACGGCGGCGAGTCGGCCCACGCCCTGATCGCCGACATGAAGGCCACCCTGATCGACATCGACCGCCTCTATGTCGGCAAGCCGGTCGAGCGCTTCGCCACGGCTATCGAAGCCGTCGAGGACGCCACGCTCTGGCTGCTGGACCGCAAGGCCGCCGCTGACGGCGCCGCCGACGTTCTAGCGGGCGCCGACGCCTATCTGAAGCTTCTGGGCGACGTGGTCGGTGGCTGGATGTTGGCCAAGGGCGCGCTGGCCGCCAAGGCCCGCCTGGACGCCGGCAATGGCGATCCTGTGTGGCTGCAAGGCAAGCTGGACCTCTACGACCTCTACGCCGCCAACGTCCTGGGCCACGCCTCCAGCCGCCTGGCCGCCGTGGGTCAGGGCGGTGAGCTTCTGCAGGGCCTGAGCGCCGAAGCCCTGGCAGGGTAAGGGTTCTAGGGCCGGGCGGGCGCATCCAGCAGGGCGATCGCCTCGCGCACATACTGTGCGTGGGCCACGACGCCCAGTTCCAGCCCCTCGCCGCCTCCCTGAACCTCCTGCACCAACACCCCGGCGATGTAGGGATGATCGGGCGTGGGCGCGCCCGGCAGGCGATCGACTGCGGGCGTCCAGAAGACCGGTCCGCCCGAGTTCCCCTGCGACACCGCAAAATCCAGCAGGAAGATCGGGAAGTGGCGGATCGGCGTCAGCGGCCATGAACTGATCCGGCCCAGCCGCAGGATCGGAAAGCCCGCCTTGTTGGCCGACAACCCGTGCGGATAACCCAGCGCCATCAGTTCATCGCCCGGCCCTACACGCCACTGTTCGAAGGTGTTCTCGTCCGCCAGCCAGCCAAGCGGAATGGCGGCTTGAGCAAAGGCGGCGGGGGCGGTGATCTCCATGACCGCTACGTCCCGCTCTGGATGCTGCGTCCACAGCGGGGCCCCCGCCGCGTCGCGGATCGGCAAGTTCGCGGGCGCAAACTTCCAGGCGCCATCCGCCTCGGCTGTCCGCCATCCGACACGCGCCTCTGCGCCCGGCATGACATTCAGCACATGGGCGGCGGTCACCAAAACCACGCGCGGGGTCCCATCGGGCCTGGGCGCCGAAATCAGAAAACCCGTGCCGACCTTGCGCGAACTTTCGTTCAGGGGCTGATCCAGCTGAACCGTGGCGTTGATCATGCCCACGGTCAGGTCCCAGGGAGCCGAAACAACGGCGGCGGGCGGTGCGGGCGGAACATCCTGAACGATCATCCCGCCATTTGACGTCGCCGGCTCTCGGGCACAAGGTCCCGCCGAACCATCGGGGAGCATATCCATGAATCGCCGCGAACTGATCGCCTCGACCGCCGCCGTCGGCCTCGCCGCTGCCTCCCCTGCATTCGCCCGTTCGACTACCGGAGCCTCGATGTCCCTGCCCCAACCGCCCGTCGCCAAGAAGGTCCCCGTCCGCATTGAGCAGTTGGGCCGCGTCCGCGTCGACGACTATCAGTGGATGAAGGACGACAACTGGCAGGCCGTGCTGCGCGACCCCTCGCTGATCAAGGCCGACGTCAAGGAGCACCTGACCGCCGAGAACGCCTATCGCGAGGCCATGATGGCCTCGACCCTGCCGCTGCAGGCGGCGATGTTCGAGGAGATGAAGGGCCGCATCAAGGAGGACGACAGCTCGGTCCCCGCCGCCGACGGCGACTGGGAATACTACACGGAGTATCGCACCGGCGAGCAGCACCCGCGCTATATGCGGGTCGAGCGCCAAGGGACCTGGATGGTCGACGGCCAGCCCGTGACCAAGAACTTCATCAAAGCCCCGACGCCTCAGCTCCTGCTGGACTGCAATGCGCTGGCTGAGGGCAAGGCCTACTCGGAGGTCTCGGCTGTTGAACACAGCCCCGACCATGCCCTGTTCGCCTATGCCGAGGACGCCCAAGGCTCCGAGGTCTTCAAGATCTACGTCAAGGACCTGGCGACCGGCGAGGTCCTGCCCGACCCCATCGTTTCGGCGACCGAGAACTTCACCTTCTCGCCGGACAGCCAGTGGATCTTCTGGACCAACCGCGACGACAACGGCCGCCCGGACAAGATCTTCCGCCGCCCGGCGCGCGGCGGCGAGACGACCCTGGTCTATGAGGAAACCGACGACGGCATGTTCCAGAGCGTCGGCCGCACCTCGGACGACGCCTTCATCATCATCGGCATCGGCAATCAGGAGACCTCGGAAGGCCGCATCATTCCGGGCGCGACCCCGACCGCGACGCCCGTGGTGGTCGAGCCGCGCCACGTCGGCCGCCTTTATGATCTGGACCACTGGGGCGACCGCTGGGTGATCCGCACCAACGCCGACGACGCCATCGACTTCAAGGTGGTCGAGGCGCCGACCGACGCCCCGGCCAAGGCCAATTGGAAGGACCTGATCCCCCACACGCCGGGCCGCTTCATCGAGGGCGTGGCCCTGGTGAAGGACTATCTGGGTCGTCAGGAGCGCGCCGACGCCAATACGAAGATCGTCATCCGCGACCGCGCCGGCGCCGAGCACGAGATCGCCGTTGACGAACCTGCCTACGCCCTGTCGCTGGGCGGCGCGTCGGAGTTCGACACCACGGTCATGCGCTATGGCTACAACTCGCCGTCCACGCCGACATCAACCTACGACTACGACCTGAAGACGCGCGAGCGGACCCTGCGCAAAGTTCAGGAGATCCCTTCCGGCCACAATCCGGCGGACTATGTGGTCGAACGCCTGAACGCCCCGGCCTCGGACGGTCAGCTGGTGCCGGTGACGGTGCTGCGCCGCAAGGACACGCCGGTCGACGGCTCGGCGCCCCTGCTCCTCTACGGCTACGGCTCCTACGGCATCCCCATGGCGGCCAGCTTCTCGACCAATCGGCTGTCGCTGGTGGATCGGGGCTTCATCTACGCCATCGCCCACATCCGCGGCGGCTCGGACAAGGGCTGGAACTGGTTCCTGGACGCCCGGCGAATGACCAAGAAGAACACCTTCACCGACTTCATCGCCTGCGCCGAACACCTGATCGAGCGCAACTATGCGACGGCGGGCAAGATCGTGGCCCAGGGCGGCTCGGCGGGCGGCCTGCTGATAGGGGCGGTCACCAACATGCGGCCCGATCTGTGGGCCGGGGTGATCGGCAGCGTGCCCTTCGTCGACGTCATCAACACCATGAGCGACACCTCCCTGCCGCTGACGCCGCCGGAATGGCCTGAGTGGGGCAATCCGATCGAGGACGCCGCCGCCTACGACTACATGTACAGCTACAGCCCCTACGATCAGATCGAGGCCAAGCCCTATCCGGCGGTGCTGGCCACCGGCGGCCTGTCCGACCCGCGCGTCACCTATTGGGAACCCGAGAAGTGGGTGGCCAAGCTGCGGCCAGCGACCACCTCAGGCAACCCGGTCCTGCTGAAGATCAACATGACGGCGGGCCACTTCAGCTCGTCGGGCCGCTTCGATTATCTGAAGGACGTCGCCCACGACTACGCCTTCGCTGTCTGGGCTGTCGAAAAGGGCTGGGAAAAGGCGTGATCGTTCGGCCGTTCAGAGAGACCGATCTGGCGGCCGTCACGGCCATCTACGCCGAGAGCGTGCTGCACGGCACGGGCACGTTCGAGCTGGATGTCCCGACCGCTGACGAGATGAAGACCCGGCTGGCCGGGCCCGCATCGCTTGGGCTGCCGGTGCTGGTCGCCGAGGTCGACGGCCAGGTCGCCGGCTACGCCTACGCCGGCCCCTACCGACTGCGCGCCGCCTACAGGTTTCTGGTCGAGGACTCGATCTATGTGGCCGAGACATTCCGGGGGCGTGGCGTCGGCAAGGCTCTGCTCGACGCCCTGCTAGTAGCCTGCGAGGCCTTGGGGATGCGTCAGGTGGTGGCGGTGATCGGCGACAGCGCCAACGCGGGCTCCATCGCCTTGCACGCCGCCGCGGGGTTCAAACACGCCGGCATTTTTCAGGCGGCGGGATGGAAGTTCGACGCCTGGCGCGACGTGGTCTTCATGCAGAAGGCTCTGGGTCAGGGCGCAAGCTCCCCACCAGACGCCGTCGGCCTGGATTGCGGGCGCTAGAAGCTGAATTTGCAGATATTTTCGTTCGCTCGGAACATTGCGCTTGACCGGAACATGAGTCGCCCTTAATCCGCCCTTCTCCTCCTCGCGGAGGGGAATGCGGGTGTAGCTCAGTTGGTTAGAGTGCCGGCCTGTCACGCCGGAGGTCGCGGGTTCGAGTCCCGTCACTCGCGCCATTCTCTTCAAGAACAAGAGAATGGCGCGCCCCCGCCCTCGTTAGAGATCTTCCCGATTAGCACCTGGTGATTCGAACCATTTCCGCGTTGGAAATCTGCGCCGCTAGTTCAGCGGCGCGATCTCTTGCGGCATGACGAACTCGGGGCGACTGCTCAATTCGCCGTAGAGCATGGACAGGTCCTCAAAGACCCGATTCCAGGCGAACTGTTCAACGGTCTTGACCCGAGCCGCCTGCCCCAAGGCTTCGACGTCCCGTGCAAACAGCGCCTCGATCGCCTCGGCGTAATCCGCAGGGTCGGCCGACCGGGCCAACTGCCCGACGCTCTGATCGACCGTCTCGGCGACGCCGCCGGCGTTGACCCCGACGACAGGACGTCCGCAGGCCATGGCCTCCAGCACGATCAGACCAAATGGTTCCTTGTCGTTGGCGTGGACGAAGGCATCGCAGCTGGCGATGATCCGCGCCACGGCCTTGGGATCCTTTTCGTAGGCAAGCGAGATCACGCGATCCTCGGGCGGCATTCCTGCCCCCGCCCCGACCAGCACCAGATGATAGGGTGCGCCCAGACGTTGAACCGCGTCGATCAGGACGTCGACGTTCTTCTCCTTGGCCGGACGTCCGGCGAAGCACAGCAGACGCGCGTCGGCGCCCAGCCCCAGCTTCTTCAGCAGCCAGTCCCGGTCCCGGCGGTCGGGATGGAAGGTGTCGATCTCGACACCCAGAGGACGAATCACGATGCCGCCGACGCCCGCCTCCTCCAGCCGCTGCGCGATGAAGCGGCTGGGCGATACGACACGGTCGAACTGCGAAAACAGCTTGGCCCAGCGCTTCTCGACCGGCTTCTTGGCCCATTCGCCGAAATGCAGCGCGGCAAGACCCGCGGGGTCCGAATGACAAAATCCTACGACCGGGCATCCCGCCCTTTGACCCGCCTCCAGTGCTCCCTGCCCGGGCGTATAGGGGTCTCCGGCTTCGATCACTGCAGGGTTCATCGACGCCACCCATGCCCCCCAGCGGCGCACAGAGCTGGGCCAGCGATAGCCGTCGCCAAAGGGCAGCTTGGCCGCGTGAAGCTGAACAATGCCGTCTCCGCCCGCCTTATGCTTTACGCCTGGGACGACCAGGGTATGGGCCACCGAAGGACGGTTAGCCTCCAGCCAGGCCTTCTTCGACAGCAGATAGCGCTTCACCCCGCCTGAGCGCGGTGCGAACAGCATGGTGGTGTCCACTAGCCGCGGTCGTGGATCGGAGGTCGAGGCCTTCAACACCCTCAGGGTTTCAGCGACTTCTTCGTCCAGGCCAGGAAACAGACGCAGTTCGCTTTCCTGAACGTCGATATCGCTCATGCTCATTGAGACAGCCTTTCCAGAACTCGAGGCCGCAACGCGACCGACTCGACTTTGGATGCGACGCGCGCGCTTGGAACTCACCATGAATCGGCCGTAGCGCCGGAAACTGCTCCGCTCAAGCACCCATTTTCACAACCGCGACGGCGACGCGTTGAAACGAGAGTTTTCATCTCCCGTTCAGCTTCGACAACCTACCCATGGCCTTGCATTCGCCTCAAATTCGAGAAACTTGGGGCATGGTGTCGTCGACCCTGTTAAACGGGCGATCGGCGTCCTTGCGCGTGTGTCCTCGAGGGGTTTCTATCTAATGCGTATTCTACTCGCGACCGCTGTGGCGATCGCCCCCTTGATGGCCGCTGCGGGCGTCCAGGCGCAAACGACGCCGACGCCCGAGACCGTGATTTCGACGGCGCGCACCACGCCGATCTCGACGTCCACTGCTACCGGGACTGCGCCCGACAACATCCGCCTCGCGAGCGGCGGGTCGATCGCTGTGACCAGCGGTGCGGCCGTGACGATCGATTCGAACCACGGCGTAGACATGGACAGCGGCTCGTCCATCACTATGGCAAAGGCTGCAGACGGCGCGACCGGCATTCTGGCGCAAGGCGGAACGACTGGCCCGATCACCATCGGCGGCACGATCTCCATCTCCGACGACATCGAGGAATACAAGGACACCGACAAGGACGGCGACCTCGATGGTCCCTTCGCATCCGGCACGGGTCGCTACGGCGTGCGGGTCACGGCTCCTGGCGCCAAGACCGGCAATATCCTCCTAGAATCGAGCGGCTCGATTCTGGTTGAGGGCAACAATTCCTACGGCATGTCGATAGAGGCGCCTCTGGTCGGCAATCTGACCAGCTTTGGCAACGTCACCGTCACCGGCGACAATACCCGCGGGATCAGCGTCACCGGACCGGTGACAGGCAACGTGGACATTCTCGGCGCTGTGACCGCCCGCGGTGAGAACGCCGTGGGGGTGGTCATAGACGGGCCTGTCGATGGACGCCTCAACATTCAGGGCACGATCACATCCACGGGCTATCGCTACACCACCCGACCGAACAACAAGCCCACCAGCGGAACGGTGCCGGCCGAAGTTCTCTTCCTGGAAAACCTTGACGCCGACGACCTGCTTCAGGGCGGTCCCGCCGTCAGCATCGGAGCCGACGCCTCCAAGGGCGTTCTATTCGACACCGGCCCCACCTACGGATCCGGTGGGATTGAAGGCGACGACGACGACGACAAGGTCAAGAACGGCGATGAGGACGATGATGGCGACGGCATCAAGAACCGCGACGACCCGGACCGTGACGGAGACGGCCTGCCCGACGCCAACGAAACGACCGCCAAGGTCACGTCTTATGGCGCAGCGCCTGGCGTGGTTGTGGGGTCGACGACCAACGCCGTAACCCTCGGCATCGCCGGCACTGGAAACAACGCCTACGGTTTCGTCAATCGCGGCGAGATTTTCGGCATCGGCGTCTATGACGACGTCGCCCCGACGGCGCTTCAGTTCGGCGTGGCCGGCGGTCAGGCCGTCACGATCGATGGCGGCGTGCGGAACGAAGGTTCGATCGCCGTTCTGGCCAACAACGCCGACGCCACGGCTGTTCGCTTTGCCGCCGGAGCCACAACGCCGGCCATGATCAACACCGGCACCATCAGCGCGGCTTCGGCCACCGATGCTGCCGATCAGGTCACGGCCATTCGGATCGAGTCCGGCGCAAATGTTTCGTCGCTCAACAATGACGGCGTGATCGCGGCGACCTCAGGCGGCGGCAAGGCCAACACAACGGCTATCGCAGACCTGAGCGGCAGCCTGACGTCGATCACCAACACCCGGTCCATCCAGGCCAATGTCTCGGCAAACGCCGCCGGCGACCCGATTACAGGAAGTTCCACCGCCATCGACGTCAGCGCCAATTCGTCCGGCGTCACCTTCACCCAAAAAGGCATTGCCGGAACGCCGACAACCGCCGATCCCGACACCGATGGCGACGGCGTTACGGATTCCCGGGAACCCTCCACCTTCGGCGACATCAAGCTGGGATCGGGCGCCGATTTTCTCGATATCCAGAACGGCGTGGTTCAGGGGAATATCGAATTCGGAGCCGGCGCTGATCGCCTGTCGATCACGGGCGGCGCTGTTGTCCGCGGCGCTATCGCCAATACCGACGGCCTGTTGGATATTGATATTTCCAAAGGCACCCTCGACGCTCGCCAATCCGGCGTGACGACCATCAGCAACCTTAATCTCGGCGCCGACGGCGACCTGATCGTCACGCTCGATCCTGCGGCCGGCGGTAACAGCGGTTTCAAGGTCAATGGCGCCGCCAATATCGCCACGGGCGCCGGTTTGGGCGTGCGCTTCAATTCGCTGCTTCAAGATCCGACCCGCTTCACCATCATCGACGCAAACACACTCAACGTCGGCGCCATCGATACCGACGCGGTTCAGGCCAACTCACCCTACGCCTTTGTGGTGAAGGCAGGCGCTGACGTCGCCGCAGGCGACGTCTACATCGATGCTCGCCGCCGCACGGCCGAAGAAGCCGGCATGATCAGCGTCGAAGCCTCGGCCTATGATTCGATCTATGCCGCCCTCGACGATAACGAGGCCATTCGTAACGCCGTTCTCGGCCAGACCGGACGCGACGGCTTCTTCGACCTTTACGAGCAGATGCTGCCCGACCACTCAGGCGGCCCCCTGCTCTCGCTGGCCAGCGGCGTTGACGCCGTCACTCGCGCCCTGTCCGGCCGCAACGCTTCTGCGGCGCCCGGCGAGACCAGCGCTTGGGTTCAGGAAATCAACTTCTACGCCGACAAGGACAAGACCGACTCTTACGGCTTCCGTTCGGAAGGCTTCGGCGTCGCGGGCGGCGTCGAGCGCGGCACCAGCATGGGCGCCGTCGGCATCACTGCGGCCTTCACCTCATCCGACCTTGAAGACCCCGAGGCCGCTGCCGAAGAAGTGCTCTCGGCCAACCTGCTCGAACTCGGCCTCTACTGGCGCGCGCAAGGCCAGTATTGGACGACCTGGGCCCGGGCGGCGGGCGGATACGCCTCCTTCAACGCGACCCGGAAACTGGTCGCCGAGGGTCTCAATCTGAAGAACGAGTCCGACTGGCACGGCTTCACCCTGGCCGCCGCTGGCGGTGCTTCCTACGAGCGCAACTTCGGTCGTGTGAACATCCGTCCTGAAATCTACGGCGAGTATTTCTCGCTGAACGAAGAGGCGCGCAGCGAAAAGGGCGGCGGCGACGGTTTCGATCTCGATATCGATGAACGCGACAGCCACATCTTCTCCGGCGTCGCCGCCGTGAACATTGGCTATGGCTTCGGCAAGGACGGCTGGATCCGCCCGGAAATTCGTGCAGGCTGGCGCCAGAACTTCTCGGTGGACGCTGGTTCGACGATCGCCCGGTTCGCCTCGGGCGGCGACGCCTTCACGCTCGATCCGGCCAGCATCGAAGGCGGCGGCCCGATTCTCGGCTTCCGCCTGAACGTCGGCAACGACCTGGGCATGCTTTCCATCACAGGCGACGCAGAACTGCTCGAGGACTACGTCCGCTACACCCTGTTGCTGCGGGCCAGCTTCAAGTTCTGATCGGATCCAATCCGACCAACAAAAAGGCCGCCGGATTCGCCCGGCGGCCTTTTTAGTGATGGTAGGCGGCGACGGGTTCGAACCGCCGACCCTCTCGGTGTAAACGAGATGCTCTGACCAGCTGAGCTAGCCGCCCTCATGACGTGTGCGTCAGGCGCGCTTAATGCCTGCGTCCGCTCAGCCGTTCAAGGCGCTTTTCAATCCTTCCCCAACCCGGAAGCGGGCGGTGCGCGAGGCGGGGCGGGCGATGGCCTCGCCGGTCTGCGGATTACGGGCGGTCCCGGCCTTGCGCTCGACGGCGATGAAACTGCCGAAACCGACCAGCCGCACGTCGCGCCCGCGCGTCAGCGAAGCGGTCACATTGTCGGTGAAGGCTTCCAGCGCCAGCCTGGCCTGATCGCGGCTGATGCCCGCCGCTTCGGCCATGACGCCGATCAGCTCGGTCTTGTTCATTATCTGCTCCCCAGCAAATTTCCCTGGGCGCACTTAAGGCCCTCCTGACGCTGACGTCAAAAGCAACGCGGCCCGGGTTGCCCCGGGCCGCGCGCTGTCGGTCAGATGGTCGTCGGCCTCAGTGGCTGACGGCGGTTCCGTCCTGGGTCGACGCCCCCTGCGGCGCGGGCAGCAACGGCTCGGCCGCCTCGTCCCATTCCACCGGCGTCAGCGTGCCGGTCAGGGCCCACTTCAGCGCCTCGTCGGCGGTCGAGATCGGCACGATCTCCAGCGCCGACTTCACGTTCTCCGGCACCTCCTCCAGATCCTTCTCGTTCTCCTGAGGGATCAGCACCGTCTTCACGCCCGAACGCAGCGCCGCCAGCAGCTTTTCCTTCAGGCCGCCGATGGCGGTGACCCGGCCGCGCAGGGTGATCTCGCCGGTCATGGCGATGTCCTTGCGGATCGGGATGCCGGTCAGGACCGAGACCATGGCCACGGTCATGGCCACGCCGGCCGAGGGACCATCCTTGGGCGTGGCGCCGTCCGGCACGTGCACGTGGATGTCGGTCTTCTCGAACACCGGCGGCTTGACGCCGAAGCTGAGGGCGCGGCTGCGGACATAGGATGCGGCGGCGGAGATCGACTCCTTCATCACCTCCTTCAGATTGCCGGTCACGGTCATGCGACCACGACCGGGCATCTTGATCGCCTCGATGGTCAGGATGTCGCCGCCGAACTCGGTCCAGGCCAGGCCGGTGACGATGCCGACCTGATCCTCGGCGTCCGTCTCTCCATAGCGGAACTTCTTCACACCGGCGTACTCGGCCAGCTTGGCCGCATCAACAGTGATGGAGACGGCCTGGGTCTTGGCCATCTCGCGTACGGCCTTGCGGGCCAGACCGCCCAGGGCGCGTTCCAGCGAACGCACGCCGGCTTCACGGGTGTAGTAGCGGATCAGGTCGCGGATCGTCTCTTCCGGAACGATCAGCTCGCCTTCCTTCAGGCCGTGGTCCTTGAGCTGTTTCGGCAGGACGTGACGCTTGGCGATCTCGACCTTTTCGTCCTCAGTGTAGCCGCTGACCCGGATGATCTCCATCCGGTCCATCAGGGGCTGAGGCATGTTCAGGCTGTTGGCCGTGGTCACGAACATGACCTGCGACAGGTCGTAGTCGACCTCCAGATAGTGGTCGCCGAAGGTCGAGTTCTGCGCCGGGTCCAGCACCTCCAGCAGGGCCGAGGACGGGTCGCCGCGCCAGTCGGCGCCCAGCTTGTCGATCTCGTCCAGCAGGACGAAGGCGTTGGTCGTCTTGGCCTTCTTCATCGACTGGATGATCTTGCCGGGCATGGAGCCGATATAGGTCCGGCGGTGGCCCCGAATCTCGGACTCGTCGCGCACGCCGCCCAGCGACATGCGGACGTACTCACGTCCCGTCGCCTTGGCGATGGACTGGGCCAGAGAGGTCTTGCCGACGCCCGGAGGTCCGACCAGGCACAGGATCGGGCCCTTCAGGCTGCCAGTGCGCGCCTGGACGGCCAGATACTCGATGATCCGTTCCTTGACCTTCTCGAGACCGTAGTGGTCCTCCTCGAGGATGTCCTCGGCCTTCTGCAGGTCGATGGGCTTGGTCTTGGCCTTGCCCCACGGCACGGACAGCAGCCAGTCGAGGTAGTTACGCACCACGGTCGATTCCGCCGACATCGGCGACATGTTGCGCAGCTTCTTCAGCTCCGCATCGGCCTTGGCGCGCGCCTCCTTGGACAGCTTGGTCTTGCGGATGCGCTTTTCGAGTTCCAGCAGTTCGTCGCGCGAGTCGTCGGTCTCACCCAGCTCGCGCTGGATCGCCTTCATCTGCTCGTTCAGATAATACTCGCGCTGGGTCTTCTCCATCTGGCGCTTCACGCGCGAGCGGATCTTCTTCTCCACCTGAAGGACGCTGATCTCGCCCTCCATCAGGCCGTAGACCTTTTCCAGACGCGCCGGCACATCGATGGTTTCCAGCAGGCCCTGCTTGTCGGCGATCTTCACCGACAGGTGGGCGGCCACGCTGTCCGCCAGCTTCGACGGGTCGCTGATCTGGGGAATGGAGCTGAGGGCCTCAGGCGGGACCTTCTTGTTCAGCTTCACATAGTTTTCGAACTGCTCGATCACCGCCCGCAGCAAGGCTTCGCTCTGTGACGCGTCGCCTTCTTCATCGGCGATCTCGACGGCCTCGGCCTCGTAATATTCCACGCGGTCGGTAAAGCGTGTCAGGCGCGCTCGGCCCTTGCCTTCGACCAGCACCTTAACGGTGCCGTCGGGCAGCTTCAGCAGTTGCAGCACCGTCGCCAGAACGCCGGTCTGATAGATGGCGTCCGCCGCCGGGTCGTCATCGACGGAGTTTTTCTGGGTGGCGAGCAGGATCTGCTTGTCGCCCTTCATGATCTCGTCCAGCGCCCGCACGGACTTCTCGCGTCCTACGAACAACGGCACGACCATATGCGGAAAGACGACGATGTCTCTCAGCGGCAGGACGGGGAGGATTTTGCTCTCGGTCATGATGCGTACTTTCCAGGGCTTTCGTGGATCTCCAGCCCACCGAACCGAACCGCCCCCGCGCGAATGCCTGGACGCTTCGACTCAGCCCGCCGTTTCTGGCGGCTTTCGTATCAGTATGTGGCGCTGCGCACGCTGTGTTCAAGCGTAGCGGGCGTAAGGCCCACAGAAGCGTGAGATGGTTGTGAAGCTGGACGCCCTGTTCTGTGCCCCACTGGCCACGGGTCAGTTCGTGTCTCGACCGCACCCAGAGGGCGAATCTTCACCATCAGCGTCTGTGGCGCCATTTCATCAGGGCAGGAACGGAAAAGGGCGATCCGTGGCCGGACCGCCCCTTGGTTCCGACAGAAGTCTGCGTCAGGCGGCGCCGTCCGCCTTTTTCTTCGAGCTTTCCGAATAGATCAGCAGCGGCTGGGCGCGGCCCTCGATCACCTCGGCGTTGACGACGACTTCCTCGACGCCTTCGTAGGTCGGCAGTTCGAACATGGTCTCCAGCAGGATGCCTTCCAGGATCGAACGCAGGCCGCGGGCGCCGGTCTTGCGCGTAATCGCCTTCTTCGCCACCGACGACAGAGCATCGTCCGTGAAGGTCAGCGTCACGTTTTCCATTTCGAACAGGCGCTTGTACTGCTTGACCAGCGCGTTCTTCGGCTCGGTCAGAATGGTGACCAGCGCCGCCTCGTCAAGGTCTTCCAGCGTCGCCAGAACCGGCAGGCGACCGATGAACTCGGGGATCAGGCCGAAGCGCATCAGATCGTCGGGCTCTACGCCCTTGAGGATATCGCCCGTGCGGCGTTCGTCGATTTCCTTGACCTTGGCGCCGAAGCCGATGGAGGCCCCTGCCCCACGCGCCGAGATCACCTTTTCAAGACCGGCGAAGGCGCCGCCGACGATGAACAGGATATTGGCGGTGTCGACCTGCAGGAACTCCTGCTGCGGATGCTTGCGCCCGCCTTGCGGAGGCACGGAGGCGACCGTGCCTTCCATGATCTTCAGCAGGGCCTGCTGCACGCCTTCGCCCGACACGTCCCGGGTGATGGACGGGTTGTCCGACTTGCGAGAGATCTTGTCGATCTCGTCGATGTAGACGATGCCGCGCTGGGCCCGCTCGACGTTGTAGTCCGACGCCTGAAGCAGCTTCAGGATGATGTTCTCGACATCCTCGCCCACGTAACCGGCTTCGGTCAGGGTCGTGGCGTCGGCCATCGTGAACGGCACGTCGATGATGCGCGCCAGCGTCTGCGCCAGCAGCGTCTTGCCCGAGCCGGTCGGGCCGATCAGCATGATGTTCGACTTGGCCAGCTCGACGTCGTTGTTCTTCGTCGCGTGGTTCAGGCGCTTGTAGTGGTTGTGAACGGCGACGCTCAGCACCTTTTTGGCGTGGCTCTGGCCGATCACATAGTCGTCGAGGACGTCGCGAATCTCCTTCGGAGTCGGAACGCCGTCCTTGGTCGTCTTGAAGGCGATCTTGTGCTCTTCACGGATGATGTCCATGCACAGCTCGACGCATTCATCACAGATGAACACCGTCGGTCCGGCGATGAGCTTGCGCACCTCGTGCTGGCTCTTTCCGCAGAATGAGCAGTAGAGCGTGCTTTTTGCGTCTGTGCCGGCGGCTTTGGTCATAGACCCTTCTCACTCCCGCGATCCGCCCCGACATGGGACGAAAGGCGCTTACCTCGTCATTGATCCGTGAATCTATGCACGAAGGTCTTCAAAAAAAGACAATCACCCATCACACGTTCCGCCACAACCCTGTTGCGACGCGACAATGCGCTTACAGGGACGGACAGGACAGTTTCTATGGGGATCACGGCTGATGTCTGACATGGGCGCCGCACATTCGTTTCGCCAGCCCCCCGTCGGGGGCCGCCCCATCGTCGCGTTCGACTTTGACGGCACGCTGACGATTCGCGACAGCTTCACCGCCTTCCTGCGCTCGCGGGCGGGCGCGGCAGGCTGGGCCGTTGGTCTGGCCAGGATGGCGCCCGCGCTAGCGGCCTATATCAGCGACCGGGATCGGGGGCGGATCAAGGCCGCCTCGGTGCGAGAATTCCTGCGCGGCGTGGAGCGCGCCACGCTGGAGGCCGAGGCCGAACGCTACGCCGATCAGGTCTGGGACCGCTTCATGCGCCCGGACGCCCTCGCCTGCTGGAAGGCCTGGGGCGAAAAGGGCGCGCACCGCGTCATTGTCACCGCCTCGCCGGAAACGACGGTCGCCCCCTTCGCCCGTCGCCTGGGGGCTGAGGGCCTGCTGGGCACGCAACTGGTGTTCGATGCGCAGGACCGCGTCACCGGCGCCTTCGCCGGCGAGAACTGCCGGGGCGAGGAAAAAGTGCGCCGCCTGCGCGCCGCATATGGCGAAGACATGACGCTCGTCGCCGCCTATGGCGACACCTCAGGAGACACAGAGATGATCGCAATGGCCCAGGAGAAGGGTTTCCGGGCGTTCACCGGCCGTCCCTGACTACCGCCTTAGTGGCCGTCGGCGTCCACGTCGAAGACCATGGCCTTGCCCCGCGAGGTCGGGTTCCAGCCCGCCTCCATTGCTGACGTCACGGCGTTGCGGACGGCGTCAACATTGACGCGCTGCTTTTCCAGATCCGGTCGTCCGTTCGCGCGCATGGGCATGGGAAACTGAATAACCGCCTCGCGCTTGAAATCCTTCAGGCGCAGGCTGATGCCCAGGCCCTCCCACTTGCCCCCGCCCTTGGGCTGGGGCTGTCGACGAATTTCCCACTCGTAGATCTCGCCGTCGACCTCGACGGTCCCGCTGGCATCGCGTGTGTACTGCATGGCGCGCGTGATAGCACAAAGCTTCAGGGAGCCTAGACCCGCCGTTAGCCCATCATCCGCGCAGTGGTTTCATCCTTCCAGACAAAGCGGTGGACCAAGACCATGACGACATGGCCGAAGATCGCAGCCAGCAGCACCCAAGCGGCCAAACCATGGAAGGCGTTCGCCGGCGCCGTCATCCACGTCGTTTCAACGCCGCTGCCGAATATGAACGGCAGTCCGAACAACTCCATGGGCTTGCCCGAACCATACTGACGCAACAGGGCCGACGCGGGGACGATCAACATCAGCGCGTAGAGCACCAGATGCCCGGCCAGCGCCGCGCTCCCCCAGAATCCGCCGCCATGGGCCGGGCGAACCCTCAGATTATAGAGCCCCCACACAGCGCGGACGATCAACAGAAGCAGGAGCACCAGGCCAATGCTCTTGTGCGAGCCGACCCAGAAGGCTGTGATCGGCGCCTTGCCGACGATCAGCTTCACGCCCATGCCTGCAAACTGCCAGGCCAGCAGCGCCGCCATCGACCAGTGCAACAGCCTCGTCATGAGACCGTATCTGAACCCGTTATCGCCCAGTTGAACCGCCATGGCCTGTTGCTCCTGTCCAGCTTCAGGTCGTCAAACACGATTCGAGGCGGAATCCGTCGCCAGACCCCGCCTCGCAAATTGTCGCAGCCCGGCCAGGCGAGTCTTAGGGAGCTTTCACGCCGTCGTCGTCGGCCTGGGTGCGTTTGTCATAAACGTGGTCGACGATGCCCCAGGCCTTGGCCTCCTCCGCCGTCATGAAGTGGTCGCGGTCCAGCGTCCGCTCAACCTCTTCGTACGTCCGGCCCGTGTGCTGGACGTAGATTTCGTTCAGGCGACGCTTGGTGGCGATGATGTCCTCGGCGTGACGCTCGATGTCCGAGGCCGTGCCGCGGAAGCCGCCCGAGGGTTGGTGGACCATCACGCGTGCGTTCGGCAGAGCGATGCGCTGACCGGCTTCACCGGCGGTCAGGATCAGCGAGCCGGCCGAGGCGGCCATGCCCATGACGACAGTCGAGACCGGCGACTTGATGTATTGCATGGTGTCGTAGATCGCGAGCGCCGAGGTCACCTGACCGCCGGGGCTGTTGATGTACATGCTGATTTCCTTCTTCGGGTTTTCCGATTCCAGGAACAGCAGCTGCGCGCAGATCAGCGAGGCCATGCCGTCCTCGAACGGCCCGGTCAGGAAGATGATCCGCTCGCGCAGCAGGCGCGAGAAGATGTCGAACGACCGTTCACCGCGGCTGGATTGCTCCACCACCATCGGCACCAGGTTGTTGGAGATGTAGTCGATCGGATCGCGCATAAAGGCCTTTTCGAATCTGTCGGCGCGACTCGCTGCCGCTACCCTAGCCCCCAAGATATCATCACCCTGGCCACGCGGCGCAAGGCCAACGCTCCCATGGGAATCAATGAGTCTCGGCGACCACCTCTTGGGCGCGCTTCTGATCCCGCGCCATCAGTCCCTGGATCTCGCCGGCCTGATGCGTGGCCGACGACTGATTCAACTCAGCGCTGTAAAGGGCCTTCAAATAGGCCATGTCCCATTCGGTCAGGTGCGGCGTGGCCTCCGGCCGGCGAAACAGGCTCAGAATGGAGTCGTAATCTTCGGTGTCCGCATCTGGATCAACCTGCGAAAAAGCAACCATGGCGGCATAGTCCGCGATCTGACGCAGGTCCAGGCCATCGGCCTTGCTCATGTCCACGATAATGATGACGCGGCCCAGGTCATTTCGGATGGTGGTTCGAAGGCGCCCCGAGGTCGTTTTGGCGACCGTCGGCGGGTTCTCTCCCGGCAAACGTACGGCCAGAGTCCCCGTCTGAGAATCGACAGGCAGGCTGATATGCCACCAGCGGACCGGGTGGTCGTTGGCCTGAAACGCCTCCAGCGCGGCTCGGCTTCGGCTCATGCCGGAACCGCCTGGCCAGAATACGTTGCGACGAGCCGCCACCAAACCACGCGCCATGCCGGCGCCGTCATCGGTGCCGATAATCAGAATGTTGGGCTGACAGCCCGGCTCTCCCGGCTCAAGGCCGATGTCCAGCGCGACTTCGGAGACGCGATCGGCGAGGTATTGCGCGGCATCCCCTCGTAGATTTGCGACACCCACGCAAATATTGTCACGCCAGCGAGCAGGCCCCCGCCCCGCAGGGGCCGCCACAACCTCATCGATGAAGCCGCGGACCCGCTCATCGATTCGTCGCCCCTGCACCACGATATCTTCGAGTTCCGTCGCCTGACCGTTATCGGCGGGCGCCGATGGCCCTTGGTCGGGAAGCGACGCCAACATCGCCCACCCCATCAAGCCCGCTGCAAGCGCTCCAGCCATTATCAACACTCCAGATTTCAACGTTCTTCAGCAAGGACCCGATCAACCCGGCGGGAATGAGGCCAAAGCACCAGCTTGGATTAACGATCGGTCAGAACCCATGAAAAAGCCCTCGCGGCGAACGCGAGGGCCAATTCGTTGCTTAGGATAGGTCGAAGAAGAGAGATCAGCCCTCGTCTTCTTCCTTCAGCAGTTCTTCCTTCGAGATCGGCGTGTCGGTGACGTCGGCGACGCCGACGATCAGGTCGACGACCTTCTCTTCATAGATCGGCGCGCGCAGTTGAGCGGCGGCGTTCGGGTTCTGGCGGTAGAAGTCCAGAACCATCTTTTCCTGGCCCGGGTAGTTGCGGGCTTCAGCCATGATGGCGTTCGACAGTTCCTGATCCGTCACGCCGACGTTGTTGGCGCGGCCGATTTCGGCGAGCACCAGACCCAGGCGCACGCGGCGCTCGGCGATCTTGCGGTACTCGGCCTTCAGTTCGTCTTCCGTCTTCTTGGCGTCTTCTTCCGGCAGGCGGCCAGCGTCCTTGTCAGCCGACACCTGAGCCCAGATGCCTTCGAACTCGGCGTCCACCATCTTCGGCGGCAGGTCGAAGCTGTGCGCCTCGTCCAGTTGGTCCAGCAGGGCCCGCTTCAGCTTGAAGCGGGCGGCGCCCGCGTACTGCTGGTCCAGGTTGGCCTTCAGCAGTTCCTTCAGCTTGTCCAGCGACTCCAGGCCGATGCGGGTGGCGAACTCTTCGTCGACCTTGGCTTCGGTCTCGGCCTTGATGGCCTTGACCTTGACGTCGAAGGTCGCGGCCTTGCCGGCCAGGTTCTTGGCCTGGTAGTCTTCCGGGAAGGTGACCTCGATCGTCTTCTCTTCGCCGACCTTGGCGCCCTTGAGCTGCTCTTCGAAGCCCGGGATGAAGCGGTTGGAGCCGATCACCAGGTCGGCGTCTTCGGCCGAACCGCCTTCGAACACTTCTCCGTCCAGCTTGCCGACGAAGTCGATGGTCAGTTGGTCGCCGTCGGCAGCCTTGACCGTCTTGCCGGTCTTGTCCTCGTAGGACTTGGCCTGCGAGGCCAGTTCCTTCAGGGCTTCGTCCAGATCTTCGTCCGAAGCGGTGTAGGTCGGGCGCTCCAGCTTCAGGGTCTTGGGGTCGACCGGGGTGAAGTCGGGCATGACTTCCAGCGACATTTCATAGGCCAGGTCTTCCTGGCCGGCGATGACCTTGTCCATGTCCGAAATGAGCTTCATCTCGGCCGGGGCGGCCGGGCGCAGCTTGGCGTCGTCCAGAGCCTTCTGGCTGGTTTCGTTCAGCGAGGCGTTGATGATTTCGCCCATGAAGTCACGGCCGAAGGTCTTCTTGACGTGGGCGGTCGGCACCTTGCCGGGACGGAAGCCCTTGAGCTTCATCTGCGGCGCGACTTCCTTGATGCGCGCTTCGAGCTTTTCATTCAGCTCTGCGACAGGAATGGTCACCGCGATCACGCGGCTGAGGCCTTCGTTCGACTTTTCGACGACTTGCATGGTCGGGATTCTGACGCTCTGTGGCGACGCCGAACGGCGCGCGCGGTGGATAAAGCAATAGGGCCGCCCTTTTGGAGCGGCGCCTCGAAGCCCGCCCTTATGTCGAGAAGGGGGCGAAAGGTCAACGCGCGCGGGTTCCTTTGACCTCATCGCCCCGCTATCTGAGGACTATGAGCCAGCCCATTTCCTCCATTGGCGTCTTCATCACGCCCGTCACGCCTTTGCAGCAGAACTGCACCACTGTCTGGTGCACCAGGACGAACAAGGCCGCCGTGATTGATCCTGGCGGCTCGACGGATGCAATTCTGGCCGAAATTGTCCGACGCGGCCTGACGCTGGACGCTATCTGGATCACCCACGGCCACCTCGACCACGCGGGCGGCGCCGCCGACCTCCAGGAAAAGACCGGCGTCGACATCATCGGCCCCCACGCCGAGGACCAGTTCTGGATCGATCTGATTCCGACCCAGGGCCAGAAATACGGCCTGCCCGAGGCCCGGTCCTTCACCCCGACGCGTTTTCTGGTCGAGGGTGAAACGCTGACGTTGGGCGAAACGACCTGGGAAATCTTCCACTGCCCAGGCCACACGCCGGGCCACGTCATCTTCTTCAATCGCGAGGCCCGGTTCGCCCAGGTTGGCGATGTCCTGTTCCAAGGTTCGATCGGCCGCACAGACTTCCCGCGCAGCGACCACGCCGCCCTCCTTCATGCCATCACAACCAAGCTCTGGCCCTTGGGTGACGACGTAACCTTCGTGCCGGGACATGGCCCCCATTCCACTTTCGGGGCCGAACGTCGCACCAACCCCTACGTCTCGGATCAGGCGATGGCGCGTACGCCTATCGCCCGTCCGGCCGCCGGTCCTTCCTGAGAGGCTAGCGGGCGGCCAGCAGGCCGATAATCACCCCTATGCCCAAGGCGTAGAGGCTGGCGCGCACCGGCTCGTCTCGAATGGCGTCCCGCGTCCTTCTGAACCGCCGATCCGCCCATGCACGCGCTTCTTCTGCGTCCTCGCGCACTGCGACGTGGATCGGCCGCGGCTGCGGGCCGCCGGCGATGATGGCGTCAGCGGCATGCTCCAGCCGCAGGCCCTCGGTCGAGGCGCCGTTGATAATATCTTCCGGCAGGGCGGACGTGCGGGGCTCAGCCATGGGCGATCTCCTTTGATGACGGGTCGTTTTTGAACCCGCCGATCCGCCGTAGGTTCCTGATCGAACCACCTTCTCCTCCCGAACGTTGGTGCTGTCCAACAGGGAGAGACGAATGACCTATATCGAGCCCGACACGCCTGACGGCGCACCCGAAATTCTGCCGCCCTCGACGCCCGAGCCCGATCTCCAGCCGGGCGAAACGCCAGAGGAACTGCCGCCTCTCGAGCCGGGCGGCGGCCGGCCGGGCGATTCCCGCCCCCACGACTGACCGTCCACAGAACAAGGAAATCGTTCTTGTTCGGAACCACGGCGGCGGCGCCGGGTTCTTTTCCGCAAGCGCCACCGTCTTTGAAAGGAACAGCCGAATGGCCGAAGGTCAGCCCACCCGCGGGTCCGGTGTTTCCAAACGAGGATTCGCCTCGATGGATCCGGAACGCCAACGCGAGATCGCCCGCAAGGGTGGGGCCAGCGTTCCCAGCGAGAAGCGCAGCTTCTCTCAGGATCGCAGCCTCGCAGCACAGGCCGGCCGTAAGGGCGGTGAAGCCTCGCACGGCTCCCGCAACAAGGCCGATAGCGACCTCCCTTCCAAGGGCTAGGCGCTCCCGGACGATCCGAACCTGAAGGCGGCGTGTTTCAGCACGCCGCCATTTTTGTGCCTTTGATCTAGGCGGAAAGCAGCGCCAGAGCGACTGAAGGACTATCGCTGATCTCGAACGCCTCCAGCCGCCACCCGGCGGCCTCGGCCAGCGCCTCGACCGACGCCCGGTCGAATTTGCGTGAGCTTTCCGTGTGGATGGTTTCACCCTCGGCAAAGCGGAACGCCAGCTTGCCGAGATGCACAGTCATGGATCGCGTCGCTTGCAGATGCATTTCCATGCGCGAATGCGCGGCGTTCCAGACGGCCACGTGAGCAAAGTCGTCAGGAACGAAATCCATATCCAGTTCGCGATTGGCCCGCACGAGCAGATTGCGGTTGAAAGCCGCCGTCACGCCCTGGGCGTCATCATAGGCGGCGACCAGCGTTCCGGCCGGCTTCACCAGATCGACGCCGAGAATGAACAGGCTCCCTTCACCCAAGATTTCTCTCGCAGACCTGAGCAGGGTCACCGCCGCATCCGGCTCCAGATTGCCGATGGTTGACCCTGGGAAGAAACCGATCCGGCGTCCTTGTCCAGCCTCAACCGGCGGCGGCGACAGATGCTCGAAGTCCCCGACCACCGGCAGGACCTTTAGTCCCGGATAATCCATGCGGATACGCTCCGCCGCTTCGTTGAGGGCCGTAGCGCTGATGTCGATAGGCACGTAGGCGCTCAGATCTTTGGTCGCGTCCAGAACGATGCGGGTCTTCTCGCTGGCGCCGGAGCCCAGTTCTACGAGAACTGCGCGAGAGCGGAATTCTTTGGCCCAGGTCGGCATGACCCTCCGCAACAACGCCGCCTCCTGACGCGTCGGGTAATATTCCGGCAACTGAGTGATTTCTTCAAACAGCTTCGAGCCTTCGGCGTCATAGAACCATTTGGGCGCCAGGGCCTTGGTTCGACGCGACAGACCCTCGATCATGTCCTGACGAAACGCGTCTTGTGGCGCGGCGTCCTCGACCGTTCCGCCGTCTGCCGCCAGCCTGACCCCCGAAAACATCCATCGCTGATGCGGATAGTAGAAGTTGCGATAACTGGGACGGGCATGGCCTTCGGGCGTAGCGAACGCGCCGCCGCGCAGAACCATCTGATTGGCCATGAACTTGCCGTTGTATTCCGCCGCCGTCCCTTCAGTCGGCCGAAACCCCGGATAGGGGGCATAGGCGCTTGCGGTCCACTGCCAGACCTCGTTCGCCAGATTGGAAAAGCGACCCGCATCGGCCCGTGCGGCGTGCTCCCATTCGGCCTCCGTAGGCAACCGTCGCCCCGCCCAGCGGGCAAAGGCGTCGGCCTCGTAGAAGCTGACGTGTCTCACCGGCGATGTCGGGACGATCAAACGCCGGCCCGCCAGCGTCATGACGGTCCAACCCTCCCCGTTCTCACGCCAGTAGAGCGGTGCGGTCCAGCCTTCGGCCTTTACGCGTCCCCACCCGTCCGAAAGCCAAAGCTCGGGCCGTCGATACCCGCCGTCCTCAATGAATGCGATCCATTCCTCGTTCGTAACAAGGTCGGCGGCCAAGGCGAACGGCTCCAGCCAGACCCGGTGGACCGGCTTTTCATTGTCAAACCCGAAGCCGTCAACGCCGGCTCCGCTATCGGCCAGGCCGCCCTCGAACCGGACCCACCCCCCCTTGCTCGCCTGTGGGGGTCCGAGACGCGGTTCAGCCTCGTAGGCCTGAGGATCCAGAGGCGAGCGAGCCATCAAGTTCAACATGTCCATCAGGAACAGCTCCTGATGTTGCTCCTCATGGTGAAGGCCCAGTTCAAACAGATAACGTTCCTTGTCGTCGACCAGGCCCTCGACCAATCGCGCTTCCATGCGCCGGTCGATCTCCCGCCGGTACGCCATCACGTCGTCCAGCGAAGGCCGTGTCATAAGGCCGCGCTCGCTCCGTTCCAGCCGATGCCCGAGAGTCTCGTAGTAGGAGTTGAACAGCACCTGCAGGCGATCGTCGACGGCCGTATAGTCGGCGCGCCTTGCCAGGATCATCACCTCGAAGAACCAGCTCGTGTGGGCCAAGTGCCATTTACCCGGGCTGGCGTCGGGCATCGACTGCCCTGCCAGATCCTCAACCGACAGACCGGCGGCGAGCTCTGGCAACCGCGCCCTGCATCGCCGGTATCTCTCGACATCCTGCCCGACGATCCCGCTAACCCGAATGGGTAGGTTCATTCGCTCAGATCTCACCCAAAGCCCAGTCCACCAGTCTCTCTGAATGCGGGTTGAGCAACGCAGGTTCCCATCGGCGTGCTCGCCTGAGGGCTTCGGAACGGTCGCCGCCAAGACCGCGTTCCTGCCTCATGCCGTCCAATCAAGGACGCCGTCGAAGCTTCAGGATTCCCGTTGCATGCCTCATGTTCGCGTGCCTGACGGGCCGCAGGACACAGGCCCTTCTGGCGTCTCCAGCGCCCCCGGCGGCATAGTGGAACCGTCCGACTGGCGTAGCGCGGTCCACGTCTACCTGCCGTCATTGCGAGCCTTCGCCTTTACCTTGTCGAGGAACTCGGCCGACGCCGACGACCTGGTGCAGGAGACGCTGACCAAGGCCTGGGCGCACAGGGCGCGGTTTGAACCCGGGAGCAATCTTCGCGCCTGGCTTTTCACCATCCTGCGCAACAGCTGGTACACGGGCGCCGCCAAGCGACGCCGTGAAGTGGCGGACGAGGAGGGGCGCTACGCGGCCGGTCTGACGGCCGAGCCCAACCAGGAATGGACCGCCGAACTGACGTCGCTGCGGGCGGCGTTGAACGCCCTGCCACCGGAACATCGCGAAGCCATCGTCATGGTGGGGGCGGCCGGCCTCTCGTACCAGGAAGCCGCGGACATTTCCGGCTGCGCGGTGGGCACCATCAAGAGCCGGGTCAACCGCGCCCGCCATCGACTGGCGGTCTTGCTCGACATGGAAGTGCCGCTGGAAGCTGTCCAAAATGTAATCGATGATGGCAGCTAGGCAGAAGGAACGCCGCCCTGTCTACCCGGTTCTAGAAGCAGACCCGGGAGAGTCGAGCATGATGAACCCCCTCCACACCCAACCTCGCAATCCATCCGATCCGGACACCCCCGCCACGACATCCGGCGGGCCGCAACTCAAGAAGGCGGGTTTCGCAACCTGGCTTCGGCAGCGGTTCGGCGCCGAACCTCCGCACCGCCACAGCGAAAACTTCTTCATCAGCGACGTGACGGAGGGCGGCATCGGCTCTCACCACCGGCAGCAGGTCTTTCGCCAGGAAAAACGCCACTGACCTCTGCAAGCAGTCAGGCGTCACGGGGTCTTGGCTCACCGGCCATGACCCCGTCTTTCTGTCAGCGGCGCAAACCGCCGTGCTTGGCGTACTCCAGCCGAGCTATAGTGCGGTTATGGACCTCGTCCGGACCATCGGCGATCCGCAGGGTCCGGACCGTGGCATAGAGTTCGGCCAAGGGCGTGTCCCCGGATACGCCAGCGCCGCCGAAGGCCTGGATGGCGTCGTCGATGACCTGAAGCGCCATCCTGGG
This sequence comes from Brevundimonas sp. NPDC058933, assembly GCF_049315965.1. Classification (NCBI taxonomy): domain Bacteria; kingdom Pseudomonadati; phylum Pseudomonadota; class Alphaproteobacteria; order Caulobacterales; family Caulobacteraceae; genus Brevundimonas; species Brevundimonas sp. NPDC058933. The sequence continues at coordinate 703,075 of NZ_JBMOSL010000001.1, forward strand.
GGCCGCCGTCTTGATCTGGGCGATCTCTGACTTGGCGTTCTTGGCCCCGACCTCATCCATCATCCAGGCCGCCTTCAGCACCAGCAGGCGACACATCTCGATATTGGTCCGCGCTTCAGCCACGCGCTGTTCCCATACGGAATGCTCCGCGATAGCCTTGCGGAAGGCGGTGCGGCTCAGCAGACGCTCAACCATCAGTTCCAGCGACCGTTCCGCCGCGCCGATGACGCGCATGCAGTGGTGAATACGGCCCGGGCCAAGCCGCCCCTGGGCGATCTCGAAGCCCCTCCCCTCGCCCGCGATCAGGTTCTCGACCGGGACGCGGACGTTCTCCAGCACCACCTCGGCATGACCGATCGGCGCTTCGTCATAGCCGAACACCGAAAGCATCCGCTCGACGCGGAAGCCGGGCGTGTCCGTCGGCACGATGATCTGGCTCTGCTGCTGGTGCGTCGCCGCTTCAGTGTCCGTCTTGCCCATGACGATCGTCATAGCGACGTTGGGATGCGCCATATTGGTCGACCACCATTTGCGGCCGTTGACGACATAGTGGTCGCCGTCGCGAACGATGCTGGTCTGGATATTGGTCGCGTCCGAGGACGCCACCTCGGGCTCTGTCATCAGGAAGGCCGAGCGGATCTCGCCCGCCATCAGCGGCTTCAGCCAGCGTTCCTGCTGGGCGGCGTCGCCGTACATGTGCAGGACTTCCATATTGCCGGTGTCGGGGGCGTTGCAGTTGAACACCTCGGCCGACCACAGCCGCCGCCCCATCAGTTCCGCCAGGGGCGCGTATTCCAGATTGGTCAGACCGGCGCCGTGCTCGCCCGGCAGGAACATGTTCCACAGCCCGGCGTCCTTGGCCTTGGCCTTCAGCGCCTCCATCACCGGCGCCTGGACCTTGGGGTTGGCGTGGACCTGGGCCCGGTACTCGGCTTCCGCCGGGACGACGTGCTCGTCGATAAAGTTCGACAGGCGCTCGCGCCACAGCAGGCCGCGTTCGGAAGGGGCGAAATCCATGGTCGTGTCCTCACAAATCCCTAAACGCGCTTCTGCGAGCGCCGATAGCAAAACGGCGCGGCCCCGAGGGAGCCGCGCCGTCCTTGTTCTGGTTGCCTAGAAACGCATCAGCGCTTCAGCAGGGGCGCCAGCTTCTGGGCGATCATCATGTCGCCGGCGATCTTCAGCTTGCCCTGCATGAAGGCCATCATCGGGTCCAGCTTGCCTTCCGACAGGGCGACGAAGTCGTCCCACTTCATCGACACAGTGGCGTCGGCGGGCTTGTCTTCGTTCGTCACCGTGTTGGGCGACGAAGCGCCGTCGATGTAGATCTTGCCGACATCGCCGAGGTCGAGCTTGACCGTCTTGCCGAGGCCGGAGTTGTCGCCGACAGCGCCGCGGATGTGTTCAGTGACGGTGGTCAGGTCCATGTGCGTCTCTCCCAAGAGCAAGATTGAGGCGCAGGCGTAGCCCGCTGCGAGGGCGGCGCCAAGATCACGCTAGGGAAAGCGGCGACTGGTCGCGCCCTGTCGCCGCCCTTGCCTGCCATAGCCTTAGAAACCGACCCCCAGCGTCGCCACCAGGCGGTCATCGCTCAGATCCCCATCCACATCCGTGTCCCAATAGCGCAGGTCGAGCGAGATTTTTTCGGTGACGCCAAACTTCACGCCGACATTCCAGGTGGAATAGTCATCCCCCACGTCGAGGTACTGCTTGCCGTAGGCGCCGGTCAGATTGACGTTGTCGCGCAAGGCGTAGGCCAGGTTGCCCTCGACATAGCTCGCCTGCTCGTCGGCCCCGAAGAAGTCGGGCGAATAATAGATCACGGCGCCCGCCGTCACAGGCCCGAATCCGCGAGACACCGCCGCCTTGAACTCGACATTGTCATAGTCGGCCCCGTTGGGCGCGCCGATGTAGTGATAGGCGATCACGCCCACATTGAAATCAAAGCCGCCGCTCGACACCGCGACCCCGCCGTAGATGTCCAGTTCGCCGTCGGTATCGTCGCCGAAATCGACCTGCGACGCCCAGGCCCCTGCGTAGAAGACGCCTGCGGTGAGATCCGCCCCGCCCTGGACGGCCGGGCTGGTGTCGGTCTGGCTGAAGCCTCGGAACACGTAGTCGCTAGTCACGCCGATGTTGAAGGCCACCTCGGGCTCGACCTGGGCGTTCGCAGCCCCCGCCCCCATCGTCAGCGCCAGTAATGAAACGCAAGCAAGAGCAACTCTCATGACATATCCCCTCAAAGTCTGATTGTTATTGGCTAAGCCTACTCATCCAGCCGCTGGTGGAGCGCGGCCGGGCCTTTGTTCGCAGGGAATGGGACGCGGCAGGGAGGCGCCGCGTCCCGCCCCCTCGCCTCAGACGCCGTCCAGCACCTCCCCGTGCAGGTGCGCGTCCAGGCCATCCGCTTCCTGCTCGTCGGTGACGCGCAGGCCCGTGGTGTATTTGCAGATCAGCAGGATGATCAGCGTGCCGACCGCGCTCCACAGGATGGTCCAGACCAGCCCCAGGGCCTGGGCGCCGATATTGGCCCCTTCCGACAGGCTGTTGATCGCGGTGGAGGCGAAGACGCCGGTCAGCAGGGCGCCGACCAGACCGCCCGCGCCGTGCAGGCCGAAGGCGTCCAGACTGTCGTCATACTTGAGCAGCTTCTTCAACCAGACCGACGAGACGTAGCAGGCCGGTCCCGCGATCAGGCCAATGATGACGGCTCCCTTGGGATCGACGAAGCCCGCCGCCGGGGTGATGGCGACCAGACCCGCGACGACGCCGGACAGGACCCCGATCAGCGACCATTTCTTCTTGTAGACGACCTCGACGAACTTCCAGGCCAGCGAGGCGGCGGCGGCGGCCAGCAGGGTGTTGATCAGGGCCGCGCCCATCAGGCCGTTGGCGGCGCCCGCCGAGCCGGCGTTGAAGCCGATCCAGCCGACCAGCAGCAGCGAGGCGCCGATCATGGTCAGAACCGGATTGTGCGCCGTAATGGGCTCGACGCCGTAACCCTTCCTCGGACCAAGGAACAGGGCGCAGACAAGACCAGCCACGCCCGAGTTTACGTGCACGACTGCGCCGCCGGCGAAGTCCAGCACGCCCTGCGCGCCCAGGAAGCCGCCGCCCCACACCCAGTGGGCGATGGGCGCATAGACGATCAGCGACCAAAGGGCCGTGAACAGCAGCATCCCCGAGTATTTCAGCCGCTCTGCAAAGGCGCCGGTGATCAGCGCAGGCGTGATGATGGCGAAGGTCAACTGGAACGATACCCAAAGGAACTCTGGAATACCCGGCAGCAGACTGTGCGCCGTATCGACCGTCACGCCGTTCAGGAACAGGGCGTCCAGACTGCCAATGTACTGATTGATCCCCTCATCACCATTTGTGCCGAAGGCGATGGTGTAGCCGGCGATGAACCATGTCAGGGACACCACGGCGAAGGCGGCCACCGACTGGGTGATCGTGGCGATCACGTTTTTGCGGCGCACCATGCCGCCGTAGAAGAGCGCCAGACCCGGCAGGGTCATCAGGAGCACCAGTGCGGTGGAGGTCCCCAGCCAGGCCGTGCCCGCTGCATCCAACTCCAGCGGCGCCTGATGTGAAAACAGCGCCGGAGCAGGCTCCGACGCTGCTACAGCGGCGCTGGCGACATTTGCGACGACCGCGGCGTCAGGCGCGGCGAGCGCGGCGCCCACCGCAAACAATCCGCCGGTTAGACAGAGAAGGGCCAGGAGCCCTGGTATGCTGTTCTTGAACTGCGTCATGCGTGTATCCCCTCATGCTCTTCGCAGTTGCGAACTGTTTATTGCATCCGCGAAATCGACAAGAGGAAAAATGCAGGCCTCTGAGAAATTTTCACCCCACCGTCGCCGTTACGTCGACCGCCATAGGTTCAGAATGTCTATTTGACACTTTCCTGCGCTACTTTTCTCCAACGAACGCGAGTTTTTCGATACAGTTAAGCTCAATAAGCCGGAGGTCGCCGGTATTTCGATAAGCGCCCGCTTTCGGCCCAGCCTCGCCTCGCCCGCGCCTGTTCTTCGGGGTGAACGGCGGGACCTTGCCAGCCTCGATCCCGGTCCGTCGGACGGGAGGGTTTGCACCATCCTCGGTGACGCATCGCCCGCTGGCGACGTCTCTCATCAGCAGACTGGCGCAAATCAGCGTGGTCGGGCTCATGCGCCGATCTCGCCTTGAGGGCGGGGCCGTCGGGCCCGCCTGCTAGGCGGGCTTTACATTCAAGGGTGTGAAGGTTTCTGGCGGAGACGGAGGGATTCGAACCCTCGGTACCCCTTACAGGGTACGACGATTTAGCAAACCGTTGCCTTCAGCCACTCGGCCACGTCTCCGGCAGGCGGCGTGGATAGCGAGTCATTTGATCCGGCGCAACGGGGGACCTGAAATCTCTCGCGTTAACGGGGGATAGACGCGCCGCATGCAAAGAAATAGCGGTTGGCAAGCTTCTGGATCACACTGTTCGCGTCATGACGTCCGCTGAAAATCTACTTCCTGCTGCGGATGGCGCCGACCTGGGGGCGCGACGCGTCCAGAATTCTGTCCGGACGACGCGTGATTCGGCGCCTGGGATCGGTCGCGCCCGACGGGGGCCCTTCCGGCCCGACATCTGGTTGAATACGCGCCAGCGTAACGCCGCCCGACGACGGGTCTTCTATTTCCGCGCTCTGGACATCCTGGGTCTCGGCGTGGCGGTGGCGGCAGGCGTGACGGTCCTGTCCAATGGCGCGCCGCTGACTGCTCGCCTTATGGACGCCGCCCCTCTCGTCATGGGCGCAGCGACCATGCTCGGCCTGCTTCGATCCCTCGGTCTCTACCGCTTCGACAAGGGGCACGGCTTCCTGCCGCATCTCTTCGCGGTGGGCTGCGTCGTCGCCATTGGCGGTATCGTGACACTGGTTCTTGGATTGGCCCTGCACGGAGCGCCGGCCACGCCGTGGAGAGACTATGGAGGCTGGATCGCCAGCGTCCTGTTGCTCCTGCTGACCCTCCACGCGGTCTGGAGCCTTCTGGTCACCAGCTGGAGGCGCAAGGGCGCCCTGACGCCCAATATTGCAGTGGTCGGCGCCACGCGTCATGCCGAGCGCCTGATCCAGGAAGCGCTGCAACGACGCGACCTCAACGTGCTGGGCGTGTTTGACGACCGGCTCGCGCGTTCACCCGACGCTGTGCAAGGCGTGCCCGTCCTGGGAGAGGCCAACGCCCTTCTGAACCACCGACTAACACCCTATGTCGACCGAATCGTACTGGCTATCGACCCCAAGGCGGAGGCTCGCGTTCGCGACCTGACGGCACGCCTCAGCGCCCTGCCTATCCGCCTGACGCTCCTGATTGACCCGAAGACGGCCGAACAGCGCAACGCCGCTCTGGAAAAGCTGTCGCAAGCCCCGATGGCGCCGCTGGAAGGGCCGGTGGATCCCGATCGACGCGCCTTCAACAAGAGGCTGCAGGACCTGATCCTGGCGTCTGCCGGCCTGGCGCTCCTGTCGCCATTGCTTCTGATTCTGGCTGTCCTGGTTCGCCTGGACAGCCCTGGTCCCTCCATGTTCCGTCAGCGCCGCCACGGCTTCAATCAGGAAGAGATCGTAGTGTGGAAGTTTCGCACGATGGCTCACGCCGCCGCCGACGCCTGCGCCATTCGCCAGGTCACGGCCGACGACGAGCGTATCACGCGTATCGGTCGGTTCCTGCGCGCCACCAGCCTGGATGAGCTGCCGCAACTGCTGAACGTCCTCCGGGGCGAGATGTCTCTGGTGGGGCCCCGCCCGCACGCCATCGGCATGAAAACGGGCGCGATCGAGTCCGCCCGACTGGTCGCAGACTACGCGCATCGCCACCGCATCAAGCCCGGGATGACGGGGTGGGCCGCTGTAAAAGGCTCGCGCGGCCCCATGCACACGGCAGCCGAGGTGCGCCGTCGCGTTCAACTGGACATCGACTATATCGAGCGTCAGTCCTTCTGGCTGGATCTGTGGATCATAGCGGTCACCGTACCTGTCCTGCTGGGCGACCGGATGTCGGTGCGCTGATGTTCTGGCGCGGGGTGCTGGGCTATCTGCCCGCCAACATCATTCAGGGCGTCGTCGGCTTTCTGGCCATCATCGTCTACACGCGTTTGCTCAGCGCCGAGGATTTTGGCCGCTACGCCCTGGCCTTCTCGGTCATGACCATGGCCCATGTCGCAACCTTCAGCTGGCTTGAGGCCGCCATGGCGCGCTTCTGGGCGGCCCAACGCGACGGCGCCGACATGGCCAGCCATTTCGCCAGCCTCTATCGCACCGCCTTCATCATGATCGGCCTGTTCCTGCCGCTGGCCGGCCTGACCATCTGGCTATGGCCCATGCCCGAAGGCTTCCGCCTGCCCATCGCCGTGGCCCTGCTCGGCATCCCGGTTCGCTGCCTGAGCAAGCTGGCGCAGGAGCGGTATCGCGCGGCGGGCGAGGTGCGCAAGGCGGCCAGCCTCGACATCTGGAACGCCCTGGCCGGCTTTGGCGTCGGCGCAGCCTTCGCCCTGTCGGGGGGCGGGGCCGCCTCTCCGCTGGCCGGCCTGCTGATCGCTCCCCTGTTCGCCCTGCCCTTCATCCTGCCGGCTGAACTCAGCGAAGCGCGCAAGGGCCATGTCGATCGCGAACGACTGAAAAGCTACGCCGTCTATGGCTACCCCATCGCCGCCTCGCTTGGACTGGCTCTGGTGCTGGCTTCTACGGACCGTTTCCTGCTGGCGCTCTTCATGGATGAAGCGGCGGTCGGCGCCTATCATGCCGGTTACAGCATCGCCAATCGGACCCTGGACGTCCTGTTCATCTGGTTGGGCGCCGCCGGCACGCCCGCCCTGGTCATGGCGCTGGAGCGAGGCGGGCGGGCCCAGCTGGTTGCAGCGGCGAAAGAACAGGCCTCCACCCTGATCCTGATCGGCCTGCCCGCAGCCGTGGGCGTGGCCCTGGTGGCGCGCCCCCTGTCGGAGTTCATGATCGGCGAGGATCTGCGTGATGCGGCGGCCCTGGTCACGCCTTGGGTCGCCCTGTCTGCCCTGCTGTCGGGCTTGACGGTCTACTACTTCCATCAGGCCTTCACCCTCGGCCGTCGCACCGGTTGGCTGCTGGCGGCGATGAGCGTCCCGGCGCTCGCGAACGTCGTGCTCAACATCATCCTCATCCCCCGCTTCGGCGTTCTGGGCGCGGCCTGGGCGACCGCGGCCAGCTTCGCCGTCGGTCTGGTCGCATCCTGGGCCATTGGTCGCCGCATCCTGCCGTTGCCGCTGCCGTGGACCACGCTGATGCAGTGCAGCTTTTGCGCAGGCGTCATGGCTCTCGCGGTCTGGTTTCTGCCTCCCATAGGCGGCTTCCCGGAACTGATGCTGGACGCCTCGGTCGGAGCAACGGTTTACGGCGTCTGCGCCTTTGCCCTTAATGCGGGCGGAGTGCGCGATCTGGCGCGACGGCTGCGCAGCGCAGTCCAGGCCAGGAGAGCGGCCGCATGAGCATGCCCGCCGTCCACGACAACGCCGCCTGGAAAAGCGCCCGACCGGCCCTGTCGGTGCTGATCCCCTTCCTGCGCGACGATCCGGAACCCCTGATCGTCCTCCTCGACCGGGAAGCTCCGGCCTTGCACGGCGCCGTCGAACTGGTCCTGCTGGACGACGGCACCAACGACACGGCCCTGACCGACCGGCTGGCGGCGCGCGCCGACGCTTGCGCCCTGCCGATCCGCCTGATCTCCCTGTCGGCCAACGAAGGCCGCTCCATCGGTCGCAACCGTCTGGCGACTGCGGCGCGCGGGTCCAGTCTGCTGTTCCTCGACAGCGACATGCGCCCGGACCATCGCCATTTCCTGCAGACCTGGGCTGATCTGGCGCATGCGGGCGAGACCGCCGTGGCGTTTGGCGGCTTCTCCCTGTTGCAGGCCCCTGACCATGCGCGTTTCGCCGTCCATCGCAGCATGGCCGCGCGTTCCGACTGCATCGCCCACGAGCAGCGCGCGCTGCAGGCTGAAAAATACGTCTTCACCTCAAACCTTCTGGTCCGCCGCGACGTGTTCGAGACTGAAGCCTTCGATCCAGGCTTTACTGGCTGGGGCTGGGAAGACGTCGAATGGGCCATGCGCGTTTCGCGGCGGTTCAAGGTCGAGCATATCGACAACCCCGCCACCCACATGGGCCTGGACACGGTCGAGACCCTTGCCGCCAAGTACGAGCAGTCCGCGCCCAACTTCGCCCGCGTTGTCGCCCGGCATCCCGATTTTGTCTCGACCTATCCCAGCTATCGCGTCGCGCGGCGCTTGCAGGCCGTGCCGTGGCTCAAGACCATCCGCCCCCTGTTCAAACAGGCCGCGCGTCTGCCGATCCTACCTGTCCCCCTGCGCGCGTTCAGCCTGCGCCTCTACCGCGTCGCCCTCTATGCGGAGGCGATATGATCCAGCCCTACACGCCTGACATCAGTCTCGCCGGCAAGCTCCGTCGCCGACTTGCGCGCCTGACGCATCGGCGTCCGGCGCAGCTGAATCTGAGCCGGCCCGTCGTCAGTTTCACCTTCGACGACATTCCCGCCAGCGCCGCTCATGCAGGGGCCGCCGCGCTGGAGAAGCATGACGCACGCGGCACCTTCTACGTTTGCGCCGGCCTCTTCGGGCAGGAAGGCCATATGGGCCGGTTTGCCGACACCGCCGAAATCGGCGCCCTGATCCATCAGGGTCACGAGGTCGCCGGCCACACGCTCAACCACGTGGACTGCCACCGGACCTCGTCCGCTGACCTGTGCGCCGACCTCGACGCCAACGACGCCGCCCTGCGCGGCCTGGGCGCCGCCCCGCTCCATTTCGCCTACCCCTACGGCGAAGTCTCGCCGCGCGCCAAGAAACAGCTCGGCGCGCGCTACGCCTCCCTGCGCGGTGTCCACAAGGGCCTTGTTCATGACGGCGGCGACCGAAATCAACTGCCGGGCGTCGGCATTGAAGGGCTCGACGGCGAGGCCGTCGCCCGCGCCTGGATCGACCGCGCCCTGGCCCAACAGGCCTGGCTGATCCTCTACACCCACGACGTCCGCGAATCGCCGTCCCCTTGGGGATGTACGCCAGACGCGCTGGAACGGCTGATCGCTTACGCCCGCACGGTCGGCTGCGACATCCGCACCGTCGGCGAGGTCCTGGGCGCATGAACGCCGACGTCGCCGTCATCATCCCGACCCTGCGTCGACCGGAAATGCTGGAGCGCGCCGTCCGCTCGGTTCTGGGTCAAACCGGCGTCGCCAACCGCCTCAGGGAAATCGTCGTTGTCGACAACGACCCCCAGGCCACCGCGCGCGACGTGACGACACGCCTGGCCGCCGAGGCTTCAGTCCCGATAATCTGGCGCCACGCCCCGCGCCCCGGCGTCGCCACCGCCCGCAACCAAGGTCTGGCCGTCACGACCGCCTCCCTGATCGCCTTCCTCGACGACGACGAATCCGCCTCGCCAGACTGGCTCAAGGCGCTTCTCTCAGCTCAGGCCCAGACCGGAGCCGACGCCGTCTTCGGCCCCATTCGCGGTCGCGTCCCCGATGGCACCGGCTGGACCCGCTCCTATCTGGAGCGTTTCTTCAGTCGTGAAGGCCCTGATCAGACGCAGTTGATCGACATCCCTCACGGTTGCGGCAACTCGTTGCTGGTGCGGGCGACAGCCCTGCCCGGCGCCGCCCCGTTCAACGCCGCCGCCGACCAGTCGGGCGGCGAGGACGACGCCCTGTTTGCGGCGCTAAAGGCCCGCGGCGGCCGCTTCGGCTGGTCCGCTGACGCCTGGGTCGATGAGTTCGCACCACCGCACCGCGCCACGTTGCGCTACGCCTTGGCGCGGGCCTTCGCCTATGGTCAGGGACCTAGCCAGACCGCCGCCGCCGCTCGCGAATGGCCGTCAGTCGCGCGCTGGATGGCGATCGGCGCCGCGCAAACAGTCGTCTGGGGCGCCGCCGCGCTCGGACTGACGTTGATCGCCAGCCCGCGCCGCGCCGAACTACTGGATCGCTGCGCGCGTGGCTTGGGAAAACTGTTCTGGATGAAGGGCTTCGAGCCGCATTTTTACGGCGAACGCGAACTGACGCGCCTGAACCGTCAGTCCGCCGCCTAACCCGCCAGACGGCTCAGGATCGACGGCGGCGTCCAGGTCGAGCGGTTTATCACTACCCCCGCGATATGGCCGCCCACAGCGTCGATCTCGTCGCGCAGGGCCACCGGCTCGCAAGCGGCCGTGGTCTCGGCGGCGACGACGATAATGGTGGCGTCGATAAAGGGCGCCAAGATGATCGCCATGTCGCTGCGATCGGCTGCGGGCGTGTCGATGACCACAGTGTCCGCATGGGCGCGCAAGGCGGCCCAATAGCGCGCCTCACCCAGCGGTTCGACCCGCTGACCGGCGCGCGTCAGCTCCATGTGAAAGCGCGTCACGAACAACCGACCGCCCAGACAGGCGCGCGCAGTCATCAGCCGCGCCGGCGCCACCGGGCGACCGTCCCGCCCCCGCATGGGCGGGGTCACGGCATAGAAGGCCGATCCGTCGGGCGAAGCCTGGACCGGCGCGGCCAACCGCCCGAACCGTTCAGGCTCGGCGGCGACGGCGTCCATCTGCCCTTGCTGAGCCAGATCGCCATCGATCAGCCAGACCGGCTTTCTGGCCCTGACCGCCGCCAGCCGGGCATACTCGCGCGCCACGGTCGATGCGCCTTCACCGGTCGTGGCCGAGACGAACTGGATCACGCGACCACGATGAGCCGACGCTGGTCCCAGCGCCGCCCACAGTCCCGCCATTTCCGTCGTCAGATCGACCATCGAATCGGTTACGCGCTCACCCTCACCTCTCCAACCTAGCATGGCCGCTGGTTCAGGCGCGTTTCATCGGGGCTACGGCCAAAACGGGGAGTTGCAGGGTCCGACTGGCGGTCGAAGGCATGGAAAAGCCTTTACGCAGAAAAACCCTCAGCAGGCCGACGCAAAGCGCCGTGAACCCGGCGAACAGAAAGGCGGCGATCAGCAGCAACGCCTTCATGCTCTTGCCCTTGGACGGCGGCTGCGCGCGCTCGATGACCGTGACGTTGTCCGCGCCTGCCTTGACCAGCTCATTGTCGGCGCGGCTCTGCGTCTCGCGCAGCTGGAATTCCCGGATCGAGGCGGACAGGACCTCCCGATTGCCGGACAGGGTGGCGTTGCGCGATTCCAGCTCGGTCAGCCTGGATTGGCGCGCCCGCAAATCGACGACCTGGCGGTCCAGGACCGCCAGCCGCGCGGCCAGAGCGTCTCGCTCCGCCTGGGCGTTGATCCGGGTCGTTTCCAGTTCGACCCAGATGGGGTTGGGCCCGGTGCGGACCTCCTTGGCGCCGACCGCCGTGCCGGTGCCGACATAGGATTGAAGCTGGGCGATCTGGCTTTCGATCTCGCGTACCGGCGCCGCGTCGGGCTGATAACGCGCCAGCAAGGTCTCGCGCTGCGTGCGTAGTTGCAGGATCTGATCCTGCGCGGAGATATTCAGATCCTGCTGCAAGGCGATTTCCGCCGGGGTGCGGCTCTGCTGCGCCACCAGGGTCGTCAGCCGCTGCGACGCCTGGTTCAGCTGCGCCTGCACGTTCATCCGCTCGGCGAAGACCGACTGATAGGTCCCCGCCAAGGTGGCCTTGGCCGTGGCGAAATCGCCGATGTCGTTGCTGTTCAGGAAGGCCTCATAGGCGCGGTCGGCGTCGGCCAGTTCGCCCTCGAAGGTCTGACGCTGGGTCTGGATCGCGGGCGTCGCCCGGTCCTGAAACACCTCGCGCCGATAGGTCAGATACTGGTCGATTACCGTGTTCAGAACCCGCGCCGACAGGGCGGGATCGTCGCTCTTGTAGGACAGGCCGACGACAGGGCTCAAAGGCGCTGCAGACACGTCCAGGCCGGCGTTCACAGCGCGAACGGCTGAAGCTTCCTGCTCCTGAGGCGTCCCGGTTGCGGGATGGCCTTCCTGAAACGTCTCAACGCCCAAGGCCCGGACGACGCGCTGCTTGACCTCAAGGCTGTTCAGGATGGCGGCCTCGGACTGCGCAACCTCGCCCGCAGCGGGCGGGGTCGCACGGTCGGTCGCGCCTACCCGCGGCTGATAGACATACTCCTGCCCCACACCCACAAATAGACTGGCCCCGGCGGTATAGGTCTTCTTCATCATCAGGGCCGCAGCAGCACCAATGGAGAACAGGACTGCAAACACCAGAGCCATGATCCACAGCTCACGGAACAGCAACGCCACGACGTCAATGACGCCGTATCGCGGCCGGGCTGCTGCATAGGCTGTCGAACGCATGAACAAGGCGAATCCATTGAAATCGTCGATCGCACCTTTGCTGGCCCGGCGTTAACCACGCGTTACCCATAACCGTTCAGCCTCGCGACATTCCGAATTCCAGACGGGTCCCCGCCTTCATGATCCTCGACCGACGCCTTGTCCTGATGGGGCTGACCGCCGCCATGACCGGCTGCGCCAGCGCGCCCGCAGGCGACGCCTATCGCGTCCAGGGCGTTCCTGCCGATCAGTTTCCCGATATTCCCTTTTCCGACTGGACTGACGTCGAGCCTGAATACCTCCTCTATCCCGGCGACGAGATCGAGGTGGCGATGCCGACGGCTGCCGAACTGACCCGTCAGTTGAAGGTAGGGCCGGACGGCCGCGTCTCCCTGCCCCTGCTGGGTCATGTCATGGCGGCCGACCGCACCCTGTCCCAGCTGGAGGCGGACGTTTCGGCCGGCTACGCCAGCCAGCTCCGTCGTCCTGAGGTCGAGGTCACCCTGCGACTGGCGGGCCCGCTCAAGGTCTGGGTCGATGGCGAGGTCCGCAATCCAGGCGTCTTCGACATGCCCGGCGACATCGACGCCTATCAGGCGGTCATCATGGCGGGCGGAGTCCTGCCTTCCGCCAGGGCGCAAGAGGCCGCCTTGATTCGAAGGGGGCCGGGCAATGTCAGGATGATGCGTGTCGTGGATCTGCGTCCGCGTCAGGGCGAGGCCGTAGCGCTGCGTCGCGGGGACATCATCTTCATCCCGCGCACGACGCTCGGCGAACTCGCGGCCTTCTTCACCCTGGTGAGAGCGGCCCTGCCGATCGGGTTCAGCTACTCGCTGAACGGCGGCTACGCCTCGACCTGACAGGTCCATCCATGGTCGGGGCGAGAGGATTCGAACCTCCGACCCTCTGGTCCCAAACCAGATGCGCTACCAGGCTGCGCTACACCCCGAACCGATGGAGCGCCCTATTGGCACGGGCGACGCCGCACCGCAACGCATTGAACGCCTTAATCTACATTAGGGGCGAAAGAAGCTGTGGCGAACCTGGTCGCCGGGCATGGCGCCGATCTCCGCCGCTCGTCCGGCGCGCAGTTCCAGCACGCCATTGGCCGCGCCGTTCGACGGCAAAGGCGTCTCCGAATAGGGCGTGGCGTGGCTGGCGATCGAGACGATCCGGCCTCGCGGATCAATATAGATGATGTCGAGCGAACTGGGCGTGTTCTTCATCCAGAAGCTCTGCTCGCTGGCTGCCGGAAATTGGAACAGCATACCGCGGTCATCTTCCAGCGGAGGACGGTACATCAGGCCGCGCGCGCGCTCGGCATCGTCGTCAGCGATCTCGACCATGAACTTGTGCTCGCCGGAAGCGGTCACGATGCTCAGCGCTTCCAGCGGCTGCCCCGCAGCATCGACCGGCCCCTTCTGGGCGCAGGCGGCCAGCCCCACGACGGAAACGACGCCCGCCAGTAGAATACGACGCGTGAAATCCATGACTTCGCCCCTCAAAGGGCGAAACCTATTCGCCCGGCCTGATCTCGGCCACTACCAGCCCCTTGGGACCGTCGGCGAACCGCACCTGTACTGCGTCGCCCGGCACCAGATCATCCAGTCCGCAGCGCCGCAGCGTTTCGACATGGACGAAGATATCGCCGGCAGCGCCATCGCGCACCACGAATCCATAGCCCTTGGTGCGATTGAACCACTTGACGACCGCCGTCTCCAGCGGCCCATCGCCCGACAGGTCCAGGCTCAGACGCGGCGAAGGCGAACGGGAAGCTTCGCGGCGGACAGGCGTCGGCGCGCCTTCGCCCAGATCGATGACCCGAACGACCTGCCAGCCCTTGGGCCGGCGAGCGCATTCACAGGTTATGGTCGCCCCTTCGGCTGCAGCCTCATGACCGCCGTCACGCAGGCTGCTCACGTGCAGCAGCACGTCCTTCAGTTCGGTCAGATCCGGCTCATCGGGCACGATGAAGCCATAACCCTTGCCGGGATCGAACCATTTCACCGTGCCGGCGATCAGGACAATGTCCGGCGCTTCCATCTCGTCGTAGTCCGACAACTCACAACCCCCGCCTGCAAAGCGTGCAGGGGCCATGATTAACACGGTTCTGTGAACCGCGGAAAAACAAAAATGACGATTTTAAGCCCGATAGTCGGCAAAATGCAGCCCGCCCAGAGAGCGCCCGCATTTTTCGATTCAGGAGAAAGCTCCGCGTGGCAGTCCCTAGGGGAGTCGAACCCCTCTTTTCAGGTTGAAAACCTGACGTCCTAACCGATAGACGAAGGGACCGCTGCGCGGAGGAGCGGCCTGATAGCCGCCCCTATCGGACGACGCAAGCCTGTTTTTAGACTTTCCGAACAAAGACATCGCATCATGCGTCTGCGCGCGACAAGGCGAGCCTGACGAAGCCTGACAGTGACGATATCAGAAAGGGAAAAGCTCCGCGTGGCAGTCCCTAGGGGAGTCGAACCCCTCTTTTCAGGTTGAAAACCTGACGTCCTAACCGATAGACGAAGGGACCGCTGCGCGGA